>JAVEDU010000070.1 GCA_030840805.1 Actinomycetota bacterium
ACGTGCAGAACATCCTCGACGCCATCCAGAGCGGCGCTGCGACGTCCGACGACTTCGCCAACCTCGAGCTTCCCGACCACTACCGCGCCGCCTACGTCTCGAAGGACGAGGTGGACATGTTCGAGGGCATGGCATCGCGCGACAAGGACCCGCGCAAGGCGCTCCACGTCCAGGACGTGCCCACCCCCGAGCTCGGCCCGGGTGAGGCGCTGGTCGCCGTGATGGCGAGCGCGGTCAACTACAACACCGTGTGGACCTCGATCTTCGAGCCGGTGTCGACGTTCGGCTTCCTCGAGCGGTACGGGCGCCTGTCGCCGCTCACCAAGCGCCACGACCTGCCGTACCACGTCGTGGGTTCCGACCTCGCCGGTGTGGTGCTGAAGACGGGCCCCGGGGTGCAGGCGTGGAAGGCCGGTGACGAGGTCGTCGCGCACTGCCTCTCGGTCGAGCTGGAGAGCCCGGACGGCCACAACGACACGATGCTCGACCCCGAGCAGCGGATCTGGGGATTCGAGACGAACTTCGGCGGGCTCGCCGAGGTCGCGCTGGTCAAGAGCAACCAGCTCATGCCGAAGCCCACCCACCTCACCTGGGAGGAGGCCGCGAGCCCCGGGTTGGTCAACTCCACCGCGTACCGGCAGCTCGTGTCCCGCAACGGTGCCGGCATGAAGCTCGGGGACACCGTCCTGATCTGGGGCGCCTCCGGTGGCCTCGGCTCCTACGCGACCCAGATGGCACTCGCGTCCGGCGCAACCCCGATCTGTGTGGTGTCCAGCCCGGAGAAGGCCGAGATCTGCCGCCGCATGGGCGCGGACCTGATCATCGACCGGAACGCCGAGGGCTACCGGTTCTGGAAGGACGAGAACAACCAGGACCCGCGCGAGTGGAAGCGCCTCGGCGCCAAGATCCGTGAGCTCACGGGCGGCTCGGACCCCGACATCGTGTTCGAGCACCCGGGCCGCGAGACCTTCGGTGCCAGTGTCTACGTCACCCGCAAGGGCGGCACGATCGTGACCTGCGCCTCGACCAGCGGGTTCATGCACCAGTACGACAACCGGTACCTGTGGATGAGCCTCAAGCGGATCATCGGCTCGCACTTCGCCAACTACCGCGAGGCGCACGAGGCGAACCGCCTGATCCAGCGCGGCATCGTCCACCCCACGCTGTCGAAGGCGTATCCGCTGGAGCAGACCGGACAGGCCGCCTACGACGTCCACCGGAACCTCCACCAGGGCAAGGTCGGCGTGCTGTGCCTCGCCCCCGAGGAGGGCCTGGGCGTGCGTGACCACGAGCTGCGCGCCACCCACCTGGAGGCGATCAACCGCTTCCGCGACGTCTAGGAACGACCTAGGAACCACCCGTCCTCTCTGGAATAGTTGACCCCATGCCGATGCCCCAAGACCCCCCCATCCCCTTCTTCGACAACGCATCAACGGAGCCGGACTTCACCGTCACGCTGCGTGGATACGACAAGCACCAGGTCAACGAGTACATCCAGCGCGTGGGTGCCGAGCTGAACCAGCACACCTCGGCCCGCAGCGAGGCGGAGGCCCGGATGCGGCAGGCGGAGGACCGGCTCCGCGACGCAGAGAAGCAACTCGGCACGCTGCAGCGGGCCATCCAGTCCCAGGAGAAGCAGCTCCGGGAGAGCAGCAAGCCCACGCTCGCCGGCCTCGGCACCCGGGTCGAGCAGCTGCTGCGGCTGGCCGAGGAGCAGGGCAAGGAACACATCGCGGAGGCGCAGAAGGCGGCGGAGGAGACCAAGACCGCCGCCCAGCTCGCCGCCCGTGAACTGGTCGAGCGTGCGCGGGCCGAGGCGGCCTCCACCCGCGAGGCCGCAGACCGCGACGCCACGACCGTCCGCGACACAGCGGAGGGTGACGCGGCGGACATCCGCGCCGCGGTCGAACGCGAGGTCAGCCACCTCCGCAGCACCGCGGAGCGGGAGACCACGCAGCTCCGCAAGACCACCGACCACGAGGTCGCCGAGCTGCGCGGGACGGCCGATCGGGACGTGGCGCAGCTCCGCGCCACGGCGGACCGCGAGGTCACCCAGCTGCGGTCCACCGCCGAGCACGCCGCCACCGAGGTCCGCAACACCGCGGCCCAGGAGGCCGAGCAGCTCCGCGCGGCGGCGAAGAAGGAGACCGACGCTCTCCGGGCGGCGGTCAAGAAGGAGACCGACGCCCTGCGCGCCGAGGCGCAGCAGGAGACGGAGGAGAAGAAGGCCGAGGCGGAGCGGATCCTCGCCGCCACCCGTGAGAAGCGGGACACCGAGCTCCGGGCCCTCGAGCTGGCCCTCGCCGAGCGGCGGGAGCAGTCCGAGCAGGCCGAGTCGCAGCGGCACAGTGCCGCGGTGGCCGCCACCCAGAAGCTCGTCGGTGAGGCCGAGGAGCGGGCCCAGGCCGCCGAGGGCCGGGCCAAGGAGATCGAGGTGACCGCGGAGGCACGCCGCCGCGAGTCCGAGTCCAACGCCCGCACCACGGTCGAGAAGGCGAAGGCCTTCGCCGACCGGACCACGTCCGACGCGCGTACCGAGGCGGAACGGCTCGTCCGGGAGGCCAACGCCGAGGCCGAGCAGGTCAGCACCGCGGCGAAGCGCCAGGTGGACGAGCTCACCAAGCAGCGCGACGCCATCAACCAGCAGCTGGGTCAGCTGCGGGAGATGCTCGCCGGCCTGATGGGGGGCACAGCTGCCCCCAGCGCCGCTGCCGAGGTTGCCGTCGAGCAGGTCGTCGAGAAGGCCGAGCAGGCCGTCGAGGAGGCCGTCGAGGCGATGGACACCGCCGTCGAGGAGGCCCGTCAGGCGGCCGACGACGCCGGTTCCACCACCGGTTCGACCGGCAAGGTGCCGGCGGGCAGCGGCAAGTCCGCGCCCCGCGGTTAGATGCACCCCACGCCGCGCCCGTTCACGCGGGCGCGGCGTGGTCCGAGTCGCGTGTGAGGATGTAGGGCATGGCGAACGACGGCGAGCAGCAGCTGTTCGCGCTCCATGGTGACCCCGACGAGGCCCCCTTCGAGCGCGTCCTCCGTGGTTTCGACATGCGCCAGGTACTGGCGTACATGGCCAAGGTGCAGCAGGTCGAGGCCGAGTTGATCGCGGAGCGGGACGCCGCCTACGGCGAGGCCGAGGCGTACGCCGACGAGGTCCGCCGGCTCCAGTACGAGCTGATGAACGCGCGCCGCGAGACGGCGACGAGCGAGCCCGCGAACTTTGCGCATCTCGGTTACCGCATCGAGCAGATCCTCCAGCTGGCCGAGGACGAGGCCGCGGACATGCGGGCCCACGCCGAGGACGACATCGCCGCCCTGCACTCCGAGGCCAACGGGCTGGTGGAGGCCGCCACCGCGAGGGCCCAGCAGATCGAGGACGACTTCGCCCGCGCCGTGGCGGCGCGCCGCGAGGAGGCCAAGCAGGAGCAGCTGCGGATCCGCGAGCAGATCGAGCGCGAGAACGCCGAGCGGACCCAGCGGGCTCAGACGCTGCTCGCGGAGGCGCAGGCGACGGTCACGCGGCTCAAGAGCGAGGCCGAGGCCGAGGCCGCGAAGGTCCGGAGCGAGAGCCGCCAGAGCGTCACCGCAATCGGCGAGAAGGCCCGCGCCGAATCCGACCGGATCATCGCCGAGGCCCGCTCCGAGTCCGAGCGGCTGCTGACCGAGGCCCGGGTCGCCGCCGAGTCCGAGCGGACCCACAGCCGGAGTGCTGCCCAGCACGCCGTCGACGAGGCCCGCGCCGAGGCGCGGCGCGTGATCGAGGGCATGCGGGCCGAGGTCACCGACCTCACCACCCAGCGCACGCAGGTGAACCGGGAGCTCGCGAAGCTCCGGGAGGCGCTCGCCGCGCTCGGGGCCGGGATGGGCTTCGGGCCCGGGGCTCCCGCCGGCGCGAAGCCCGCTCCCGGCGGTACGGGTGCTCCTGCCGGGGGACAGCCGGTCGGCACCCAGGCCCCGGGTGGGCAGGCTGGCCGACCCGCAGTCCCCGGTGCCGCCCCCGGTGGTCGTCCGGAGATCCCGGGCGCCGCGTCCGGGACGCCCGGCGCTGGGACGCCCGGCGCTGGGACGCCGGGCTCGCCGCCGCGGCCCGCGGCGCAGCCGCCGCGGGCCGTCCCCGCCGATCAGCCCGTCCCGCCACGCGGGAATCCGGCCGCCGGAAACCCCGGAGCCGCACGTCCGGCAGCGCCCGGCGCGCCGGTGCCCACGCCGCCCGGTCCGGTGACGCCGGGTCCGGTGACCCCGGGTGCCCCCGCCCGGTCACAGCCGCCGCAGTCCGCGCCGGAGACCGGCCAGGGGAACTCCCCGTCGAAGCCTGCGCCCGGCCCGAGCGGGACCCCGCGTCCCAAGCCGACGCCGACCGCCCGTCCGCAGGACACCCGCGAGGACACCCCGCGCCCGAACGAGCACCCGACCATTCGCGGCACCGCCCGCGTCCCCGGCGGCGGCCCGCCCCGCACCCGCTGACACGCTCGGCCCGGCGTCGGCCGGTCCGGCTGGCCCCGATGCGCGCCGCGAAGACCCGGCCGGGCGACCGCTCGCAGCACCCCGGCGGCGGTCCGCGCCCCGGCCCGGTGCCCCGGGGCGGCGCAGCCCGCACCGGCTGACGCACGGCACCCGGGAGACACCGGTCTCCGACATACGCGGCCAGCGCCCGGCGGGACCACCGCTCCCGGCGCCCCGGCCGCGAGCCGTGGCCGCGCCGCGCCCCCGGCAGCTCAGCCCGCGACGACCCGGCCCAGCCGGCATGACGCGCGCCGCCCAGGTCCTGCCGCCCCGCTCACGCCGACGCACGCGGACAGCGCCCCGGCCGCGAGCCGTGGCCGTGGCCGCGTACCCGCGGCGGCCCGGCCCAGCCGGCATGACGCGCGCCGTCCACGTCCTGCCGCCCCGCTCACGCCGACACGCGGACAGCGCCCCGCCGGACCGGGTGCTCACCCCAGGTCCGCGACGAACTCCCGCACCGCCGCGTTGAACGCCTCGGGGTCCTCGATCGCGGAGAGGTGCCCCGCGGCGGGGAGTCGTACGAGCCGGGCCCGCGGCAGGACCTGGACCATCGCCTCGGCGTCCGCCACCGGGGTGAGCCGGTCCTCCTCCCCCACGAGGACGAGCGCCGGGACGTCCGTCGCGGCGAGCACGCCCGCCGAGTCCGGGCGCACGGCCATCGCGCGGGACGCCCAGGCCACGGCCGCCGGCTCGGCCGCGCGCACGAGATCGTGCACGCGCCGAACCACCTCGGGCCGGCCTTCGAGGGTCGAGGGGCCGAACAGGTTCGGCACCACCTCGGTGAAGACGGCGTCGATGCCCTCGTCGCCGGTGACACGCTCGGCGAGCCGTTCGCGCCGCAGCACCCCCTCCGGCGGGTCGGCTCCGGCCCTGGTGTCGGCGAGCACGAGCCCGGCGACGCGGTCCGGGTACCGCCGCAGGAACGCCATCGTCACGTACCCGCCCATCGACAGCCCGCCCAGGATCACCCGGTCCAGGCGGAGCCGGTCGAGCAGCGCGGCGACATCGTGCGCGACAGCGTCGAGCGACGGCGGGCCGGAACCGAGCGGTGAAGCCCCGAGGCCCCGCTGGTCCGGCGTGATGACCCGGCACACGTCGGCCAGGCCCTCACGCTGCGCCGCCCACATGGCGGACGACAGCGGGAACGCGTGCAGCAGGACCAGCGGGACACCCTGGCCCGCCTCGGTGTGGTGCAGTTCGACGGTCATGGCGGGAACCTATCGCCGCAGCAGGCGCTCCAGGCCGCGGTCCGGATGCCACGTCTCGATCACCAGATGGTCCCCGGCCTCCGCGACCCGGGTCAGCACCACCTCGGCCACGTCCACGCGGAACCGGTGCGGCTCGTCGGTCCGCGCCGGATCGCTCACCTCCACGGCCCGGCCCGCGAGCTTCGCCTCGCCGGACCACTCGCCCGGTGCGGCCTCCGGCGGGTCCAGGGTCGGGCTGTGCAGCGCCAGTCGGGGGTCCCGGCGCAGGTCCCGCGCCTTCAAGGAGCCGGGCATCATGCCCAGCCACACCTCACCGTCGGAGAACTCCAGCTCGGTCCCGCTGATGCGCGGTGACCCGTCCCGGCGCAGGGTCGCCACGGTCAGGTGCTTCCGGGCGGTGAACAGCTCGCGGACCCGCCCCGCGAAATCCTCTTCGGCGGCGGCGAACTCGGCCCATGTCGTCATGGCGCGCATCGTTCCGCACCCCTCCGACAACAACGGTCGGTACCGGGCCACGCCCGCTCGTACCGATACGCCCCCCGTCGAGACGGGCACCCGGACGCGGACCCGGTTCCGGACCGTCGAACCGCACTGCGTCCACAGCGAGAAGACGCCCGCGCCGGTATCCACGGGAGCGAGGTTCCGTCACGATTCGGTGCCGCGCCAGCCCGGGTGACCGACAATCGGGCGCATGCGTCTGCACCCCTGCCTCCTCGCCGTCGCGGGGCTCGCCACCACGGCGGGCTGCGGTCCGCAGAACCCGGATCCGAACGCGGTGCCGCGGCCAGGTGCGGCGTGCCGGTCTACCGGGAGATGGGGCTGCCGGCAGACCAGCGCACCATGATGACGGGCGTCGAGGTCACCGACCTCGGCGGCGGGCGGCGAGAGGTCGGCGGGTTCGTGGAGTGGCCGCGCGCAGTGGCGCGGCCCGCGGGGGTGCAGTGGCCGGACGGAGCGGTGCGGCGGTTCCGTTGCGTGGTCCGCCCGGACCCCTCCGACACGTCCCGTGGGCTGCGCGGGGACCTCGTGACGGTGCGGCCCGGCTCCTGGTGCCCCGACCCGGAGTCAGGTGACCGTGAGCCCGCCGTCCACGATCAGCGAGTGTCCGGTGACGAACGAGGACGCGTCCGAGGCCAGGAACACGGCGGGACCGGAGATCTCCTCGGCGGTCGCCCACCGCTGCATCGGGACCCGGGAGATCAGCGCCTTCTCGATGCTCTCCTCGGCACGGGCGAACTCGGTGAGGTCCGTGGCCACCCACCCCGGCACCAGCGAGTTGACCCGGACGCCGGCCCACGCCCACTCCGCCGCGAGCGTGCGGGTCAGGGCCAGGACGGCGGCCTTGGCCGTCCCGTAGTGGCCCATCATCGGCACGGCTGACAGTCCGGCGACGCTCGCCACGTTGATGACCGAGCCGGACTTCCGCTCGAGCAGGTGCGGGCCGACCGCCCGGCAGACCTCCACGACCGAGTCGAGGTTCAGCTTCATGACCTTGTCCCAGCCCTGCGGCCGAGCACCCAGGAACGGCACGCTGAAGCTGTTGCCGCCCGCGTTGTTCACGACGATGTCGAGGTGACCGAGGGAGGAGATGGCCCCGTCCACCATGCCGCGGACGGCCTCGGCGTCGGTGACGTCCGCGGCCACGACGACCGCCTTGCGGCCCAGGCCCTCGATCTCCGCCTGGACCTCCGCGAGCAGGGCGGTGTCACGCCCGTTGAGGGCGACGTCCGCACCGTGGCGGGCGAAGGCGACCGCCATCGCCCGGCCGATGCCACGCGAGGCACCGGTCACCAGGGCGGTACGGCCGGTCAGGTCGAAGGCGGTCACGAGCTCTCCTGTCGGTGGGGGGACGAGGGTTCTGCCTTGGGCACGTCGGCGAACGTGGCGACCGTACGGTCGGCGTACGCGGACGCGTCGCCGTGGTCGACCGGACCGTCCCAAGTGGACGGAAGCGGGTACGCGGCGGGGTTGACCCGCTCGACGATCGCGTCGAGCACGGTCTCGGTGAAGCCCACGAGCAGGTGCCGGGCGCCCGGTACGCCGACGACCTCGGCCTGCGGGATGGCGGCGAACCGTTCCGCCGCCTCCGCCGGCCGCAGGTAGTCGTCGAACTCCGGTACCAGCGCCAGCACGGGCTTGCCGGAGCCGGCCCACGTGTCCAGCGCCGCCGGGGTGGACCACCGCAGCGGCGGCGAGATGAGCACCGCGCCCTCGACGGCCGGGTCACATCCGTGCAGCAGCGCGAGGTCGGTACCGAAGGACCACCCGACGAGCCAGGGGTTCGGCAGGTCCTCGAACTCCGCGAACTCGATCGCGGCCGCCACGTCGAACCGCTCCCCCTCGGTGGCGTCGAAGCTGCCCTCGCTCGTACCGCGTTCCGACGACGTACCGCGGGTGTTGAAACGGAGCACCGCGACATCGGCGAGCGCGGGCAGCCGCCAGGCCGCCTTGCGGAAGAGGTGGCTGTCCATCATCCCGCCATGGGTCGGCAGCGGGTGCAGACAGAGCAGGGTGGCGACCGGTGTCCGCCCGTCGGGCGGCATCGCGAGCTCACCGACGAGGGTGAGTCCGTCCGCGGTCTGCAGCTCGATGTCCCGGCGGTCCGCCGGCAGCACGGTGTTGGACGCGATCTGGGCCACGGCGCCGATCCTCGCACTCCGCCCGGGGTGGTTGTACACCGGTCAGCCGTAGCGCGGGGCGTTCTTGGACCGGTGCACCTTGACGCCGCGGCGCAGGCGGGCATCCCAGCAGGCGCGGTGCCAGTGCCGCCGGTCGTCCGGTCCGCCGCCGTCGACCGGCCACGCGACGAGATGCGGCGTGGGGGCCGGGATCTCCTGGTCGCAGCCGGGGCAGCGGTACGTCTTGCCGGCGGCCGACCCGGTGAGGCCGCGGACGACCCAGTCGCCGTCCGGCCACTCCTCCACGGTCTCGTGCCGCCGCGGGCCCACGGCCCGCTCCTCGTCGCGGTCTCGGCGGTTCTGACGCGGGCTCACGACCACGACGGTACGTCAGCGGGCGAGCCGCCCGGAGGCGTGCCCCAGCGCGTCGCTACTGGGCAGTAGGGTGACGGGAGCCACAACGAGGAGGACTCCCCCATGAGCACCACCGCGACCAAGTCCCCGACGACGTCCGCCCCCACCCGGCCCGACACCTTCGACTCCCTGGACCCGGCCACCGGCGAGACCGTCGGCACGCACCCGGTACACACCGCGGAGGACGTCTCGGCCGCCGTGGCGCGCGCCCGCGCGTCCGCCGACTGGTGGGCCGGACTCGGCGCCCCCGGGCGCCGGAAGCTCCTGGAGCAGTGGAAGGGCGTCATCACCCGGCGCGCGCCGCAGCTCGCGGACATCGTGCACCGCGAGACCGGTAAGCCGCACTCCGACGCGATGCTGGAACTGGTGCTGGCGATCGACCACCTCGCGTGGGCGGCGAAGCACGCGGGCAAGGTGCTCGGCCGCCGCCGGGTGTCCCCCGGCCTGCTGATGGCCAACCACAGTGCCACCCTGGAGTACGCGCCGCTCGGCGTGATCGGCGTGATCGGCCCGTGGAACTACCCGGTCTTCACGCCGATGGGCTCGATCGCG
Organism: Actinomycetota bacterium; assembly: GCA_030840805.1. Lineage (GTDB taxonomy): Bacteria > Actinomycetota > Actinomycetes > Mycobacteriales > HKI-0501 > JAVEDU01. The sequence continues at coordinate 9,290 of JAVEDU010000070.1, forward strand.
TACGCGCTCGCCGCGGGCAACACGGTCGTGTTCAAGCCCAGCGAGTACACCCCGGGTGCGGGCCGGTGGCTGGTGGACACGTTCGCCGAGGTCGTGCCCGGTCACGACGTGCTCCAGCTCGTCACCGGGCTCGGGCAGACCGGCGCGGCGCTGGTCACCGCCGGGGTGGACAAGGTCGCGTTCACCGGCTCGACCGCGACGGGCAAGAAGATCATGGCTGCGGCCGCGGCCACCCTCACGCCCGTGCTGATCGAGTGCGGCGGCAAGGACGCGCTGGTCGTCGACGCGGACGCCGACCTGGACGCCGCCGCCGATGCGGCCGTCTGGGGCGGCATGGCGAACGCCGGCCAGACCTGCGTGGGCGTGGAGCGCGTCTACGTCCACGAGCGGGTGTACGACGAGTTCGTCACCAAGGTCACCGACCGGGCGGAGAAGCTGACCGCCGGCGAGGGGCCGAACGCCCAGATCGGCCCGATCACCATGCCGTCACAGCTGGACATCATCAAGCGGCACATCGCGGACGCCCTGGACCGCGGCGGGCGGGCGCTGGTGGGCGGGCGCGACGCGGTCGGGGAGCGGTTCGTCCAGCCCACCGTGCTGGTCGACGTGCCCGAGGACAGCCTCGCGGTCACCGACGAGACGTTCGGGCCGACGCTGACCATCGCGAAGGTGCGGGACATGGACGAGGCCGTCGCCAAGGCGAACGCCTCGCGGTACGCGCTCGGCGCGACCGTGTTCTCCCGCGCCAACGGGCTGGAGCTGGCCCGGCGGATCCGGTCCGGGATGGCGTCGGTCAACCAGGTGATCTCGTTCGCGGCGATCCCGTCGCTGCCGTTCGGCGGGGTCGGCGACTCGGGGTTCGGCCGGATCCACGGCGAGGACGGGCTCAAGGAGTTCACCCGGCCGAAGGCGATCGCGCGGCAGCGGTTCGCGGTGCCGATCAAGACGACGACGTTCGCCCGGACCGCGAAGGACGACAAGACGCTGTCGACGCTGGTGAACCTGCTGCACGGCCGCCGCTGACAAAGCCCGCGTTGATCATGGGGTTTGCAACAGACACGCCAGCGTGTCGTGTTGCAAACCCCATGATCAACTTGGGGGTGGGGGGCGTCAGACCGTTGCGGCGGGAAGCGGCTCGCGGCCCAGGATCAGGTCCGAGGCCCGCTCCGCCAGCATGATCGTCGGCGCATTGGTGTTGCCCCGCGGGACGACCGGCATCACCGAGGCGTCGACCACCCGCAGCCCCTCGGTGCCCCGCACCCGGAGCTCCGGGTCCACCACGGCCTGTTCGCCCGTGCCCATCGCGCAGGTGCCGACCGGGTGGTACAGCGTCTGCGTGGTGGCCCGGATGTGGTCCCGCAGCTCCTCGTCACTGATGCCGTCGATCGCCCCGGGCAGGAACGGCCGGTCCAGATACCTGGCCAGCGCCCCCTGGTGGGCGATCTCGGCGAGCACCCGGCAGCCGGCCACCATCGCGTCCATGTCCACCGGGTCGGCGTAGTACTGCGGGTCGATCTCCGGACGCCAGCGCGGGTCGGCCGAGCGGAGCCGGAGCCGGCCCCGGCTCGCCACCTCGACCAGCGTCGCGGCGGCGGTGAAGTGCCGCCCGGGCAGCTCGTGCATGCCGTTGTCGGTGAACGCGGTCGGCGTCACGTGGACCTGGAGGTTCGCCGGCCCCGAGCCGCCGTCGGTGGCAAAGAAGGCACCGCCCTCCCCCACGTTCGACGCGAGCGGGCCACGGCCGGTGAGCTGCCACTGCAGCAGTCGCGCCGGGGAGGAGAAGTCGGCGAGGTCGGTCGTCCCCCGGGTCGTCCAGACCAGGCCGGCCGCCGGGTGGTCGTGCAGGTTCTCGCCCACCCCCGGCAGGTCGACCAGCACGTCGAGGCCGATCTCCCGCATGTGCGCCGCGGGGCCGACGCCGGAGAGCATGAGCAGCTGCGGCGAGTTGACCGCACCGCCGGAGAGGATCACCTCGCGGTCGCAGCGGACGGTCTCCTCGCGGCCGTCGACCAGGTAGGTCACGCCGACCGCCCGCGTGCCCTCGAAGACGATCCGGGCCGCCAGCGCCGACGTCCGCACGGTGACGCGGTCTCCGGCGGGGCGGAGGTAGGCGTCCGCCGCGGACCAGCGGCGGCCCTTCTTGCAGGTGACCTGGTAGCGGCCGGCGCCCGCCTGCTCCGCGCCGTTGAAGTCGTCGTTCGGCTTCATGCCCCAGGAGACGGCACCGTCCACCCACGCGTCGGTGAGCTCGTGGGTGTACCGCCGGTCCTCGACGTGCAGCGGCCCGTCCTGCCCGTGGTACGCGCCGCCGAGCCGGGCGTTGCCCTCCGCCCGCACGAAGTACGGGAGGACGTCGGCGTACCCCCACCCCGTCGCGCCGTGGGCGTCACGCCAGCCGTCGTAGTCGGCACGGTGCCCCCGGATGTAGATCATCGCGTTCATCGACGAGCAGCCGCCGAGCGCCTTCATCCGCGGCCAGTACGCCGGCCGCCCGCCGAGGTACTTCTGCTCGACCGTCTCGTAGTTCCAGTCCCATCTGGTCTTGAACAGGCTGGCGAACGCGGCCGGGATTCCGATCTCGTCCCCGTCGTCCTCGGGACCGGCCTCGAGCAGCAGCACCGACGCGTCCACGGAGAGCCGGTTCGCGAGGACGCAGCCGGCGCTGCCCGCGCCGATGACGATGTAGTCGAACGTGTCGGGCAAGGTCGTCTCCTCGGGTCAGGGTTGCCCGCAGTGTGGCACGGCTCACACCCTGTCGTACGCCCGGAGCAGCAGCGCGAGGGCCCGATCCGGGTGCCCGGCCATCAGCTCGTGCTCGGCGTCCGCGAACAGCGGCGCCGTCCGCGTCATGGCCGCCGATCCGCCCGCGACGACCGCGCGCTGCACCCGATCCCGCAGCGCCGCGACCCCGCGCGCCGAACGGTCGTCCGCCGCACGCCCGGTCCGCAGCCCCCAGCCGTACGGGAACAGCGGGTCGTACGACGCATCGCCGACGTTGATCGGGACCTGGTCGGCGGTCCGGGGCCAGGTCATCGGCAGCCGTCCGGTGAACGGGCGGGCGCCGAACAGCACGTCCGCCACCCCGGCGCCCTCGGTACCGGGCAGCCAGGACGCCACGAACCCCGCCGCCTCCGGCAGCACGCCGGAGATGTCCAGCGGCCGGCCGGAGACCAGCAGCACCACGCACTTCATCGCGCCGCACACCGTGTCGATGGTGGACCGGTCCGCGGCGGACAGCTGGAGCGAGTGTCCGTTGCCGACGTCGCCGACCCCCTCCGCGTACGGGTTCTCGCCGACGACCACCACCCCGAGGTCGTGGCCCGCGGTCGGCGCCGAGGCGTCCCGGCTGTAGGTGATCGCGGCGTGCGGGGCGACCTGGCGCATCCCGGCGAGGATCGTGGTGCCCCTGTTCGCGTTGCCGGGCGCGCCCTGCCAGGTGAGCGTCCAGCCACCCGTCTGCCGGCCGAGGTCGTCGGCGCTCGCCCCGGCGACGTACACCTTCGCGTGCCGCGACAGCGGCAGCACGCCACCGGAGTTCTTCAGCAGGACCTGCGACTTCCCCGCGGCCTCCCGCGCCACCCGGCGGTGCTCCGCACTCCCGATCGAGCGCAGGTTCGTCCGGTCGGCGAACGGACGCTCGAACAGCCCCAGCGCGAACTTCTGCCGCAGGATCCGCCGTACCGCGTCGTCGATCCGTCCACCGGTGACCTCCCCCGTCCCGGCCAGCGCCGTGAGGTCACCGATGAAGCGTCGGTAGTCGTTCGGGACCATCATCATGTCGATGCCGGCGTTGACGCCGAGCTTCGCGTTGGCCCGGTGGTCCGCCGTGATCTGGTCGATCCCGTTCCAGTCGCTGATGACGAACCCGCGGAAGCCGAGCCGACCCTTGAGCACACCGGTGATCTGGTCACCGCGCGCGTGCATCTTGACGGGCTTCGCGTCCCTGCCGAGGATCTGCAGGCTCGAGTACGACGGCATGACCGAGCCGACACCCCGGTCCACCGCGGTCCGGTACGGCGCGAGGTGGATCGCCTCCAGCTCCCGCTGCGTGGCGTACGTGACGCCCTGGTCGGTCGTGTACGTGCCGGTCGTCGACGAGCCGTACCGCGTCCCGCCGTCACCGAGGAAGTGCTTGGCCGTGGCGAGCACGGCGGTGTTCCGGCCGAGCCGCCCGTGGTCCTGCAGGCCGTCGATGATCGTCTCCAGCCGCTTCACCAGCGCGGGGTCCTCGCCGAACGACTCGTACGTGCGGCCCCACCGCTCGTCCCGCGCCACGCAGACGCAGGGCGAGAACGCCCACGGGATCCCGGTGGCGCGGGTCTCGGTCGCGGTGATCCGGCCGTCCCGCTCGACCAGCGCGGCGTCGCGCGTCGCCCCCATGCCGATGTTGTGCGGAAAAACGGTCGCGCCGTGGAGGTTGTTGTGGCCGTGCACGGAGTCGACGCCGTAGATCATCGGGATCTGCAGCGGCGTCGCGAGCGCCTGCGCCTGGAAGCCGTCGACCATGTCGGCCCAGCCCGCCGGGGTGTTCGGCGTCGGTACCGACCCGCCACCGGAGAGCACGGAGCCCAGCCGGTACGTCGCGATGTCGGCGCCGTCCCCGATCGCGCCGCGCTCGGCCTGGGTCATCTGGCCGACCTTGTCCGCGAGGCTCATCCGGGACAGCAGGTCGGCGACCCGCCGGTCGACCGGGAGCCGCGGGTTCAGGTACGGCAGACCGTGGGCGTTGATCACCACGGTGGCCTTCGCCGGGGCGAGCGTGGCGCCGGCGGCGGTGAGCGTCACCGGGATCGTCTTGGCGACGGACGGCGCCGAGCCGCCCCTGGTCCGGACGGTGAACGTCCGCGCGGTGCCGGACGGCGTACCCGCCGCGAACGTCAGCGTGCCGTCGTCCGCGGTGAAGTCCTCGCCGGCGACCGCGGTGCCGCCGCCGAGCGCGTACCGGACCGTGAGGTCGTCGGCGAGCGGCGCGCCACCCGGCCCGGAGACGGTGACACCGACGGTGACGCTCGTGCCGGGGTCGGTGCGGTAGGTCCCCTGCCGGAACCCGGCCCGCGGGACACCCGTGCCGTACACGGCGACGTCGTCGAGGACGAGGCTGCCGCTCGCGGCCGGGAGGTTGACGGCGTAACCCCACATCGAGGTCAGGCCCAGCGTGCCGTCCGCGGGCGCGCCGGACGGCTGGTAGTCGCCTCGCCGGACGAAGTCACCGAACGGCACCTGGACCTGCCGCCAGTCGGACGCGGTGTCGGTGAAGGACGACTCCCACAGCTCGGCATGACCCGCGTCGGTGCCACCGTCCTTGATCTCGAACTGCACCCGCCGGCCCGACCCGGTGCCCTTCACCCAGAACCCGAAGCCGCCGTACCCGCTCCAGTCCTGCGCGGCGGTGAGGTCGTGGGCGAAGCCGCCATAGCCGCTCACCCGGTACGTGACCGCGAGGCCCCGGTTGCCCGCCGCGGCGCCGGGCCGGTCGGCGGCCGCCTGCTGCACCAGCGTGGGCGTGCTCGCGGCGTCGTTCCCGAACGGGGCGAGGCCCGCCGGTACGCCACTGCCCTCGAAGTCGGCGAGCACCGGAGCGGCCGGCGGAGCGCCGAGGGCGGCCTCCTGGGACAGCAGGGGGAGCACGCCCGCGATCACGACGGCCGCCGCGAGCGCGGCGGCTCCGGGGCGGCGCAACAGGGGACCGGGCATGTGACCCACCTCTCATCGCGGGAACGACAGCCCGGAATCTAGAGGGATTGATTTGCACGCGTCAATGGTCAGAAGTCCGGCCTGTGGCCCAACAATTCGGTCGAGGGTCACGCAAAATTGGGTCCGGTGGCATTACAGTCCCGGCGTGGCCGACCGACCCCCGAACAGCCTCCGGGAGCTCAACCGGCGCCGCGTGCTGGCCGCGCTGCGGGACCGCCACGCGACCAACCGCGGGGAGCTGTGCCGGGTCACCGGCCTCGCCCGCACCACCGTCACGAGCCTGGTCGCCGAGCTGCTGGGCGACGGCATCGTGGTCGAGGGCCCCGCCGAGCCGGGCACCGGGCGCGCCGGGCGCCCCGCCGCCGCATTGACATTGGCGCCGCAGCCGCAGCTGGTCGTCGGGATCGACTTCGGGCACAGCCACTGCACGGTCGGCATCGCCGACTCGGCCGCCCGGGTCGTCGCGGAGTGCTCGACGCCGATGGACGTCGATGCGTCCGCCGACCGCGCGCTCGCCCACGCGGCCGCCACGGTCCACCGGCTGGTGGAGGGCCTCGGCGCCCGGCGCACCCTGGTGGCCGGCGCCGCGTTGGGCCTGCCCGCCCCCGTCGACCTGCGGACCGGCGCCGTCGGGTCCGGGAACATCCTGCCGGGGTGGGTGGACCGCCGCCCCGCGGCCGAGCTCGCGGAGCTGCTCGGCCTGCCGGTCGCCGTCGACAACGACGCGAACCTCGGCGCGCTCGCCGAGGCCACCTACGGCGCCGCGCGCGGGATGTCCGACGTCGTGTACGTCAAGGTGTCCACGGGCATCGGCGCCGGCCTGGTGCTCGGCGGCGAGGTGTTCCGCGGCTCCACCGGGCTGGCCGGCGAGATCGGCCATGTCCCCGTCGACCCGGACGGCGCGGTCTGCCGCTGTGGCAACCGGGGCTGCCTCGAAACGGTGGTGTCGGTGACCCACGTGCTGCGGCTGCTCCAGCCCGCGCACCGCGAGCCGCTCGACGTCGCGCGGGTGGTCGAGCTGGTGGAGGCCGGCGACGTGGGCGCGGCCCGGGTCCTGCGCGACGCCGGGGCCACGATCGGCCGGGTGCTCGCCGATCTCTGCAACGGCCTCAACCCGGAGGCGCTGGTGCTCGGTGGCGAACTGTCCCAGGTCGGTGAGGCGCTGCTCGGCGGGGTCCGGGAGTCGATCGGCCGGTCGGCGCAGCCGGGCATCGTCCGGGCACTGCGCGTGCTGGCCGGCACGCTGGGCCCGCGGGCCCAGCTGCTCGGTGCGGTCGCGCTCGCCCAGCGGCACGCCTCACCGGTGGGGTGGTGAGCTGTCTCAGACCTCCTCGAGCTGCCGGTCCGCGGAGCCCGGGTGGATCGCGCCGGCGGTCGTGGTCAGCCGCCGCCCGGTGCCGCCCCAGCGTTCGCCGATGATTTCGGCGGCGATCGACACCGCCGTCTCCTCCGGGGTCCGCGCCCCGAGGTCCAGCCCGATCGGCGAGTGCAGCCGCGCCAGCTCCTCGGCGGTCACGCCCGCCTCGCGGAGCTTGTCCAGCCGGTCCTCGTGCGTCCGGCGGCTGCCCATCGCCCCGATGTAGGCGGCCGGGGTACGCAGTGCCACCTCCAGCAGCGGGACGTCGAACTTCGGGTCGTGGGTCAGCACGCAGATCACCGTGCGCTCGTCCACCGTGGCGCGCCGCAGGTACTCGTGCGGCCACTCCACCACCACCTCGTGCGCGTCCGGGAACCGGCGGGCGGTCGCGAACACCGGGCGGGCGTCGCACACGGTGACGCGGTACCCGAGGAACGCGCCGACCTTGGCCACCGCGGCGGCGAAGTCGATCGCCCCGAACACCAGCATCCGCGGGGGCGGGGCGTACGCCACGACGAACAGCTCCAGGTCGTCCCCGCGCCGCTCGCCGTCCGTGCCGTAGTGGAGCACCGAGGTGTGCCCCTGGGCGAGCAGCCCCCGCACGTCGTCGGCCGCCGCCGCGTCCAGCCGCTCCGGGCCGAGGGAGCCGGCCACCCGGTCCTCCCACACCACCAGTCGACGGCCGATCCGGTCGGCCGGACCGCGGATACAGGTCACCACGGCGACCGGCTCCTCCGTGCGGATGCTCGCCGCCACCTCGCCCAGCTCGGGGAACGTGGTGCGGTCCACCTTCTCCACGAACACGTGCAGGATGCCGCCGCAGGTCAGGCCGACGCTGAACGCGTCGTCGTCGCTCACGCCGTACTGCTCCAGCACCGGCGCACCGCCGGCCAGGACGTCCTCCGCCGCCGCGTACACGGCGCTCTCCACGCAGCCGCCGGACACGCTGCCGATCGCGGTGCCGCCCGGGCCGACCAGCATGGACGCCCCCGGCGGACGCGGTGCCGACCGGAACGTCTGCACGACCGTGCCGACGCCGACCGATTCGCCCGCCTCCCACCACTGCAGCAGATCGTCCAGGACCTCACGCACGGCGCATCACCTCCACCAGGTGTTCCAGGGCCGCCAGGCTGTGGCCGGCCACGAAGTCGTCGACATGCGGCAGCGCCGCCTGCATCCCGCCGGTGAGCGGCGCGTAGCCGTCCCGGCCCTTGTGCGGGTTCACCCAGACCACCTGGTGCGCGAGCCGGTGCAGCCGGGCCATCTGCGCACCGAGCAGGGTCGGCTCGCCGCGCTCCCAGCCGTCCGAGAACAGCACCACGACCGCCCGGCGGGCGGTGCCGCGCTGGCCCCACCGGTCGAGAAAGGCCTTCAGCACCTCGCCGAGCCGGGTGCCGCCGGACCAGTCCGGGATGGCGTGGCCCGACGCCACGAGCGCCTTGTCGGCATCGCGGAGCCGCATCGGCCTCGTCACGCGCGTCAGCCTGGTCCCCATCGTGAAGACCTCGGTCGACGCGGGGTGACGCCGTACCGCCACGTGGGCGAACCGCAGCAGGGTGTCGGCATACGGCGACATCGACCCGCTGACGTCCAGCAGCAGCACGACCCGGCGGGGCTTCGGCCGCGGCTGCCGCCGGGCGAGCCGGCTCGTCTCGCCGGCCCGCCGGAGCATGTGGCGCACGGTCCGGGGCACGTCGACCGCGCCGGTCCGCGCCGCGACCCGCCGCCGCGACCGGCGCGCGGGCGGGTCCGGCCGCAGCAGCGTGAACAGCCGCCGCAGCTCGTCCCGCTCCCCCGGCGACAGCTGCGCGACATCCCGGTGCCGGAGGATCTCGGCGCCCGTCGCCATCGTGCGGATCTCGGGGCCCTCGTCCTCGGTGGGCGCGCCGGTCTGCTCGACCCCGAACGGCGCCGCCGCGGCGAGCCGGTCCCGCTGGATCGGCGCCCGGCGGCCCACCCGGGGCGCCTCACCACCGAAGTACGCCGAGAACGCCGCGTCGTACCTGTCCAGGTCGTCCGGCGACGCGCACAGCGTGCAGCGGCCCGCCCAGTACATGCTCGACGGCTTCAGCACGCCGAGGGTGTCCACGGCGGCAAGCATGGCCTGGACGCGTTCCGGCGACGCATCGACCCCCGCGTGCCGCAGCGTGCGGGCGAACCCGAGCACGACGTCGGTGACGTCGTGCACCGGCGCGGTCATGAGCCCAGGAGGGCCGCGAGGGTCAGCTCGCGGACCCGGTCGGAATCCTCGCGGTACTTCAGCACCGCGCCGAGCGTGGCCGCGGCCCGGTCGGGGTCGATCTCCCGCGCCCCGAGCAGGTGCAGTGCGCTCGCCCAGTCCATCGCCTCGGCGACCCCGGGCGGCTTGAGCAGGTCGAGCGCACGGAGCCGGGCCGTCGCCTCGGCCACGTCGCGGGCCAGCCGCTCGGTCACCTCGGGCAGCCGCGTCCGGATGATCGCGACCTCGCGCTCGTAGGAAGGGTGCTCGACCCAGTGGTACAGGCAGCGGCGCTTGAGCGCGTCGTGGACCTCGCGGGTCCGGTTCGAGGTGAGGATGATCAGCGGCGGCGTGGCGGCGGTGATCCGGCCGATCTCCGGGACGGTGATCGCGTTCTCCGAGAACACCTCCAGCAGGAACGCCTCGAACTCGTCGTCGGCCCGGTCGATCTCGTCCACCAGCAGGACGGCCCGCGGGCTCTCGATGGCGCGCAGCAGGGGCCGCGCGAGGAGGAACCGCCGGTCGTACAGCGACGCCTCCAGCGTCTCGGCGTCGTGTTCCCCCGCGGCCTCCGCGGCGCGCAGGTGCAGGATCTGCCGCGGGAAGTCCCAGTCGTACAGCGCCTGGCTGGAGTCCAGGCCCTCGTAGCACTGCAACCGGATCAGCTCGGCGCCCTGGACGTCGGCGAGCGCCTGGGCGAGCGAGGTCTTGCCGACCCCCGCGTCGCCCTCCAGGAACAGCGGCCGGCCCATCTTCCCGGCGAGGAACGCGACCGTCGCCAGGCCCTCGTCCGCCAGGTAACCGGACTCGGCCAGGGCATCGGCGAGCGCGGCCGGGCTCACGGGCTGTTCCAACGTGATCTCCTTCACAGGCCCGGCGGGGTCCCCAGCATGCCCCGGCGCCACTGATGTGTCACCTCCGGACCCATTCGGCGTCCCGGTGTCACCACGGCGACCCCCGGGGTCCACTAGGGTCGGAACATGAGGCAGCTCCTCCCGCTGGCCGACCCGTACGGCCGGGTCGCGACGGATCTGCGCGTGTCGCTGACCGACCGCTGCAACCTCCGCTGCACGTACTGCATGCCCCCCGAGGGCCTGCCGTGGTTGCCCACCCCGGACGTACTCACCGACGACGAGGTCGTCCGGCTGCTGCGGATCGCCGTCGAGCGGCTGGGCGTCACCGAGGTGCGGTTCACCGGTGGCGAGCCGCTGCTGCGCCGCGGGCTGGTCTCGATCGTGAAGGCCACCGCCGCGCTGGAGCCCCGGCCCGACATCAGCCTCACCACGAACGGGATCGGGCTGGAGCGCGTCGCCGCGCCGCTCGCCGCCGCCGGGCTGGACCGGGTGAACGTGTCGCTGGACTCGCTCGACAAGGACACCTTCCGGACGTTGGCGCACCGGGACCGGCTCGACGACGTGCTGCTGGGCCTCACCGCCGCGCGCGTGGCGGGCCTGGAGCCCGTCAAGATCAACGCGGTGCTGCTCCGCGACGTGAACGACCACGACGCGGTGCCGCTGCTCCGGTTCGCGGTCGACAACGGGTACGAGCTGCGCTTCATCGAGCAGATGCCGCTGGACGCCCACCACGCCTGGAAGCGCACGGCGATGATCACCGCCGAGGAGATCCTGGAGCGGCTCTCGGCGGCCTTCACGCTCACGCCCGATGTGGTCGAGCGCGGGTCGGCGCCGGCCGAGACCTGGCTGGTCGACGGCGGCCCGGCGAAGGTCGGGGTGATCGGCTCGGTGACCCGGAACTTCTGCGGTGCCTGCGACCGCACCCGGCTCACCGCGGACGGCCAGATCCGGAACTGCCTGTTCGCGCGGGAGGAGTCGGACCTGCGCGCGGCGCTGCGGGGCGGGGCGGACGACGACGAGCTCGCCGAGCGCTGGCGGGCGGCGATGTGGGCGAAGAAGCCGGGGCACGGCATCGACGACCCGTCGTTCCTCCAGCCGGAACGGCCGATGTCCGCGATCGGCGGCTGACCCTGACCCCTCCGCGTTGATCATGGAGTTTGCAGCACGACACGCCGGCGTGTCTGTGGCAAACTCCATGATCAACGCGGGTCTGGGGCTGGCGCCGCGGCGGGCAGGTCCGCCGGTACGTCGATGTCGGTGCCGTCCGCGATGTCCTCGCACGGCACCGGCGTGACCAGTTCGGGATGCGCCACGAGAAAGGGCCGGGCCCCGGCGTCGCCCGCCGCGAGCCGCGCCACCTCGGCCCAGTGCCGGCGGCCGAGCAGGACGGGGTGCCCGCGCCGGCCGCCGTACGTGGCCACGGCGACCGCGTCCGGCGCGCCGAGCCCCGCGAGCCGCCGCACCGCCTCGGCCCCGATGCCCGGGGTGTCCACGAGCAGCACGACCGCCGCGTCGGCGTGACCGGTGGCGAGCGCGGCGAGGCCGACCCGCAGCGACGAGCCCATGCCGGTCGCCCAGCCCGGGTTCAGTACCGTGCGCGTCCCGTCGAGGTCCGCCCGCCGGACCACCTCGTCGGCACTCGCGCCGAGCACCACGGTCACCGGCCCGCAGCCACCCTCGGTGAGCGCGCGGACGGCATGTTCGACGAGCAGGCGGCCACCGAGCTCGACCAGGGCCTTGGGACGGCCGTAGCGCCGCCCCTCTCCCGCGGCCAGCACCAGCCCGGCGACCGCGCCCGTCACCGGCCCCAGACCAGCCAGGCGACCAGCAGCCCGACCAGGAAGCCACCCGCCGCCACCGCGGCGTACTTCATCGCGGGCGGGACCCCGACGGTGGCCAGCAGGTCGATCTCCTCGGCGGCCCGGATCTGCGAGGCCGGCTTCGGCCGCTCGGCCACGGCGGGACCGGCGGAGGCCGCCGGCCGGCCGGCGGCGGCCGGGGATCCGTTGCCGGCCGAGGCGCCCACCGGCGTCGGAGCATCCGCCGCCGCACCGTCCACCCGAGCGGGATCGGGAGCGGGAGCGGGAGCCGCATCGTCCACGGTGGACACCGCGAGCTCCCCGGCGGCGATCTTCGCCTCCAGGCAGTCGGCGAACTGGCCGATCAGCTTGTTCCCGACGTCCACCATCACGCCGCGGCCGAACTGGGCGGGCTTGCCGGTGATGTTCAGGTCGGTGTCGACGACGACCCTCGTGCTGGTCGGCGTCTCCTCGGTGAGCACGGTCGTGACGGTCGCCTTGGCCGTGCCGGACCCGCGCGCGTCCTTGCCGGACGCCTCGATGACGGCCCGGCGGGCCGCGACGTCCTTCTCCGCGAACCGGGCCTTGCCCTTGTACGTCAGGCTGATCGGGCCGAGCCGGACCTTGACCGTGCCCGTGAAGTCGTCGCCGTTCACCTCGCCGAGGGTCGCCCCCGGCATGCAGGGCGCGATCGTCTCGACGTCGAGGAGGACCTTCCACGCGTCCTCGATCCCGACGGGCACCGTGAAACTGTGCTGGAGCTGCATCAGTCGCCTTCCGTGTGCGAACCGGTCGTGGGGCGGCCGGAGGACCGGCCGCCCCACGA
>JAVEDU010000097.1 GCA_030840805.1 Actinomycetota bacterium
GGGGGCGGCCCCGTGGCGTGGGGCCGCCCCGGCCCGCTATCCGATCAGTGGCAGAGCGCCACGCTGAGGTTGCTCGGCGTCTGCGACGCGCAGCCGAGGATGGTCAGGGTGCTTCCGCCCCCGCCGCCCCCGCCGCCGTGGCCGCCCGGAGCCTCCAGACCCTGCAGGTCGAGAAGTGCCATTGGTGTTCACCTCCTTCCACGCTCGTACGGATGGATCGGTCAGTGGATCAGTGGCAGAGCGCCACGCTGAGGTTGCTCGGCGTCTGCGACGCGCAGCCGAGGATGGTCAGGGTGCTTCCGCCCCCGCCGCCCCCGCCGCCGTGGCCGCCGGGTGCCTCCAGACCCTGCAGGTCGAGAAGTGCCATTGGTGTTCACCTCCTTCCACGCTCGTACGGATGGATCGGTCAGTGGATCAGTGGCAGAGCAGCACGCTGAGGTTGCTCGGCGTCTGCGACGCGCAGCCGAGGACGGTCAGGGTGCTTCCGCCCCCACCGCCGCCCCCGCCGCCCCCGCCGCCGTGGCCGCCGGGAGCCTCCAGACCCTGCAGGTCGAGAAGTGCCATTGGTGTTCACCTCCTTCCAGGCTCGAAAGGCCGCATCGCCGACCGGCGAGCGAGCGTGAGCGGAGTCCGTCAGGGCTGTGCTGCCCCGGCCGGTTCCGTGAACGGGAGGAACACCGGTGCGTCGTGCAGCGCGGTGCCCAGGGCGAAGAGGACCCCCGCGGTCCCCGTGGCGAAGTCCATCGAGAGCCGCATCAATTGATCGCCGGGGAACGCGAGCCCACCGCCGTACGGCAGCGCGTGCCAGCTCAGCCCGCGGATGAGCTCGGTGGTCCGCGGATCCGGCTCCCGAGTGGTCCGGGACAGCATCCCGCGGGTGGCGATCATCCCGCCGCGTCCCGTGAACAGGCCCGGCTGGACGAAGTACCCGCTGTGGGTGACCAGCAGCAGGCCGTGGAGCGCCGTGGCGAACTCCTCGTCCGCGCGATGCGACAGGTACCGGTCGACGACCAGGGCGATGCCCACGGAGCCCTCGTCCAGGTACGGCAGCGTGCGCCAGTCCTGGTTCACCTGCAGCGTGCCGTCCGCGGGCCAGGTGCAGCGGCGCAGATCCTGCCGGAGCGCATCGGCGGCCCGGTCGAGCAGCGCGGGGTCGCCGGTCTGCTCGTAGGCGTGCAGGAACAGCAGGGCGGGCCCGGCCGAGCCGTACATCAGCCCGGCGTGCGGGTTGGTCCCGCCGCTGATCTCCGGCACGTCGTCCGGTCCGCCGAGCCGCTCCGCCGTCAGGTCGACGATGCGGTACGCGAGGTCGGTGAGCCCGGGTTCGCCGGTGCGTGCACCGAGGCGCAGCAGGTTCAGCCCGATGCCGGCGAGCCCCGTGTACAGGTTCAGCTCCCGTCCGGCCCAGTCCGTGGCAAGGGTCCGTTCCACGGTGTCGAGTGCGTCCTGGCGGCGGCCCAGCGTGTCCAGCACGTACGCCACGCCGTGCAGTCCGTCGTAGAGACCGGGGCCGGCGCCCGTCCCGGTGAGAGCCCGCTGCACCAGCCAGCCCTCGTGCTCCGGGTAGCAGCCGGCCCCGGTGACGGCGAGGGCGTACAGCACCCCGGCCGCGCCGTGGGCGAGTCCCAGCCCGCCGCCCGGCTGGAACTGCCGGATGTCGCCGGGGAACAGGCGGTCGTCGCGATCGGGCGTCGCGCTGGCGAGGATCGCGCGACGCAGCGCGGCCCGCACGTCCGGCCAGTCCGCTCGACCCGGCAGGGGCGGCGCCGGCGTCTCGTCCGGGGAGTTCGCCCCGACGATCGTCCGGACAGCACCGTCCATGATGGATGCCGGAACGGGGAAGACCTCGGTGACGAGATCCGCGAGCTGCCGCGCCTTGCTCCGGTCGAGCGACAGCGCGATCGTCGTCTGTGGAGCGAACATCCCGATGTGGAGGCACGCGACGGCGTACCGGTCGATGTCGACGCCCACCCGGTCGCCCGGTGCGCCGTAGCCGGGGTGCGCGAGGTCCGAGCGCGCGCGGTCCGCGGCGAGCGTGGACACCTCGAAGTCGATCAGTACCAGTCGGCCGTCGACGGTCACCAGGACGTTGTCCGGGTGCAGGTCGCCGAAGACCACGCCGCGCTCGTGCAGTGCCGCCGCGGCCCGTTCCACCCCGGCGATCATGTCGAGTGCCCAGTCGGTGTATTCGGCGAGGTCCCGCCCGGACGCGTCCGGGTGGGTCAGCGGGTAGCGGTGCACGAGCTTGCGCTGCAGCGGGTTGCCGTCCACGAACTCCTCGACGAGGAAATGGTGGTCGCCGAGCGTGAAGTAGTCCTTGAGCTCGGGCACCACGTCCAGCCCGGCGAGTCGTTCGAGGATGTCCCGTTCGTGTGACACCCGCGCCACGGCGTCCCGGCCCGAGACATCCAGCCCGGCGTACGGCCGTCCCTCCTTGAGCACCACGCGCTCGCCGGTCCGCCGGTCGCGTGCCAGGTACACCCCGCCGCCGTTCGAGAACTGCAGGACGCTCTCGATGTCGTAGGGCAGGCCGGTCGTGGTGACCGCGTTGCGGGCGGTCAGGTGTGGCGCCAGGAAGTCCGGCAGCGGCACCCACGGCGGCAGCGCGAACACCGGCCCGCGGACGTCCGGAACCAGAGTCCCGTCGGCGTCGGCGAGGGCGAGCACCCGCTCGCCGCTCTCGGTCAGGCAGTGCTGCTCGACGAATGCCCCGTAACGCACGAACAGCGGCCCGTCGCCGTACCGCAGGTCGCTGAGAATATACGGCCCACGGACGTCGGCGAGAATGACGTCCAATTCCTTCAGAACGAGTTCCAATTGATCGGCATCGGCCGGGTAGATGGTCACCAGCTTTCCACTGGACCCGCGGAATGCGCCCTTGGAATTGAGCATCACCATGACCGCGCGACTGCGCAGGAACTTGAAGGCGAGCCCGCGCGGTGCGCAGTACTCCCAGATCGCGGCGAGGACGCGCTCGGCGTCGGCCAGGCCGGCCGACACGTGGATCTTCCAGCCCTGACCTGGGAGTACGACGTCGCGCGGTGCGTAGTACATCCACGGGTCCGACGGGACGTGGTCCCAGCCGCTGGGCGCCGGCCGTGCGCAGGCCGCGAAATCGGTGTGCTCGGTCCGGGCCGGATCGACCGTGTCGTAGAACAATCGGTCGGCGAGGCAGTAGAGCTCGTATTGTTCGATCACCGGGCACCCCCGGTGGAATGTTCCGACCGTGAATCGGGCCGGGTCCGGTTTTTGCACCCGACGTTCGTCCGACAGCCGCCCTCGTATCCCTTTGCCACGATGACCCCCCGGTATCGTGTTGCGAGGACTGATTCCTACCCGGGGTTCTGTGGACCGTTCAAGGTTTTGTCGGGAACCCGACTGTTCCGGTGTCGGCTACGCGACAGAAAAACTCTTGCGCTCAGCGTCATACCCCTCCAACGGACCCATCAGGGCAGATCGGTGACGCAGCCGGACCAGTCGCCCGGCCGGGGAGGGACCGGACTATTGCCCGTCGGTCGCGGCTCGGGCGGAGGGCTCGGCCAAGGGGCCGGCGGCGGCTCGGGTCGAGGGCTCAGCCGGGGGCTCGGGCGGAGGGCTCAGCCGGGGGCTCGGGCGGAGGGCTCAGCCGGCGGCGATGCCGCGCACCACGCCGAGCTCCACCAGCTCGTCGGGGCGCAGCCGGAGCGCCGCCGCGGTCGCCGGCACCTCCGCCGCCGGTCGCTTGAGGATCGAGGCGGCCAGCTCGGGCGCGGTCACCGAGAAGTACGCGTCCGGGGTGATCCAGGTCCGGCCCGGCGCGGCCAGCGCGAGGGCGCCGCCCGAGCCACCCTCGCCGACGACCAGCGTCGTCATCGGCACGGTGGCGGCCGCGACCGTCCCGAACAGCTCGGCGATCGCGGGTCCCACGCCGGCCCGTTCGGCCGCGGCGTCGTTCGCGGCGCCGGGCGTGTCCACCAGGGTGAGCACCGGCAGCGACAGCCGGTCGGCGAGTCGCACCAGCCGCGTCGCGGTGCGGAACCCGGCGGGCGTGTTCGCGGTACCGGTCTGCGCCGCGAACGCGACGGAGCGTCCGTGGCGCCGACCGATGCCGCACAGCATCCCGGGGTCCACGCCCCCGGCCCGGTCGCCGCTGATCAGCCGGACCTCGTCGAAATGGTCGCGCAGGTACGCGGCGGCACGCGGCCGCCGCGGGTCGCGGGCCCGCTGCACCGCGGACCACCCGTCGGCGGCCGGGTCGGCGACGCCCAGGGGGCGGGGCACGTCCGGGTCGCCGTCGGCGGTGCCGTCGGCGGGTCGCAGCAGCGTGAGCCAGGCGGCGAGGGCGCCCCCCAGGCCGGCGCCGTCGGTGACCTCGTCGACGTGGCCGCCCGCGTACTGCCCCTCGGTGGTGTAGGCCGCGTCGGCGTCGGCGTCGGCGGCGGGCCGGATGCGGCGGCCGGCGAAGCCGACCTGGGCGCCCGCGACGCCGAGCACCACGTCGGCGCCCGCGCCGAGCGACGCCCAGAGCCCGCCGGTGGTCGGGTTGCGCAGTACCGAGACGTGCGGCAGACCCGCTGCCCGGGTGAGGTGGATCTGGCGGGCGATCCGCTGCAGCTGGACCAGCGACAGCATGCCCTCCTGCATCCGGCTGCCGCCGGTGGCGAGGAGCGACACGACGGGGATGCGCCCGGCGCGGGCCGCCGCGAAGGCCTGCTCGATCCGCAGCCCGGCCCGGGAACCGACCGACCCGCCCAGGAACCGGAAGTCGAACGCGATCAGCACCGCCGCGGTGCCGCCGACCGCCCCGTGACCACAGATCACCGACTCGTCCTCGCCGGAGCGCTGCCTCGCCTCCCGGCGGTCCTCGTCGTACCCGGCCCAGCCCAGCGGCCCGTCGACAGCCTGGCTGTCCGCATCATCGGTGACGAGGTCGGTGAACCCGTCCGCCACCGCCGCGATCGTCTCGCGCGCACCTGCACTGTCCACTGTGTCCTTATACCGCAGCTGTTCCCCGGCGCGAGAAGCCGTGCTCATGTCCCCAGCAAGCGTTTGGTCACCTTCCCCATCTCGTTCCGCGGAAGTGCCGCGAGGTAGCGCACGACCCGCGGGCGCTTGTGGGGCGCCAGTTGCCCGGCCACGTGCTCGGCCAGCTCCGCCGCGCCCGGTGCGGGATCGGTGGCCGGGACGACCCAGGCGACGATCCGTTCGCCGAGGTCGGGGTCGGGCTCGCCGGTGACGGCGACGTCGGCCACCCCGGGGTGCTCCAGCAGGACGTTCTCGATCTCGCCGGCACCGATCTTGTAGCCACCACTCTTGATCAGGTCGGTGGCGCGCCGGCCGACGATCCGCACGTAGCCGTCGGGCGCACGGGTCGCGACGTCACCGGTCCGGAACCAGCCGTCGCGCAGCACCGCGGCGGTGGCGTCGGGACGGTTCAGGTAGCCCAGGAACAGGTTCGGCCCACGTACCTCGATCTCGCCGACCGCGTCGGGATCGTCCGGGTCCACGATGGACCCCGCGTCGTCGACGAGCCGGAGCTCGATGCCGTCGAAGGCGAGGCCGACGGTGCCCGGGCGACGCTCGCCGGAAGCCCGGACGCCGGTGTTCATCAGGGTTTCCGTCATGCCGTACCGCTCGACGATCCGCTGCCCGGTGGCGCGTTCGATCCGGTCGTGGTCGCTCGCGGGCAGGGCGGCGGAACCCGAGACCAGCAGGCGGGCGCGTCCGACGGCGGTCGCGAGCGCCTGGTCGGCCTCCACATCGGAGGCGAGCCGGTGGTACATGGTGGGGACGCCGAACATGACCGTCGCCGTGCCGGCCAGTTCCGCCGCGACTACCTCGGTGGAGAACCGTCCGATGTGGTGGAGGGCGCCGCCCCGCCGCAGCGGGCCGAGGACGCCGAGGATCAGGCCGTGCACGTGGAACAGCGGAAGCGCGTGGACGAGGACGTCATCCGCGGTCCACTCCCAGGCGTGCGCGACGGTGTCGAGGTTCGTGGCCACCGCCCGGCGGGGCAGTACGACGCCCTTCGGTGGGCCGGTGGTGCCCGAGGTGTAGATCACGAACGCGGGCGACTCGGCCGGCGGCTCGTCGGCGGGGAGGGGCGGCGAGGAGGCCGGGTCGAGGTCGACGTCGAGACGGGGGATCCCGTTCAGTGCCGCCGGGACCTCGGCACCGGGCCCGGCCAGGAGGAGGTCCGGCGCGCTGTCGGCGAGGATGTGCGCCAGTTCCCGCGCGCCGACCTTCGGGTTGATCGGGACGACCGGCACCCCGGCGACCAGGGCGCCGACGACGGCGGCGCAGGTCGCGAGGGACGGGGTCGCCCAGACCGCGACGCGGCGGTGACCGTCGAGCGCGGCTGCCACCGTCGCCGCGACGGCGGCCAGTTCGCGGTACGTCAGGGACCGGTCGCCGAAGCGGAGGGCCTCGCGGTCCGTGGCGCGGGCGAGCTCGGGCAGCAGCATGTCCGTCACGCCCCCATCCTGCGTTGATCATGGGGTTCTCGGCAGACACGTCGGCGTGTCGTGCCGAAACCCCCATGATCAACGGAGAGGTGCTAGCTCTCCGCTCGCGCGATCCCCACCGGGCAGGTGAGCCCGTTCGGACCGTGGTTGCAGTAGCCGCCCGGGTTCTTGCTGTCCGACAGGTACTGCTGGTGATAGTCCTCGGCGTAGTAGAAGTCGCGCAGCGGCGCGATCTCGGTCGTGATCTTTCCGTGCCCCGCGTCGGTCAGGACCTGCTGGAACACCCCTCGCGACAGCTCGGCGACCCGCGCCTGCTCCGGGCTGTTCGGGTAGATCGCCGACCGGTACTGGGTGCCGACGTCGTTGCCCTGCCCGTACTGCTGCGTCGGGTCGTGGTTCTCCCACATGATCTTGAGGATCGCCTCGTACGAGATCACGGTGGGGTCGAAGACGATCTGGACAGCCTCGGTGTGCCCGGTGCGGCCGGTACACGTCTCCTCGTACGTCGGGTTCTCGGTGTACCCACCCGCGTAGCCCGCGGCGGTGGAGTAGACGCCGGGGGTCTGCCAGTAGATCCGCTCGACGCCCCAGAAGCAGCCCATCCCGAGGACAGCCGTCTCCAGCCCGTCCGGCCACGGCCCCTGCATGGGGGTTCCGAGGACGACGTGGGTCGGCGCGACCGGCACCGGCGTGGTACGCCCGGGCAGCGCGTCGGTCTCGGACACCATCTCGGGCTTGCTGCGGAACTGGAACACGGTGACCCCTTTCGGCGGGTGGGTGCACTGGGTCAACGACCGGCGGCGCCCGTCGATTCCACTAGCCTCGACGGTATGACCCACGGCAACGACGCCCCCCACTCCCTCGGCTTCGACACCCTGGCCATCCACGCCGGCCAGGAGCCCGACCCGGTCACCGGCGCGGTGGTGCCCCCGATCTATGCGGTGTCCACCTACAAGCAGGACGGGGTCGGCGGGCTCCGCGGCGGGTACGAGTACAGCCGCAGCGCCAACCCCACCCGGGACGCGCTCCAGGAGTGCCTCGCCGCGCTGGAGCACGGGACTCGGGGGATGGCGTTCGCGTCGGGGCTGGCCGCCGAGGACACCCTGTTGCGGACCGTCTGCAAGCCCGGCGACCACGTGGTGATCCCGAACGACGCGTACGGCGGCACGTACCGCCTGTTCTCCCAGGTCCTCCGGCGGTGGGGCGTGGAGTACACGCCGGCACCGCTCGGCGACCTGGACGCGGTACGCGCGGCGATCCGGCCCGAGACCACCCTCGTCTGGTGCGAGACGCCGACGAACCCGCTGCTGAACATCGGGGACATCGAGGCCCTCGCCGAGCTCGCGCACGGCGCGGGCGCGCTGCTCGCCGTGGACAACACCTTCGCGTCCTCCTACCTGCAGCAGCCGCTCACGCTCGGCGCGGACGTGGTGGTGCACTCGACCACGAAGTACGCGGGTGGACACTCCGATGTGGTCGGTGGCGCGCTGGTGATCGGCGACCCGGAGCTGGCGGAGCGGCTGGCGTACCACCAGAACGCGATGGGCGCGGTCGCCGGACCGTTCGACTCGTGGCTCACGCTGCGGGGGCTCAAGACGCTCGGCATCCGGATGGAGCGGCACAGCGACAACGCCGAGCGGATCGTGGAGTTCCTGAGCGGACACCCGAAGGTGACCTCGGTGCTGTACCCGGGTCTGCTGGAGCACCCCGGCCACGACGTCGCGGCGAAGCAGATGCGCCGGTTCGGCGGGATGGTCAGCTTCCGGGTGCGCGGCGGCGAGGAGGAGGCGGTGGCGATCTGCGACCGCACCCGGCTGTTCACGCTCGCGGAGTCCCTCGGCGGGGTGGAGTCGCTCATCGAGCACCCCGGCCGGATGACCCACGCCTCGGCGGCCGGCTCACCGCTGGAGGTGCCGGCGGACCTGGTGCGGCTGTCGGTGGGGATCGAGACCGTGGACGACCTGCTGGCCGACCTGGAGCGTGCGCTGGGCTGAGCCGGAGCTCAGTCCTCCCGCATCGGCCGCGGGTGTGACGGTTTGATCGCGCGGGCCAGGACCGACACGGGCGGGACGTTCCGCCACATCGCGATGTGCTCGCCGAGCTCGGGCTCCTCCCACGGCTCGCCGTGCGGGACGAACCCGGCCCGCTCGTAGAACCTGCGGGCCGCCGTCCGGGCGTTGCACCACAGCAGGACACCGTCCGCCCTGGCGACGTGGTCCATCGCGGCGGAGAGCACCGCCCCGCCGATGCCGAGCCCGCGGCGCCCCTCCCTCGTCGCCATGCCGCGGAGACGCCACGCCTCCTCGACCTCCGGGCGCCACGGGCAGGGCTCCCAGAGCACGGTCGCGACCCCGAACAGCTCGTCCTTCGGCCCGAACGCCGCGTACGTCCCGGTCTCCGGGTCGTCGTCTCCCGGGAACAGCACGATGGAACTCTGCTGGTGCGGGCGCAGGACCCGGTGACGAAGCTGGAACGACGCCTCCGCCGGAATCTGCTCCACCCTGATCCGCTCCACCGAACGCCCCATGCGCCGACCTTAGACCCGGCCGCTATGGTCGGCGAACATCGGAGATTGGGGACAGGTGGCACGGTTTGTCGGGCTGAGCGCAACGGAGATCGCCCGTGTGGTCCGCAGCGGGGAGGTGCTCGCCCGCGACGTGGTGGCCGAGCACCTCGACCACATCGCGGCGCGCGACGGCGCGGTCGGGGCGTTCCGGACGGTACTGGGCGAACGGGCGCTGGCCGAGGCCGACGCGGTCGACGCCCGCCCGGACCGGTACGCCCTGCCGCTGGCCGGCGTGCCGGTGGCGGTCAAGGACAACGTCGCGGTCTCCGGGGAGCCGACGCTGGAGGGCTCCCGGGCCACGCCGACCGTCCCGGCGCAGCGTGACCACGAGGTCGTCCGCCGGCTCCGGGCCGCGGGTGCGGTCATCGTGGGCATCACGCGACTGCCGGAGCTGAGCGCGTTCGGCACCACGGACGACGCCGACACCGTCACCCGCAACCCGTGGGATCCCGGCCGCACTCCCGGCGGCTCCTCCGGCGGCGCCGGCGCGGCCGTCGCGGCCGGCTTCGTGCCGGTGGCGCAGGGCAACGACTCGATGGGCTCGATCCGCATCCCGGCGGCCTGCTGCGGGGTGCTGGGCCTCAAGCCCGGCCGCGGCGTCGTGCCGTCCGGGCTCGGCGCGAACAGCTGGTTCGGGATGGGCGAGAACGGCCCGCTCACGACCACGGTGGCCGACCTCATCCTCGCGCTCGACGTGATGGCCGGCCGGCGCGAGGGCGAGTCCCGGATGGCGGCCCCGGGGCGGCTGCGCGTCGCGGTGTCGCACCGGAGCCCGATGCCCGGGTTGTTCCCGGACCGGGACGCCCGCGAGGGGTTGCGCCGCGCCGCGCGGGCACTCGTCCGGCAGGGCCACGACGCGTTCGCGGCCGGCCCCCCGTACCCGCCGATGATCCTCCGGGCGGTGCTGTCGCGCTGGTTCGGCGGCGTCGCGATGGACGCGGAGCAGCTCGACGACCAGTCCCTGCTCCAGCCGCGGACGCGGCGCCACGTCGCGATCGGGCGGGCCATGATCGACCGCGGCCTGGTCCGCGAGGCCGACCGGGTCGGGTGGGACGCGGCGGTCGAGGAGCTGTTCTCCCGGTACGACGTGCTGATGACCCCCGCGCTCGCCGGATCGCCGCCGGCAGCGGACCGCTGGGCGGACCGGTCCTGGGCGGCGAACATCGCGGCCAACGCCCGCTACGCCCCGTACCAGGCGCCGTGGAACTTCGCGGGCGTACCGGCGATGTCGGTCCCGGTCGGGGTCCGGTCCGACGGGCTGCCGGTCGCCGTGCAGCTCGTCGGCGCGCCCGGGTCCGAGGCGCTGCTGTGCGCGGTCGCGGCCCAGCTGGAGCAGGAGCTGCCGTGGCAGCGGCACCCCGCGCCGGAGCTGGTCAGCCGAACGGCTTGACGACCATCAGCACGGTGATCACGACCAGCAGCAGGGAGGCGACGCCGGAGCTCGCCGCGACGCGCCCCCGGGCGGCGTCCACCTGGGGATCGGTCACCGTGGCCGCCGGCGCGGCGTCCTCGCCGTCGGCGATGGTCGGCGCGGGCGTCGTGCGGGCCTCGAGCAGGCTCGCCGCCTTGGTGAGTGCGGGCACCAGCACGCCGAGGATGATCCCGAGCGCCACGATGAACAGCGTCATCGAGATCGTCACCCACGGCGTGCCGAAGTTGTAGTGCTCGGACTCCGTGGGCACCACGGCGGCGCCGAGCGCGAACACGAGGATCGCCAGCAGGCCGTACAGCGTGGTCTGCCGCGCGGCGTTGCGCACCGCGGACAGGTCACCGACCCGGATCGCCCGCAGGCCGCTCATCGGGATGACCACCAGCGGACCGATCAGGAACACGGCCGCGACGACGTGGAGGGTCTTCAGAAAGGTGTGCACGTCGCCACTCTAGGGCGATCACCGGGACCGCGACCGCCCGGACCGCCGTCCGAGGTAGTCGCGCACCACGTACTCGCCGAGGTCGTCGCCGTCCGCGGTGAACAGCCGCCCGCCGTTGCGCCGCGCCAGCTCCCCGGCGAACTCCACGAGCCGGGGCTCGTCGCCGAGCATGAACACGTTGAGCGTGACGCCGCGGCGGGTGGCCCGGTCCACCTCGGCGAGTGTCAGCGCGAGGGTCTCCGGCAGCGGCGGCCAGCTGAACGTGGCGTGCCCGTCGCGTTCGAGATGCGCGGTCGGCTCGCCGTCGGTGACCACCAGGACGACCGGTTCGGCGTCGCGGTGCCGGTCGAGGAACCGGCGCGCCAGCACCAGCCCGTGCTGCAGGTTCGTGCCCTGGACCGGGTCGAAGTCGAGCCCGGCCAGCTCGGCGGGGCGGAGCACCCTGGCGTACTGGCTGAACCCGATGATCTCGATCGCGTCCTGCGGGAAGCGCGTGGTGACGAGCGAGTGCAGCGCGAGGGCGGTCGCCTTCGCCGGGCCCCAGGTGCCGTTCAGCGCCATCGAGTAGGACAGGTCGACCAGCAGCGCGACCGCGGCCCGGGTGCGCCGCTCGGTCTCGACGACCTCGAAGTCGTCCACGGCGAGCTGTACGCGGCCGTCCCGGTTCCGTCCACCGTGGACGGCGTTGCGGACGGTACGCGGGACGTCGAGCGGCTGGGTGTCGCCGAACTCCCACGGTCGGCTGGCCCCGGTCGGCTCACCGGCGGCCCCGGCCCCGGTGACGTCGTGCGTCCCGCGCCCCGTGCCGGTCATCCGGGCGAACACGCGGCGCAGCGCGGTGGCGCCGACCCGGCGCACGGCCTGGGGGGTCAGTTCCAGCTTGCCGTCGCGGCGGTTGAGCCAGCCCTGCCGGGTCAGCTCGCGCTCGATCCGGCGCAGCGCCTCCAGATCGTCGACCGCCTGCCGTCCGAGGGCGCGCTGGACCATCTCCTCGTCGACGTCGTCCAGCCCGGCCCCGGCGTACGACTGGCCGAGCACCTGCTCCAGAGCCTCCAGATCGGACAGCTCGGCGACGGCCGCGGTGGCGTCGCCGAGTCCCATCCCCTCCTCGCCCCGCATCCGCGGGTCGCCGTCCCAGGCCAGCTCGGGCCGGGCGTCCCGGAGCTGGGAGCGCAGCCGGTCCAGCTCGGCGGCCAGCCCCAGGTCCCCGCCGAGCGCGGCCTCGGTGAGGGCGGTCAGCTCGTCGCGCTGGGCGGGGCTCAGGCCGCTCATCATGCGCTGCGCCGCGGCGGCGCGTCGGGCCAGCTCGTCGATCAGCTCGTCCACGGTGGCCGGCCGGTCGGGAAAGAAGTCGCCGTGCCTGCCGAGGAAGTCCTCGAGCGCCTGGTGGGTGTCCTCGCCGCGAGCGTGCTTCGCGAGCAGCTCGTTGAGGTCCGCCATCATGTCCTTGACGCGCTGCAGGTCCTCGGGAGACGCGTTCGCCATGGCGTCGCGCATGCCCGCGAACTGGCTGTCGAGCACCTCGCGCCGGAGCAGGTCGGTGATCTCCCGGTATGCCTGCCGGGCGTCGTCGCTGCGCCACTGCCGCTCGGCGAGCGCCCGTACGGCGCTGGCCGTGTCGTCGGGCAGCGCGTCCAGCTCGGCCTCTTCCAGCCGCGCCGTGTCGTCGGGGTCGGCGAACAGCGCGCGCCGCTCGGCGTCGAGCGCGCGGTCGAGCAGCTCCCGGACCTGGTCCAGCGTGCCGTCGAGGCGGCCGGACCGGCGGAGCTGCTCCCGCCGCCGCCGGGCCTGCCGGCGCAGCTCCTCGAGCCCGCGGAGCCCGTCGGCCCCCTCCCGCAGCAGCCGCCGCAGCGCCTCGCCGGGCGTACCGCCGGCCAGGACCTCGTCGCCGATCGCGTCGAGGGCCTCGGCGACGTCGTACGGCGGGGCCAGCGGGTCGGGGCCGCCGTGCCACGGCCCGTACCGGTACCGGCGCGCCACCTCAGGCTCCGTAGATCGTGCGTCCGCCGTCGGCGTCCTTGGCGAGGCGGCGGTTGAGGTGCAGCCCCTCCAGCGCGAACTCGACCGCGGCCGCGGCGAGGCCGGGCGACTCCGCGCCGTCGGGCACATCGAGGCGTTCCAGGATCGTCGCGAGGCCCGGCACCGTGCCCAGCTGGCGGAGCAGGTCGGCGGCCGGCACCGTGTCGCCCGCGTAGATCGTGTGGCCGTCGCCGAACTTGGCCTGTAGGCCGGAGAGATCCACTCCGGCGAGCGTGGCGCGGAACGTCTGGGCGACGGCGCGGCGGAGCAGGTGGTCCAGGACCTCCAGCTCGCGCCCCTCCTCGGTGTCCTCGAACTCGACCTTCCCGCGGCTGGCGGCCACCACCGTCGGCAGGTCGCCGACCCGGGCCACCGGCGCCTCGCCGGTCACGGCGGCACGGCGCACCGCGGAGGCCGCCACCGTCTCCACCGCCGCGATCGCGAACCGTGCGCTCACGCCGGAGCGGCCGTCGACCTGGGGCGCCTCGCGGACGGCCCGCGCGTAGCGGGCGAGGACCTGGACGAGGTGCCGCGGCACGACGGGCTCGCCGTGGGAGCCGTCGGCCCAGGTCAGCCGGGCCTCCTGCTCGACCAGCGCGATCTCGTCGGCGAGCTCCAGCGGGTAGTGCGTGCGGACCTCGGCGCCGAACCGGTCCTTCAGCGGCGTGATGATCCGGCCGCGGTTGGTGTAGTCCTCGGGGTTCGCGCTCGCCACGACGAGCAGGTCCAGCGGCAGCCGAAGGGTGTACCCGCGGACCTGGATGTCCCGCTCCTCCAGCACGTTGAGCAGCGCCACCTGGATCCGCTCGGCGAGGTCGGGCAGCTCGTTGATCGCGACGATGCCCCGGTTGGTCCGCGGCACGAGCCCGAAGTGGATCGTCTCCGGGTCGCCGAGCGTGCGGCCCTCGGCGACCTTGATCGGGTCGACGTCGCCGATCAGGTCACCCACGCTGGTGTCCGGCGTGGCGAGCTTCTCGCCGTACCGGCGGGAACGGTGCAGCCAGGTGACCGGGGTGTCGTCGCCGCGCTCGGTCACGAGCCGTCGCGCGTGGACACTCACGGGGTCGAACGGGTGGTCGTTGAGCTCGCTGCCCGCGATCACCGGCGTCCACTCGTCCAGCAGCCCGACGAGCGTGCGGATGAGCCGGGTCTTGCCCTGGCCGCGCTCGCCGAGGAGCACGAGGTCGTGACCCGCGAGCAGCGCGCGCTCCACCTCGGGCAGCACGGTGTCGTCGAAACCGACGATCCCGGGCACGGTCGGCTCACCGGCCGCGAGGCGGGCGATCAGGTTCTCCCGCAGCTCGGCCTTCACCGTGCGGTGGGTGTGGCCCGAGTCTCGGAGCGCACCCAGGGTGGTGTCGGCGGGGGCGGTGCCGGCGGAGGCGTCGATGCGTGGCGTCGTCACCCGACCGACACTACGTCGATGGTGCGACACCGCGCCGCCGCAGAATCATCGGGGTGCGGTCGGCCGGGCGGAGGGTGATCGCCGGGCGGACCTCAGCCGAGGTCTCCGGCAGCATCTCGGGCGCCCAGTGCCGGGCGAGCGTGGCCAGCGCCAGGACGGCCTCGGTCCACGCGAACGACTCCCCGATGCACACCCGCCGCCCGGCACCGAACGGGAAGTAGGCGCCGCGCGGCTGCCCCGGCGCGGCCTCGTCGAAGGTGCCGTCCGCGGTGAGCCAGCGCTCCGGCCGGAACGCCTGCCCGTCGCCCCACCACCGGTCGTCGCGGTGCAGTACCCACGGACTCGTGGTGATCAGCGTTCCCGCCGGCACCGTCCACCCGTCCACCACCAGGTCCGCGGCGGCGCGGCGGCCGATGATCCACGCCGGCGGGAAGATCCGCATCGACTCCGCGACCACCGCCCGGGTGTAGGGGAGGGCGCCGAGCTCGTCCGGTGCCGCGTCGACCTCCGCGTTCAGCCGGGCGGCCGCCGCCGGGTTCCGGGCGAGCAGCAGCCAGGTCCAGGTGAGCGCCATCGCCGTGGTCTCGTGCCCGGCGAGCAGCACGGTGAGCACCTCGTCGCGGATCTGCACGTCCGGCATCGGCTCGCCGCCGGAGTCCCGGGCGAGCAGCAGCATCGACAGCAGGTCGCCGTTGTCGCCCGCGCCGCGGTGCTCGGAGATCAGCCGGTACACCAGCGCGTCGAGCCCCGCCCGCGCGGCGAACAGCCGCCGGTTCCGCCGCGTCGGCAGCCGGCCCACGACCCCGGCCCACGGCATCAGCAGCCGGCTGAAGCTCCCGAACAGGGTGTTGACCGCGTCGGAGACGGTGTGGATGTCCGCCTCGGACAGCTGCGACCCGAACAGCGACCGGCCCACGATCCGCAGGGTGAGCGCACCCATCTCCTCGGCCATCAGCACGCGGCGGCCGTCGGCCCACTTCGCGGAGGTCCGGACCGCCTCGTCGCGCATGATCTCGGCGTACGCCGAGATGCGGTCGCCGTGGAACGCGGGTTGCACGAGCCGCCGCTGTTCCCGGTGGAAGGCCCCCTCGCTGGTGAGCAGGCCCTGGCCGAGGATCTCGCGGGCGCGTTCGAGGCCGCGGCCCTTGGTGGTGTCCCGGCCGTGCTCGGCGAACAGCGAGCGGGCGAGGTCCGGCTCGAACAGCAGGTACGCGTACTCGTCGCCCAGTCGGACGTACGTCATCCGCGGGTGGTCGGCGCGGAGGTCGTCGAGGAAGCCGGTGAGCTGGCGGTCGCGGATCCGGCGGAGGCTGCCCACCGTGCCGAACCCGGGACCCGGTGGGCGCGCGGCGGGGTCGCGGCGGGTGCTGTCGCTCGTGGTCGTCACCCTGCGATCCTCCTCCGCCGGGGCAATCCCGGCCGCCCCCCTCTTCCGCGTTGATCATGGAGCTTGCAACAGAAACGCCGGGCGTGTCTGTTGCAAGCCCCATGATCAACGCGGGGTGACACCATCACGGGCATGGCACTGGCAACGGAGCTGGTCACCCTCGCCGACGTGCTCGCCGCCCGCGAGCTGCTCGGCGACGTCGTCCGGGTCACCCCGATGGAACGGTCCCGGGCCCTCGCCGCCCAGGTCGGTGGCCCGGTGCTGCTCAAGTGCGAGAACCTCCAGCGCACCGGCTCGTTCAAGCTCCGCGGGGCGTACACGAGGATCGCCCGGCTCACCGCCGAGGAGCGGTCCCGCGGCGTGGTCGCCGCGAGCGCCGGCAACCACGCGCAGGGCGTCGCCCTCGCCGCCCGGCTCCTCGGTACCACGTCGACCGTGTTCATGCCGGGCGGGGCGCCGCTGCCCAAGGTGGCCGCGACCCGGGCCTACGGCGCGACGGTCCGGCTCCAGGGCGACACGGTCGACCGGTGCCTGGAGTCGGCGCAGCGGTTCGCGCGGGAGACCGGCGCGGTGTTCATCCACCCGTTCGACCACCCGGACGTGGTGGCCGGGCAGGGCACGCTGGGGCTGGAGATCCTCGAGCAGTGCCCGGACGTCCGTACCGTCGTGGTCTGCACCGGCGGCGGCGGGCTCGTCGCCGGGGTGGCCGTCGCGATCAAGGCGCTGCGGCCGGACGTCCGGGTGGTCGGCGTCCAGGCGGCGGGCGCCGCCGCGTTCCCGGGCTCGCTGGCGGCCGGGCATCCGGTGGCCCTGCCGGGGATGTCCACCATCGCCGACGGCATCGCGGTGGGGCGGCCGGGCGAGGTCACGTTCCGGCATGTGGCCGCGCTGGTCGACGAGATCGTCACGGTCTCCGAGGAGGACATCTCCCGCGCCCTGCTCCTGTTGCTCGAACGCGCCAAGCTCGTGGTCGAGCCCGCGGGCGCGGCGGCGGTCGCGGCGGTGCTGGCCGGCGCCGTCGAGGTGGAGGCTCCCGTGGTCACGGTCCTGTCCGGCGGGAACATCGACCCGTTGCTGCTGCTGCGGGTGATCGAGCACGGCCTGTCGGCGGCGCGGCGGTACCTGTCCTTCACGGTGAAGTTCGAGGACCGGCCGGGGTCGCTGGCGCGGATGCTCGCGCTGGTCGCCGAGGCGGGCGGGAACGTGCTGGACGTGTCCCACGCCCGGACCGACCCGCGCCTGCATCTCGGTGAGGTGGACGTCGTGCTGCGGGTCGAGACCAAGGGCGCCGAGCACTCCGAGGAGCTGATGGCGGCACTCCGCGGGGCCGGGTACCGGCTGCACTTCGGTTGAGAACTCAGCCGAGCGCCGCGAGGAACCTCCCGGCCACCGGCACCGCCGGCCGCCCGCTGCTGGCGCCGTCGGCGACGAACACCGCGAACGCCAGGTCGCCCCGGTACCCGACGAACCACGAGTGCGCCCGCGGCGGTGTCGCCGAGCCGTACTCCGCGGTGCCGGTCTTCCCGGCCAGCCCGGCGTAGCGCCGCAACGCCCGCGCGGTCCCCTCGGTGACGACCGCCCTGGTGAGGTCCCGGACCGTGGGCAGCGCCGCGGCGGGCACGTCAGGCGCGGCGCCCGGCTCGGTGCTCGCGGCTCCGCCGGGTACGCCGGTCGTGCCGGCCCCGGGTACCGCGGCGGCGCCGTCGACGAGCACCGGTGCCGGTACCCGCCCGCGCACCACCGTCGCGGCGACCAGGGCCAGCGCGAGCGGGCTCACCTCGACGCGGCCCTGGCCGATGGCGTCCGCGGCACGTTCGACGTCGTCCCGGGGGTCGGGGACCGAGCCGGGGAACGACGGGACCGGCAGGGTCCACGTCGTCCCGATCCCGTAGGCGGCGGCCGTCCGCTGCAGGGCGTCCGCGGACAGCATCGGCGCGAGGCTCGTGAACGTCGTGTTGCAGGACCGGGCGAACGCCGTCCGCAGCGGCACCGGCCCGAGGTCGAACCGGCCCGAGTTCTGGAACGTCTTGCCGCCCACCGAGACCGTCGCCGGGCACGCCACGGTGGCGCCGGGTGTGACGACGCCCTCGCCGAGCAGCGCCGTCGCGGTGACGATCTTGAACGTGGACCCGGCCGGGTACCGACCGGCCAGCGCGATGTCGTACGGCACGGCGCGGGTCTGCGCCACGGCGAGCAGCGCGCCGGTGCTCGGCCGTACCGCGACGATCGCGGCGTTGCCGGGCAGCGCGGCCAGGGCCCGGCCGGCCGCGCGCTGTACCGCGGGGTCCACTGTGGTAAGCACCGATCGGCCCGGTACGGCGGGGATCGAGGCCAGTTCCGCCACTGTCGCACCCGTACTGTCCACTGTGGATAGATGGAAGGCCGGGCGACCGGCCAGTGTGGAGTTCAGTGCCCGCTGGAGACCGGACGTGCCGAGCTCGTCGCCGGCGCGGTACGCCGGACCCGCCTCGGCCAGCACCTCGGCGGTGGGCTCACCCACCCGGCCGAGCAGTGGCTGCGCAAAGTCCGGGTCCACCGGCAGGATGCGGCTGCCGGTGCGGAACACCGTGCCGGGCAGCGCGTGGATCCTCGGCCTCGCCGCCTCGTACGAGCCCCGGCGCAGCGTCACCACCGGCACGAACTGGTCCGGCCGCGCCCGCCCGACGTCCGCGCGCACCTCGGCGGCGATCACCCCGTCCGCGGCGAGGACCCGGCCCAGGCTCGCGGCGAGCGTGCCGAGGTTGCGGACGCGGCGCGGTTCGACGCCGACCGTGACGGTGGCCGACCGCCGGAACAGCGGTGTGCCGGTGCGGTCCAGCAGGGGCGCCCGGGCGGGCAGCTCCCGGGTGGCCTCCACCCGGTCGCCGGTACGCCACTGCGGGTGCACCAGGCGCGGGTCCCAGTGCACCCGCCAGTGGTCGCCGTCCCGGGTCAGGGTCAGCGAGGAGTCGTACTCCCACGCCTGCTCGACGCCGGTGACCGGCCAGGAGAGCCGGTATGAAGTGGTCGCCGTCGCGCCGAGGGCCTCCGTGCCGCCGACGGCCAGGTCCGGCGGCACGCCGACCGCCGCCCCGAACGCGGCGAGGCCCTCCTCGGCCGTGGCTGCCGCGTCGGTGAGGGCCGCCGCCTCGGGCAGCCGCCCGGCGGCCCATGCCGCGAGGAACCGCTTCGCCACGGGCTCCGCGCGCGACGGCGCCGGCGTGGCGACCGACGAACACCCGCCCGCCAGCACGGCGGCCAGGGTCGCGGCGAGGAGGGCGCGGGCGCGGTACATGGCCGTGACCCTAATTGTCGGGAGCCCGAAATCGGGTACGGGACTGTCGGTGCCCCCGGTTACGGTGTCCCGGTCCCTTACGGCGAGCGCGGGGAGCGGCAGTGGAAGACGGCATCGTGGTGGAGGGGCTGCGCAAGCGGTTCGGCTCCACCCAGGCCCTGGACGGCCTCGACCTCGCGGTCGACGAGGGTGCGGTCCTGGGCGTCCTGGGCCCGAACGGCGCGGGCAAGACGACCGCCGTGCGGGTGCTCGCCACCCTGCTCCGGCCCGACGCCGGGCATGCCAGCGTGTTCGGGGTCGACGTGGTGGCCGACCCGGTCCGGGTGCGGGAGATGATAGGGCTCACCGGCCAGTACGCGGCGGTCGACGAGTTCCTCACCGGGTGGGAGAACCTGGAGATGGTCGGCCGGCTGTTCCGGATGAGCCGGCGCGCGGCCCGGCAGCGGGCCGACGAGCTGCTGGAGCGATTCGACCTCACCGAGGCGGCCGGCCGCCCGGCGAAGACCTACTCCGGCGGGATGCGCCGCCGGCTCGACCTGGCGGCGAGCCTGGTCGCGCGGCCGCGGGTGCTGTTCCTCGACGAGCCGACGACGGGCCTCGACCCGCGCAGCCGGATCGGGATGTGGCAGGTCATCGGTGACCTCGTGCGGGACGGCACCACGATGCTGCTGACGACGCAGTACCTGGAGGAGGCCGACCAGGTGGCCTCGACCATCGCCGTGGTCGACCACGGCAAGGTGATCGCGCGCGGGACGGCCGACGAGCTGAAGACCTCCATCGGGGGAGAGCGGCTGCACTTCACCGTCGCCGACCCGGAGCAGCTCGGCACGGCGCTCGAGGCGGTCCGCCGGTACGCCGACGGGGAACCGGACGCGGACAAGGAGACGGGCGAGCTGACGATCCCGGTCCGCCAGGGGGCGCGGGTCCTACCCGATGTGATCCGGGAGCTGGACGCTGCCGGGGTGGTCATCGCCGACCTCGCCGTACGACGGCCGACGCTGGACGACGTGTTCCTGACCCTCACCGGGCACGCCGCCGAGGAACGCGCCGAGACGGGAGCGGCCCGATGAGCCGGACACTGTGGTGGTTCTCCGACGCGTGGGTCATGACCCTGCGCAACCTTCGGCGCATTCCGCGCCAGCCGGACATGCTGCTGTTCGGCGTGATCCAGCCGATCATGTTCATCGTGCTGTTCCGGTACGTGTTCGGTGGCGCGATGTCGAGCGCGCCGGGCGTGTCCGGCGGTGACTACGCGCAGTTCCTGATGCCGGGCGTGTTCGTGCAGACGGTGGTGTTCGGCGCGGTGGCGTCGGCGGCCATCGGTACCGCGGAGGACATGCAGAAGGGGCTGATGGACCGGTTCCGGTCGCTGCCGATGTCGCGCTCCTCGGTGCTGATCGGCCGGACGGTGTCCGACACGGTGCGCAACGCGCTCACCGTGGCGGTCATGGTGGCGGTCGGGATGCTGGTGGGCTTCCGGTTCCACGGCTCGGTGCTGAGCTCGATCGCGGGGGTCGCGCTGATGCTGCTGTTCGGGTTCGCGCTGTCCTGGCTCGCGGTGCTCATCGGGCTGTCGGTGGGCAGCGTGGAGGCGGCCCAGTCGGCCGGGATGATGTGGCTGTTCCCGCTGACGTTCGCGTCGTCGGCGTTCGTGCCGCCGCAGACCATGCCGGGGTGGCTCCGGGCGTTCGCGGAGCACAATCCCGTGTCGGTCACGGTGGACACGCTGCGTGCACTGTTCAACGGCACCGCGGTCGGCAGCGCGGGATGGCAGATGGCGGCGTGGATGATCGGGTTGATCGTGGTGTTCCTGCCGCTGTCGGTGGCGAAGTTCCGCCGCGCGAGCGTCTGACTCCCGGGCGGTGATCACCACCGGTTTTCCGTCGCCCTGGCGACGAAAAACCGGTGGTGATCACGGGGGCACCGGTCAGGTCACCTCACGCAGCTTGCCGGACTCGACCTCGTAGACGAAGCCGCGGACCGACTCCTTGTGCGGGATGAACGGGTCGGCCTGGATCCGCGCGACGGACTGGCGGACGTCCTGATCGACGTCCGTGAACGCCTCGGCCGCCCAGGACGGCCGCAGCCCGGTCTCGTCCTCGACCGATCTCTTGAACTCGTCGTCGGTGAACGTGAGCATCCCGCAGTCCGTGTGGTGGATGAGGATGATCTCGGTCGTGCCGAGCAGGCGCTGGCTGATCGCCAGGCTCCGCAGTTCATCGGCGGTCACCACGCCGCCCGCGTTGCGGATGACGTGCGCGTCTCCCTCCGACAGCCCGAGGAGGCCGTACGGGTTGAGGCGGGCGTCCATGCAGGCGAGCACGGCGACGTGCCTGGCGGGCGGCAGGGGCAGGTCGCCCTTGTCGAAACTGGCGGCGTAACGCTCGGAATTGGCGAGCAGTTCGTCGGTGACGGACATGGGGGAACTCCTCCGGTCAGGGATCGCTGGACGGCGGAGGCGGGCTGCGCGGGCGCACGGAGACGCGACCGCCGGCGGCACGCAGCCCTAGGGACAGAGACCGTCGAAGATGTCCAGCCGACGACTCACCCAGAACGGGTCGAGACATGGTGAGGTGGACATGTCGCAAAGCCGATCACATCAGTAGGAAATCGCCAATGCCCGTCCCGCTATGTGAGAGAACTGCTCTGCCGACAGGATCCGCAGGCCGCGCCGGGCCGGGTCGGTGGGTGTCTCCGGGGTCTCCGGGTGGGGCTGCCGGCATACCGGCCGGGTCGGCTGCGTGCCCGGACCGGGTCGGCACGTCCCGCCCGACCGGTCAGCAGGCCCGGCGGTAGGCGTCGAGGCTCAGGCGCTTCAACTGGACCTGGATCCGGGCGGCCCGGCCGGCGGCGCACGCCCGCGCGTACGGCACGCGGTACTCGAGGTCCCACACGGCCTTGCGGGCGGTGACGAACGGTCGCCACGCCGCGCACTCGTCGTACTGTGCGCACTGCTCGACGAGTGCCGCGTCGAAGGACCGCACGAGCGACGGCACCAGGTCGGGAGCGTTCTTCAGCACGGCCGCCATCCGGTGGCGGTGGGCCAGGTCGGCGAGCGCCCGGTCGTACCGGACCTGCTGCGTGCGGGTGAGCGGGAACCCGGTGTCGTTGGCGTACCCGTCGACGTTGTCGAACTCGACCGCGTCGAATCCCTTCGCGGCGCACGCCGCCACGCGCCTCGCCATGATCGGGAGGAGCACGCCGGTCTGCCGGACGTCGAGCCACCGCTCGTCCGGCCACCCGTCGAGGGTCTTGCCGACGACGGCGGGCGGGAAGGAGTGGGCATCGGGGCGATAGGCCTCCACGCTGCCGGCGGAGAGGTAGCAGACGACCTTGCGGCCCTTGCGGTGCAGCGCCCTGATGGTGCTCACCGTCGAGTTCTGCCCGTCGAGCTCGTAGACGCGGGCGGCGACCTTCGTGTCGAGCCGCCCGGCGAACTGGATGTGCAGCGTGTCGGCCGGCCCGAGTCGCGGCGGGGCGGCCACGGTCCGTCGGGACTCCGAGGCGGTGGTCGCACCGGCTTCCGAGGCGGTGGTCGCACCGGCCACCGGGGTGGCGGCCGAGCCGGCGACGACGCCGGCCGTCAGGAACCCGGCGGTCAGGACCGCGCACAGACGACGTGCGGTCATCGAGCATCCTCCACGATCACTCAGGGGAGTGATCATACTACGTACAGTGATCGAGATCCGTCGATTCACCCGTCTCGGCCCGTCAGGAGCGCACGGGCCGAGCGTCATGGGCCGGGGGTCGCGCGGCGGGCAGGTGCTCGGCGGGCGGCCGCCGGTACCGCGAATCCCTCGCGACCAGCCCACCCGCCCAGCATGATCATGAGCCCGTCTTCGCGCCGTGGCGACGAATACGGACTCATGATCACGGCAGTGGGGCGGTGCGGCTGCCGGCGCGGGCGTCGGTGCGACCGCGCCGCGTCGTCAGCCCGTGAAGGGCGTCAGATCGTCGACCGTCACCCGGATCGTGTTCCCGTTCGGGGTCCGGTAGCTGACCGTGTCGCCCTTGGCGCGGCCCAGAATGGCATCGCCCATGGCGGACTCCGGCGAGTACACCGTCATGTCGGTCGTCGCGGCGATCTCCCGCGAACCGAGCAGGAACGTCTCGCTGTCCTTCGCGTCCCCGTCGAAGTGCACGGACACGACCATGCCGGGGGCCACCGCATCCACGGTGGTGGGCGCGTCGCCGACCTGGGCGCTGCGCAGCAGTTCCTCGAGCTGGCGGATGCGCCCCTCCTGCTTCCCCTGCTCCTCCTTGGCGGCGTGGTAGCCGCCGTTCTCTCGGAGGTCTCCCTCTTCACGGCGCTCGTTGATCTCCGCGGCGACGGCGGGCCGGGCCGCGATCAGCCCGTCGAGCTCGGCCTTGAGCCGGTCGTGCGCCTCCTGGGTCAACCAGGTGACGTGGGCGTCGTGGTCGGTCGTGGACACAGAGGCTCCTCGGGCGGTCACGGGGTGGAGCCTTTCAACGTACCAGCGTCCTGCAGCCGCCCGAACCTGTCGACTCCCGACAGTTCCCGGGGTGCCCCGGGAACTGTCGGAGCCGTCGGCGACAATCTCCGGTGAACATCGGTGTCGCGCCGCCGGATGACTGCGCGCGGTGTTCGGTTGAGCAGGGAAACGCAGCGTTTCCCGTCAGACAGCAGGGAGTCACCGAGCGTGTCCGAGCAGTTGCGCCTCATGGCGGTCCACGCCCACCCGGACGACGAGTCCAGCAAGGGTGCGGCCACGATGGCGCGTTACGTCGACGAGGGCGTCGATGTCCTCGTCGTGACCTGTACCGGCGGCGAGCGCGGCAGCGTGCTCAACCCCAAGATGGACCGGCCGGACGTCTGGGAGAACATCACCGAGATCCGGCGCCTCGAGATGGAGCGCGCCCGCGAGATCCTGGGCGTACGGCAGGCGTGGCTCGGGTTCGTCGACTCGGGGCTGCCGGAGGGCGACCCGCTGCCGCCGCTGCCGGAGGACAGCTTCGCCCTCCAGCCGCTGGAGGTCACGACCGCGCCCCTGGTCCGGCTGATGCGTGAGTTCCGCCCGCATGTCGTGACCACGTACGACGAGAACGGTGGCTACCCGCACCCCGACCACATCATGACCCACAAGGTGTCGATGGCGGCGTTCGAGGCGGCGGGTGACCCGGACGCGTACCACGAGTTCGGGGAGCCGTGGCAGCCCCTGAAGCTCTACTACCACATGAGTTTCACCAAGTCCCGGGTCATCGCGATCCACGAGGCGCTCCAGGCGCGCGGCCTGGAGTCGCCCTATGCCGAGTGGCTGGAGCGCTGGGCCGACGACCAGGACCTGTCCGAGCGGGTCACGACGCGGGTGGAGTGCGGCCGGTACTTCGGGCTGCGGGACGACGCCCTTCGCGCCCACGCCACCCAGGTGGACCCGGACGGCCGGTGGTTCCACGTGCCGCTCGACCTGCAGCGGGAGATCTGGCCGACGGAGGACTACGAGCTCGTGCGGTCCACGGTGCCGACCGAGACGCCGGAGGACGACCTGTTCGCCGGGGTGCCGGAGCGGACCGGCGCGTGACCGGCGCGTGACCGGCGCGGGCAGCCGGACCCGCGCGCTGCTCGCCGTCGGCATCGCCGCCGCGGGGTGTTCGCCGATCCAGCCGGGCGACTACTCCGACGGCATCCTGGCGTACGAGGACACGCTGTCCGAGCGCGGCTACGAGGCCTTCGCCTACGGGAGATGACCCGCGGGACGGACGACCCGGCCGACGACGGTCTACCGATCTCCGTCACGATCAGCGGGGGCGCCGGCACCCCGGGACAGTGGCGGCGCGATGCGGTCGAGATCGCGGCGATCGGCCGGCGTCAGTGGCCGTACCGGGTCTTCGCGATCACGGTGACCGGTCTCGCGGGCGCCGCCTGGCGCGACGGCGGACCGCCGACCCCGATCGTCTTCGACCGCGCTGTCCTGGAACGGGTCCACGGCGCGCGGCCCGCACGGCTGGACGACCGCGGGCACGGCGACTTCGGGCCGGCCACGGCGCCCGTCACCACCTCGCCCGACCCGCTCCTCGCCGTGGCCGGGTGGGCCTGCCTGGGACTCGTGGTGCTGACCGTCGTCGGCGGGCTGGTGACCTGGTTCCTGCTCCGGCGGCGGCGCCGCCGGGAGGCCGGGCCGGTCCGGTCCGGCCGGCATATCCGGTCCAGGGCGGGTGGCCGCCGCCCCCGCCCGGTCCGTGGCCGGTCCCGTCCGGCCACCAGGGCGGGCAGCCCGGTCGGCCCGCCGGGCACGCCTGGCCCCCTCCGCCTGGCCCGCCGGCCGGCATCGCGGGATCGCCGTGGGGCGCGCCCGGGTCGCAGCCCGGGCCGCACTCCCCGTCCGGCATCGCGGAACCGCCGCCCGGGCCGCAACCGCCGACCGGCACCGCGGGC
The DNA here is from genome assembly GCA_030840805.1 of Actinomycetota bacterium. Taxonomy (GTDB): domain Bacteria; phylum Actinomycetota; class Actinomycetes; order Mycobacteriales; family HKI-0501; genus JAVEDU01. Next base: position 25,360 of record JAVEDU010000097.1, read on the forward strand.
GACCCGTCGGCCGCCCGAATTCCCTGTGGGCGCCCCCGGGCGGTCGCGACTGACCGGTTCCGGCGTACCGTGGAGACCTTCGGCGGCGTCGCGTACGGCGGCGCTGAACCCTTCGGAGGACCACGATGACGTCCCAGGCCTTCGCGGCGATCTCGATGGTGCTGGCGGACGGGATCACGCCCCAGGCGCCGGTGAACAACTTCGGCGACACCCGGACCGGCGCACTCGCCGGCCCGCTCGGGCTCTTCCTGATCATCCTGCTGCTGATCGCCACGGTCCTGCTCATCCGCAACATGAGCTCCCGCATCCGTAAGCTGCCCCCGGAGTTCCCGGAGCCGCCCGCGGACCGGGACGAGACCCCTCCCGACGAGCGCGGCTGATCCCGGCCACGAGGCGTGACCGGATACCGCCAATATCGCTACGTTTCGCCACGGGGTAGGGCAATCCAGGCCGTCACGACCTACTCTCGTGCGCCAAGGGTGGCGCGCGTCCACTCTCGGGTGGAGGTGAGCGGCCATGCCTGGGGCGGCGCGGTGCTGACACCCCGTCGTCCGGTACCCCGGGCCACCACCCTCATGGTCGGTGGCCTGCGCGGTATCCACCGTTCGGAGGAGGCCTCGATGGCCCTTCGGACCGATGTGTCGTTACCGGTGAGTTACCGGTGACGACGGCACCCCGGCTCGGGCACGCTCGTGCGGACCCGACGAGGAGGGGCGTGCCAGTGACGGGCTCGGGCGTGAGGCGGCTCGCGGGTGTGCATCCCCGCCTGCGTGCGTACATCGCCGGAGCGGTCGCGGCCGGGTTGCTCTGCGTGCTCTGGGCCGCCGTCGCGCTGGCGCAGTCACCGCCGCCGCACTGGGGCCCGGCGGCCCTCGCGATCGGGCTGATGATCGTCAGTCGGCTGATCTCGCACCGGGTGCGCGTCCGTGGCACCGCCGTGCAGTTCGACTGGGCCGAGGCGGCGGTCCTGATCGCGGTGGTCCTGACCGACGGTCCGGTCGTCGTGCTGGGCGCCGTGCTCGCCGTCGGGCTCGTGCTCACCTGGCGCGGGTTGGACCCCGTCAAGGTCGCGTTCAATGCGGCGACGACCGCCGTCGCCTCCTCCGTCGCGGTGTGGGTCGCGTACGCCGTCGCGGGCGGCGTCCCGGACCCGACCAGCGTCGCCGGCGCCGGTGCGCTGCTCCTCGGAATCCTGGCGTTCCCGGTGGTGAACGATCTCGCGGTCGCGTTCGCGCTGGCCGAGGAGCAGGGTGTGTCGCCGCTGCGGCCGTTCCGCGACGGCGTCGGCACGCTCGCGGTGACGTTCGTGGGCAATGTGACCGCCGCGTTCGGGGTGCTCGCGCTCGGGCACGCCGACCCCCTCCTGCTCCTGCTCGCGGTTCCGCCCCTCTGGCTCGTGCACCAGGCGTACGCCGGACGGCTGCGGGCCCGCAGCGAGCGCGTCGCGTGGCAGCGGCTCGCCGCGACGGTCGGCGGACTCAACCGGCTGGACGAGACCGAGGTGATCGCCGCCGCCGTCCGTGGCGCGGCGGGCCTCTTCTCGGCGGACGTGGTCGAGATCGAGCTGCTGGACGGGCCCGAGTCGCGTCGCCTCACCCGGGGCAGCGCGCACGGCGAGATCTGGCACGGGGCCCCGGGCGGCGAGGCCCGGGCGGAGCCGACCGTGCTGTCCACCCCGCTGGTCGACAGCGGGGGCGTGGCGATCGGCGAGGTCCGGCTCTGCTTCCGGTCCGAGGTGGTCCGCGGCGAACGCGAGGGGCTCGCGATGGCCACCTTCGCGGGCGCGCTGGTGTCGGCGCTCCGCAATGCCCAGGTACACCACCGCCTCAGCACCGTCGCCACGCGCAAGGAGCACGAGGCGACCCACGACGCCCTGACCGGCCTGCCGAACCGGAACTGCCTGCTGGAACGCGGTGAGCATGTCCGCGCCAAGGGCGCCGACGGCACCGCGCTGGGACTCCTCCTGCTGGACTTCAACCACTTCAAGGAGGTCAACGACACGCTGGGGCACGCGGCCGGCGACCTCCTGCTGACCAGCACGGCGGTACGGCTCGGCGACGCGCTCCGCGACGGCGAGATGCTGGCGCGGCTCGGTGGTGACGAGTTCGCCCTCCTGCTGCCGCGGCTGCCGGGCGTGCCGTCCGGGGCCGGGATCGCCGAGGCACGGGCCCGTGAACTGCTGGCGGTGCTCGGCGAGCCCGTCGTGGTCGGCGGGGTCGCCATCACGGTCGAGGCCGGTGTCGGGGTGGCGCTCACCCCGGTCGCGCCGGGGGAGGGGTGCGACACCGCCGAGCTGCTCCGGCGCGCCGAGGTCGCGATGTACGAGGCCAAGCGATCCGGCCGCGCGGTAGCGGGGTACGAGGTGTCCCGGGACGCGGGGAGCCTCGACCGGCTGGCCCTCGCCGCGGAGCTGCGCGCCGCGCTCGACCGCCCCGACCAGCTCGTCCTGCACCTCCAGCCGTCGATCGACCTGGCCTCCGGTGCCCCGATCGGGGCGGAGGCGCTGATCCGCTGGGAGCACCCGCGCCGCGGCTCGATGGCGCCGGCCGAGTTCGTCCCGATGGTGGAGCACACCGACCTGGTGCGGCCGTTCTCGCGGTATGTGCTGGACCGGGCGCTGGAGGTGTCCTCCTCCTGGCGGGCCGAGGGGCTCCGGCTGCCGATCGCGGTGAACCTCTCGGCGCGCAGCCTGCTGGACCGCGACCTGCCGGACGACGTGGCGGCGCTGCTGGCGAAGTACCACGTCCCGCCGGAGCTGCTCGTCCTGGAGATCACCGAGACGGTCGTGATGAGCGAGCTGGAGGTGGTGGAGGAGGTCCTGGACGGGCTGCGCGCGCTCGGCGTCCAGCTGTCCGTGGACGACTTCGGCACCGGCTACTCCTCGCTCACGTTCCTGGCGCGGATCCGGGTGGACGAGGTGAAGATCGACCGCTCCTTCGTCCAGGCGATGAACTCCTCCCGCGAGGCCGCGGCCATCGTGCGGACGACGATCGAGCTGGCCCGGTCCCTCGGGCTGCGGGTGGTGGCCGAGGGCGTCGAGCGGGCCGACCAGCGGGCCGCGCTCACCCGGCTCGGCTGCGACGCCGCCCAGGGGTACCACCTGTTCCCGCCGATGCCCGTGGACCAGGCCACCGCGGCCATCTGGACGGCGCTGGCGGGGATCGAGGACCACGGCCCCGCGGTCGTCCGGCTCGGCCGGGGCAGGCGTACCGAGGACCGCTGACCGTCGAGGAGAGACGAGCGGGGCGACTTCACGTTGAGCCCGCCGGCGGCGGAACCCGTGATGACGAGGTACGCGTCGCCACGGGCAACCACCCGGTAGGCGAACCTGCCGGCCTTGGTGTGCTTGACCGTCAGCACCGCGGTGCCCTTGGAGGTGGACCTCTTGCGCTGGATCACGACCCACCGGGTGCCGACCCGGCGCTGCAGCTCGAGCTGTGCGTACCTGCCGGGCGAGAGGCTGACCCGCATCTGCGCGGTCTGGCCCCGCTTGATGGTCGCGGTCACGAACGAGGCGTTGATCTTCCACGCCACCTTCTGGGTGATGAAGGGGCTCGCCGTTCCCGCCCACGCGCCCGGGCCGGCCTGCGGCGTGGCCTGGTACTCGTACCCCCGGGTCGGGAGCACCGGGACGGCCCAGGCGCCGGTCGAGACCGACCTCGCGGTGGTGACCCGCCTCCAGTCGGCCGTGCGGGTCGGCCGGCTCTCGACCAGCACGGTCACCGCGCCGACCCCGGTGGCGGTGCCCGGCCGGGTGACCGTGCCGGACAGGGTCGCCCGCTGCCCGTACACAACGGTGCTCGCGGAGGACTTCAGCGTCGCCGCGGTCGGGACCACGTCGGTGCCGGTGGGCGCCCCCGCGGTGCCGTCGACCGCGTTCGCCGTCACCGTGAACCGGTACGCCGTCGTCTCGGCGAGGCCGGTGACCGAGGTCGTGTCACCGGTCACGGTCTTCGGGAAGCCGGCCACGGCCGGCGCGACGTCCACGGTGTAGTCGCGGAGGCCGGAGTCGCCGGCCCAGTCCGGCGCGTTCCAGCCGAGCGTCACCGCGCCGGCCGTGGCCGGCGCGGCCTGGACACCGGTGACCTTGCCGGGCGTCGGGCCGGCGCAGGTGTAGACCTCGACGTCGTCGAGGTACCAGTCGCTGTAGCCGGCCGTGTCGCCGACCAGGTCGAACGTCGGCTTGATCGCCCGCCCGGCCAACGAGGTGACCTCGAACCGGCTGGAGACGTAGCCGTGGCTGTCGCCGGAGAACGCCCGCTCGCCGTCCCGCGCGAGGCCGTTGTAGCCGTTCGCCCCGACCCCGTCGGCGCCGAGGTCGACCGTGGTCGGGATCCCCGCGCTGGTGTACGCGGCGAGGACCCGGCCGCCGTCCGTGCCCGAATCGGCCCCGCCGTCCAGCAGGCGGTCCGCGTGGGCGAACCAGAGGAACGTGCGCCCACTCGCCGGGATCGCGATCGACGAGGTCGTCTGGGCCCGCCCGGCCGCCGCGGGCCCGGGCGCCTCGGTCTCCGAGCTCACCCAGATCTCCGAGCTCATCCCGATCAGCGACGTCTGGCCGGAGTGGGCGTAGCTGCTGCCGTCCGAGGTCTCCGCGCGGTAGTACGCCGTGGTCGCGTCGTCGGGGTCCGCCGGCGTGGTGAGGGTCCAGTTGCCGGAGTTCGGGTTCTCCATGTCGTCCGAGAACAGCGTGGTGGCCGGGGCGGCACCGTCCGGGCATCTCGGCGCCTCCGGGGCGGCCGCGCCGGGCTGGGTGGGACCGGTCGTCATCTGGGTCGCCGCGATCGCGCTGTCGACGGCGGCGCAGTCCCCGGCGGCGAACGTCACCGTGGCCGGGTCGGACGACGCCGCCTTGACCGCCGGGAACGTCTGGCCCGCGAGGGCGGCGCAGGAGGCCTGCAGGGTCCGCGCGAGGTCGGCGTAGTCCGCGCCGGAGCTGAGGTTCTGCAGGGTCAGGTAGTAGATCTGCGCGGCCTTGGAGATGCCCGTGCCGCCGCCACCGAGCCCGGTCGCGATGAGATACGCGGCCCGGTTGCCCACCCCGCTGTTGGAGTGCACGCCGCCGCTGTCGTCGTAGTCACCGCGGTACTGGCTCGCCGTCATCGTGGCCGGATCGCCGAACTTGGCCGGGTTCGACATCGAGCGGATCGCGCCGCCGGGGACGTCCTCGCCCATCTCCCAGGCCGTCTGCCGGCCACGGCCGTCCGTCCCGTCGGTCAGGTCGACGAACTCGCCGAAGACATCGGACATCGACTCGTTGATCGAGCCGGACTGGTACCAGTAATAGAGGTTCGAGGTGTGCTGGGTGACGCCGTGGGTCAGCTCGTGCGCGACGACGTCGTCGCCCGACGCGAAGCCGGGGCCGTACACCATCTGCTCGCCGTCCCAGGCCGCGTTGCGGTAGCACGAGGCGCCGCTGCCGCCGTCCGGCGGGCAGAACCGGACGGACGAGCGGATCTGCATGCCGTTGCCGTCGATGGAGTCCCGGTTGAACAGCTTCTTGTAGAAGAAGTGGGTGGTGGCGGCGAAGCGGTACGCGTTCTTCACGTCGGTGTCGGTGCCGAACCTGCCCTCGACGGCCGCGACGACGCCGTACGGCACCTTCGCCCCGAACGCCCTGTTCGCGGGGCAGTAGTAGCCCGGTCCGTCCACGGTCTCGGGGGGGGACCCGACCCGCACCTGCTTGTGGTCGCACACCTGCCGGGAGAGCGCGGTGTGCAGCGCGTTCGCGTACAGCACGACCCGGTTGGCCCGGGCGTCGACGAGGACGTCCGCGGCGAGGGGCCCGGACCGGGACGTGCCGGTCACCTTCGTCCGCCACACCGGGCGCACGCCCGGCCGCCCCGGTGCGCCGAACACGGCCGGGTCGAACATCGCCAGCTCCGGGGTGCCGACGGTCAGCGCCGCATCCTTCGACAGCGACTCCGTCCGGAGCGTGACCGCACGGGCGGTCGCGGCGGCCTGCCGGGCGGTGACCTTCGGCGTGGTGGTCGCGGGCGTCGCGGTGGTCACGGTGGAGCCCACCGAGACCGTCTCACCGTCGGGGCGCACCGTGACGACGAAGTCGGCGCCGAGGACGGGCACGTCGTTCATGGTCTGGTTGAACCGGACGACCTCCAGGCCGCCGGCCGCCGGGAGGGTGGCCGTCGTGCGCAGCTCGGTGCCGCCCCCGGTCAGGCCGAACGCGGCACCGTGCTCCCTCGCCAGCCCCCGGGCGCTGAACTCCGCGCTCGCGCCGCGCCGCACGCCGGTCGGCCGGTCGATCGGGTGGCCGGGCGTGGTCCGGACGCTACGGACGACACCGGAGCGGTCTGTGGTGACGCTCGGCGTCCGGTCGCTCGAGGCCTTCAGCTCGGCCACCGCGGCGGACCGGGAGGTGGGTTTCGGGGGCGCCGCGGAGGCGGGTGAGGCGGCCACCAGGGTGGCGGTCGACAGGCCGAGAGCGGTCGCCGCGCCCCAGAACATCACATAACGAGAGCGCACAGTGACTCCGTGTCTAGGCAGGTGCGTAAAAGAATGCCATCTCGCCGCGATGCGCGCCCAAAGTCCGGAGCAAGTGTGCCCGAATGGTGTGGATGCCCCTCAGCCGGTGTGGATTCCGCCGCGGTTGGGAAGGTGGAGATCATGTCGGACGCCAGCACGCTCAGCCCTGCCCTCGCCGAACTGGCCCGCGCCCACGGCGTCGCCACCAGCTACGAGGACTGGGCGGGCGAACAGGTCCCCGTGTCCGCCGCGACCGTGGCCACCGTCCTCGGCCGGCTGGGCGTGGACGCCTCCACCCCCGAGCGCATCGCCGCCGCCCTCGCCGAGCGCGTCGAGGGCCCGTGGCGGCGGTTGCTCCCGCCCACCGTGGTGGTCCGCGGCGACGGGGACGCGGGGGAGGTCGTCGTCCACGCCCCCGCGGGTGTACCGGTCGCTCTCACGGTGGAGCGGGAGGGCGGCGGCGAGGTCTCCGCCGGAGCCGGGGTGGAGGGCGCGCGGCGGACCGTCGACGGTGCCGAGCGCGTCGCGGTCACGTTCCGGCTCCCCGACCTGCCGTACGGCTGGCACCGGCTCACCGCCACCGCGGGGGACGACACCGGCGGCGCCGTGCTCGTCGTCGCACCCACCCGAGTGGAGCGCTCGGCCGTCGAGCGGACCTGGGGCTGGATGGTGCAGCTGTACAGCGTCCGCAGCGCCGACGACTGGGGGCTGGGCGACTACGCCGACCTGGCCGAGCTGGCCCGGTGGAGCGGCGCGGAGCTCGGTGCCGGGATCCTGCTGTGCAACCCGCTCCACGCGGTGTCCCCGGTCGTCCCGGTGGAGCCGTCGCCGTACTACCCGTCGAGCCGCCGGTTCCGCAGCCCGCTGTACCTCCGGGTGGAGGCGACCCCGGAGTACGCGGCGGCCGAGCCGGAGCTGCGGGCCCGGGTGGACGCGCTGCGCCCGGACCCCGACCCCGACCGGATCGATCGGGACATCGCGTGGACCGCCAAGCTCGCCGCGCTGGAGCTGTTGTGGCCGGTCGCCCGCCGGGAGGAGCTGCGGGCCTACCGGGCCGACCAGGGGGAGGGGCTCGCGGACTTCGCGCTGTTCTCGGCGCTCGCCGAGCGGCAGGGCGTGCCGTGGCAGGACTGGCCGGCCGAGCTCCGGCGCCCGGACGCCCCGGCGGTGCGCGAGCTGCGGGACGAGCTCGCCGACCGGGTGGACTTCCACGCGTGGCTCCAGCTCCTCTGCGACGAGCAGCTGGCCGCCGCGGGCGCCGCGGCCCGGGACGCCGGGATGTCGGTCGGGATCGTGCACGACCTCGCCGTCGGGGTGGACCCGGGCGGCGCGGACGCGTGGGGGCTGCAGGACGTCCTCGCCATGGACGTGACGGTCGGCGCGCCGCCGGACTCGTTCAACCAGCAGGGACAGGACTGGCGGTTGCCGCCGTGGAACCCGGAACGGCTCGCCGAGGCGGGGTACGCGCCCTACCGCGACATGCTCCGGGCCGTGCTCCGCTCGGCGGGCGGGGTCCGGATCGACCACGTGATGGGCCTGTTCCGGCTGTGGTGGATCCCGGCGGGCGCGTCCGCGGCGGACGGGACGTACGTGTACTACGACGACGAGGCCCTGCTCGGGGTGCTGGCGCTCGAGGCCTACCGCGCCGGTGCGCTGGTCGTGGGGGAGGACCTCGGGACCGTCGAGCCGCGGGTGTCGCGCGTCCTCGCCGAGCGGGACATCCTCGGGAGCGCGGTGCTGTGGTTCGAACGCGACGCCGACGGCGCGCCGCTGCCCCCGGAGAAGTGGCGCGAGCAGGTGATGGCGAGCGTGACCACGCACGACCTGCCGACGGCCGCGGGGTTCCTCGCCGACGAGCACGTACGGGTCCGCGCCGAGCTGGGCCAGCTCGGCCACTCCGAGGCGGAGGAGCGGACCCGCGTTGCCGGGGAGCGGAACCGGTTGCTGGCGATGCTGCGGGAGCAGGGGCTGCTCGGCGCCGACCCGTCCCCGGCGGACACCGTGCGGGCCATGCACGCCGTCCTGGCCAGGGCGCCGTCGCGGCTCGTGCTGGCCGCGCTCGGGGACGCGGTCGGCGACCTCCGGCAGCCGAACCTGCCCGGCACGGTGGACCAGTACCCGAACTGGCGGCTGCCCGTCGCGGACGGCACCGGCCGGCCGGTACGGCTCGCGGAGCTGCGGTCCGACCCGGAGGTGCGGCGGCTGGCCGAGCTGCTCGCCGGACCTGCCTGACTAGGTCCGGCCCGCGCGGGGCTTGACCCGGAGCACGAGCACGGCGACGTCGTCGGCGGGGCCCGGCCGGCGGAACTCGGCGACCGCGGCGCGTACCCGGTCGACGATCTCGTCGGCGGTGCACCCCGCGCTCGCGGACAGCACCGCCGCGAGCCGGTCTTCCCCGAACAGCTCGCCGTTCGCGCCGCGGGCCTCGGTGAGGCCGTCGGTGTACAGCACCAGGGACTCGTCGTCGGTGAGGTGGACGACGACATCGGTGATCTCGACCTCGTCGAACACGCCGAGGAGTGTGCCCGGCTCGCCGACCGGTTCCACCGAGCCGTCGGCCCGGAGCAGCATCGGCAGCGGGTGCCCGCCACAGGCGACCGTGATGCGGACCCGGTCCGGGCGGGGCTGGATGCGCAGGTTGACCGCGGTGAGGAACGGCCGCCGGTCCGCGGCGTCCTGGAGCAGCGCCGCGTTGAGCCCGCGCAGCGTCGCGGCGGGGCCGGTCCCGTGTACCGCCAGGCCGTGCAGGGCGTGCCGGGCCGTCGCGGTCACCGCGACCGCGGCCGGGCCGGTCCCGCACACATCGCCGACGACCGCCGTCCACTCGGTGGCCGCGGCCGGGTACAGGTCGTAGAAGTCACCGCCGACCACCAGCCCGTCGCCGCCGGTCTCGTACATCGCGGCGAGGTCGAGCCGAGGGATCGCCGGCAGCCGCGGCGGGAGCAGCGAGGCCTGGAGGGACTCGGCCAGCTCGATCCGGGCCGCGTTCGCCCGGCGCTCGGCCGTGACATCTGCCGTCGTGCCCATCCACTCGACGAGACGCCCGTCCGCCAGGATCGGTACGGCCCGGACCACCACGGTCCGCATGCGCCCATCCGCGGCGCGCAGCCGGTACTCGTCCTCGTACACGGTGGCGCTGTCGCGGGCGAGCATCCACGCGCTCTCCACGGCGCCGCGGTCCGCCGGGACCACGGCCTCCAGCCAGCCGTACCCGAGGATCTCCTCGGTCGACTGCCCGGTGACACTTCGCCACCACGGCATGTCGGTGGCCACGGCCCCGTCGACCGCGCACCGCCAGACGTCCAGTGCGCTGGCCTCCACCAGCGACCGGTACCGGGCCTCCGAGCGGCGGATCTCCTCCTCCGCGTCGGCACGGTCGAGGAACTGGCCGATCTGCCGGCCGATCGTGGTCAGCAGCGCGACGAGGTGGTCGTCGACGTCGCGGCGGTCCCGGGACAGCAGTTCCACCGCGCCGTGCACCCGGTTCGCGCCGAGCAGGGGGAGCGCGACGCCGGTGCGGAAATCCGAGGCGGCGAAGAGGGCGCGCCGCGGCAGCGTCTGGTCCGCGCCGGGGTCGACCACGACGATGGGCTGCTCGAGGGTGAACACCTGCCCGGCGAGTCCCGTCCCGGCGCGCAGTCGGGTCTGCCGGGTCCCGGCGGCGAACGGGGCGTCGACGCTGCCGTCGCCCTCCCAGACGTCGACGCAGGCCAGCTCGACCGGGTCGGTGCCCGGTTCCACCCGCCACAGCGCGGCGAAGTCCCAGTCCAGCCGATCGCACAGCGCAGGCAGGATGTCGTGCAGGGCCTGCTCGACGCTCTGCGCGGACTGGAGCTGGGCCGACACGTCCATGGACGCGCGGAGGTAGCTGCCCAGCGCGCGGTGGCGTTCCAGCTCCATCCGCTCGCGGAGGTCGCGGAGGACGGCGACGATCCGGACGGTTCCGTCGTCCGCGGGCACGGCCGACAGCGACAGCTCCACGGGGCACTCGGTCCCGTCCGCCCGCAGCGCGTGGACGGTGGTGGGCCGGCCGTCGACCAGCGTCCGTGTGCCGGTGGTGCGGAACCGCTCCACGCCGGCCAGGTGCGCGGCACGCAGCCGGGTGGGGACGATGTCGGTGACGGACCGGCCGGTCAGCTCGCCGGGGCCGTACCCGAGCAGCTTGTCGGCGGCGGGGTTCGCATAGAGGATGCACATGCCGGGACCCGCGACCACGACGGCATCGGCGAGCCGTTCCAGGAGGTCCGCGTGGTCCACCGTCCGCGTGTCGGTGGCTGGGCCGGTCGGCCGCGTGTCGCCGATCAGCGGAGGGGTCCGTTCCACTCGTGGGGCGGGTGTCCGTCCGCCTGCCGGAGGTACTCCTCGAGCAGCCAGTCCGTGAGCGCGTTGAGGTCCGGCGGCGTGGAGAGGGTGAGCAGCGCGTTGCTCCGGGAGTACTCGTCCATCTCGGCGAGCACCTCCCGGAGCGCCAGGATCTGCTCCTTCAGCTCAGGGATGATCGGGTACACGAGGGTCGCGGTGTCCTCGCCGAGGGCGAACGCCTCCAGGCGCTGCCGGTCGGGCTCGGAGCGGCTCCCCGCATAGCGGACGGCCAGGTCTTCGGCGAGCTGGGCCAGCCGCCGGGGGACGTCGACGAGGTGCGGGGCGTCCTCCGACGACCGCCGTGCCGCCGCCCAGAGCAGCTGGCACTCGCGGGTGAGCGCCTCGTAGTGCTCCTGGAGCCGCATGCTGAGCACGATCGGGTACCCGCGGTACCGCACCACGGGCTCACCGGGGATCGGGTCGGCGGCGCCGTCTTCCGTCTCGGTCAGGCCGTGCGCGCGGGTGACCCGCCCGGTCTGATTCGCCTCGTCGGCCGCCAGAGCGCGGCGGACGTCGAGGTCGTCCCAGTCGACGTCGTCGTCCCAGGCGGCGAGCAGGGCCTCCTCGTCGGTGGGCTCCGCGGCGGTGGACGCGAGTTCGCACCACACGGCCTTGCCGCCGCCGTCGCGGACGTCGACGCCCCAGCTGCGGGCCATCGCGGTGACCAGCGCGAGACCTCGGCCGGTCGCCGCCGTCCGGCTGTGGCGGACCCGCAGCGGCATCGCGGGCGACCCGTCCTGGACGGAGATCCGGATGCCGTCGCTCACCGGGGTGAGGTGGATCCGGACCGGGGTGCCGGCGTGCAGCACCGCATTGGTGACGAGCTCGGAGACACACAGCTCGGCCGCCGCGATGACCTCCGCGGACAGGATGCCGCTCAACGCGGCGCGGACGAACCGCCGCGCGCGGGGCGTGCTGGCCACCTCGGCGGGCAAGGTGACGGCGGACGTGGTCGGCGTCTCCGAGCCGTAGTCCACGCCGATGCCTCCTCCGAGCTGCCCGGTCGTGGAACGGTCGAGGCCGGGCGGGATGACGCCGTAACCCGACACGCTCGCCCGCCCTCCTGCCCGTCGCCCATCGCAACGGTCGTAACTTACGTGTGTAGTTCACTACTTGTCACGGGTATCTCACTAATCGTGCTACACGCGGCGCCGAGCGGTCGAGTTTCGCGGCTGGCCGGCGGCGACTCGCCCGGGCTGACCTGGCATCACGTTAGGTGTACGTGCGCATACGATAGGTACATATGGCGACGTGGGGAGGCGCGTGGGGTGACGATCGACAATGGGTTGCGCCTCGGCGACGACCCTGATGCCGTCCCCCATGCCCGCCGGTTCACGGCGGCGGCGCTGACGGCGGTCGCGTGCCCCGCTCTCCGGGGCGATGCCGAGCTGGTCGTCAGCGAGCTCGTCACGAACGCGATCCTGCACAGCGCCGGCCCGGTCACCCTCCGCGTCGCGCCCCGCCGGGACGGGGTACGGATCGAGGTGGAGGACGGTACCCGGTCCGCGCCGCTCCGGGCGCTCGCCAGCGCGGACGCGATGACCGGCCGGGGTATCGCCCTCGTGGCGACCTTGGCCCGGCGGTGGGGGGTCGACCCGGTCGACCCGGGCAAGGTGGTCTGGGCCGAGCTCCTGGCCGAGGACTCCGCTCCGGAGGCGTCGGGCCCGATCCCCGACGTGGACCCCGAGGCGCTGCTGGCCGCGTGGGGTGACGACGGGGCCGGCGACGCGACCGCGGAGCCGCGCCACACGGTCCGGCTGGGCGGCGTGCCGACCGACCTGCTGCTCGCGGCCAAGGCGCATGTCGACAACATCGCGCGGGAGTTCCACCTCGCCGCGCAGGGCGCGGCTGCCGGCACCGGCGCGGCCCTGCAGGGCCCGCTCGCCGAACTCGTCCACACCGTGGTGCACCGGTTCACCGACGCCCGCCTGTCGATCAAGCGGCAGGCGATGACCGCCGCCCGCCGCGGCGAGGACCGCACCGAACTCGTCCTGACGCTGCCGGCATCCTCGGCGGACGCCGGTGAGGCGTACCTGGCGGCGCTCGACGAGGCCGACTCCTATGCGCGGGCCGCGCGGCTGCTCACCCTGGAGACCCCGCCGCAGCACCGCCTCTTCCGCCGCTGGTACATCGAGTCGCTCGTCACCCAGCTCCGTGCCGCGGCAGCCGGGTCGCCGCCCCCGCCCCAGCAGAGCTTCGAGGGCAGGCTGCTGGACGAACTGAGCGTGGTCGCCACCGCGCAGCGCGCCACCGACCGCTCCGCGCGACTCCAGTCGGTCACCGCCGCGCTCGCCGGTGCCCGCACCCTGGACGACGTCGCCGCGGTGGTCGTCAACGAGGGCGTTGCCGCGCTCGGCGCGAGCGGCGGAGGCCTGCTCGTGGCGGGACCGGACGAACGTCTCGTCATGATCGACTCGGTCGGCTACGACGATGCGCTGATCGCCCGGCTGGAGCGCGAGAACCTCCACTCCGACCTGCCCGCCGCTCTCGCGCTGCGCTCCGGCGTACCGGTGTGGCTGGAGTCCCGGCAGGACTACGACGAGCGGTTCACCTCGCTCCGCGGAATGGAGCCGACGGCGGGGGCGATGTGTGCCGTGCCGCTGCCGGTGGCCGGGGAGGTGCTGGGCGCGCTGCGGTTCAGCTTCGGCGTATCGCGCCTGTTCGACGACGACGAGCGCCGGTTCGTGGAGGCGTTCGCGGCACAGACCGCCCAGGCGCTGGACCGGGCGCGCGCCCTGGCGGAGGCGCGGAAGGCATCGGACCGGCTCGCGTTCCTCGCGGACGCCTCGTCGATCCTGTCCTCCACGCTGGACTACCGCGCGACGCTGGCGAACATCGCCGATCTCGTCGTCCCGCGGCTCGCCGACTGGTGCGCCGTCGAGCTGCTGGGAGACGACGACCAGATGACGACCGTCGCGATCGCGCATGTCGACCCGGTCAAGATGGAGTACGTCGCGGAGCTGCGCCGGCGGTTCCCCCCTGACCCGGACGCGCCGTTCGGGGTGCCGAAGGTCGCGAGGACCGGCATCCCCGAGCTCCATCCGGACATCCCCGAGGACCGCATCGCGGTCGGCCAGGACGACGAGGAGCGCCGCCGGATCACCCAGGAGCTGGGATTCCGCAGCGCGGTGATCGTGCCGCTCACCGGCCGGAGCGGCACGCTGGGGACGATCACGATGGTCCAGGCCGAGTCCGGCCGCCGGTTCGACACCGCCGACCTGGCCGTGGCGGAGGACGTCGCCCGCCGGGCCGCCGTCGCGGTCGAGAACGCGCACGCGCACTGGCAGCAGACCGGCCGGCTCGCCGCGATCACCCGGGTCGCCGAGACCGTGCAGCAGGCGATCCTGGCGCCCGTGCCGGAGCGGCTGGGCCCCGTCGCGCTCGCCGGGACCTACGTCAGCGCCGCCGAGGACGCATTGGTCGGTGGCGACCTCTACGAGACCGTCACCCGGCCGGGCGCCGTGCGGCTGCTGATCGGCGACGTCCGCGGCAAGGGCCTGGACGCGGTACGCCTCGCCACGATCGTGCTCGGCGGGTTCCGGGCCGCGGCGGTCGAGTGCCGGGACGTCGCGGCGATCGCCCAGCGCATGGACCAGCGGATCCGGCCGTACCTGACCGACGAGGACTTCGTCACCGCGCTGGTCGCCGAGATCCGCGACGACGGGACCTGCCAGATCGTCAGCTGCGGCCATCCGCCGGCGCTGCTCGTCCATGACGGCGCCACCGCGCCGCTGCACTGCGCCGTGAGCCCGCCGCTCGGGCTCGGGTTCGAGGCGGAGCCCGTCCCTGCCACCGTGCGGCTCGAGCCCGGGGACCGGCTCCTGTTGCACACCGACGGGCTGATCGAGGCGCGGGATGCCCAGGGGCGGTTCGCCGAGCTGGCCGACATCGTGCCGGCACTGGGCGAGGGCGAGCTGCCGGAGGTGCTGGACGAGATCCTCGCGCGGTTGCGGGCCGCCGTCGGCGCCGACCTCGGCGACGACCTGGCGCTGTTGGTGGCCGAGTACCGCCCCTAGTTCCGGAGTGCGGGTCGGGCGGCCGGCCGCCGGGTCGCGTACCGCCGTTCGAAGCCGCCCCACCGCCACAGCAGCACGGCCCCGCCCCAGGTGGCGACGAAGAACCCGACGATGACGTACCCCAGCAGCTCGAAGTGGTCCGCCAGCCCGGCGACGCCGCGCAGCGCACCGATACCGGCATGCTCGGCCAGAACTCCGGCCACGTACACGCCGGCGATGAACCCGGCCACCAGCACGGTGGCCCACGTCGTCGCGATGTTGTAGAAGAGGCGCCGCGCCGGGTTGTGCTGCGACCACGTGTAGGCGGCGGACATCAGCACGCCGTCGCAGGTGTCGAACGCGCTCATCCCCGCCGCGAACAGCAGCGGCAACGACAGCGTGGCGAGCACCGACACCCCACCGGCCTGCGCGGCGCTCGCGGAGAGGCTGAGCAGGGCGACCTCGGACGCGGTCTCCAGGCCGAGTCCGAACAGGATTCCGAGCGGGTACATGTGCCACGACGACCGGATCAGCGTGCGTGCCCGGCCGCCGAGGATCCGGTTCACCAGGCCGCGGTTGAGGAGCTGGAGCTCGAGCTGCTCCTCGTCGAGCTCGCCGTGCCGCAGCGCGCGCCACGAGCCGACGATCCCCTTGAGCACCAACGCGTTCAGCACCGCGACGAGGCTCAGGAACGTCATCGCGACCACGGTGGACACCGTGCCGCCGACCTCGCGCCAGTGCTCCAGTCGCGGCCCGGCCGCGGCTCCCGCCGCGAGCGCGACGACCAGTGACAGCACCACGACGACCGACGAGTGGCCCATGGCGAAGAAGAACCCGACGCCGACCGGCCGCCGTCCACGGTGGACCATCAGCCGAGTGGTGTCGTCGATGGCGGCGATGTGGTCGGCGTCGAACGCGTGGCGCACCCCGAGCGCGTACGCCAGTAGTCCGGCACCGGCGAAGGCACCCGCTCCGGCCGGCCCGTGGGTGACCGACAGGTACGCCGACCACCCGGCGACGTGCAACAGGGCGATCGCGGCGACGATGCCGGACAGCTTCACCCGCTCGGCGCGGGTCCATCCCCGTGCGACCGGGGTGGCGGTCAGAGTGGTCACGGCGACTCCTGTTCAGGGGCGGCCGTGCTCACCACCTCGCCTCCTGCGGCGGGGTGGTGAGCACGAGCGGCGTCAGACCCGGGCTGCGTCCACGGCCACCGGCTCCAGCCGGGCGCGGTGGTGACTCGCGTCGCGGGGGGTGGTGAGCACGACGTGGGCACGGTCGTCCACCTCGGACGGGTCGAGCGTGCCGGTGGAGGCGAGCAGGCTCTCGAGCGCCTCGAGCCACCGGTCGTAGTACCGCCACGGCTCCTTCGTGCCGGCGTCCTCCCACGTCCGGATCGCGGTGCTCAGCGCGTGCTGGAAGTCGGGCCAGTCGTACTGCCCGTTCTGATGCGCCGCGACCGCGAGCGCGAACGCCCGGATCTCCCACGCGGTCCCGAAGGACACCTCGCCGCCCTCCGGCCGGATCTCCTCCTGGTGCGGCAACTGGACCAGGAGCTGTTCGATGTCCTCCCGGCCGCTCATGCCGCCCCCGGGTGGAGCGGCCGGCCCACGCCGATCATCGAGTCGCGGGTGACGAGCTCGGCGAGCTGGTCCTCGGGGAGGTCCTCGGTGCCCTCCGGCCGCCGGGGGAGCACGAAGTACCGCAGCTCGGCACTGGAGTCCCACACCCGGATCTCCACCGACTCGGGGATGTCCAGGCCGAAGTCCTCACGCAGCACCTTGCGGGGCTCGCGCACGATCCGGGACCGGTACGCCGGGGCCTTGTACCAGTTCGGAGGCAGGCCCAGCACCGGCCACGGGTAACAGGAGCACAGCGTGCAGGTGATGACATTGTGGACGGTGTCGGTGTTCTCGACGGCCGTCATGTCCTCGCCCTGCATGCCGCCGATGCCGAGCTCCTCGCACGCCGCGGTGCCGTCGGCGAGCAGCCGCTCCCGGAACTCCGGGTCGGTCCACGCCTTGGCGATCACCTTGGCGCCCAGATGCGGGCCGACCTCGTTCTCGTAGATCCCGGCGAGGCGGTCGACCGCCTCGGTCGTCATGATGCCCTTCTCGATCATGATGGCCTCGAGGGCCTTCACCCGCGCCGCGATCTCCTCCTCGGAGCGGAGCGCGACCGCGGGGACCGGAAGGGGGCTCTCAGTGGTGGTCATGGGGGATCTCTCCTCAGTGGCTCGGGCGGACACGCCGTGGTCACGCCTTCTCGATGTACGGCTCCCAGACATCGAAGGTCACCGTCGCGTTCGGGTCCGCGGCCTCCTCGCCCCAGAGCTGGGCGGCGTCGAAGCGCACCGTGTACACGTGCTGCGGGTCTTCGCCGAGGCCGTTCGCGGCGCTGTCCGGGTAGATGAACGTGCCGTGGGCCAGGTCGATGACACCGGTCTTCCCGCGCACGTAGCGGGCGCGGCGGGTGTGCCCGAGCGGGCTGTCGTCGGCGACCCGGACCCGGTCGCCGATCGCGAACCTCGGGTCCCGGCCGGACTCGCGCCGGGCGGAGCCGCCGGCCCGCATGACCTGCTCGAAGAGAGCCACCTGCTCGGGGTCCCTGCGGTCGGGCAGCGGCTCGTCCGGATTCTTCAGGTAGTGCTGGGTCCGCGCCTCGAGCTCCTCCGCGTCGACCACTCCGGCCGCGACCACATGGTCTTCGACGGTGTGGATCCAGTGCTCGTAGTACGGCGAGAGCAGGTACTCGGCCGGGTGCATCTGCTCGATGCCGTGCCGGAACTCGTCGAGGTTGAAGTGCCCCTTGAGGAAGTTCGCGGGGAACATGGCAAAGGCGGCCTTCTCCCAGTCGCTGTGCCAGACCGGTTCCCGGTCCTCCACCTGTACGGGCCCGAGCCCGTCGGTACCGCCCAGATCGTGTACGCCGTTCACGGGAAGATTCCTTTCCTCAGAGGGACACTGCCGCGCCCTGCCGGGCCGGTGGGGTCGGGAAACCGCCGCGGAGTCGTTCGTACGCGTCGGCGACGCGCAGGCAGGTGGCGTCGTCGAACCTCTTGCCGATGATCATCAGCCCGGCCGGCAGCCCGTCGACCGGCTCGGTCGGGACGGTCGTCGCCGGGTGGCCGCTCACGTCGAGCGGTGCGGTGTTGACGATCATCTCCAGGGCGCGGGTGATGTAGTCCTCCCGCGAGTCGGTGGGCGCGACCAGGGTCGTGGCGGTGATCGGCAGGGTGGGCATCACCAGGACGTCGTAGCTCGCGAGCGCCTTGTCGTACGCGCGGCGCAGCTCGAACGTCAGGTTGCGGGCCATCGCGTAGTGGCGGGACTGGTACTCGTCGATCGAGTACCGCCCGGTGAGCGCGACGAGCTTGACCGTCTCGGACCACCGGTCCGGCACCGTCTTGCGCTGGCGGCCGTAGTGGGCGATCAGCTCGGGGTCGTAGAGGCCGTCCCAGTTGTGGCCGTACCCGTTGCCGTCGACCATCTGCACGGTCGCGCCGTCGGTGGCGAGGACGTTCCACACGTGCATCCCGTGGCGGTGCCAGGGGATGGCGACCTCCTCGACCGTCATGCCGAGCTCGGTGAGCCGCTGGGCGGCCGTGCGCACCGCGGCGTCCACGCCGGGGTCGGACAGGCCCGGGATGGCGAATCCCTCGGTGACCACGCCGACCCGCAGCCGGGACACGTCGCCGGTGAGCGCCCCGAGGTAGTCCGCGGGGGTCACGTCCGCGGGCTGCCGGGGATCCCAGCCGTCGCGGCCCGCGATCACGGTCAGCATCAGCGCGGCGTCGGACACGGTCCGGGCGATCGGGCCGAGGTGGTCGATCGAGGACTCGATCGGGAATGCCCCGGTGTACGGCACCAGGCCGTGGGTCGGCTTGTGCCCGACGACGCCACAGAAGGCGGCGGGCATCCGGATCGAGCCGCCCTGGTCGCCGCCGACCGCGAGGTCCACCTCGCCGGCCGCGACGAGCGCCCCGCTGCCGCTGGACGAGCCCCCCGCGGTGCGGGTGGGGTCCCAGGGGTTGCGGACCGGACCGGTCACCGAGGTGTGGCTGGCGCCGGAGAAGCAGAGGTCCTCACAGACGGCCTTGCCGGTGATCGTGGCGCCGGCGGCGAGCAGCCGGCTCACCACGGTCGCGTCGCGCCGGGGGACGAACCCCTCGAGGGTGGCGGAGCCGTTCATCATCGGCACCCCGGCGACGGCGGTGTTGTCCTTGATCGCGACCCGGTATCCGGCGAGCGGGCCGTCGTTCGCCTCGTTGATGCCGGTGCGGACGTACCAGGCGCCGAGGGCGTTGTCGACGTCGTCGGGCCGGGACCACGGGCGCTCGGGCATGGCCGGCGCGCTCGCCTCGTACAGCTCCTCGACCGCGTCGTACGACGCCATCGACCCGGCGATCATGGTCTCGAACGAGGCGATGTCCGCGTCGCTCATCGTGAAGCCGTAGCCGCGGGCGATCGCGGCGAGCTGGTCCTTGCTGGGTGGCCGGACGGCCATGGAGAGCCTCCTCGCGACGGGGCGAGGGGTCAGCGCCCGCCCGGGATCGAACCGGCAGCAGGACGTGTGGCCGTCGCCGTGCGAGGGACGCTAGGTCCAGGCTCCGAGACGTGTCAATACGTTACGTCGCATTGACACGACGTCGAAACGATCTCGAAACCCTCCGCGGTGGCCCGGGCCAGGTAGAGGTCCTGCCGGAACGTCTCGGGCCCGCTGAGCGTGACGGTGCCGCGGGGGAAGCCGTGCCGTCCGCGGAGCCCCCGGGACACCGAACGCGGCTCGTCGTCACGGGCGTTGCGGGCGGCCGCGGCGTACAGGTGCAGCGCCTCGTAGGTCGACTCCGAGATGCTCGACACCGGCGGCGCCCAGCGTCCGTACGCGGCGCGGTACCGGGCGAGGAACGTCGCGTTCGCCTCGCCGGGGAGCTCGGCGAAGTACCCTGACACCGCCCACAGCCCCGCCGCCGCGCGGTCGCCGATGCGTTCCCGGGTGGGCTCGTCGAGGGCGAGCACGAGGGTGCGGGCGCGGTCCCGCAGCCCCATCGCGTGGCACTGCCGCTCGAACGCGACGGCGTCCGCCCCCACGAACGCGGACACCACGAGGTCGGCGCGTGAGGCGAGGATGCGTTCGATCATCGGCTCGAAGTCCCGGCTGCCCAGCGGCGCCAGCCCCTCGCCGACGACGTGACCGGAGCGCCGGGCGATCTCCCGCCGCGCACACGCGTGCACGATCTGCGGCCAGCAGTAGTCGTTGCCGACCAGGAAGGCCCGGCGTCCGCCGCTCTCCCGCATCAGCGGCCCGATCGCCGCCCGGAGCTGGTCCTGCGGGCGCTCACCGAGCTGGAACAGCAGGTCCCCGCCCCGGCCGCCCTCGTTCATCAGTGTGTGTACCAGCAGCACGCCGGTGCTCGCGATCTCGCGCTGCACCCGGGCGAACGTCGCCGACGTCGTCGTCGCGAGGATGGCCCGGCAACCCGCGCGCACCAGTCGCCGCGCCTCCCCGGCGCCGACCTCGACGTCGGTGGCGTCGTCGCCGACCACGAGCCGGATCGGCCGGCCGTGGATCCCGCCGTCGGCGTTGATCTCCTCGACGGCGAGCCGGGCCACGTTCTCGGTCGCCGACGCGAACACACTGCCCGACCCGGACTTGCTGGTGAGCAGGCCGACGGGGTGGGCGTCCGGGGGCGGCTCCTCGGGGACCGGCCAGCCGCGGCGGCGCATCAGCCACTCCAGGCCGTCGGCGTCCAGGTCCGCGATGAGCCGGACCCGCGTCCCGCCGCCGGGGGCCGCGTCGAACACGACGCGCAACCGGCCGCGCCACGGCAGGTCGTGCGCGACGACGATCTCCTGGGGGAACCGTATCCGGGTGATCCGCCCGAGGATCTCCACGTCGCCCCCCGCGCCGCCGAACGGCGCGCGCATGGTGACGACGGACCCGGTGGCGACCCGGTCGCAGGTCGCGTCGAACACCCAGCCGGCGCCTGCGCCCGCCCCGAACAGCGCGAACACCGCCTCGGGGGTGGCCTCGACGGTCTGCTCGGCGGCCAGGGCGAGCGCGAACATCACTGCGCCCGGCGGGTGGCGCGTCCCCTCTCCGGCATCGCGTCAGTCTGCGCTGCCACCCTGACGTCGTCCAGGGTCGCGGCGAACAATTCGTGCAGGAACGCCAGGACGTCGCGGGCGGGGCCCGCGGGGTCCAGGGCGTAGAGGCGGTACCGCCCGTCGCGGCGCTCGGTGACGAGGCCGGACGTCTTCAGCACCCGGAGGTGGCTGGACACGGCGGTACGTCCGACCCGGCTGATCTGCTCGGCGATCTCGCCGGCGCTGCACTCTGTGCTCGCCGCGAGGACGCCGAGGATCTGGCGTCGTACCGGGTCGGCCAGCGCATCGAACGCCAGGTCCGTCCCCACCGTTTCTTCCCCTTCCGCCTGTGGTCGTTACGTCAAGCATTGTTGACGTGTTGACCATGCTACAAGGATTTCCCGTCCGCATCCCCGGGACGGGCGCGGTGGAGGTGTGTCCCTGCGGCGTGTCGGCAAGCACGGCGAGCACCACCGTGACCGGGGAGCGGTCGCACTCCGCGCCTCGACGAACACGCTCCAGGTTTCCGCTGAACGTGATCCGGCCCGTACCCGCGATGCGGATACGGGCCGGAGTGCGAATCAGGATCGCCCGCGGGCGGCCCTCGCGGCCCGGCGCGGGACGGCAGCCCCCGGTCTGCCCGGGCCGGGCACGTGCCGAGCCGGTAGCGTCCCCCCGACGGGACGGGCGTGGACGGGTGCCGTGTGCGGTCACGGTGCCGGCGGCACGCCGAGAGGCTCCCGACCGCCGAGGGCCCCAAGCGCGATCCGGCCCGACCGGCCCGGCCATCTCGGTCGGCTGTCCGGCGGTGATCGGACCGGTCGGATATCGGAAGACAGCGGCAGGAGGCAGCTCTGATGGTGAACCGGCTGAAGGACGCCACGAGCCCGTATCTGTTGCAGCACCAGGACAACCCGGTCGACTGGTGGCCCTGGGGTGAAGAGGCGTTCGCCGAAGCGCGCAGGCGCGACGTCCCGGTGCTGCTCAGCGTCGGCTATGCCGCGTGTCACTGGTGCCACGTGATGGCCCACCAGTCGTTCGAGGACGACGAGACCGCGCGCCTGATGAACGAGCTGACGGTCCCGATCAAGGTGGACCGCGAGGAGCGGCCGGACGTCGACGCGGTCTACATGGAGGCCACCCAGGCGATGACCGGCCAGGGCGGCTGGCCGATGACGGTCTTCTGCACGCCGGACGGCACGCCGTTCTACTGCGGTACCTACTTCCCGCGCGAGCAGTTCCAGCGCGTGGTCACCGCCATCTCCACGGCGTGGAAGGACAAGCGGGACGAGGTGCTCCGGCAGGGCGCGGCCGTGGTGGACGCGATCGGCGGCGGAGCGCGGCTGCCCGCCGGTACCCCGATGACGGCAGAGATCCTGGACGCCGGGGCGCGGTCGCTGCACGAGACGTACGACGAGGCCCGCGGCGGGTTCGGCGGCGCGCCGAAGTTCCCGCCGTCGATGGCGCTGGAGTTCCTGCTGCGGCACCACCACCGGACCGGGGACGCCAGGTCGCTCGGCGCCGTGGTCGGTACCGCCGACGCGATGGCCCGCGGCGGCATGTACGACCAGCTCGCCGGCGGTTTCGCGCGGTACTCGGTGGACGCCGACTGGGTCGTCCCGCATTTCGAGAAGATGCTGTACGACAACGCGCAGCTGCTGCGGCTCTACACGCACCTGTGGCGGGCCACCGGCTCGGAGCTCGCGCGCCGGGTCGCCGACGAGACGGCCGAGTTCCTGCTCCGGGATCTGCGCACGGCCGAGGGCGGCTTCGCGTCCGCACTGGACGCCGACACCGACGGGGTGGAGGGGCTGACCTACGCCTGGACACCGGACCAGCTGCTGGAGGTGCTCGGCCAGGAGGACGGCTGGTGGGCGAAGGACCTGCTGGGGGTGACGGCGAGCGGGACGTTCGAGCACGGCACGAGCGTCCTGCAGCTGCGGGAGGACCCGGACGAGCCGGCGCGGTGGGCCCGGATCCGCTCGACCCTCCTCGACGTGCGGAACCGGCGACCGCAGCCGGCGCGGGACGACAAGGTCGTGACGGCATGGAACGCGCTCGCGATCACGGCGCTGGCCGAGTACGGCGAGCTGACCGGGCAGAAGTCCGCCGTGGCGGCGGCCGTCGAGGCGGCGGAGCTGATCGAGCGGGTGCACATGGTGGACGGCCGGTTGCGCCGGTCCTCCCGCGACGGCCGGGTGGGCGCCGCGGCGGGCGTGCTGGACGACCACGGCGGGCTCGCCGAGGCGTACACGGTGCTGCACCAGGTGACCGGTGACGGCCGCTGGCTCGGCCGGGCGGGGGAGTTGCTGGACACGGTGCTGACCCGCTTCCCGGCCGGCGAGGGTGGGTTCTTCGACACCGCGGACGATGCCGAGACGCTGGTCAAGCGGCCGCAGGACCCGACGGACAACGCGGCGCCGTCCGGCAGTTCGGCCGCGGCCGGTGCACTCCTGGCGTACTCGGCCCTGACGGCGTCCGAGCCGCATCACGACGCCGCGGTCGCCGCGCTGGCGAAGGTCGGCGCGCTCGCCGCGACGCATGCCCGGTTCGCCGGATGGGCGTGCGCGGTCGGGGAGGCGCTGCTGGCCGGACCGGCCGAGGTGGCCGTCGTGGGGACGGGGCCCGCGGCGGACGAGCTGCGGCGGACGGCCTGGGCGTCGACCGCGCCCGGTGCGGTGGTGGTCAGCGGGCTCCCGGATGCCCAGGGTGTTCCGCTGCTCGCCGACCGGCCGCTGCCCGGTGGCCGCGCGGCGGCGTACGTGTGCCGCGGGTTCGTGTGCGGCGCACCGGTGACCGAGCCCACGGACCTCGCGGCGGCGCTGGCGGGTGCGCGGGCGTGACCACGGGGTCGAATAGGATCGACCCCGCCCACGAAACCCCCCGGAACGGGAGAACTCCTGCATGAGCGGCCTCGCCGGAATCCGACCCGCCGCCGGAGCCGAGGGCACCTCGCTCGCCCCGGTCGCCGCCGCGCTCGCGCACCGCGGCCCCGCCGGCCGGCTGGATCTCGACCTGGACTCCGGTGCCCGGCTGTCCGTGTGCCACCGCGACGGCGAGCGCGTCACCGCCCGTACCGGCGACGGCGTGGTGGCCGTCCTCGACGGCGAGCTGTACGCGACGGCGGCGGTGACCGCGGAGCTGGCCGCCGCCGGGCACGCCGTCCCGGCGGATGCGGACGACGTCACGCTGGCCCTCACGGCGTACACGGCGTTCGGCGTCGGCGGGCTCGGCCGGCTGGACGGGGCGTTCGCGCTGGTGATCCACGACGGCCGCGACGGCGCGACGCATCTCGCGGTGGACCGGGCCGGCGCGGGTGCGCTGTACCGCGTGACGACGGCGGACGGCGGCACGCTGTACGCCTCCGAGCCCACGGCGCTGCTCGCCGCCGACGGCGTCGAGTCCGCACCGGACGACGCGGTCGTGCGGCGGTTCCTGCGCACCGGGGTGTCCGACACCGGGGAGGCCACCTTCTTCGCGGGCATCTCCCGTGTCACCGCCGGCCAGGTCGTCACGCTCACCGATGCCGGGGCCCGCGCCACCGCGTACCCGGTGCCGGACCCCACCGCGCCGACCGCCGTCGCGTCCACTGTGGACGACGCGGTCGCGGTACGGGCGACCGGGGGCCGCGTGGTCACCCGGCTGTCCCACGGCCTCGCCGGCGCCGTGCTCGCTGCCCGCGCCCAGGCCGCCGAGGTCGTCGTCGGCAACTACCCGCCGTACGGCGACGGCGAGAACGGCGCGACGGCGAAGACCCTGGCCGCGCTCGGCACCGGCGCCCGCACCGTGGACGTCGACCCCGGTGACCACCTCGCCGAGTTCGTCCGCGCGGTCGGCGAGCCGGTCGGGGACCTCGCCGCGTACGCGCTCTACGCGATCACCGGTTCCGTCGCCGGCACCGCCGACGCGCTCCTGGCGGCGGACGGCGCGGACGCCGTGCTCGCCGCGGCGCAGCCGAGGTCGAAGAAGCCGGTCGACGTTCCCGCGTTGCTCACCGCCGAGAACGGGACCGTCCCCGACGCGCGCGACCGGCAGGCCGGCGGGATCGCCACCGCGCTCCGCGTCGCGGACCGGGCCGGCGCGCGGGCGGGCGTGCGCGTGCGGCTGCCGTACACCGACGCCGTCGCGGCGCGGTCGCTCGGCGAGGCCGCGCTGACCCGGCCGGGAGGCGGGGAGGCCGTCCTCAAGGCGATCGCGGGGACGTCGGCGACGACCGGGATGGCACCCGGCGCGCCGGTGCGGGACTGGCTGCTCCGGATGAAGAACCGGGTGTACGGCGAGTTCCTGTCCGAGTCGTTCACGAACCGGCCGTGGGTGCGCCAGCACGCCGTCCTCGTCGCGTTCGAGGACTTCATCAAGGGCCGCAACGCCGACGCCGCGCTGTTCTGGCGGCTGCTCGCGGTGGAGCTGTGGATGCGCGAGTTCTTCGACCCCAGGCCCGAGGCCGCCGAGCCCGTCCGGATCAAGGGGCCGCTGGAGGCGAACGCCGGCAAGCGGCTCGAGATCACCGTGGACGGTGAGCGGTGGATCCGCTTCCCGGTGCGCACCGAGCTGTTCGCGACCGGCGACCCGTACGCCCCGCGCATCACCGCGTACGTCGGCGGGCTGGTCGACGCGATCCGCGCGGACGGCACGTACGAGCGGAACCTCTCCCGCCCGTGGTACGTCCTGGTCAGCGAGAAGATCATCGCGATCAGCCAGGGCCGCTCCTACTTCATCTGGGACATCCAGCCGTCCTGGTGGGCCCGGACGCTGTCGAAGTTCGTCGTCCGGACGCCGTACGGCATCGGCCTCGGCAGCCCCTGGACGATGCAGCTCGCCATCCAGGAGGCCGGGCTCACGCGCATCCTGGCCGCCTCGGCGGCGGGGGCGGCCGGCAAGGTGCTGGGCAGGCGGGGCGTGTTCTACAACGTCGCGGGCCACTCCGTCCGTGCGATCGACGGTCCGACGGAGTACTCGGCGTACCCTTCGAATGTGTCCGCCAAGCTGGCGCCCGCCCGCCCCGACGAGGTGAGCCGCGAGCTGCTCGCCGCGCTGCGGGCGGCCCTGCCGGCCGAGGCCGCGGCCACGCTCGCCGGCGTCGTGGTGATCGACGCCAACGACATCGGCCGCAACGTGCTGGGCCTGGCGGCGGACCGGCCGGCCCGGTTCTTCGAGGACCTGTTCGGGGACAACCCGCTCGGTCAGGGCGCGGAGCAGACCCCGGTCGCGGTGGCGGTGCCGGCCGAGTGACGGCCTGGCAGGTCGACCCGGTCGGCGCGGCGCTGCGGGGCGAGAATCCCGCGGTGCTGTTCCGGATGCGGTCGGGCTTCGCCGTGTTCGGGGAGACCCAGTTCCTCCCCGGGTACTGCGTCCTGCTGACCGACACCCCCGGCGCCGACCAGCTCACCGACCTGCCGCGACCGCGGCGCGCGGAGTACCTCACCGATGTCGGGCTGCTCGGCGAGGCCGTGGCCCTGGTCTGCGGCCGGCGGGACGCCGGCTTCCGGCGGCTGAACTACGAGACGCTCGGCAACAGCCTGCCGATGCTGCACACGCACGTGTTCCCGCGGTACGACTGGGAGCCCCCGGAGCTGGTGCCCGGCCCGGTGTGGCTGTACCCGGTGGACCGCTGGAAGCACCCGGTGTACGCGGCCGGCCCGGAGCACGACGGGCTCCGGGCCGAGCTCACGGCGGCGCTGCGGGAGATCACCGCGGCGGCGTACGGCTAGAGCTTCTCCAGGAAGAAGGCCAGGGCCACGGCGGCGACCGCCAGCCAGCCCAGGTTGGGCGTGCGGGTGCGGACGTTCGTGCCGAGGCCGAACGCGGCGGCGGCGGCCAGCACGGCGGCGACGAGGAACAGGACGGTGGGGATCGTGATGGTCACGACGGTCCTCCAGGGGCTCGGGGGCCGCCACCGTAGGGCATCGGACGGACCGCCCACTGTCCCGTTGACCGACCGTGATTCCCCTTGTGCAGTCAGGGGTGTAAGCGTGTAATCAACGTGACACCGATGCACCGGGAGGTCACGATGCCCCCGCACGGATCACGCGGAACCGGCCGTCCCGGCGGCTGGCAGCAGGCCGATCTGCCCCCCGCCGACGACGCTCCCGCCTGGGTCGCCGGCCGGCTGCCGGCGGACTGGTTCACCGCGGCGCCGGAGGTCACCGTCGACCGCGAGGAGATCCTCGTCGTCGGCCGGGTACCCGAACCCGAGCTGCCCGACGCCGCGACCGAGGCCGACCGCGCCGCCGCCGAACAGGGCCGGATCGGCCGCTTCCGGGAGGAGACGCGCGACCGGCGGATCGCGATCGCCCGCGAGGCCGAGCACCGGTACGGGCGCAAGGTCGCCTGGGGCGCGCAGAGCGGGGGCACCCGCCGGTTGTTCACCACGCTGTCGGTACCGGTGATGACGCGGCTGCGGCAGCCGGAACGCCGGGTGCTCGACACGCTCGTCGACGCGGGCGTCGCGCGGTCCCGCTCCGAGGCGCTGGCCTGGTGTGTCCGGCTGGTGGGCCGGCATGCCGACGACTGGCTCGGCGGGCTCCGCGAGGCGATGTCCGAGGTGGACCGGCTGCGCGCGGAGGGCCCCCACCTGTAGCCCCCCACCCCGCGTTGATCATGGACCTTGCAACACGACACGCGGGCGTGTCTGTTGCAAGGTCCATGATCAACGCGGAAGAAGGTCAGGCGAACAGCGCGAAGTACACGGCCACCTGGTGGCAGATCGCCGCCACCAGCGTCAGCGCGTGGAACATCTCGTGATGCGCGAACGTGGCCGGCCACGGGTTCGGCCACTTCGCCGCGTAGAAGACGGCGCCGATCGTGTACGCCAGTCCGCCGGCGGCGAGCAGCACGAGCGCGGTCACGCCGCCGTTGTGCAGGATGTCCGGGAGCATGAACACCGAGACCCAGCCCAGCGCGATGTACAGCGGGATCGAGAGCCACTTCGGCGCGTGGGGCCACAGCAGCTTCAGCGCAACCCCGCCGAGCGCCCCGCCCCAGACGATCGACAGCAGGAGCTCGGCCTTGCGCGTCGGCAGCAGCAGCGCGGCGAACGGCGTGTACGTGCCCGCGATGAACACGAAGATCATCGAGTGGTCCAGCCGCTTCATCACGGCATAGCCACGCGGGCCCCACAGCTTGCGGTGGTACAGCGCGCTGATCCCGAACAGCCCGCAGGTCGTCGCCGCGTACAGCAGGACCGACCAGAACGGCGCCCAGCCCGGGCGGCTCGCGGCCAGCGACACCAGCACCACGCCGCCGATGATGGCGACGCCGAACGCGTAGAGGTGCAGCATCCCGCGGAGCCGCGGACGGCCCAGCGCGTCGCCGATCTTCTCCGGAACGGAACGCTCGTCGGGCAGCCCGGAGAGGGACTCGGGGGAGCCCGGCATCGGTGGGTTCGCGCGAATGGTCACACCCCGAGGTTACGGGACCGTAGGTAGTTCGCAGGTGCAGACCGTGAGGAGTGCGCACAAACACGCGCGCGGGGCGGAAGTCTGAATCGATGCCTGTGGGTCATCCCACAGGGTGGACAGCTGGCACCCCTCCCGCGCCGGTCTACTCTGTCGGAAATCACTCCACCCCGACCCCGCAGCCGGCCGTACGCGGAGCCGGGGATACTGACCGTCCCCACGGCGAGGAGAGCGAGAACTCGATGACAGCCACGACCTCCGTTCCAGGTCTCGACGATGCCCCGACGACGCACGCCGAGCTCATTCGGTGGGTACACGAGGTCGTCGAGCTGACCACGCCGGACCGGGTGGTGTGGTGCGACGGTTCCGATGAGGAGTGGACCCGCCTGACCGACGAGCTCGTCGACGGTGGGACGTTCATCCGCCTGAACCAGCAGAAGAAGCCGAACTCCTTCCTGGCGCAGTCCGACCCGACCGACGTGGCGCGCGTCGAGGACCGGACGTACATCTGTTCCGTCGACGAGGCCGACGCCGGCCCGACGAACAACTGGATGGCCCCGGCCGAGATGAAGGCCGTCATGACCGACCTGTACCGCGGGTCGATGCGTGGCCGCACGATGTACGTCATCCCCTTCTGCATGGGCCCGCTGGACGCCGAGAAGCCGATGTTCGGCGTGGAGATCAGCGACTCCGCGTACGTCGTCGCCTCGATGCGGATCATGGCGCGGATGGGCTCGCACGTGCTGGAGCGGATGGGCGACGAGGCCGACTTCGTGCACGCCCTGCACTCTGTCGGCGCCCCGCTGGAGCCCGGCCAGGCCGACGTGGCGTGGCCGTGCAGCGACACGAAGTACATCACCCAGTTCCCGGAGGAGCGGCTCATCTGGAGCTTCGGCTCCGGGTACGGCGGCAACGCGCTGCTCGGCAAGAAGTGCTACTCGCTGCGCATCGCCTCGGCGATGGCGCGCGACGAGGGCTGGCTCGCCGAGCACATGCTGATCCTCAAGCTGACCAGCCCGGCCGGCAAGGTCGACTACATCGCGGCGGCGTTCCCGTCCGCGTGTGGCAAGACCAACCTCGCGATGCTCGAGCCGACCATCCCCGGCTGGAAGGTCGAGACGCTCGGCGACGACATCGCCTGGATGCGGTTCGGCAAGGACGGCCGCCTGTACGCGGTGAACCCGGAGTTCGGCCTGTTCGGCGTGGCTCCCGGCACCGGCTGGGACACGAACCCGAACGCGATGCGCACGATCGCCAAGGGCAACTCCATCTTCACCAACGTCGCGCTCACGGACGACGGTGACATCTGGTGGGAGGGCATGACCGACGAGCCGCCCGCGCACCTGATCGACTGGAAGGGCCGCGACTGGACCCCCGAGTCGGGCGAGGTGTCGAGCCACCCGAACTCCCGCTTCTGCACGCCGATCGAGCAGTGCCCGATCCTCGCGCCGGAGTACGAGATGGCCCGTGGCGTGCCGATCTCGGCGATCCTGTTCGGTGGCCGCCGCAAGACCACGATCCCGCTCGTCGCCGAGGCCCGGGACTGGAACCACGGTGTCTACATGGGAGCGACGCTCTCCTCGGAGACGACCGCGGCCGCGACCGGCGCCGTCGGCGTCGTCCGCCGCGACCCGTTCGCGATGCTGCCGTTCATCGGTTACAACGCCGGTGACTACTTCCAGCACTGGGTCGAGATGGGCAAGGGCGGCACCGGCGACGCCGCCAAGCTGCCGAAGATCTTCTATGTCAACTGGTTCCGCCGGGACTCCGACGGTGGCTTCCTCTGGCCCGGGTACGGCGAGAACGGCCGCGTGCTGAAGTACGTCATCGAGCGGCTCGAGGGCACCGTGGACGCGGTCGACACCCCGATCGGCCGGGTCCCCGCCGTGGGCGCCCTCGACGTGGACGGCCTGGACGTCACGACCGAGCAGATCGCCGCGGCGCTCGCGGTCGACGTCGAGGAGTGGAAGGCCGAGATCCCGCAGGTCACCGAGTGGTTCGAGAAGTTCGGGGACAAGCTCCCCACCGTTCTGTGGGCGGAGCTCGACGCCCTGAAGGCGCGCCTCGGCGTCGCCTGAGCGACCGGCAGGTCCCGCTGCCCCCGTCCACCATGGACGGGGGCAGCGGTCGTACCGGGGCCCCTACCCGGCGGCCGGTCCGTGACGACGCCGCCGCGGAGTGCCAGAGTGGGGCCATGGCGGAATCGGCGGGCGCGGTCGACCCGGGTACCGGCCCGGACCTCGGCGCCGACCTGGAGCTCGGCCTGGAGCTCGCCGACCTGGCCGACGCGATCACCCGGCGCTGGTGGCGCGACCCGGCGCTGTCGGTCCGGCGCAAGGCGGACGGCACGCCGGTCACGGCGGCCGACGAGCAGGTCGAGGAGGCACTCCGGGTCCGGCTGGCCGCCGCCCGGCCCGGTGACGCGATCCTGGGCGAGGAGCAGGGCCTGTCCGGGCCGTTCGGCACCCGGCGGACCTGGGTGATCGACCCGATCGACGGCACCACCCACTTCGCCCGCGGCCGGGCCGGGTTCGCGACGCTCATCTCGCTGCTCGTCGACGGCGTGCCGCTGGTGGGGATCGTGGCGATGCCGGCCCGGGAGATGCGCTGGTGGGGCGCCGTCGGACTGGACGCGGACTCCACGCACGGGCCGCTTCGGGTCTCGGCGGCCGCCGTGCCGGGGGACTCCTCCATCGCGGTCGGCGACCCGTTCGACTGGGACCAGGGCCGGCGGCGCGGCCTCGACGCGCTCCGCCGGACCGGCGCCGAGCTGTATCCGGCGGCCGACGTGGGCCTGTTCTGTGACGTCGCGGAGGGCCGCGCGGACGCGGCGCTCGCCCCGTCCGGCGCACTGTGGGACCTGGCCGCGCCGTACGCGCTCGTCACGGCGGCCGGTGGCAGGTGTACCGATCTGTCCGGTGCGTCCCGGGCGGACGGGGGGTCGCTGCTGGCGGCGGGCTCCGCGCTGCACCCGCGGGTGCTGGCGGCGTTCACCCCGGCATCGGACTGAGAGAGGGCCGCGGCGCGGCGTACGCTGCCAGCCGTGGCACTGCGGGACCTCCTCTACTCCTTGTACGAGCGGCGGCTGACACGCGCCCTCGAGGGGCAGCCGGTCCCGCGACATGTCGGCGTCATCATGGACGGCAACCGGCGGTGGGCCCGGGAGATGGGCCTGGACGACCCGAGCCACGGTCACCGGGCCGGCGCGGAGAAGATCGAGCAGGTCCTCGGCTGGTGCCGGGACTCCGGTGTCGAGGTCGTCACGCTGTGGCTGCTCTCCACCGACAACCTGTCCCGGCCGACGGCGGAGCTCGCGCCGCTGCTCCGGATCATCGAGGGCGTCATCACGAACCTCGCCGCCGACGGCAAGCCGTGGGACGTGCGGGTCGTCGGCGCGCTGGACCTGCTGCCCGCGGACACCGCCCGGCTGCTCAAGGAGGCCGCGGACGGCACCGACGGCCGGTCCGGCCCGGTCGTGAACGTGGCGATCGGCTACGGCGGCCGCCGCGAGATCGCCGACGCGGTGCGCTCGCTGCTCCAGGAGCACGTCTCCCGGGGCACCACGATCGAGGAGCTCGCGGAGGTCCTCGACGTGGACCACATCGGCGAGCACATGTACACGCGCGGGCAGCCCGATCCGGACCTCGTGATCCGGACGAGCGGGGAACAGCGCCTCTCGGGGTTCCTGCTGTGGCAGAGCGCGCACAGCGAGTTCTATTTCTGCGACGCGTACTGGCCGGCCTTCCGCCGCACGCATTTCCTGCGTGCGCTGCGTGACTACGCGAACCGGCACCGTCGCTTCGGCAGCTGACCGGCCTCACCCACCGGGTGTTCACCCATTGCCACCCGAACAGATTTGCGTGTCGGGCGACATGTCCCGGAGTTCCGGCGTAGTTTCCCGATCAGGCGACCCGGGGACGTCCCGGTCGCCCGGGAGGCCCCACAGATGCTGCCGATCTCAGCGCGGGAGGGCCGGCACCCGGCCCTCGGGGCGGGTCCCGGACACCCCCGACGACGCGGTCGCCGAGGTGCGCGGTCGCTGGAGCTGCCCCGTGAGCACACGTACCGATTCGGAGCCCGCTTCTAGGACGTTCGTCGTCGACACGTCCGTGCTGCTGTCCGACCCCGGCGCCCTCGCCCGGTTCGCCGAGCACGAGGTGGTCCTGCCCCTGGTGGTGATCAGCGAGCTGGAGGGCAAGCGGCACCATCCCGAGCTCGGCTGGTTCGCCCGGCAGTCCCTGCGGCTCCTCGACGACCTGCGGGTCCGGCACGGCAGGCTCGACATCCCGATCCCGGTCAACGACGCCGGCGGCACCGTGCGCGTCGAGCTGAACCACTCCGACCCGGGCGTGCTCCCGCCCGGCTTCCGTACCGACGCCAACGACCACCGCATCCTCGCCGTGGCGCTGAACCTGCGTGCCGCGGGTCACGACGTCGTCCTGGTCAGCAAGGACATGCCGCTGCGGGTCAAGGCCGCGGCGCTGGGCGTGGCGGCGGACGAGTTCCGGCACGAGCTGGTCACCGACACCGGCTGGTCCGGCCTGGTGGAGCTGGAGGTGTCCGAAGAGGACCTTGCCGCGCTGTACGGCGAGGAGAGCATCGACCTGGAACCGGCGCGGGAGCTGCCGTGCCACACCGGGCTGGTGCTGCTGTCCGGGCGCGGTTCCGCGCTGGGTCGCGTCCGTCCGGACAAGACGGTCCGCCTCGTACGCGGTGACCGGGACGCGTTCGGTCTGCACGGACGCTCGGCGGAGCAGCGGATCGCGCTGGACCTGCTGCTGGACGACGAGGTGGGCATCGTCTCGCTCGGCGGCCGCGCCGGTACGGGCAAGTCCGCCCTGGCGCTGTGCGCGGGTCTCGACGCGGTGATGGAACGA
The DNA here is from genome assembly GCA_030840805.1 of Actinomycetota bacterium. Taxonomy (GTDB): domain Bacteria; phylum Actinomycetota; class Actinomycetes; order Mycobacteriales; family HKI-0501; genus JAVEDU01. The sequence goes on from JAVEDU010000097.1 coordinate 58,560, forward strand.
CGCAAGCACAAGAAGGTCATCGTGTTCCGTCCACTGTATGCAGTAGGTGGACAGGAGCTCGGCTACCTGCCGGGAAGCGAGACGGAGAAGATGTCACCGTGGGGGCAGGCGGTGTTCGACACGCTCGGCGCGCTGGTCTCCGAGGCCGTGGTCGAGGAGGTCATGGAGCGCGGGATGCTGGAGGTCCTGCCGCTCACCCACATCCGCGGGCGGAGCCTGCACGACGCGTTCGTGATCGTGGACGAGGCCCAGTCGCTGGAGCGCGGTGTCCTGCTGACCGTCCTGTCCCGGCTCGGCCAGGGCTCGCGGGTCGTGCTGACCCACGACGTCGCCCAGCGGGACAACCTGCGGGTGGGCCGGCACGACGGTGTCGCGGCCGTGATCGAGGCACTCAAGGGCCACCCGCTGTTCGCGCATGTGACGCTGACACGGTCCGAACGGTCCCCGATCGCCGCCCTCGTCACCGAGATGCTGGAGGGCCTGCCGCTCTGAACGGGTGAACTTCCTGTCCTGTTCATGCCCCAGCGCCCGATTGGAAGGTGGCCAATCCCACGAACTTCCCGGTTTGTGTTCTGTTTCGGGCGCTCTCGGCGATGGTTATATGTGAACCGCTCCTGGCGTGCGCCCGAAGCTGACCGACATCTTCCCCAGGTCGGCTGCGCACGCCTCGCCGCCACAAGTGGCACCCAAGGAGCGCCCGCCGTGCGCGGTAACAGCCCGGGAAGCCCGGGAGGTTGCCGCGTGCACGACGAAGGGAAGTCTGTGCGCCGGATATTCGTCCGGGGGTCGAACCTCGGCATCCGTGCCGTCGCCGTGGCCGTGCTGCTGCTCGGTCTCGTCGGTGGTCTGATTGCCGGGACCCAGAAGAGCAAGGCAGACACGCTCACCGCGACGGCCGTCGAGCCGGCCGCCCTCGCCACCGCGCCGGACGCTCCGTCCGAGCGTACGACCGAGCGTGACGCCAAGGTGTACGTGGCCGAGGTGCGGCAGTCCGCTTCCGCCCACGCGTACGCCGTGGTGCAGGCCAAGGCAAAGGCGAAGGCCGCCGCGGCCAAGGCCAAGGCCGCCGCCGAGGCGGCCAAGGCCAGGGCAGTGGCCGATCGGAAGGCGCGCGCCGAGCGTGCCTCCCGGTCCAGCAGCCGGTCGGTCACCTCGTCGGGCGGCAACGCCCCGCCGGTACCGGTCGACTGCAACCAGTACGGCGGCAACAAGGCCATCGGCTGCTCGCTGCTCGGGTGGGCCGGTTTCGCCACCAGTCAGATGAGCTGCCTGGAGCCACTGTGGACCCGGGAGAGCGGCTGGAACGAGCGGGCCGGCAACCAGAGTTCCGGCGCGTACGGCATCCCGCAGGCGCTTCCCGGCAACAAGATGGCCAAGTACGGCTCCGACTGGGAGACCAACCCGGTCACCCAGGTCAAGTGGGGCCTGGACTACATCAAGGGCCGCTACGGCGACCCTTGTGGCGCCTGGTCCGCCTTCCAGTCCCAGGGCTGGAATTAGGACTCGGAAGCCAGTTCCGGCGCACGCCGCTCTCCCCACGGGTGGGCGGCGTCCGCCGTTCCGTACACCCGGCGCAGGCCGGCGAGGACCAGCCCCAGCGCGGGTCCGACGCCCAGCGCGAAGATCACGGTCCCGATTCCGACCCGGCCGCCGAGCAGCCACCCCACGCTGAGGGCGCTCACCTCCAGGCCGGTCCGCACGACCGCGATCCGCCACCCGAGCCGCCGGTGCAGCCCGGTCATCAGCCCGTCCCGCGGGCCCGGCCCGAGGTTCGCCGTGAGGTAGAGCGCGGAGCCCACCGCGAGGATCAGGACGCCGCCGACGACCTGGGCCAACTGGACCGCGAACGCGTCCGGGGTCGGCAGGACCTGCAGCATCACGTCCATCCCCACCGAGATGACGATCGCGTTGAGGATCGTGCCCGCGCCGACACGTTCCCGCAGCGGGATCCACAGCAGCAGGATCACCGCGCTGACCAGGAACGTCGCCGCGCCGATCGTCAGCCGGGTGTGGACGTCGATGCCCTGGGCGAGGACCGCCCACGGCGAGTTCCCGATCGTCGAGGCCACCAGCAGTGCCTCCCCGGTGGCGAACAACCACAGCCCGGCCACGAGTACGACCAGCGTCGGGGGGCGTACCGCCCACCGGGAGCCGACGGCGGACCAGGGGACGGCGGGGATCTCGCGGGCGCTGCTCACGCCGGGAGGAACCCCGGCGCCACCCGCTCCGATTCCCGGGCCAGCACCGCCGTGGTGCTCAGCGTCTCGGCGACGTGACCGTCCAGGTTCGCCGCGGTGGCCACGGTGAACTCCTCGGCCGTCACGAGCCGGCCCCCGGACGTGACCTCGTCGGACGTGTCGGTGGCGTCGAGCGCGAACAGCACGCGGTAGCCCAGGTCGCCGCCGAGCCGCGCGGTCGTCTCGCAGCAACGGTTGGTCTGGATCCCGGCCACGACGAATTCGGTGATCCCGCGCCCGTCGAGCCAGCCGGCCAGGTCGTGGTCGCCGTGGAACGCCGAGTGCACCGACTTCGTGATCAGCAGGTCCGGCTCGATCCCGGCGAGGACCGGCTTGAACGTGGTCCCGGCGCCCACGAGAAGTGAGCCGGGCGTGGTGGACACGTGGCGGACCAGCACGATCGGCCGGCCGGCGGACCGCCAGCGGGCCGTGAGCCGGCCGATGTTCCGCTCCGCGCCGGGGTTGCCGCGGCGGCCCCAGGACGGGTCGTCGAAGCCGGTCTGGACGTCGATCACGACGAGGGCGGTGTTCGGGGTGAGGGTCATGTCCACGATCCTGCGGCGAACGGGTGCGCCGGACGAGTGGCACAAAGGACAGGTGTGGTCCGATTCCTGCCATGCACACGGTCGGCCTGCTGCTCCTGCCCGACTGCCGGCCCTTCGAGGTCGGGGTCGCGATCGAGGTGTGGGGCATCGACCGCAGCGACGACGGCGTACCGCGGACCGAACTGGTGACCGTGGGGCTGGAGCCGGGACCGGTGCCGCTCTCGCACGGCCTCGCCGCGGTCGCCGCCCGTTCCCTGGACGCGCTGGCCGGATGCGATCTCGTGCTCGTACCCGGGCGGGAGGACTCCTTCGCGCCGGTGCCGGAGGAGGCGCTGGCGGCCCTCCGGGCGGTGGTCGCGGCCGGAGTGCCCGTGGCGTCGCTCTGCTCCGGTGCGGTCCTCCTGGCGCGGGCCGGTGTGCTCGACGGACGCCGGGCGACGACGCACTGGCGGATCGCCGACCGGCTGGCCGCCGAGCACCCGGCGGGGCGGGGCGGCCCGGACGCCCGGGTCGTCGGCGCCGGCGCC
>JAVEDU010000104.1 GCA_030840805.1 Actinomycetota bacterium
AGCTGATCGACGCCGCGCGAAGCGCCATCGGCGACGGCACACCGCGGCTGCACTCGCTGCTCTCGGCCCGCGAGGCATTGGGGCACGCACGGAACGGCGACCGCCGCGCCGCGGTCCACGCACTGGCTGTGTCGGAACGGCTGCTCGACCATGAGTCGACCGACGGCGAGCCGGCCTGGTTGTGGTTCTGGGGTGACGCCGACCTGGCCTGCCACCAGTCCCGCGTAGCGCTGTTCCTCGGTGATCTCGCGCCGGCGGAGGCTGCGGCGCGGACGGCGCTGAGCTACGCCGACGAAGCCACCTATCCGCGGAACCACACCCTCTACAGCGGTCGGCTGGGGAACGTGCTGGCGCGCGCGGGCCGGCTTGAGGAGTCGATCGCGATCATGACTCCGGTGGTGAACCGGGTGCAGACATTCGGGTCCAGCCGCATCCGAAGCGATGTACGCGACACCATTCAGCTTCTCGACCACCACCAGGGGTACCGACCAGCTCGACAGTTCACCGCGTGGTCCCGGAAGGTTCTCGCGGTCGCATGACAACCAAGCCGGCCGAGCTGACCTTCACCGTCGCGGTATACGACGGCAGTGCCGCCCGTGACCAACTCGATGCGGTCAGGACGATGTACGCCGAGGTCTATGCGGAGCCGCCGTACTTCGAGGGCCCGGACGACGTCGACTGGTTCGCCAAGGACTGGCCGCGCAGGGTGTCCCAGCCTGGGTTCCGCCTCGTCCTTGCCCGATCAGCCGCCGGCCCCGCGGGCTTCGCATTTGGTCACCAACTCAAAGAGGGCACGGCGTGGTGGAACGGCGCACTGGAACCTCTACCGACCGAGGTGACGGAAGAACACCCCGGACGTACCTTCGCGGTCATCGAGCTGGCGGTGCGGAAGCCCTACAGGCAACAGGGTCTCGCGCGTGCGCTCCACTTCGCACTGCTGCGAGATCGCCAAGAGGAACGCGCCACGCTTCTGGTTCGTCCGGAGGCACAACCCGCGCGGCAGATGTACACGTCGTTGGGGTACGAACCCGTCGGCCGCATCAAGCCATACGAGAACGCGCCTGTCTATCAGGCGATGATCAAGACTCTCGTTTCGGTATAGCTGCCGATCTGACCTCTTGTGGATCAAGAGCGCCGGCTTCGCCGACGCAGGTCACGCGGGGAGCGCTGGCGTGCCGTCTTCGGCCCGACCCCATCGCATCAGGGCAATCCGTCGAGGTCGTCTCAGCCGCGACAACCGCGTCAGTTGGAAGCGTCCGCCAACCGAGGTTCGGTCGAGCAACGCGCTGCCTCTGCAGCACCGGCTGAAGCGGTCTGAGGAAGGAGGATGCCGCGTAGCTCGCTGGTGCTGCCGGTCGCCGGAGGCCGCACCGTCACCTTTGCCCACGGTCACGGGTGACGGGCGCCGACAGTGGCTTGGTGTTCGCGGAGACCGTCACCGAGTCGCGCGGCGAGCCGTACACCAGCTCTTTGCTCTTCGGTCCGATTCTTTGCTCTTCGGTCCGACTGCCAGATGTGCCTGCCAGAATCGAACGGAGCCACCTCGGTCGAGGGGACCGGCTTCCGTCCGAAGGTGTGGCCAGGGACGCAGTGGTGGCGTGTGACCGCTGCGGAGCGAAGGGGAGTGATCCCGTGCCGCCCATGTCTTGGCCCCGGTCGCGACGAGTCGTCGCCCCGATCGTCGCTGGAGGAGTGCTGGCGGGGGTCACTGCACTGTTGCGGCTTCCTGAGCTGCCGTCGTGGCTGGCCTGGTGCCCGCCGTGGTTGAGCACGGTCATCGCCGCGACCCTCGGCGCGGGTGGCGGCAGCGCCGTTGAGCGGTGGAATGCCCGACGCGAGAAGGAGGCGGACCGGGATCAGCGGGCGATCGATCAGCTCCGCGAGCATCTGGGTCGGCAGGAGGGTTTGCCCCGGATCGGCGAGCATGGCGCTCATCCGCTGAGGAATCTGCGGGTACATGAGGCCATCCCGCTCGATGCCCCGGAGGGGCCGGCGCCGGTACCGACACCGGGTCGACGCCCCTGGTTGCGCGGCAGCGCGGCGCGACGAGACGCGGGGCTGGACCGGGATCTCCCGACGTTCGTCGAGCGGACACACCTGAAAGCCGGTGAGCGGGCCAGGGCATGGATGGGCACGGCGCGGGACAGCGGTGGATTCCTGGTGGTGGTGGGTAACTCCTCGGTCGGAAAGACCCGCCTGTTGTACGAGACCGCCCGTGAGGTGCTGCCCGACTACGCCGTCCTGGCTCCCGACCTGGGCGACGGCGGCCTGGTCAACCAGATCGCCGGCGCCCGTTTCCGGCTACCGCGGCTGATCGTCTGGCTGGACGGGTTGCAGCGGTTCGTGCCGGGCCCGTACTTCGTACCCGACGAGTCGGTCGGACACGTTCCGATCACCGCCGGTACCGTCCGCAAACTCCTGGACGCGAACGTGGTCATCCTCGGCACGCTGTGGCCAGAGCACCTCACCCAGCTCCGCAGCACCCGCCGCGACCCAGAAACCGGCACCGAGCAGCCCCGGTACCCGGCTGCCGTGGACATCCTGTCGTCGGACGTGGAGTTCCTCCCATTGGAGACCTTTTCCGACACGGAGCGCACCGCCGCGGCCGCTCTGGCCGGCCGAGACCCCCGCCTGGCCCGGGCGGTCGCCGACCGGAACTACAACGTCACCGAGGTCTTGGCCGGGGCGCCGCAGATCATGCGCCGCTACCAGCAGGCCACCGACACCCAGAAGGCAATCGTCCACGCCGCCGTCGACGCGCGGCGCCTCGGCATCCGGGGCCCTCTCACAGCCGAACTGTTGTGCGCCGCAGCCCGCGGCTACCTGACCACCGTCCAACCCGAGGACACCTGGTTCGACCAGGCCCTCGCCGAACTCACCCACACCGGGCGCCGCGACGACCGGGCCACCGCCCCACTGATCGAGATCGCCGACGCCGAACACAAAGCCGTAACCGGCTACACGGTCACCGACTACCTGCTGCAACACCTGAGCCGACACCGCCGCAGCCACCTGCTCTCCGCCGTGACCTGGCAGGCCCTCACCGACCACACAGGAGACCCGGGCGACCTCCGGCGTCTGGCGGACAGCGCCGAACCGCGGCTGTTGTACCAACAAGCGGAAGCCCTCTACACAGCCGCAGCCGACGCCGGCGACACGGTGGCCGGCCTCCGGCTCGCCTACATGCTGGCCGCGCAGGGCCACACCGGCGAGGCCATCGAACTGCTCCGGACCTACGCCGACGCCGACGCCGGCGACCCGGACGCCGGCTACCGGCTCGCCGGCCTGCTGGCCACGCATGGCCACACCGACGAAGTCATCGAGCTGTTCCGGACCCGCGCCGACGCCGGCGACGCGGAAGCCCGCGACTGGCTCGCCGACCTGCTCGCCGCGCAGGGCCACACCGACGACGCGATCGAGCTGTTCCGGGCCCCCGCCGACGCCGGCGACCCGGACGCCGCCGTCCGGCTCGCCGAACTGCTGACCAAGGGGGGCCACACCGACGACGCGATCGAGCTGTTCCGGACCCGCGCCGACGCCGGCCACAGGTTCGCCGCCGTCCGGCTCGCCGAACTGCTGGCCGCACATGGCCGCACCGACGACGCCATCGAACTGCTCCGGGCCCCCGCCGACGCCGGCGTCGCGGGAGCCGGCCGCCGGCTCGCCGACCTGCTCGCCGCGCAGGGCCACACCGACGAACTCCGGGCCCGCGCCGACGCCGGCGACCCGGACGCCGCCGCCTGGCTCGCCGAACTGCTGATCGAGGAGGGGCACACCGACGACGCGATCAAACTGCTCCGGACCCGCGCCGACGCCGGCGACCCGGACGCCGTCGACCGGCTCGCCACTCTGCTGACCGAGGGGGGCCACACCGACGACGCGATCGAACTGCTCCGGGCCCACGCCGACGCCGGCGACCCGGGAGCCGGCCGCCAGCTCGCCGACCTGCTGACCGAGCAGGGCCGCACCGACGACGCCATCGAACTGCTCCGGGCCCACGCCGACGCCGGCGACTGGTACGCCGCCGACCGGCTCGCCGCACTGCTGGCCGAGCAGGGCCGCACCGACGACGCCATCGAGCTGCTCCGGGCCCACGCCGACGCCGGCGACTGGTACGCCGGCCAACGGCTCGCCGACCTGCTGGCCAAGCAGGGCCGCACCGACGAACTCCGGGCCCTCGCCGACGCCGGCGACTGGTACGCCGGCCAACGGCTCGCCGCACTGCTGGCCAAGCAGGGCCGCACCGACGAACTACTCGAGGAAGTCCGTGCGGGAACCCCTGGTGCAAACATGGCGATCCTCGCCCTGTTAGGCGAGCAGAACGCCACCGAAAGGACAGAACTACTCGAGAAGATCGGTCTCGCCCCGGATGGTTCGCTCAGGATCTGACGGTTCCGCCCGCCGTTTCGGGTGACCCCCGCACCGCGCTATCGCCACCGGCGTTTCGCCCTAGCGGCAGCACTCGGGCACGTCCTCGGGATTCACCATCTACGGAGGGACGCAGCAGAACGAGCGGACGGTCACCCCAGGGTGTACGTGACGTAGAGCCGGGACAGCGCGTCGCCGTACAGGACCGCGGGGGTGTCGACGACGAGGAACGGCCCGAACGGGGTCGCCGTGGGATGGAATGTGGGATGAACTGTGGCCCACCGGTGGCCGCGGAAGCAGCCGCAGAGCACCGGCACGCCACCTCAGCAGCGCAGATGTCGGCGAGCCCGGCGGGACGGCCGGTCTCCGGAGGCGGGTGCGCAGGTTCAAGTGCTGCCGGCGCCAGTCGATAGAGGGCCGCTCACGAATCGGGGTAGCGCTCTTGCAGTGACTCAACATCGCCATACTCGAGGACACCATCCGCGACCGGCATGACGATTTGACCCATGTCCACATCACAATCGACATTCGGCGACCTGCTCACAGCTAAGCTCGACGCCGCGATGCTGGAGCCGCCGCTTCTATGCGCGGCACCAGCAGGTCCTCGAGTTGTGCAGTGACCGGCCACCGCCGCCGTGAACATTAGTCATGTTGACTCGTCGGTCATGTCGGTGTTGCCATGCAATGCCACACGGTAGTGGAATTCAACAAGTGCCGTACCGGTCAAGTTGTCACGTCGCCGTACGAGATCGATCGTCACAGCAGCGAAGTTGCCCGAGGTGTTGCGGAGGACCACAGTATCTCCGACCAGCGCGGTCCTGTGGCGCGATGAGGAATCGTAGGCCCAGAGGTCGTGTATCTGATCCATTGACGTTTGCGGCGCTAGCGAGATCCAGTCGATATCGCTGGGGTCATTATAGACGTAAATAGAACCATCTCCGGATTGACCGAAGGCGAGCGTGAACCTACGGTCACCCATGCCAATATTAAAGTGGCCATTATTGTTGAGGTAATCGAACGAGACTGAGCCTTCTGGTGACTGCGAAGCGTACCGAGTCGGATCAATAGAAAGCGCCCGTTCGACGTCGGCCCCGGCATGACGCAGAAAGGGGTTGGAGCCGAGACTGGGCCGCGGGAGTATGCGCTCACCATGAAGTTCATAAATTAACTCAGCGTACTTCTCTTCGAAGTACGCGTCGTTACTAAAGTCCACGTAGGCCAGCGCGCTAAGAAAGGTGGGGACCCTGGGACATGACGTGTTGTTCCTGATGAGCGGAATCACTCGACTGACGTCGAGGTCGGCTGCAATCTGAGCGGAGATAATCCGCTTCTCATAGCCAACTCCGCCAGCTGGAACGTTGGACTTCCGGATGTACTCGTCAGACGAGACGACGATTACTCGGTCCGTGTCCCTCAAGCCGGATTCCATGAAGGACAGTAGATCACTGCCCAGGTGAACGTCCCAGCGGTCGAGTACTACATGGACGCCGTTATTGATCAGTCGAGTTGCGAGCTGCAAGACCCACGCTTTATGCTCTTCATCATCCCACGAATAAGAAATGAAGGCTTTCGGCGGAGACTGTTCAGCTGGCGTGTTGTCCATGGTGCACTTATTGTATAACAAAGACTGTCCTGCCGGAGTCTCCGGCTACGCAAGCGATGAAACCTTCGCGGCGGAGCGGTTCGCGGACTGCTCACTGCACGGACACAAAGGTCGAGGCATTAGTGACCACAGCGAGCGGACGGATCTGGTGACGCTACGTTACGGCTGGTTGCCTCGCTCGGTCTCTAGAGCATCGCGGATGGCTGAAATTGCGGTTCGTGGATCGGTGTAGCCCAGATCGAGCGCCATCCGGTTGAGGAGGGCGGCAACGATTTCAGAAGCGTCAGCGTGGCTGAGTGGATCCCGGAGCGCAGCTGCCGCCTCAGCCCGGGTCTCTACCTGGCGGGTGGGTGTCCCGAGAGGGCTCAGATCCACTCGCTCTGGGAGGGAATTGGGACGGTTGAAGTTGCAGCCATCGGTGCGGTCCGCGTACAGGTGCATTTCCGTTCGCGTCACCGAGGCACCCTCGGGAAGCAACGGAGCAAGCGCGAGGGGCACGTCCACGGCGACGGTGACCAGCGTGTCGCGAATGAGCCGCGCGAGGTCTGTTAGCGAAATCTTCTGTGACGTACTAATCGCTGTGTCTACTGTGACGAGTACATGGCCCCCGTGAGTCACTATCGGGAAGCGGACGGCGCAGAGTGCACTCAGTCCTACTGAGGCGTCACCGCCCAGTCTGTAGGACGCGGTAAAGGTCGTCTGGTGTCCGCCGGGTACCAGATGCCAGTCGTCCGGGATCCCGGCATTATCGTTTGGAAACGGCACCGCCCGCGACGAGGCAGCGGGCCACTCCCCTGCTGCGGTCTGGAGCCGACGCGTCAGAGGACTGTTCGAGAGTGCATCGACAAGCCGTTCTCGGTCCTCGGGTTCTATAGGCTCGGTCCCGGCCTCTGCCACTGGCGCCACAACTGCCGCGCCTCGGATCATGAGGAGCGGCAGCGTCTCCCACCCGACCGGCTTGGTCTCCGGCCGATAGGAGCAGTTAGTCTCCACCCGCACACGGCCACGGCGTGCGACCGCGTGATCGAGCCGTTCAAGTCGCACGGCGAGATCCTCAAAAAGATGGTCCGCACCGCGGACTGGGACAACAAGCGCGCTCCTTGCCGCGACGACAGTCTTCGCTGTTTCCGCGAGGGTTCCCTTTCGAGCAGCCCAAAAGGCAGGATACCGACGGGCCTTCGCGGCCATCACAGCTGCGGCGAGTGCTGGATCGTAGTCGCCTGACCACCCGACCACGATGAGGCCGTATTCCTCCAGAATGCGACCCAGAAGTGCCTTCCACTTCTTGGGATAACCTCCCAGTTCTTCCGGAGTGTTTCGCAGCCCCAAGGACAGATAGTCACCATGCAGCTTCAGCACGGTAGCGGGAGCGTGCACGAGCGGAATCATGCCGTCTACGTCGGTGGGACGTGAGAGAACCTGTGGTGGAGCACCCGCAGCGTCGAGCGCACGTTCGATGAGTCGATCAAAGTTGGTTGTCAGAACCACGCGGACTCGACCGGCCGCCACGAGCTGTGCGAGCAGGACGTGTGCCCGCGTCGGGCGTATAGGACCGCCCTCTTCGGCCGGGGGATCGAAGTAGCGCCGAAGGAGTGTTTGTCGCGCGGCGTCAGTGGGGGCGAGCGCAGGCACGAGCACGTCGTAGCGCGGCTCGGGGCCGCCTCGTTTCGCCCACCACTTCTCAGGAGCGTCGTACAGATCAGGCGAGTCGGCCCCATCGGCTGCCGCAATCTGGCGGATCAGATCTTGAGTTACATGCCAGCCGGTCGGGATCCCGGCTGCGCTCGACATTCCGCTGCCCAGTAGGACGGCGTACACGCCTGGTGCGGAGTGTACGGCGGACGCCAGCGACACCCGGGCATCTGCTGCGGTTGACGGCCACCGCACTGGAGCTGGCTCGACGATCACCCCCCTGTTCTACGTGAGTGGAGGACACTGTGTGAATGTGACGCGCTGGGGCGGTCACGCTTTCTTCACGTCGCGGGTCGGGCTCACGCAGCGGAGCCCCGCTCCCGTCAGTCACGGTCGTACGACACTGCGGCCCCCTCGGTCGGCCTCGACCAACCCTCCTTCGCGGAGTAGCGCGACCGCGCGGTGCGCCGTTCCGACGGACACGGCGTAGGCGTCTGCGAGCTCTGTGATTGTGGGCAGTCGGTCACCGGGTCTGAGTTCTCCGCTCACGATTTTTTCGCGCACCCTGGCAGCAACCGCTTGATACGGGTTGAGATGCTGAGCGACGGGGACGATCTGTTGCGGCATGATGCCGGCCATTGTGTCGGCGGCGCGTCGGCCGGCCTCGTCGACCCAGGCGGCGTAGATCTTGAGGGTCGTGGCGCCTCCGCTGCCGTGGCCGAGCCTGCCGGCGACGGTTCGTACGTCGACCCCGGCCGCGATCAGTTCAGTTGCGGAGTAGTGCCGTAGCGAGTGCAGGCGAGTCGAGCGCAGCCCGAGCTTGATGGCGAGGCGACGGTATTTCTGGGTGAGCGATCGTGGCGGATGGGGCGCCGAGCCGTCTGGTGCTGGGGAGAAGACCCACGAGTCCAGGTCGAGCTCACATCCGAGCGCCGCGCAGCGGGCGGTGACGCCGTCGCGATGTGCGGTGACCAGTGCGACGGTGCGCTGGTCCAGCGCGATCCGGCGGTGCTGCCCGGTCTTGGTCTCCTTCTCCCGCACTCCGGATCTGGGCTGGGCGTTGGCCCTCTGGACCAGCAGCGTGCCCCTGTCGAAGTCGACGTGGGCCCAGCGAAGGGCACTGAGCTCGCCCCGGCGCAGCCCGGTAACCATGGTCAGCCACAGCAGAAGTCCCCAGTCCGGGTCGGACCAGGCCGTGTTCAGCAGCAGCGCCGCCTCCGCCGCGCTGGGTGGGTCCGGGGCCACGCTGGCGGGCGAGGGAGCGACAGCCAGGGCGGCCCTGTTCACGCCGAGGTGCCGCCAGCGCACGGCCCGGTCGAGGGCACCGCTGAGGATGAAGTGGATCTTCCGCACCGTGCTGCTGCTCAACGGGTGGCAGGTGTGGCCGGCGCAGCTGCGGCCGTTGCACAGCTCACGGCAGCGCTGGAGCCGGGCGTAGAACTTCTCCAGCATCTCCGCGTCGAGCTTGGCCGCCTGCAGGTCCCCGAACGTGGGCGAAATGTAGAGCCGCACCAGGTCGTCGTACCGGTCTCGGGTGGTGTCCTCGAGCGTCGCGACGTCGAGCCACTGTGCGACGGCCTGGCCGACCGTGAGCGAGGTCTTCGGATGGGTTTCCTCGTCGACCTGACGTTGGAGCCGGGTCAGGTGCATCTCGGCCTCGGCGTAGGTCTTCGCGGTCTCTTTCAGCTGGCGGACACGGCCGGTGAGCGGATCGGTTCCGGCGTACACGATCGCCCGGAAGCTGCCGGAAGGGAGCTCCTCGATGTGCCCGCGGGTGCGCCGCTTGCGAGGTGGCACGGTCGTGACCCTAGTCACCGCTCGTTCCACGTTCCGTTCCACGGCCCGCCCGGAGCCCGGGAAAGACAAAGGCCCGGACCCGCGTTTCCGCAGGTCCGGGCCGTTGTAGCCCCGAAGGGATTCGAACCCTCGCTACCGCCTTGAGAGGGCGGCGTCCTAGGCCGCTAGACGACGGGGCCCTAGGGGTGAAACGTGCCGAGCTGGGGTACCAGGACTCGAACCTAGACTAGCTGAACCAGAATCAGCTGGGCTGCCAATTACCCCATACCCCATCGGCGCTGTTCGCACCGGTGACAACCATACCCGACGGTCATCTCGGGCTCCAAAACGGCCCCCCTCCCGGCGCGTCCGAGAGCCTCCGAACCGGCCGGCGGAACGTCCACAGCCAGACTCCGGCGGTGAACGCGGCGATGATCACGAGGTCGAGGACCACCGCTCCCGCCGGGGCCTCGGTGCTGGTGACGCTCTCCGCGAGCGTCCCGGTCAGCGTGCCGAACGCGAACGCGACGAGGTTGTTCACCGCGTGCAGCGCGATCGCGGCCTCCAGCCCGCCGGTGAGCCACACCAGCAGCGACGCCGCCAGGCCGAAGCCCCACCGGTCGGCGAACAGCCACGGGTCCTGCAGGCCGTGGGCGAACGCGAACAGGGTCGCGGTGATCGGTGCGGTCACCAGCAGCGCCGCCAGCCGGGACGGGATCCACGACCCGATCGCCTGCGCGACGTAGCCCCGGAACAAGAACTCCTCCCCCGCCGCCTGCAGCGGGGTCGTGAGCGCGAACACGGCGGTCAGCGCCACCAGCTCCCGTACCGGCGGCGGGTCGAACGTCGGCAGCCCACCCCCGGCGCTCGACGGCAGCGCGGCGCCGACGACCACGCTCACCGCCATCAGCGCCACGGCGGACCCCACGCACCCGAACAGCAGCCGCCACCGGAACCGCCCCAGGACCGACGACAACCACCCCATCCGCTCCTGGTGGCAGGCCAGGACCGCGACGCCGGTGATCGGGATGGCGGCGGCCAGGACGATGTTCGTGAGCAGGAGGGACCCGGGACCGACGTCGGTCAGGAACCGTTCGCCGTCCGCCGTGGTGCCGCCCGTCGCGAGCACGTACCCGAACATCACGATCGCGGTGACGACCTGCGTCACGCCCCACAGCACCGCGACGAGCAGCAGCCCGAGCAGGGACTTCCACCAGCGGTGCCGGCGGGTACGGAGCAGGTGCAGGTACGGCTGGGGACGGTCGTGCGGCCGGTCCGTCCAGCCGGGCGGGGCGGCGGGGCGCGGCGGGACGGGCCCGGGCGGTGCCGCGTACGCCGTCGGCGCGACCGCGTACGGGCCCGGCGGCGGCACCCACGACCCGGTCACCGGTCCCCCGCGCCGACATCGTTCCCGGTCGTGGCCGCGCGCCCGGCACCCTCGGCGTGCGGTCGGTCAGCCGAGCGCACGCCGCAGCCGGGCAAGCGAACGCTCGCGCCCCAGCAGCTCCATCGACTCGTACAGCGGCGGCGAGACGGTCCGGCCGGTGACCGCGACGCGCACCGGCGCGAACGCCTTGCGCGGCTTGAGCCCGAGCCCGTCGACCAGCGCCTCCTTCAGCGCGGTCTCGATGGAGGCCGCGTCCCAGGTCGGCAGTGCCTCCAGCGCGGCGACGGCGGCGTTCACGGTGGGCACCGCGTCGACGGCGAGGTTCTTCGCGGCGGCCTCGGACTCGGGCGCGAACTCCCGCTCGGGCGTGAAGAGGAACCGCAGCATCCCCACGGCCTCGTCGATCGTGGTGATGCGCTCCTGCACCAGGGGAGCCGCCGCGGCCACGAGCGCCGCCTCCTCGCCGGTGGGCGGATCGAGGACCAGCTCGGCCCGCGTCAGGAAGCCGGTGAGCCGCGCCTCGAAGTCCTCCGGCGCCAGGAGGCGCAGGTGCGTGGCGTTGATGGCCTCGGCCTTCTTCAGGTCGAACCGGGCCGGGTTCGCGCTGATGCCGGTGCCGTCGAACGCGGCGACCAGCTCGTCCAGCGAGAAGATGTCCCGGTCGTCGGCGATGGACCAGCCGAGCAGCGCCAGGTAGTTCAGCAGGCCCTCGGGCACGAACCCGCGCTGGCGGTACAGGTTCAGCGCCGACTCGGGGTCGCGCTTGGAGAGCTTCTTGTTGCCCTCGCCCATGACGTACGGCAGGTGGCCGAACCGCGGGGTCTCGTCCGCGACGCCGATCGCGACGAGCGCGCGGTACAGCGCGATCTGCCGCGGCGTGGACGACAGCAGGTCCTCGCCCCGCAGCACGTGGGTGATCTTCATCAGCGCGTCGTCGACCGGGTTCACGAGCGGGTACAGCGGCTTGCCGTTGTTGCGGACGACGACGTAGTCCGGCACCGACCCGGCGGCGAACGTGATCTCACCGCGGACCAGGTCGTTCCAGGTGATGTCCTCGTCCGGCATCCGCAGGCGCAGCACCGGCTCGCGCCCCTCGGCCCGGAACGCCGCCTTCTGCTCGTCGGTGAGGTCGCGGTCGGCGTTGTCGTAGCCGAGCTTCGGGTCCCGGCCGGCGGCGCGGTGCCGGGCCTCGATCTCCTCACCCGAGGAGAACGACTCGTACAGGTACCCGCCGTCGACCAGCTTCGCGATCACGTCGGCGTAGATCTCGCCGCGCTCGCTCTGCCGGTACGGGCCGTGCGGACCGCCGACCCCGGGGCCCTCGTCCCAGTCCATCCCGAGCCACTTCAGCGAGTCGAGCAGCATCGCGTACGACTCCTCGGAGTCGCGGGCGGCGTCGGTGTCCTCGATCCGGAACACGAAGGTGCCGCCGTGGTGACGGGCGAACGCCCAGTTGAAGAGGCAGGTGCGGATGAGCCCCACGTGCGGGTTGCCCGTCGGGGACGGGCAGAACCGGACGCGGATGGGCGAGGCGGTAGTCGTCATGGTGCTTCCAGGCTAGTCGTGCGCGACGACGGGGTTGGTGAGCGAGCCCAGGCCCTCCACCTCCACGGTCACCGACTGGCCGGCGGCCAGCGGGCCGACCCCGGCCGGCGTGCCGGTGAGGATCACGTCGCCGGGCAGCAGCGTCATGACGTGCGAGATGTACGAGACCAGCGTGGCGACGTCGAACACGAACTGCGACGTGCGCCCGTCCTGCCGCAGCTCCCCGTCGACCTGCGCCGTGACGCGAAGGTCGGACGGGTCCACGTCGGTGTCGATCCACGGCCCGAGCGGGCAGAACGAGTCGAAGCCCTTCGCCCGCGTCCACTGCGGGTCCTTCTTCTGGAGATCGCGGGCCGTGACATCGTTCGCGACCGTGTAGCCGAAGACGCTGTCCAGGGCGCGCTCGCGGCTCACCTCACGGGCGCCGCGGGCGTTGATCACCACGGCGAGCTCCGCCTCGTGCTCGACCTGCGACGACTGGAGCGGCAGCCGGATCGCGTCGGCGGGGCCGATCACGGTCGTCGACGGCTTGAGGAACAGCAGCGGCTCGGTCGGGACCTCGTTGCCCAGCTCGGCGGCGTGCGCGGCGTAGTTGCGGCCGACGCCGACCACCTTGCTCGGCAGGATCGGCGACAGCAGCCGCACGTCGGGCAGCGCCCACCGCTCGCCGGTGAACACGAGCTGGCCGAACGGGTGTCCCTCGATCTGGGCGACGGTGAGAGCGCCGGGCTCCCCCTCCACCACTCCGAACGACATTCCCGACGGGTGGGCGAACCGGGCGATACGCATGGCCCGAGCCTAGCCGCCGGGTCGGCGCCTACCCTGGGGTGGTGCACATCCTCGCCGAGCCGCGGTGGCGTGCCCGCCGGGCCGCTCACGAGTCCACAGTGGACGCGCTGCTCGCCGGGCACCTGGACCGCGCCCGACGGCAGGAGAAGCATCCGGTCGAGGACTTCCTGTTCACGTACTACTCGCACCGGCCGGCCCGGCTCCGCCGCTGGCACCCGGGCGTCGGGACGGCCCTCGCCGGGGACGCGTCCGAGTACGCGGGGTTCAGCGGGTACGCCGCGACGCCGGACGGGGTGACCGCGCCGGTCCCCGAGCGCCGCCGGGACACGGTGGCCTGGGTCCACGGCCTGCTCACGGCCACGGCGGGACGGCCGGCCCAGTTCGGCTGCTTCGGGCTCCACGAGTGGGCGATGGTGTACCGAACCGGGGAGGTCCGGCACGCCGCCGTCCCGTTGCGGCTCGGCTCCGCGGGCACGGACGCCGTGGTGGAGTCGATGCCGATCCGGTGCAGCCACTTCGACGCGTTCCGGTTCTTCACCCCACTCGCGCGCGGGCTGAACGTCCTGCAGCCGACCCGGGAGTCCCAGCCCGCCCTGGAGCAGCCGGGATGCCTGCACGCGACCATGGATCTGTACAAGTGGGCCTACAAGCTCGAACCGCTCACCCCCTCGGACCTGGTGCTGGACTGCTTCCGACTGGCAAGTGACGTGCGGGAGCTGGACATGCGCGCGAGCCCGTACGACCTCGCCGCGCTGGGGTACCCGCCGGTGCGGATCGAGACGCCCGAGGGGCGGGCCGAGTACGCGGCGGCGCAGCGCTCCTTCGCCGAGCGCGGGCAGGCGCTGCGCGCACGGCTGGCCGCCGTGTGCGCGACCGCGCTGGCCTCCACGGGCGCGACGCTCTCCGACTGAGCCCCGTTGCCGTGATCATGAGGGCCTTTTCGTCGCTCCAGTGCGAAAAACCGCTCATGATCATGGCGAGGGAGGACCGACAGGCGGCGACCACTCGTCCCGGAGCAGGCCCAGCAGGATGTCGTCGTCCCAGCCGTCGTCGGTCCACCAGCTGGCCCGCAGCTGCCCCTCCCGGACGAACCCGGCGGACTCCGCCGCGTGGAGCATTGCCCCGTTGGAGGCCAGCGTCTCGCAGGACAGCCGGTGCAGGCCGCGCACCCGGAATCCGTAGTCACACAGCACCCGCACGATGTCCGTGCCCAACCCGAGGCCCCGCGCCTCGGCGACGAGCGAGAGGCCGACGTGGCCGGAGCGCTGGTGCGGGTTGACGCCCCACACGGACGCCTCCCCCACCACGTCGCCGTGCGCGACCCGGCCGGCCGCGACCCGCGCCTCCACGGTGAACTTCACATTGAGCGGGTCCGGTGGCTCGGCCAGCTCGGCGTCGTACCGCGCGAGGTCGTGTTCCAGCGAACGCGGCACCCACGGCCCGATGGCCGTCCGCTGGTGGAGCACCGGGTCGGAGGCGGCGAGGCGGTACAGCACCGCCACGTCGTCCCGTACGCGCGGGCGGAGCAGTACCGACTCACCGATCAGCATGGCGCCGATCGTGCCGTGCTCAGACCGGCGTGGGAACCGCGTTCCGCCGCAGACCGAACGTCAGCGCATCGACGAGCGCGCGCCAGGACGCCTCGATGACGTTGCCGTGCACGCCCACCGTGGTCCAGTCGTGCTGGCCGTCGGTCGTGTCGATGAGCACCCTGGTCACCGCGTCGGTCCCGTGCCGCCCCTCCAGGATGCGGACCTTGTAGTCGGCCAGCTCCAGTCCGTCCAGCTGCGGGTAGTGCCGCGCGAGCGCGGCGCGGAGCGCGGAGTCGAGGGCGTTGACGGGACCGTTGCCCTCCGCGGTGGCGATCACCCGCTCGCCCCCGATGCCGACCTTGACGGTGGCCTCGCTGACCACCATCTCGTCGGCCCGGTGCTCGACGATCACCCGCCACGACTCCAGCGTGAAGTACGGGTCGATCTCGCCGTCGAGCTCGGCGCGGAGCATCAGCTCGAAGGACGCGTCGGCGGCCTCGAACGACCAGCCCTCCGCCTCCAGGTCCTTCACGCGATCCACCACCCGCCCGACGGCCTCCGGATGGCCGGCCAGGTCGATGCCGAGCTCGCGTCCCTTGAGCTCCACACTCGCCCGGCCGGCCATCTCGGTGACGAGGATGCGCTGGTCGTTGCCCACCACAGCCGGGTCCACGTGGTTGTAGAGCTCCGGACTGATCTTGATCGCGCTGGCATGCAGGCCCGCCTTGTGAGCGAACGCTGACGTCCCGACATACGCCTGTTGGGGATTCGGGGCCTTGTTGGCGATCTCGGCGATGGCGTGCGACACGCGCATCAGTTCCCCGAGGCAACCCTCGGGAAGAGCGGGGATTCCCATCTTGGTGGCGAGGTTGGCGATGACGACGAACAGGTCCGCGTTGCCCGGCCGCTCGCCGTACCCGTTCGCGGTGCCCTGGACGTGGGTCGCGCCGGCGGCGACCGCGGCGACCGTGTTGGCGACCGCGCAGGAGGTGTCGTTCTGGGCGTGGATGCCGACCCGGACCCCGCCCCGCTCGACGACCTCGCGCACCACCCGGCCCACTCCCATCGGGAGCTGGCCGCCGTTGGTGTCGCACAGCACGCCGACATCGGCGCCCGCCGAGAAGGCCGCTTCGAGGACCCGGAGGCCGTAGTCGCGGTCGTGGGCGTACCCGTCGAAGAAGTGCTCGCAGTCGAGGAACACCCGGCGCCCCTCGCCGACGAGGAACCGGACGGTGTCGCTCACCATCGCGAGGTTCTCCTCGTAGGTGGTGCGCAGCGCCTGCGTGACATGGCGGACGTCGGACTTGGCGACCAGGGTGACCACCGGGGCGAGCGAGTCGCGCAGGGCGAGCACCTGCGGGTCCTCGTGTGCCTTCTTGCCCGCCTTGCGGGTCGACCCGAAGGCGACCAGCGTCGCGTGTTGCAGCGCCAGTTCGCCGGCCGCCGCGCGGGCGAAGAACTCGGTGTCCTTCGGCAGTGCACCCGGCCAGCCGCCCTCGATGAAGCCGACGCCGAGCTCGTCGAGGAGCCGGGCGATGCTCAGCTTGTCCGCGACGGAGAACGACATGCCCTCGCCCTGGGCGCCGTCGCGCAGGGTCGTGTCGAAGACGTGAAAGGCGTCCGAAACCATCGTGGGTTCTCCTTCAACGAAAAAGACCCCCCACGACGTGGGAGGTCTGCGCGCAGGCGGTGTCGCGTGCGCGCTAGGTGCCGAGAATCAGTCGAGCGGAGGTCACGGAAAGTATTGTGACACAGGTTCCCGCATTCGATACCCGGTATCCCGCATCGTGGACGGCCACCCTGCACAATGTCCCGGTGCGACCGCTCATCGGCATCACCTGTTACGTCGAGCGCGCGCGGTGGGGCGTCTGGGACACCGCCGCGGCGCTCCTCCCGCACGGCTACGTCACCCACGTCGAGGACGCGGGCGGCCTCGCCGTGATCCTGCCGCCGCGCACGTCGGAGGCGCTGGACGTGCTGGACCGGCTCGACGGCCTGGTGATCGCCGGTGGCGCCGACGTCGACCCCGGCCGGTACGGCGAGGAACCGCACCCCGAGACACTGGGGCTGCGCCCGCAGCGGGACGCCGGGGAGTTCGCGCTGCTCGGCGAGGCCCTGCGGCGCGACCTGCCCGTACTCGGGGTCTGCCGCGGCATGCAGGTCATGGCGGTCCACGCGGGGGGCCGGCTGATCCAGCACCTGCCGGACAAGGTCGGCCATCAGGGCCACCGGCCGGGACCCGGGGAGTACGGCTCGCACGGGGCCCGGTTCGCCGCCGGCAGCCTCGTCGCGTCCCTGCTGGGCGAGGCCGGGCGGGTGAACTCCTACCACCACCAGGGCGTCGCGGACGCCGGGACGCTGACCGTCACCGGGTGGGCGGACGACGGCTCGGTGGAGGCCGTCGAGGACCCGAGCCGGCGCTTTGCCCTCGGGGTGCAGTGGCACCCCGAGGCGGCCGACGACAACCGGCTGTTCGCGGCGCTGGCCGAGGCGGCCGAAGAGCCGCGTTGATCATGGGGTTTGCAACACGACACGCTGGCGTGTCTGTTGCAAACCCCATGATCAACGCGGGCAAGGGTGGGAGGATGCGCGGCTACAGCGGCGTGACGTACGCCCCGGAGATGCCGCCGTCCACCAGGAACGTCGACGCGGTCATGAACGAGGACTCGTCGCTCGCCAGGAACAGCACCGCGTTCGCGATCTCCGTCGCCTCGGCGAACCGTCCCATCGGGATGTGCACCAGCCGCCGCGCCGCCCGCTCCGGGTCGTCGGCGAACAGCTCCTGGAGCAGCGGCGTGTTCACCGGTCCGGGGCAGAGCGCGTTCACCCGGATCTTCTCGCGGGCGAACTGCACACCGAGCTCCCGGGACAGCGCGAGCACGCCGCCCTTCGACGCCGTGTACGAAATCTGCGAGGTCGCGGCGCCCATCACGGCCACGAACGACGCCGTGTTGATGATCGAGCCGCCGCCCCGCGCCTGCAGGTGCGGGATCGCCGCGCGGCAGCACAGGTACACCGAGGTCAGGTTGACCTCCTGGACGCGCCGCCAGGCGTCCAGCGACGTGGTGAGGATCGAGTCGTCCTCGGGCGGGGAGATGCCGGCGTTGTTGAAGGCCACGTCCAGCCCGCCGTACGTGTCGACCGCGGCACCGAACAGCGCCTGCACCTCGGCCTCCGACGTGACGTCCACCGGCACGAACAGGCCGCGGACCTCGTCGGCGACCCGCTTGCCGGCCACCGGGTCGACGTCGCCGATGACGACGTGCGCCCCCTCGGCGGCGAACCGCCGCGCCGTGGCCAGGCCGATGCCGCTGGCCCCGCCCGTGATCACACACACCTTGCCGTCGAGCCGCACGGTCACTGTCCCTTCGTGCTGAGGAAGACGTTCTTCACCTCGGTGAAGGCGTCCAGGGCGTCGGGCCCGAGCTCGCGTCCGAGCCCCGACTGCTTGAACCCGCCGAACGGCGTCCAGTAGCGGACGCTCGAATGCGAGTTCACCGAGAGGTTGCCGGCCTCGACACCACGGGAGACCCGCAGTGCCCGGCCGAGGTCGCGGGTCCAGATCGAGCCGGACAGTCCGTACGCGCTGTCGTTGGCGATCCGGACCGCGTCCGCCTCGTCGGTGAACGGCAGCACGACCACGACCGGGCCGAAGATCTCCTCGACGGCCGCGCGGTCGCCGGGCGACACCGGCGCGAGCACGGTCGGCGGGAACCAGAAGCCCGGCCCGTCCGGGGCGTTGCCGCGGAACGCCACCGGGGCATCGGCGGGCACATAGGACGCCACGGTGTCCAGCTGGGCCCGGGAGATCAGCGGCCCCATCTCGGCCGTGTCCAGCGCCGGGTCCTCGACCCGGACGCCGAGCACCGCCGGTTCCAGCAGCTCCATGAACCGGTCGTACACGCCTGACTGGACGAGGATCCGCGACCGCGCGCAGCAGTCCTGGCCGGCGTTCTCGAATACGCCGTACGGCGCCGTGGCGGCGGCGGCCTCGACGTCCGCGTCGGCGAAGACGATGTTCGCGCTCTTGCCGCCCAGCTCCAGGGTCACCGGCTTCACCTGCGCGGCGGCGCCGGCCATGATCCGTTTCCCGACCGCGGTGGAGCCGGTGAACACGACCTTCGCGACGTCGGGGTGGGTGACGAACCGCTCCCCCACCACCGAGCCCTGGCCCGGCAGCACGGTGAAGACCCCCTCGGGCAGCCCGGCCTCCAGCGCCAGCTCGCCCAGCCGCAGCGCGGTCAGCGGCGTCAGCTCGGCGGGCTTGAGCACGACCGTGTTCCCGGCGGCGAGCGCCGGGGCGAACCCCCACGCGGCGATCGGCATCGGGAAGTTCCACGGCACGATCACGCCGACCACGCCGAGCGGCTCCCGGAACGTCACGTCGAGCCCGTCGGCGACCGGGATCTGGCGGCCGAACAGCCGCTCCGGGGCACCGGCGAAGTAGTGCAGGACGTCCCGGACGTTGCCCGCCTCCCCGCGGGCGTTGCCGATCGTGTGGCCGGAGTTGCGCACCTCGAGCTGGGCCAGCTCCTCGAGGTGCGCATCCACCACGTCGCCGAAGCGCCGCAGCAGCCGGGCCCGGTCCCCGGGCGAGACCTCGCGCCAGGAGCGGTACGCCGACCGGGCGCGGGCGATTGCCGCGTCGGTCTCCTCCACCGTGGACAGCGGAACGGTGCCCACGACCTCCTCGGTCGCAGGGTTGATCAGGTCGGTCACAGTCGTTCGAACCCCCGGAATCGTTCCCAGTCGGTGACCGCGGCCTCGAAGGCCACGAGCTCGGTGTCCGCCGCGTGCAGGTAGTGGTCCACCACGCCGTCGCCGAACGCCCGCCGCGCCAGCGCACTCCCGGCGAACGCCTCCCGCGCCGGCCGCAGCGTCGACGGCACCCGCGGCGCATCGGAGGCGTACGCATTGCCGACCAACTCGGGCTCCAGCTCGTACTCCCCCTCGATCCCGGCCAGGCCCGCCGCGAGCATCGCCGCGGAGGCGAGATACGGGTTCACGTCGCCGCCCGGCACCCGGTTCTCGACCCGGAGCCCCGCACCGTGCCCGACGACCCGCAGCGCGCACGTCCGGTTGTCCCGGCCCCACGCGATCGCGGTCGGGGCGAAGCTGCCCTCGGCGAACCGCTTGTAGGAGTTCACATTGGGCGCCAGTAGCAGGGTGAGCTCGCGCAGGTGGGTCAGCAGCCCGGCGAGGAACTGCCGGAACAGCCGCTCGTCGTCCGCGAAGACCGCCGAGCCGTCCAGACCCCGCAGGGACAGGTGGATGTGGCAGGAGTTGCCCTCGCGGGCGTCGAACTTCGACATGAAGGTCAGCGCCATGCCCTCCTGGGCGGCGATCTCCTTCGCGCCGTTCTTGTAGATGGTGTGCTGGTCGCAGGTGCGCAGCACGTCGTCGTACTTGAACGCGATCTCGTGCTGGCCGAGGTTGCACTCCCCCTTGGCCGACTCGACCGTCAGCCCGGCGCCGGTCATCGAGTTCCGGATGCGGCGCAGCAGCGGCTCGATCCGCGCCGTGCCGAGCATCGAGTAGTCCACGTTGTACTGGCTGGCCGGCGTGAGGTCGCGGTACCCGCGGCGCCACGCGTCCTCGTAGGTGTCGCGGAAGACGATGAACTCGAGCTCGGTGCCCGCGAACGCCTGCCAGCCCCGGTCCGCCACCCGATCGAGCTGACCGCGGAGGATCTGCCGCGGCGAGGCGACGACCGGTGTGCCGTCCTGCCACTCCAGGTCGCAGAGCAGGCCGACGGTGCCCTCGTGCCACGGCACGCGGTGCAGCGTGGCGAGGTCGGCGCGGAGCACGAAGTCGCCGTAGCCGCGTTCCCACGAGCTCATCGCGTAGCCGCCGACCGTGTTCATCTCGACATCCACCGCGAGCAGGTAGTTGCACCCCTCGACGGACCCGTGGAGGGGGCCGTCCAGCACATCGGCGAGGAAGTACTCCGCGTCCAGTCGCTTGCCCTGCAGCCGGCCCTGCATGTCGCAGAACCCGAGCAGCACCGTGTCGACGCGGCCGTCCTCGATCTCACGGCGCAGCTGGTGGACGTCCAGCCGGCCCTCGTCTGCGCGCACGGGCGCCTCCAAGCGATGCGGGTGGTCGCACGGTAACCGATCAGCCGGTCCCCACACCGGGAATCGCGCCGTTCCGGAAGGCGTCGACGAACAAGGTGTGGTCACGGCGGGCCACCTGCGCATATCTCAGCCCGAAGTCGCACAGCCACGCGACGAACTCCTCGTCTCGGCCGCCGACCGCGGCGAGGATGGCGTCCTCGGTCTGGAAGTCCACAAGAGACTGCTCACTGTCCGCATCGGACACACAATGGACCTTTGCGACGGCCTGCCCGAGCTGGTCGAGCAGCGGGAGGATCTCGTCCGGTTCGCTGATCTCGGACCAGTCGAGGTCCGCCTCGTACGGGGACAGCTCCTGCACCACCTGGCCGACGCCGTCGAGCGTGCACCAGCCGAGCCACGGGTCGGCGTGGGCCTGGAGGGCCCGCTGCGACACCACCGTGCGGTGGCCGTGATGGGAGAAGTACCCGGGGTCGGGCACCACCCGGCTCGGCGCCGCGACGTTGCCCTGCTTCATCGACAGCACGACGTCGTTCTCCAGCGCCTGGGTGCGGCCCTCGATCAGCAGGTTGTACGCCGGGAGCCCCGCGCTGCCGATGCCGAACCCGCTGCGGCCCACGACGTCCTTGACGTGGTAGTCGTCGGGGTCGAGGCGCTTGGTCGCCGGGATGGTGCCGATGTACTCCCGGAACGCGGCGAGCACCTTCTCACGCTCGGCGGGCTCGAGCGTGCGGACACCCGGCCCCTCCTGGAACACGCGGTCGCCGCGGGAGATCGTCGTGCTGCGCTCCAGCAGTGCGATGCGGGTCTGCATCCGCGCGGTGCGCAGCACGTCCTGCAGGACGCCCTCGGCGGTGTCCAGGGTGAGCGCGAACTCGTGGTCCCGGGAGCCTTCGGCGAACGCCCGGACCTGCCCGAGGTAGGCGCGGCCCAGCGTCTCGATCATGGACCGGATCGTGCCGTCCGACAGCGCCTTGCCGAAGCCCAGCAGCGCGAGGCTCGCCGCGAGTCGCTGGAGGTCCCAGGTGAAGTGGCCGAGGTACGCCTCGTCGTAGTCGTTCACGTCGAAGACGAGCACGCCCTCGGAGTTCATGTACGTACCGAAGTTCTGGCAGTGCAGGTCGCCCTGGATCCACACCCGGCCGGTCCGCTCGTCGGCCCACGGGTCGGCGGCCGGCGCCACGTCCGCGTAGAACAGGCAGGCGCTGCCCCGGTAGAACGCGAACGGGTCGGCGGCCATCTTGCGGAACTTCCGCCGGAACGCCGACGCATCGGCCTCGATGAGCGGGTGGAAGGCCTCGACCAGCACGTCGACGATCCACCGCTGCCGGTCTTCCGGGTCTCGTTCCAGGGCGTCGGTCATGCCCAGATGCTGCCCTACCGCGACAACGGCCCGGTCAGCCGATCCGGTGCAGCCATCCGTGGGTGTCCCGGGCGTGCCCGTGCTGGATGTCCAGCAGCGCCTGCCGGAGCTTCATGGTGACCTCGCCGGGTTCGCCGTCGGCGACGGTGAACTGCCCGTCCGCGCCCTGGACGGTGCCCACCGGCGTGACCACGGCCGCGGTGCCACAGGCGAACGCCTCGGTCATCGCCCCCGAGGTGGCGGCCTCGCGCCACTCGTCGGTGGAGATCCGGCGGACCTCGGTCTTGTAGCCGAGGTCGGCGGCCAGCGTGAGGATCGTGTCGCGGGTGATGCCCGGCAGCAGCGTGCCGGTCAGCTCGGGCGTCACGAGCGTGTCTCCCCCGTACACGAAGTACAGGTTCATCCCGCCCATCTCCTCGACCCAGCGGTGCTCGACCGCGTCGAGCCACACGACCTGGTCGCAGCCGCGCTCGGCGGCCTGGGCCTGCGCGATCAGGCTCGCCGCGTAGTTGCCCGCGCACTTGGCCTCACCGGTGCCGCCGGGGGCGGCACGGGTGTACTCGGTGGACAGCCAGACGCTCACCGGCTGGACGCCGCGCGGGAAGTACGCCCCGGCCGGCGACGCGATGAGGCAGTACAGGTACTCCAGCGACGGCCGGACGCCCAGGTACGGGTCGGTCGCGAACATGAACGGCCGCAGGTACAGGCTGTCCTCGGCCTTGCTCGGCACCCAGTCGCGGTCGTGCTCGACCAGGACCCGGATCGACTCCAGGAACAGCTCCTCCGGCACCGCCGGCATGGCGAGGCGGGCGGCGGACCGGGCGAACCGCCGGGCGTTCTGCTCCGGGCGGAACAGCCCGATGCCACCGTCGGGCTGCCGGTAGGCCTTCAGCCCCTCGAAGATCTCCTGCCCGTAGTGCAACGCGGATGTGGAGGGGTCGAGGCTGATCGGGCCGTACGGCTGCAGCACGGCCTCGTACCAGCCGCGGCCCTCGGCGTACCGCATCGTCACCATGTGGTCGGTGAAGATCCGGCCGAACCCCGGTTCGGCGAGCAGCTCCGCCCGTCGCTCCGGCGCTACCGGCGTCGCGGACGGACGCAGGTCGAAGGCCAGGGCGGGGGCGGTGGTGCTCATCGGGCGGGGTCCTTCCACGAGGGGTCGTCCGAGAACGTACCCCGGAGCGGGTGCGGGCTGGGCCGGCGCGTCAGCCTGCCGCAAGCGTGGCGAGCCGGTCGCCGACCTCGGTGGTGCGCAGGGGAGCGCCGGGCTCGCGCTCGGACAGCGCCTTGACGACCGCGGCCTCGACACGGCGTGCCTCGTCCGGGTGCCCGAGGTGCTCGAGCAGCAGGGCGACCGACGACACCGTCGCGGTCGGGTCCGCGATGCCCTGGCCGGTGATGTCCGGAGCGGAGCCGTGGACCGGCTCGAACATCGACGGGAACGTGCCGTCGGGGTTCACGTTGCCGCTGGCGGCAAGGCCGATGCCCCCGGTGACGGCGGCCGCGAGGTCGGTGAGGATGTCACCGAACAGGTTGTCGGTGACGATCACGTCGAAGCGGCCGGGGTCGGTCACCATGAAGATCGTCGCGGCGTCGACGTGCAGGTAGTCCACCGTGACGTCGGGGAACTCCGCGTTGACGGCCTCGACCGTCCGCCGCCACAGGTGACCGGCGTGGACGAGGACGTTGTGCTTGTGGACCAGGGTCAGCTTCTTGCGCGGCCGGGCGGCGGCACGGCGGAACGCGTCACGGACGACCCGGTCCGCGCCGAACGCCGTGTTGATGCTGACCTCGGTGGCGATCTCGTGCGGGGTCCCGACGCGGAAGCCGCCGCCGTTTCCGGCGTACGGGCCCTCGGTGCCCTCGCGGATCACGAGGAAGTCGATCTCGGGGTTGCCGGCGAGCGGGCTGGTCACGCCCGGGTACAGCTTCGACGGCCGCAGGTTCACGTAGTGGTCGAACGCGAACCGGAGCTTCAGCAGCAGGCCGCGCTCCAGCACGCCGGACGGCACGCCGGGGTCGCCGACCGCGCCCAGCAGGATCGCGTCGTGGGTCGCGAGCTCGGCCATGACGCTGTCCGGGAGGGTCTCACCGGTGGCGTGCCACCGCCGTGCACCCAGGTCGAACTCGGTCGTCTCGACGCCGGGCAGGACCGCATGCAGGACCTTGAGCCCCTCGGCGACCACCTCCGGCCCGATACCGTCGCCCCCGATCACCGCGAGTCGCGTGCCACCCACCGTCGACCACCTCCGTGATTCGCCGGCGTCGCCGCCGGTGTTGCGTGCTTCGAGGGTACGCGAGCACTCCCACGCCTCGGACACCGCATCCCAGGGAGCGGGAGGATCTTCCTGCGATACGGCGAGGTGCGTGCCGGCGGCCACGGGGCCGGCGGGCCGACGCGTCCGAGCGGCGTGCCACCCGACACGCAAGGTCGGCGCGGCGCGTCCCTCCCGTCCCGCACCTCCCGTGGTCAGGAGTCCCTTCTCCACGTGGGGGCGCGACAACGGACTCGTGAGCACGGGTGGAGATCACCGGGAACGCCGAGGGCGGCCCGGGGGGACACCCCCCGGACCGCCCTCGGCGGCGAACAGCTCAGACGCCGCTGAGGTCCACCCACGCGGCCCGGCGGGCGCCGATCGCCTCGGCGGTCTGCTGGAGCAGCGCCGGGGACACGGCCTGGTCCACGGCCAGCGCCATCAGCGTGTCGCCGCCCGAGGCGGTCCGGGCAACCTGCATGCCGGCGATGTTCACGTTCGCGCCGCCGAGCTTGCCGCCCAGCGTACCGACCACGCCCGGGCGGTCGTCGTACCGGAAGAACAGCAGCGAGCCCTCGGGCGCCAGGTCGATGTCGAAGCCGTCCAGCTCGGTGAGCTTCTGGACCTGCCGGGGGCCGGTCAGCGTGCCGGACACGCTGACCGTCCGGCCGTCGGTGAGCACCCCGCGGACGGTGACGAGGTTGCGGTACTCGGGGCTGTCGGCGCTGGTGGTGATGCCGACCTCGACCCCGCGCTCCTTGGCGAGCAGCGGCGCGTTGACGAACGTCACCGACTCCTCGACCACGTCCGCGAACACGCCCTTCAGCGCCGCGAGCTGCAGCACCGAGACGTCGTGCTCGACGATCTCACCGCGGACCTCGACGGTGATGCTCTGCGCGAGCTCACCGGCGACCGCCGTGAAGACCCGGCCGAGCTTCTCGGCGAGCGGCAGCCCGGGCCGTACGTCCTCGGCCACGACACCGCCGGCCTGCACGTTGACCGCGTCCGGCACGAACTCGCCCTGCAGCGCGAGCTTGACGCTCCGCGCCACGGCGAGGCCGGCCTTGTCCTGCGCCTCCACGGTCGACGCCCCGAGGTGCGGGGTCACCACGATGTTCGGCTGGTCGAACAGCGGGGAGGAGGTGCACGGCTCCTTCGCGAACACGTCGATGCCCGCGCCGGCGACCCGGCCCTCGGCCACCGCGTCGGCGAGCGCCTGCTCGTCGATCAGGCCACCGCGGGCGGCGTTCACGATCCGCACGGTCGGCTTGACGAGCCGGAGCTCCTTCTCGCCGATCAGCCCGAGGGTCTCGGGCGTCTTCGGGAGGTGGATCGAGATGAAGTCGCTCTCCGCGAGCAGCTCCTCGAGCGACACCAGGCGGACACCGATCTGGGCGGCACGGGCCGGCTGGACGTAGGGGTCGTACGCGATGAGCCGCGTACCGAACGCGCTCATCCGCTGGGCGAACAGCACGCCGATGCGGCCGAGGCCCACGACACCGATCGTCTTGTCGGTGATCTCGACGCCGGTGAACTTGGAGCGCTTCCACTGGCCCTGCTTGAGGGCGGCATTCGCCTCGGGGGTGTGGCGCGCGGTCGCGAGCAGCAGCGCGACGGCCTGCTCGGCGGCGGACACGATGTTCGAGGTCGGCGCGTTGACCACCATCACGCCGCGGGCCGTGGCGGCGGGTACGTCGACGTTGTCGAGCCCGACCCCGGCGCGGGCGACGACCTTCAGGCGCGGCGCCGCGGCCAGGGCCTCGGCGTCCATCTTGGTCGCGCTCCGCACGAGGACGGCATCGACGTCGGCGAGCGCCGGGAGCAGCGCGGCCCGGTCGGCGCCGTCGACGTGGCGTACCTCGAAGTCGTGCGCGAGCACGTCGAGCGCGGACGGGGCGAGCTCCTCGGCAACGAGGACGACGGGCACGGTCACTGGGGAATCCCTCGGTTGGTCGGGGTCGGGGCCTGACAGGGCGCCCCGCTGCGTTCCGCTGTTCCGTGCCGATCCTACGGAAACGGCCCGGAACGGCAGCGTGGCGCGGGTCGCATCGTGACGACGGTCACGGCGAGCACCCACCCCACGCCGCGTTGATCATGGACTTCGCAGCACGACACGCCGGCGTGTCTGTCGCAAAGTCCATGATCAACGCGGTCGGGACGACGGCCGCTCAGTGACGCGCGGCCGTGCCCTGGTAGTCGTCGTCCGAGGCGACCCAGCTCATCAGCTTGCGCAGCTCACGCCCGGTCTCCTCGATCGGGTGCTGCTCCGCCTTCGCCCGCGCGGCCTTGAACTCGGGCGCGCCCGCGTCCTGGTCGGCGATGAAGCGCGCGGCGAACGCGCCGCTCTGGATGTCGGCGAGGACGGCCTTCATGTTGTCCTTCACCCGCTCGTCGATGACGCGGGGGCCGGACACGTAGTCGCCGTACTCGGCCGTGTCGGACACCGACCAGCGCTGCTTGGCGATGCCGCCCTCGTACATGAGGTCGACGATCAGCTTCAGCTCGTGGAGGCACTCGAAGTACGCGATCTCGGGGGCGTACCCGGCCTCGGTCAGGATCTCGAAGCCGTTCTGCACGAGCGCGGACATGCCGCCGCAGAGGACGGCCTGCTCACCGAACAGGTCGGTCTCGGTCTCCTCGGTGAACGTGGTCCGGAAGACGCCGGCCCGCGTGCCGCCGATCGCCTTCGCGTACGACAGCGCGAGCTCGAACGCCGTGCCCGACGCGTCCTTCTCCACCGCGACGAGCGCCGGGACACCCTTGCCGTCGACGAACTGACGGCGGACCAGGTGGCCGGGGCCCTTCGGGGCGACCATGGCCACGTCGACGCCCTCGGGCGGCGTGATGTACCCGAAGCGGATGTTGAAGCCGTGCGCGAAGAACAGCGCCTTGCCCTCGGTGAGGTTCGGCTCCACGGACTCCGCGTACACCTTGCGGGCCACGTGGTCCGGC
This sequence comes from Actinomycetota bacterium, assembly GCA_030840805.1. Classification (GTDB taxonomy): domain Bacteria; phylum Actinomycetota; class Actinomycetes; order Mycobacteriales; family HKI-0501; genus JAVEDU01. The sequence continues at coordinate 27,277 of JAVEDU010000104.1, forward strand.
ACGAGCAGCATGATGACGTCGGCCTCGGCCGCCGCCTCGGCGGGCGTGACGACGCGGAGGCCGTCCTGCTCGGCCTTGGCCCGGCTGGACGAGCCGTCCTGGAGGCCGACGCGGACGTCCACGCCGGAGTCGCGCAGGCTCAGCGCATGCGCGTGGCCCTGGCTGCCGTAACCGATCACGGCGACCTTACGGCCGGCGATCACCGACAGGTCGGCGTCGTCGTCGTAGAACATCTGCGTTGCCATTCGTACGTGTCCTCTCAGGGATTCCTGCGGATGAGATCAGGCGGGCCGGTCGACGCTGCGGAGCGTCGCCGACGGGGCGGTGATGGATCGGGCGCCACGGCCGAGCGCGACCATGCCGGACTGGACGAGCTCCCGGATGCCGAACGGTTCGAGGACGCGGATCAGCGCCTCGAGCTTGTCGCCCGTACCGGTCGCCTCGATGGTCACGGCGTCGGTGGCGACGTCGACGACCTTGGCGCGGAACAGCTGGGCCGTCTCCAGCACGTGCGACCGCGTGGCGAGGTCGGCGCGGACCTTCACCAGCAGCAGCTCGCGCTGCACCGACGCGGTGGGCTCGAGCTCGACGATCTTGAGCACGTTGACGAGCTTGTTGAGCTGCTTGGTGACCTGCTCCAACGGCAGCGCGTCGACGTTCACCACGATCGTCATGCGAGAGATCTCGGGGTGCTCGGTGGGGCCGACCGCGAGGGAGTCGATGTTGAACCCCCGGCGGCTGAACAGGCTGGAGACCCGCGCGAGCACGCCCGGCTTGTTCTCGACCAGGACAGAGAGCGTGTGCTTGTTCATCGGATCTCCTAGACCTCGTCCGGGCCCCACACCGGGCGCACGTCGCGCGCGGCGAGGATCTCGTCGTTGCTCGTGCCGGCGGGGACCATCGGCCACACCATCGCGTCCTGGCCCACCACGAAGTCGATCACGACGGGCTGGTCGTTGATCGCCATCGCCTTCTCGATGGTGGCGTCGACGTCCTCCGCCGTCTCGCAGCGCAGGCCCACGCAGCCGAGCGCGTCGGCGAGCTTCACGAAGTCCGGCACCCGCTTCTGCTCGGCCTTGTTGTGGGTCTTCAGGTCGGTGTTGGAGTACCGGCCGTCGTAGAACAGCGTCTGCCACTGCCGGACCATGCCGAGGTTGCCGTTGTTGATGACCGCGACCTTGATCGGGATGCCCTCCACCGCGCAGGTGGCCAGCTCCTGGTTCGTCATCTGGAAGCAGCCGTCGCCGTCGATGGCCCACACCGTGGCGTCCGGACGGCCGACCTTCGCGCCCATCGCGGCGGGGACGGCGTAGCCCATCGTGCCGAGGCCCCCGGAGTTCAGCCAGGTGTACGGCTTCTCGTAGCGGACGAACTGCGCCGCCCACATCTGGTGCTGGCCCACGCCCGCGACGTACAGCGCGTCGGGGCCGGCGATCGCCCCCAGCCGGGAGATGACGTACTGCGGGGCGAGCATGCCGTCGGTCGGCTCCGGGTACCCGAGCGGGTAGGTGTCCCGGACGCGGTTCAGCTGCATCCACCACTCGGTCATCCGGTCGGGGTCGGCGTGCCCCGCGTCGAGCTCCGCCTTGACGGCGACGACGAGCTCGGCGATGACCTCCCGCGCGTCCCCGACGATCGGGACGTCGGCGACCCGGTTCTTGGAGATCTCCGCCGGGTCGATGTCGGCGTGGACCACGGTGGCGAACGGGGCGAAGGAGGACAGCTTGCCGGTGACCCGGTCGTCGAACCGCGCCCCCAGCGCGACGATGAGGTCCGCCTTCTGCAGCGCGTTCACCGCGGCCACCGTGCCGTGCATGCCCGGCATGCCGAGGTGCTGCGGGTGGCTGTCGGGGAAGGCGCCCCGCGCCATCAGCGTCGTGACGACCGGGATGCCGGAGAGCTCGGCGAGCACCCTCAGCTCCGCGGCAGCGCGGGCCTTGAGGACACCGCCGCCCACGTACAGCACCGGCCGGCGGGCGGTCACCATCAGCTTTGCCGCCTCGCGCACCTGCTTGCTGTGCGGGTGCAGCGTCGGGCGGTAGCCGGGCAGGTCCAGCCGCGGCGGCCAGGTGAACGTGGTCTGCGCCTGGAGGATGTCCTTGGGGATGTCGACCAGGACCGGGCCGGGCCGGCCCGTGGAGGCGAGGTGGAACGCCTCCGCGATCGTGCGCGGGATGTCCTCGGCCGCCTGGACCAGGAAGTTGTGCTTGGTGATCGGCATCGTGATGCCGCAGATGTCGGCCTCCTGGAAGGCGTCCGTCCCGATCGCCGCGGACGGCACCTGGCCGGTGATGGCGACCATCGCCACCGAGTCCATGTAGGCGTCCGCGATGGGCGTCACGAGGTTGGTCGCGCCGGGACCCGACGTCGCCATGCAGACGCCGACCTTGCCGGTCGCCTGCGCGTAGCCGGTCGCCGCGTGCCCGGCACCCTGCTCGTGCCGGACGAGGACGTGCCGTACACCGGTGGAGTCGAGGAGCGGGTCGTACGCCGGGAGGATCGCACCGCCGGGGATGCCGAAGACGACATCGGCACCGATCGACTCGAGCGAGCGGACGAGTGACTGGGCGCCCGAGAGGGCGGCGCTGTCGGGAGAGCTCATCGTGGGGACCTTCGGTCGGGGCGATACGGCGGGCAACAAAAAACCCCGCGTGCCGGGGCACGTCGGGGTGAGCGCGTCGTCGAGAGGACGACGCGCTAGGCGAGTACGAGAATCATCGGCTGCACGGCCCCAGCCTTACAAATCCCATCCCGTGAGTCAACCTGTCTCATACGGTGACACCGGGCACAGCCTCGCCGGTACCGGCCGGCACCGCCGGGGTGACCGCGAGGAGCGCGTCGAACTCCGCGGGCGAGCTCGGCCGGCCGAGGTGGAAGCCCTGGCCCAGCACGCAGCCGATCTCGAGCACGCCCGCGGCCTCCGCCGCCGTCTCGATGCCCTCCGCGACGATCTCCATGCCGAGCCGCTCCCCCAGCCGGACGACCAGTTCGGCAAGTGCCGCCACGTGGTCCTCGGTCGTCATGCCGGAGACGAACTCCCGGTCGATCTTGAGGATGTCCACCGGCAGCCGGCGCAGGTACGACAGCGAGGAGTACCCGGTACCGAAGTCGTCCAGGGCGATGTGCGCGCCCAGGGCCCGCAGCGCCTCCAGCTCCACCAGCGCGGTGTCGAACGAGTGCAGGAACGCGCTCTCGGTGATCTCCAGGACGAGCCGGCTCGCCGGGATCCCGGCGTCGGCACACGCCCCGGCGACGTCGTCCCGCAGCGGCCAGCCCCGTTCGGGCGAGCCGCGGAGCTGACGGGTGGAGACGTTCACGCCCATCTGCAGCGAGTGCCCGGCCGCGTCCCACGCGGCGAGCTGCCGGGCCGACTCGCCCAGCGCCCACCGGCCCAGCTCGACGATCTGACCGGAGTCCTCGGCGACGGGGACGAACACGCCCGGCGACACCTCGCCACGAACCGGGTGGCGCCAGCGCATCAGCGCCTCCGCGCCGACGATCACGCCGCGCGCGAGGTCGAAGATCGGTTGGTACGCCATCCGGATCTCGCCGCGCCCGAGCGCCCCGGCGAGGTCGTGCTCGACGGCGAGCCGCTCCAGCGCCCCCTGGTGCAGGGCGGGCAGGTACACCTCCGCATGCTTCTTGCCGGTCTGCTTGGCGTGCCGGAGCGCGAGGTCGGCGTTGCGGAGCACCACGGCCCCGTCGTCGCCGCGCTGGGCCTCGGCCACCCCGACGCTGACGGACACGTGCGCGGTGACGCGGTCCAGGATGTACGGCGCGCCGACCGTGTCGACCAGGCGCTCGGCCAGGCGCTGCCCGGCGGCGGCTCCCTCGCGGACCAGGATGGCGAACTCGTCCCCGCCGAGCCGGGCGACGGTGTCGGTGTCCCGGACCTCCGCGCGGAGCCGCGCGGCCACCTCGACGAGCAGGGCGTCACCGGCGCCGTGGCCGTGCAGGTCGTTCACGGCCTTGAAGCCGTCGAGGTCGACGGCGAGGACGGTGTACGTCTCCCCCCGCGAGGCCAGCCGGACGCCCGCCCGGTCGAGCCGGTCGAGGAAGTGCCGCCGGTTCGGCAGCGACGTCAGCGCGTCGGTGAACGCCATCTCGCGCAGGCGCTGCTCCAGCCCGCTGCGCTCGGAGATGTCCCGGGTGTGGAAGACGATGCCCCGGATGGCGGGCGTGTCGAGGTGGTTGGCGAAGTTCGTCTCGATCTCGTGCCACCGGCGGTCCGCGTCCCGGGTCCGCGCCCGCAGCGACGCCGTGCGCGGCTGCGGGCCCGGACCGTCGACCACGCGGCGCAAGGCCTCGTCGAACCGGGGCCGGTCCTCGGGGTGGATCAGGTTGCGGATCGGCTTGCCGACCGCGGCACGCTCGTTCAGGCCGAAGACCGTGCGAACCGACGGGGACTGCCAGACCACCACGAGGCCCTCGTCGACGATCGTCGTCACGTCCGAGGAGCCCTGCACGATCGACCGGAAGTACGCCTCGCCGCGGGCCAGCTCCCGGGCCGCCGAGCTCGCGTCCAGCACGCTGACCGACTGGCGGGCGATCATCGCGCCGATCATCACGAGCGCGGCGACCGTATGGGCGCTCGTGAGCGTGAACTGCTCGCGGAAGTAGATGATGCCGCCGGCCACCATCACCACGCCGACCGACGCGTACGGCAGCACGCCGATCACGCGGCGGAGGAGGACCTGCCGCGGTGACGGCTCCGCCCGGTCGTCCGGCCCGGACCGCCGCAACTGCGCACCGGGCGCCCCCGAGGCGGCCCACAACAGCAGGAAGCCGAGCAGCCAGCCGGTGTCGAACGGCCAGCCCCGCTCGTATGTGTCGGTGCCGACCACCGCGCAGGCGAGCGCGGCCAGCAGGAGCGCGATCGACGCCCGGCGCCCCTGCTGCATCCGGCTCAGCCCGACCAGCACCACGGCGACGACGACGATGTCGTCGACCACGTACACGAGCTCGAGGAGCAGGGAGAGCGTGACGGACCGGCCGGACGGGTCGGCCACCGACGCCATCGCCGTCATGAACAGCAGGAACGACGACACGATGATCACGCCGTCCAGGACCGACCGCACGAGCGACAGCGCGCTGGCGGCAATCGACGGGTGGAGCAGCGTCCCGACGACGAGCAGGACGACGACGCCGAGGAATGCCAGGTCCGCCGTCCCCGCGTGCGAGGCGCCGGCCGTCTGCTCGATCGCGACGTGGGCCGTCTGACCCGCCGCCCACAGCAGGGCGGCGAAACCGAGGCAGAGCCAGCTGCGCCGGGCGGCCGCCGTCATCCGGCGAGCCCGGCTCACCACCGCGACGCCCACCCCGCCGATGGTCAGGGCCGGGGCGGCGTGCACCAGGAGGTGCGGGCCCGACCGGGCGAGCACCAGCCCGAGGACGAGGTAGGCCACGCCGGCGAGCGCCACCGCGAGAAGCGGACGGCGCAGACTACGGACGGCAGAGGGGCACACGCCCTCTATCTCGACCACCGAGCCGGACTTCTGAACCCGCCGTCCGGGGAATTCGCTCAGCCGCAGACCGCGCCCTGGGCCGCCGACCCGACCAGCTTGGCGTACTTGCCGAGCACCCCGGTCGTGTAGCGGGCCGGGAGCGGCTTCCAGTTCGCGCGGCGCCGCTCCAGCTCGTCGGCGTCGACCAGTACGTCCAGCGTGCGGGTGGTGAGGTCGAGGTGGATCGTGTCGCCGTCCTGGACCAGCGCGATCGGTCCGCCGGTGGACGCCTCCGGAGCGATGTGCCCGACGCACAGGCCCGTCGTCCCGCCGGAGAACCGGCCGTCGGTGAGGAGCAGCACGTCCTTGCCGAGCCCGGCGCCCTTGATCGCGCCGGTCACCATCAGCATCTCGCGCATGCCGGGACCGCCGACCGGGCCCTCGTACCGGATGACGACGACGTCGCCCTTCTCCAGGGTGTTGCCGGTGACGGCGTCCATCGCGCCCTGCTCGCCGTCGAACACACGGGCACGACCCGTGAAGGACTCGCTGTCGAAGCCGGCGGACTTCACGACCGCACCCTCGGGGGCCAGCGACCCGCGGAGGATGGTCAGGCCACCGGTCTGGTGGATCGGGTCGTTCATCGCGTGGATGATCGCGCCGTCCGGGTCCGGGGGCGCGATGTCGGCGAGGTTCTCCGCGAGGGTCCGGCCGGTGACGGTCAGCGCGTCCCCGTGCAGCAGGCCCGCGTCGAGCAGGGCCTTCATCACGACCGGGACGCCGCCGATCCTGTCGACGTCGGTCATCACGTACCGGCCGAACGGCTTCACGTCCGCGAGGTGCGGAGTCTTGTCCCCGATCCGGTTGAAGTCGTCCAGGGTGAGGTCGACGCCGGCCTCGTACGCGATCGCGAGCAGGTGCAGGACGGCGTTGGTGGAGCCACCGAGCGCCATGACGACCGTGATCGCGTTCTCGAACGCCTTCTTGGTCATGATCTGGCGTGCCGTGATGCCCTGCTCGATCAGCCGGACGACGGCCTCGCCGGACTTCACCGCGTAGTCGTCGCGGCGGCGGTCCACCGCGGGCGGGGCGGCGCTGCCCGGCAGCGACATGCCCAGGGCCTCGGCGGCGCTCGCCATCGTGTTGGCGGTGTACATCCCGCCGCAGGCGCCCTCACCGGGACAGGCCGCGCGCTCGATCTCGCCCAGCTCGTCCCGGGTGATCAGCCCGCGGGCGCAGGCGCCGACGCCCTCGAAGACGTCGATGAGCGTGAGGTCCTTGCCGCCGAGCTTGCCCGGCAGCGTCGACCCCGCGTAGAGGAACACCGAGGCGAGGTCCAGTCGCGCGGCGGCCATCAGCATGCCGGGCAGCGACTTGTCGCAGCCCGCGAGCAGGACCGAGCCGTCCAGGCGCTCGGCGAACATGACCGTCTCCACCGAGTCGGCGATGACCTCGCGGCTCACCAGCGAGGCCCGCATGCCCTCGTGGCCCATCGAGATGCCGTCGGACACCGAGATGGTGCCGAACTCGAGCGGGAAGCCGTTCGCGGCCCGCACTCCCTCCTTCGCCTTCTTCGCGAGGCGGTCCAGGGAGAGGTTGCAGGGGGTGATCTCGTTCCAGGACGAGGCCACGCCGATCTGGGGCTTCGCGAAGTCGTCGTCGCCCATTCCCACCGCGCGCAGCATGGCGCGGGCGGGGGCGCGCTCGATTCCCTCGGTCACGTCGGTGCTGCGAGGCTTGAGCGGGTTCTTGTCGGTCATGGCTACACCTTGCCGTATCGCTGCGGAGCACGGGACCTGGCCACTGTAGGCCGCCGTTCCCCGAGAACCCTCCCACCGTAGGGGCTGTCTCATCCACCGGACCGCGGACCGGGCCGGGCCGCCGTACCGGGCGTCTGACACGATCGACGGGTGACCACCAAGTTCCGCCACAGCATCGCCCTGCCCGCCGCCGGACTGATCGGCCTGTTCGGCGCGCTCGCGATCGGGACGACCTCGTGGTGGTTCGCGCCGATCCTGCTCGTCCCGATCGCCGTCATGGTCTGGGGCTGGCGGGCCGGCGTCGACGTGGACGAGCGCGGGGTGGTCGTCCGCAGCCTGCTCGCGAAGCGCCGGCTGGCCTGGACGGACGTCGAGGGCTTCGGGATCGAGGGACGGCGCGTCGTCGCCCAGCTCGGCGGCGGCGGGGTCGTCCCGCTCCCCGCGGTGTCCCGCGACGACCTCCCCCGCCTGCTGGCCGCCGGTGGCCAGCGGTTCGACGATCCTCAGTAGCCGTCCGCGACGACGTTCTCCAGCCGCTCCCCCGCGACGTACCGCCGCAGCTGCTCCCCTACCAGCCCGAACGCGCGCCGGCGCAGCCCCGGGACCGAACCGCCGACATGCGGCGTCAGCAGGAGCCCCGGTACGTCCCACAGCGGGTGACCGGCCGGCAGCGGCTCAGGGTCGGTGACGTCGACGGCGGCGCGGATCCGTCCCGACGCGAGCTCGGCGACCAGCGCGTCGGTGTCCACCACCGGGCCGCGGGCGCCGTTGACGAGCAGAGCGCCGTCGTGCAGCCGGGCCAGGAAGTCGGCGTCCACCAGGCCCCGCGTCCCGTCGGTCAGCGGCACCAGCAGGACGACCACGTCGGCCGCCGGCAGCAGGTCCGGCAGCTCGGCGACCACGTGTACCCCGTCCCGCGCGCGCCGGGCGACCTGGGTGACCGTCACGTCGAACGGTTCCAGCCGCCGCACCACCGCCCGGCCCACCGAGCCGGCGCCGACGATCAGCACCCGCTTGCCGGCGAGCTCGTCGGTCCGGGTGTACGCCCAGCGGCCCTCGGCCTGGGCCCGGCCGAACTCCACGAAGCCGCGGACCGAGGCCAGCACCGCCGCGAGCACCCATTCCGAGGTGGCGGAGTCGTGGACCCCGCGGGCGTCGCACAGCGTCACCCCGGCCGGGACGCGGTCGGTCCACACCTCCGCCCCCGCGGTCATCAGCTGGACGACCTCGAGGTCGGGCAGCCGGGCGGCGGTCGCCGTGACCTCGTCCGTGGCCAGGAACGGCGGCACCCAGAACCGCACGCCCGCCGGGTCCGACGGGAACTCCCGGTCGTACACCTCGACGGTCACCCCGGCGGGGACCGCCCCCAGCAGGTCGACGCCGCCGGCCTCCGGGATCCAGGCCTTCAGGGGCGGCACGGGCTTCGGGTCTGTCACGGGGTGGAGCGTACGAGCAGATCCGCGCCGTCCGCACGCTCAGCGGGGCGGTGACGGCGGCCGTTACCCTGCCCCCATGAGACTGTCGGCCCGCCGGACCCGTCCCGACCGGCTGCGCCTCGCGCTCGTCTCGGCGGTCTGCGCGACGGCCCTCGCCGGGTGCGCGCTCGGGGCGCCGACCGACACGACCGGCGAGCCGCCGCGCCTCACGCCCTCGGTGTCCCCGTCGCCGTCGCCGGACACCCGGGCCGACTCCGCCGGCGGCATCCAGGTGCTCACCGAGGACCTGTCGGTGCCGTGGGGTCTCGGGTTCCTCCCGGACGGCTCCGCGCTCGTCACCGAGCGGGACTCGCACCGCATCCTGAAGGTCTCCGCCGGGGGCCGGAAGACGGTGGTCCAGACCGTGCCCGGGGTCGCCGGGACCGGCGAGGGCGGGCTGCTCGGGCTGGCGGTGTCGCCGCGGTACGTCACCGACAAGACCGTGTACCTCTACTACACGACGGCCACCGACAACCGGATCGCGCGGCTGGTGGCCGGCGGCCGGCCGGTGCCGATCCTCACCGGCATCCCGGCCGGGCGGAACCACAACGGCGGGCGCCTCGCGTTCGGGCCGGACGGGTACCTCTACGCCGGTACCGGTGACGCCGGTGACCGCGCCGCGGGGCCGGACGTCCGCAGCCTCGGCGGCAAGATCCTCCGGATGACCACCGCCGGCAAGGCCGCGCCGGGGAACCCGTTCCACGGGTCGGTCGTGTGGTCGCTCGGGCACCGCAATGTGCAGGGCCTGGCCTGGGACGCCCGCAAGCGGATGTACGCCACCGAGTTCGGGCAGAACCGGTCCGACGAGCTGAACCGCATCACCCCCGGCAAGAACTACGGCTGGCCGACCGTCGAGGGCACCGGGCGGGACCGGCGGTTCACCGACCCGCTGGTGACCTGGCCGACCGACCAGGCGTCGCCGAGCGGGCTCGCGATGTCCGGCACCACCGCGGTCCTCGCGTGCCTGCGCGGCAAGCGGCTGTACGCCGTCGACCTGGACCCGGCCACGGGACGGCCCACCGGCAAACCGGAGGCGGTGCTCACCGACCGGTACGGCCGGCTGCGCACGGTCGTCGCGGCGCCGGACGGCTCGTTGTGGGTGACGACATCGAACACGGACGGTCGCGGTACGCCCGCGCCCGGCGACGACCGGATCCTGCGGATCGTCCCGCCGGGCGGCGGCGGGGTCAGCGTCCTCTAGCCGGCCGTGATCGCCCACCCCTTCTCGTCGCGGGAGCGACGAGAAGGGGTGGCGATCACGAGTCGGCGGTGAGCCTCGCCAGGATCAGGTCCTTCACCGTTGCCGCGTCGGCCTGCCCGCGGGTGGCCTTCATGACCGCGCCCACCAGCGCACCGACCGCGGCCACCTTGCCGCCCCGGATCTTCTCCGCGACGTCCGGCCGCGCGGCGATCGCCGCGTCCACCGCGGCACCGAGCGCCCCGGTGTCGGAGACGACCTCGAGGCCACGGGCCACGACGACGTCCTCCGGCGAGCCCTCGCCGAGCAGCACGCCGTCCAGGACCTGGCGGGCCAGCTTGTCGTTGATGCGGCCGGCGTCCACGAGCGCCTGGAGCTGCGCGACCTGGACCGGGGACACCCCGAGGGCGTCGAGGTCGGCGCCGGTCTCGTTGGCGCGCCGGGCCAGCTCGCCGAGCCACCACTTCCGGGCGGCGTCCGGGGTGGTCCCGGCGGCCACCGTCGCGGTGATCAGGTCCACCGCGCCCGCGTTCACCGCGGCCTGGAGGTCCTTGTCGGAGAAGCCCCACGCCTCGGACAGCCGCCGCCGGCGCTCGGCCGGCGACTCGGGCAGCGTGCCCCGCAGCTTCTCGATCCACTCCGGGTCCGGGGCGATCGGGACCAGGTCGGGCTCCGGGAAGTACCGGTAGTCCTCCGCGTCCGACTTGATCCGCCCGGACGTGGTCGTCCCATCGTTCTCATGGAAGTGCCTGGTCTCCTGCAGGATCGTGCCGCCGCCGCTGAGCACCGCCGCGTGCCGGCACATCTCGAAGCGGACGGCCCGCTCCACGCTGCGGAACGAGTTCACGTTCTTCGTCTCGGTCCGCGTGCCGAGCGGGGTCGGCTCCTCGCCCTCGGCCCAGCGCGGCCGCAGCGACACGTTCGCGTCGCACCGCAGCTGGCCACGGTCCATCCGCGCCTCGCTGATGCCGAGGCCGACCAGCAGCTCCCGCAGCTCGGTCACATAGGCCCGCGCCACCTCCGGGGCCAGCTCACCGGCGCCCGCCAGCGGCTTCGTGACGATCTCGATGAGCGGGATGCCCGCCCGGTTGTAGTCCACCAGGGAGAAGTCCGCGCCGTGGATACGACCGGTGGCGCCACCGACGTGCAGCGACTTGCCGGTGTCCTCCTCCATGTGGGCCCGCTCGATCTCGACACGGAACGTCCGGACGCCGTCGTCGGTCGGTACCTCGACGTCGAGCCAGCCGTCGAACGCGATCGGCTCGTCGTACTGCGAGGTCTGGAAGTCCTTCGGCATGTCCGGGTAGAAGTAGTTCTTCCGGGCGAAGCGCGACCACGGCGCGATCGAGCAGTTCAGCGCCAGGCCGATCCGGATGGCGGACTCCACCGCGACGGCGTTGACCACCGGCAGCGAGCCGGGCAGGCCGAGGCACACCGGGCAGACCTGGGTGTTGGGCTCGGCCCCGAACTCGGTCGAGCAGCCGCAGAACATCTTCGAGGCGGTACCGAGCTCGACGTGGACCTCGAGCCCCAGCACGGGGTCGTAGGACTCCAGCACCTCGTCGTACGCCAGCACGGCGTCGGTCATCGGGTCCCTCCCACTGTGAGCTTGTCGAGCAGCGGCCCGCCCCAGCGGGCGTTGAGCGCGGTCTCCACCGCGGCACCCACCCGGTACAGCCGGTCGTCCGCCAGCGCGGGGGCCATGATCTGCAGGCCCACGGGCAGGCCGTCGGAGTCGAGGCCGGCCGGGATGCTCATGGCCGAGTTGCCCGCGAGGTTCGACGGGATGGTCGCGAGGTCGGCCCGGTACATCGCCATCGGGTCGTCCAGCCGCTCCCCGATCCGGAACGCCGTGGTCGGCGTCGTCGGCGAGATCAGCACGTCCACCCGGGCGAACGCGGCCTCGAAGTCGCGGGTGATCAGCGTCCGCACCTTCTGGGCCTGGCCGTAGTAGGCGTCGTAGTAGCCGGACGAGAGCGCGTACGTGCCGATCATGATGCGCCGCTTCACCTCGGCACCGAACCCGGCCGCGCGGCTGAGCGCCATGACCTCCTCGGCGCTGTGCGTGCCGTCGTCGCCGACCCGCAGGCCGTACCGCATGCCGTCGAAGCGGGCGAGGTTCGACGACGCCTCGCTGGGCGCGATGAGGTAGTACGCGGCGAGCGCGTGCACGAAGTTCGGGCAGTGCACCTCGACGATCTCCGCGCCGAGCTCCCGCAGCAGCTCGACCGACTCGTCGAACCGCGCCTGCACGTCGGGCTGGTAGCCCTCGCCGGTCAGCTCGCGCACGATGCCGACCCGCATCCCCCGCACGTCGGCGTGCCGGGCGGCGGCGACCACGGCCGGCACCGGGGCGTCGATCGAGGTGGAGTCCAGCGGGTCGTGCCCGGCGATCGCCTCGTGCAGCAGCGCCGTGTCGAGCACCGTGCGCGCGCACGGCCCCGCCTGGTCCAGCGAGGAGGAGAACGCGATGAGCCCGCGCCGGCTCACCGACCCGTACGTGGGCTTGACGCCGACGCTGCCGGTGACCGCGGCGGGCTGCCGGATCGAGCCGCCGGTGTCGGTACCGATCGCGAGCGGCGCCATGAACGCCGACACCGCGGCGGCCGAGCCACCGCCCGAGCCGCCCGGGATCCGGTCGGTGTTCCAGGGGTTGCGGGTGGGCCCGTATGCGGAGTGCTCGGTGGAGGAGCCCATCGCGAACTCGTCCATGTTCGTCTTGCCGAGGATGACGACCCCGGCCTCGCGGAGCCGCGTGACGACGGTCGCGTCGTACGGCGGCCGCCAGCCCTCGAGCATCCTCGAGCCCGCGGTCGTGGGCACGCCGCGCTGGACGAGCACGTCCTTGAGGGCGAGCGGGACACCGGCGAGCGGACCGAGCCTCTCCCCCGCGGCGACGCGGCGATCGATGTCGGCCGCCTGCGCCAGCGCGCCCTCGCGGTCGAGGTGCAGGAACGCGTGGATCGCGCCGTCGACCGCGTCGATGCGCGCGTAGTGCGCCTCGGCGGCCTCGACCGCGGTGATGTCACCGGCGGCGATCGCGCCGCCGAGCTCGGCGGCGGTGAGCGTGGTGGGGTCGGTCATGCTCACTGCTCCTCGTCCAGGATCCGCGGTACGCGGAAGCGGCCGTCCGCGGCGGCGGGCGCCTGCGCGAGAACCTCGTCGGTGTCCAGCGACGGCCGGATCTCGTCGGGACGGAAGACGTTGGTGAGCGGGAGCGGGTGCGACGTGGGGGGCACGTCGGCGGCGGCGACCTCGGAGATCGACGCGACCGACGAGAGGATCACGTCCAGCTGGCCGGCGTAGTGCTCCAGCTCGTCGTCCGGGAGGGCGAGCCGCGCGAGCCTGGCGAGGTGCTCGACCTCGGCGCGGGTGATGGCGGGCATACGTACCTCGGGTTCTCGGCCGTATCGACAGCGGACCCGTCCAGTCTATGGAACCCCGGTTCAGACGTTCGCCGCGCCGTCCCGCAGCAGGAACCGCGGGCGCGCCGCCAGCCATGCCGTGAGCTCGTCCACCGGCACGGCGTCGCCGAACAGCGCACCCTGCACCTCGTCGCACCCGATCTCCGAGAGGAACCGCCACACGTCCACGGAGTCCACGCCCTCGGCCACGACGCGGTGGCCGATCGAGTGCGCCAGCCCGACGAGAGTGCGCACCACCTGGCGGACCCCGGGATCGTGCGCCACCTGGCCGGTGTAGTACCGGCCGATCTTCACCTCGCTGATGGGCAGGGGGCGCAGCGGGGAGACCGTGGCGTACCCGGCGCCGAAGTCCTTGAGCGACACACCGACGCCGAGCTGCTCCAGCGCACGCAGCGTGGGGAGCACCCCGTCGGCGTCGGCGACCAGCTGCGACTCGGTGATCTCGAGCTGCAGCCGGGAGGCGGGCACCCCGTGGAACGCCAGTCGCTCGGCCAGGTAGTCGGTGAACTCGCGGGTCAGGAGCGCCCGGACGCTGACGTTGGCGGACACCTTCAGGTCGATCCCGGCGTCCGACCACACCCGGAGCTGGGCCAGGGCCGTGTCGACCTTCCAGCCGGCGAGCTGGCGGATCACGCCGCTGCGTTCGGCGGCGCCGACGAACTCCGCGGTGGGCACGTCCCCGCGGAGCGGGTGCCACCACCGGGCGAGGACCTCCACCCGCACCACCTCGCCGGAGATCAGGTCGACCTGCGGCTCGTAGTGCACCGCGAGCCCCGCGGCAGCCGGCCCGTCCCGCAGGGCCGCCCGCAGCTCTCCGACCAGCGTCAGCCGGGCCCGGCTGTTCCGGTCGAGCTCGGTGGAGTACACCGACCAGCCCGCGCCGCCGGCCTTGGCGACGTACATCGCCACGTCCGCCCGCTGGAGGAGCCCCTCGAAGTCCGCAGCGTGGTCCGGGTGACAGGCGATGCCGATCGAGGCGCCGAGGTCGAGCACCACCTGCTCACCGCCCGGGCCGGCGACAGCGAACCGGTGGTCGAGCGCGTCCACGATGCGACGGGCGACGGCCACCGCGGCGCCCTCGTCGCCGATGTCCGGCAGCAACACGGCGAACTCGTCGCCGCCGAGGCGCGCGACCGTGTCGGCGGGACGCACGGCGACGGCGACCCGCCTGGCCAGCTCCTCCAGCACCCGGTCCCCGGTGTGGTGGCCGAGCGTGTCGTTGACCTCCTTGAAGCGGTCGAGGTCGAGCAGGAGCAGCGCCGCGCCGCCGCCGGTCGTGGCGTGCGAGGCGATCACGTCGGCGGCCCGGCGGAACAGGAGCTCCCGGTTCGGGAGCCCGGTCAGGGTGTCGTGCAGTGCCCGGTGCTGGTGCACGGCGCCGGCCCGGGCGTTCTGGTAGACGGCGGCGAGGGGTACCAGTATCAGGGGCACGAGCGCCCAGCTGTGGTCCGCCGCCAGCACCACGAGCGGCGCGAAGGCGAGCAGCGCTCCGGTCGTGAGCGCCTCGTGCCCGAAGTCCTCGAAGAGGTGGCCACGCACGGCGCTGTGGGTCTTCGCCGCCAGCGCGATCGACACGAGCAGGTTGTTCACCACGAAGTACGTCGCGGCGGCCAGCGCGACGACCGGCAGGTGACCGCCGTCGAGCCGGTGCAGGTTCCCGTCACCGTGCCCGTACGCCAGGTCGAGCACGAGATGGGCGGCGCTCCACGCCAGGGTGTACTGCGCGCAGTTGAAGACCGTCCGCCAGGCCGCTCTCCGCCGGACCACGTCGGCGACCACGACCCCGGCGACCTGGAGCAGCACCGCGGGGCCGAGTCCCCACTGGAGCAGCGTGGCGAACACGAACGTGGTCGACAGCACCACCCCGTCGCCGTTCAGCGACCGGGCGGTGAGGATCGGGCGCAGCTCGCCGACCAGGACCAGTCCGGCGACCATCCAGAACGACGCCGGCAGCCCGCCCCACGCGACGTCGGGCAGGGCGTGGATCCCCAACACGACGACGGCCCCCGTCGTCACGGCGAGCACGAACAGCCAGAACCGCCACTCACGCCGGGACGGCGTGGTGTTGCGGATCTCGGCACGTGTCACCGGAGCATCCGGCGCGGTCGGGGCACGGTCATTGCATCGGTATGTCCGGTCGGCGGCTTGACATGATCTTGAACGCCAATTGCCGGCACCCGCTCAGCCCCCGGCCGCTGGCTCGACGGGCGCTGGCTCGACGGGCGGGACCTGGGCCACCCCGAGTGCCGCCGCGGGCCCGTCCGCCAGCAGGACGCGGAAGCCGTCCTCGTCCAGCACCGGCACGCCGAGCTCGACCGCCTTGTCGTACTTGCTGCCGGGCGCGTCGCCGACCACCACGAACGCCGTCTTCTTCGACACGCTGCCGGACGCCTTGCCGCCACGAGCCGTGATCGCCTCCTTGGCCTCGTCCCGGCTGAACCCCTCCAGTGATCCCGTCACCACGATCGACCGGCCCTCCAGGGTGCGGGGCACCGACTCGTCGACCTCCTCGACCAGGCGCACGCCGGCCGCTGCCCACTTGCGGACGACCTCGCGGTGCCAGTCGACGGCCGCCCACTCGATCACCGATGCCGCGATGGTGGGCCCGACCCCCTCGGCCTCCGCCAGCTCCTCGACCGAGGCCGCCAGGATCCGGTCCAGGTCTCCGAAGGACCGCGCCAGTGCCTGCGCGGCGGTCGGCCCGACGTGCCGGATCGACAGTGCGACCAGGACCCGCCACAGCGGCCGGTCCCGGGCCTCGGCGAGGTTGGCGACCAGCTTGCGGCCGTTCGCGGACAGCCCACCGTCCTTGCGGGTGAACAGCGGCACGGCCAGCAGGTCGTCCTCGGTGAGCCCGAAGACGTCGCCCTCGTCGGTGACCGCACCCGCCTCGAGCAGCGCGCTCGCCGCCTCGTAGCCGAGCACCTCGATGTCCAGCGCCGACCGGGACGCCAGGTAGAACAGCCGCTCCCGCAGCTGAGCCGGACAGGACCGGGTGTTCGGGCAGCGGAGGTCGACATCGCCCTCCTTCGCCGGCGCCAGCTCCGTACCGCATTCCGGGCAGTGGGTCGGCATGAGAAACGGCCGGACGAGCGCCTCGTCGCGCAGTTCCACCACCGGGCCGACGATCTCCGGGATCACGTCACCGGCCTTGCGCAGGACCACGACGTCGCCGATCAGCACGCCCTTGCGCACGACCTCGCTGGCGTTGTGCAGCGTCGCCATCTCGACCGTGGAACCGGACACCGTCACCGGCTCCATCACCCCGTACGGCGTGACGCGGCCGGTGCGGCCCACGTTGACCCGGATGTCGAGGAGCCTGGTGTTGACCTCCTCGGGCGGGTACTTGAACGCGATCGCCCACCGCGGCGCCCGCGAGGTCGAGCCGAGCCGGCGCTGCACCGCGACCTCGTCGATCTTCACGACGACGCCGTCGATCTCGTGCTCGACGGAGTGCCGGTGCGTACCGAAGTTCGCGATGTAGTCCTCGACCTCCGCCAGCGTGTCCAGCACGCGGACGTGGGCGGAGGTCGGCAGGCCCCAGCGGTGGAGCCGCTCGTAGGCCTCGGACTGGGTGGTGAGGTCGAACCCGGTCCGCGCCCCGATGCCGTGCACGAGCATGTGCAGCGGCCGGGTCGCGGTGACCCGCGGGTCCTTCTGCCGCAGCGACCCGGCGGCGGCGTTCCGCGGGTTCGCGAACGGGGCCCGGCCGGCCTCGACGAGACCCGCGTTCAGGTCCGCGAACGCCTCCACCGGGAAGAACACCTCGCCGCGGACCTCGACCAGCTCGGGCACGTCGTCGCCGCTGAGCTGGTGCGGGATCCCGGCGATGGTCCGGACGTTGAGGGTGACGTCCTCGCCGGTGGCGCCGTTCCCGCGGGTGAGCGCGCGGGTCAGCCGGCCACGCTCGTACAGCAGGTTGATCGCCAGGCCGTCGATCTTGAGCTCACACAGGTAGTGGACGCCGGTGCCGACCTCGCGCACGACCCGCTCGTTCCACGCCGCGAGCTCCTCGCCGCTGAACGCGTTGTCCAGGCTCAGCATCCGCTCCAGGTGGTCCACGGCGGTGAACTCGGTGGAGAACGCGCCGCCGACCCGCTGCGTCGGGCTCGACGGGGTCCGCAGCGAGGGGTGGAGCTCCTCCAGCTCGATCAGCTCTCGCAGCAGCGCGTCGTACTCGGCGTCGGAGACCGTCGGGGCGTCCGAGACGTAGTACGCGAACTGGTGGCCGAGGATCTCCTCGCTCAGCGCGGCATGGCGGTGCCGGGCCTCCGGCGGGATGTCCGCGCCCTCGGCGGGCAGCACTGGGGTCTCCTCGGCGAGCTGGTCCTCGGTCACCCGGGCATTCTCCCCGACGCCGCCGACAATCTCGCGATCAGTCGGCGGGACGGCTCGGCGACCCGCCCGGGGACCCGACCCCGGAAGCCCGGACCTCCGCGGACACGTTCTCCCGTGGGCTTCGACAGGCGGGACCGCCCCACGGCGCACCACGGTCGCCGCCACCCGAATCTCGCCGGGCGCGCACGGGGGCTCAGCCCTCGGGGTCCTCCGACAGCTTCCTCGCCCCGTCCCGGAGCAGCGCCAGCACGTCCCGGGCATAGTCCTCGCCCGCCCCGGCCAGACCGCAGGCGGGCGTCAGCACGACCTGCTGCCGAAGGTGCTCGGCGGGCAGCCCGAGGTGCTGCCACAACCGGCGCACCGGCTCGGCCACCCGCCCGGCATCGGGGAGGCCGCCGTCGACGGCCGGGAGCACGCCCGCGAACAGGGCACCGCCCGCGTCCAGGTACTCCCCCAGCGCGTCGAGGTCCCGGGCCGAGGTCAGGTCCCAGAGCGACAGGTCGACGGACACCCCCGCGGCCCCGGCCGCCCGGAGCAGTTCCAGCGGTACGTCCCGCGCGCAGCTGTGCACGACGACCGGCACCCCGGCGGCGTCGATCACCCGCGCGAGCGTCTGGGTGGCGACGGACTCCTCGACGCCGCGGAGGGTGCGCAGGCCGCTCGCCGTGCGGACCCGGGCGGCCAGCACGGCGGGCAGCGAGGGCTCGTCCAGCTGGAGCAGCACCCGCGCGCCCGGCACCCGGCCGCGGATCTGCGCGACATGGGCCGCCAGGCCCTCGGCCAGCGAGCCGGCCAGGTCCGCGACCGCGCCGTGGTCGGACAGGGACTTCTCGCCGTGGGGCAGCTCGATCCCGGCCGCGAGCGTCCACGGCCCGGCGGACTGGATCTTGAGCACGCCCTCGTACCCCTCGGCCGCGTCGCTGAGCGCGTCGAGATCCCGTTCGAGGAGGTCCTGGGACCGGCGCAGGTCACGGCCCGGCCGATCGGCGAACCGCCATCCCGACGGGGCGAGCTGGACGGGCAGGTCCACCAGGAAGGTGGCCCCGCGCCCGATCAGCTCCGCCCCCGGACCCCGGGCGGGCAGCTCGGGGAGGAACGCGAGGTCGGGAACCTCGCCGAGCACGGTCCGCAGCGCCTCGGCCGGGTCCGTGCCGGGGAACGACCCGACGCCCGTCGCCGATCCGGGGGGCCACGGGAAGCGCGGCTCGGCGTCGGCGGTCGCCGCGGGTTCGGAGGTCACCACGTCAACCTAGTCCCGACGGTCCGCGGACACCCCGCGCCCCACCTCTCGTGATCACCACCGCCTTTTCGTCGTCGGAACGACGACAAAGCGGTGGTGATCACCAGAATGAGGAGGTTCACCAGCGGCCGTGCACGAACGGCCGGATCCGCTCGTCGTACACCGCGCGGACCTGCGCGGTCGCCGCGGCGGACAGCGGCGCCAGGGCGGCCGCGGCGGCGTTGGCGCGGGCCTGCTCGGGCGAGCGCGCGCCGGGGATGACCGTGCTCACCGCGTCCCGGTCGAGGATCCACCGCAGGGCGAGCTGTGCCTGGGTCGCGCCGGCCGGGACCAGCGGGGTGAGCTCCCGGGCGGCGGCCACACCGGCCGCGAAGTCGACTCCCCCGAACGTCTCGCCCACGTCGAACGCCTCGCCGTGCCGGTTGAAGGTCCGGTGGTCGTCGGGTGCGAACTCGGTCGACTCGGTGTACCGCCCGGACAGCAGCCCGCTCGCGAGCGGCACCCGCGCGATGATCCCGACGCCGGCCGCGGCTGCCGCCGGCAGCACCTCGTCGAGCGGCTTCTGCCGGAACGCGTTGAGGACGATCTGTACCGTCGCGACGCCCGGCCGGGCGATGGCCGTCAGCGCCTCGGCGACCGTCTCGACGCTCACCCCGTACGCGGCGATGCGCCCCTCGGAGACCAGCCGGTCCAGCGCGTCGAACACCTCGTCGCGGGAGTACACCGGGGTCGGCGGGCAGTGCAGCTGCACGAGGTCGATGCGGTCCACGCCGAGGTTGGCGCGGCTGCGGTCGGTCCAGGCCCGGAAGTTCTCCTCGGAGTACCGCTCGGCGACGTGCGGGTCGCCGCGCCGCCCCATCTTCGTGGCGACCGTCAGGCCCGCGCCGGGATTCGCCCGGAGGAACTGCCCGACGAGCTGCTCGCTGCGGCCGTCGCCGTACACGTCGGCGGTGTCGAGGAACGTCACGCCCGACGCCACGGCGGCGTCCAGCGTCGCCAGGGCGTCCCCCGAGGGCACCTCGCCCCAGTCACCGCCGAGCTGCCAGCAGCCCAGCCCCACCACGCCGATCTCCCGGCCGGTCCGTCCCAGCGTCCGCTTCTCCACGGCGAGCGACGCTATCGGTGCGCGGACGGGCCCGCAGCGGCGGGCTCAGCGCGCGGCGCCGCTCTCCGGGACCGGACCCGGACGGACCTCGAGGCGGTCGAGCAGCTCGCGCGTCGCCGCGGCCACCGCCTCCACGGCCGCGTCGAACGCCTCGGCGTTGGCCCGGCTCGGCGCCCGGAACCCGCTGATCTTGCGGACGTACTGCAGCGCCGCCGCCCGGACGTCGTCCTCGGTGGGCTCGGCCACGAACGGCTGCCGCAGTGTCTTGATGCTCCTGCACATGCCGCCACCGTAGGCCGTCCGCCGCCCGAATGGCCCGGGCCACCTGTCCCGCTCGGGGGAGGGACGGCCCGCACGACCTCGGCGGCCGGATGGACTTCGGCCCCGTCCTGGTCGACCCGGCCGAGCCCGTGTTCCGGGCCCGCTGTGGCGATCGCCCGGCTCGAGGCCGTGTGCGCCCGGCTCTCCCCCGTCCTGGACCGGAACCGGACCCTGGTCCGGCGGAGGTGCCACCGCCCGGTCACCCAGGACGGCCTGCCGCTGATCGGCCGGGCGCCCGGCGTCGAGGGCGTACGTGGCCACCGGCCACAGCGTCTGGGGCGTCCTCGACGGGCGAGGCCCCGGCGGAGCTCATCGCCGACGGGACCGCCCGCAGTACCGACCCGACACCGTTCGACCCGGCCCGGCTCCGGCCGCTGAACGCCGGCGCCCTCTCGCGTCGACGACGGGGCTCTCGGCACGACACGCCGGCGTGTCGTGCCGAAAACCCCCTCGTCGACGCGGGGTGGGACGCGACGTGCGGGGTAAGGGAAGGACTCAGGCGCCACCAGAACAGGAGCGAGCGATGGCCAAGCCGAAACCGGGCGACCACAACCGGCCGACCCTCCGGGACGTGCTGGCACCCGAGGAGGATCCGGGCCTGCCGAAGGATCCGTCGATCCACGGCGGCATGCCGCTCAAGGTCGATGACGACGCGCTGGCCCTCGCGGCCGAACACGATCGCGTCGCCGCGGGCG
The DNA here is from genome assembly GCA_030840805.1 of Actinomycetota bacterium. Lineage (GTDB taxonomy): Bacteria > Actinomycetota > Actinomycetes > Mycobacteriales > HKI-0501 > JAVEDU01. The sequence continues at coordinate 48,278 of JAVEDU010000104.1, forward strand.
TCGCCCCCTTCGCGCCCGACGACGTCCCGCCCGCCACGGACCCGCCGCCCCCGGGCACGCCCCCGCGCGTCGACCTGGCGCAGCGTGGGCTCCTCGACGACACCGCGGAGGACGAGCAGTAGCAGACTGCCGGGATGAACCCGGCCCAGGAGGTGCCGCCCGTCTACCGGGCCCCGATGCGGTCCCGGCGTGACGATGTCGGCTCGGGTGCCGGCACCGTCCGGGGCCTCGCGGAGGGTGTCTGCGGCCTGGGCGGGGCGGTCGACCCGCCACCGGACGACCTGGACGACGCGGTCGCCCTGGTGGCCCGGGCGCACGACGGGCGGACCGCCCGGCGGCTCCGGCGGTTCGCCGAGGTCCCGGACGGGGCGTTCGTCTGGGCGCGGGAAGCGGACGGGGCGTACCGCCTCGGCCGCCTGACCGGGCCGTGGCGGTACGACACCTCGACGGCGGCGCGGGAGGCCGATCTCGTGCACGTGCGGGACTGCGAGTGGCTTCCCGATCCGGTGCCGGAGCCGGAGGTGCCCGCCGGGACCCTGCGCACCTACGCCCGGGGCGGCCGCAACTTCCAGCAGACCCACGACGCGGGCATCGGCGCGCAGACCCTCGCCGCCTGGCGGGCCGCGGCGGCCCGGGCGCGCTGATATACCGGTCGGATGACCGACTCCGTCCTCCCGGTCCGATGACCGCCTCCGTCGCCGCCCGCATGCGGGCGGCCGCGACCGCGCTGCTCAGCGCCCTCGACGGCCCGCAGCACGCCCTCGCGGCGCGGTCCTTCACCGACGACGCCGCGCGCCGCCGGGTCGAGTACCGCCCCCGTCCCCGCCCGGGCGTCTGCGTCGGCGAGCTGGACATCCCGGCCCGCAAGCTCGCCCACCGCCTGCTGTCCACCGCGCTGAGCGATCACGCCTACGCGCAGGCGATGGCGATCACGGCGCTGGAGGAGGTGCTGGACCGGCAGGAGGGCTGGGAACGGCGCCGGCACGGCGGCGACTACTGGGTGGCGGTCTTCGGAGATCCCGCCGGAGACGGGCCGTGGTCGTGGCGGTTCGAGGGGCACCACCTGTCGGTCACCATGACGGTGGCGGGCGAGGACGTCTCCCCCGCCCCGGTGTTCCTCGGCGCCAACCCCGCCTGCGTCCGGTACGCGGGCCGCCCGGTGTCCCGGCCCCTCGCGGCGGAGGAGGACCTGGCGCGAGCGCTGGTGGACGAGGCGGGACCGGCCGCGGTGGTGTCCGACCGGGCCCCGGCGGACATCCGGACCGGGACCCGGGGCCGCGCACAGGACCGGATCGAGCCGCTGGGGGTGGCGGCCGCGTCGCTCGGGCCCACCGCGCGGGCCCTGCTCGACCACCTCGTCGCGCTGTACCTGGACCGCCTGACCCCGGAACTGGCCGCCCGGGAGCACGCGCGGATCGCGGGCGGCCCGCTGCACTTCGCCTGGGAGGGCCCGACGACCCCGGGGCAGCGGCACTACTACCGGGTGCAGGGCGACGACCTGCTGATCGAGTACGACAACACGACCGAGGACGGCAACCACGCGCACACCGTGCTGCGCCGGCCCCGCGGCGACTTCGGGGACGACGTGCTCGCGGCGCACCACCGCACCGCGCACGCCGGAGCCGCGCCGCGCGCAGGCGCCTGACGACAAGCCCGTGACCGAGCCGGCCGGCCGCGGTTCGGGCAGGCCCCCCGGCCCGGGGCGACCAGCCCGGCCGGCTCTTCCTGCGTGCCGCGGTCCTGGGTCCGCGGCACGGGCCCATCCCGCCGCCCCGACCCCGCGTCCGAGGCGACGGGACGTCCGCGAGCCGCTGCGGGTGCGCTAGCCGCCGACCGGCGGGTGGCCGTCCAGGGCCGCCCGCAGCAGTGCCCGTAGGCCGTCGGCCGTGACCGGCGCCGGGTTGGCGTACGGGTCCGCCGTCGCCAGCTCCACCGCGCGGTCGACGTCGTCGTCGGTCAGGCCCAGCTCCCGCAGCGATCGGGGCGCGCCGAGGGTCCCGGCGAGCTCCCACAGGGCGAGCGCCGGATCGTCCGTACCGAGCGCCTCTCCCAGCACCGCGGCCGCCGCCGGGGCCGCCGGGGCGTTGTAGGCGAGCACATGGGGCAGCACGACGGTGTGGGTCCCGGCATGCGGCAGGTCGAAGGACCCGCCGAGCGTGTGACACAGCTTGTGGTGCAGGCCCATCGTCGTCGCGCCGAGACAGGTGCCGCACAGCCACGCGCCGTAGAGCGCCGCGGCCCGCGCCACCGGGTCCCCGGGGTCGTGGACCAGGGCCGGCAGGGCACCGGTCAGCGCCCGGACACCCTCGGCCGCCAGCAGCGACACGACGGGCGAGGCGTCCGGCGCATACAGGGCCTCGACGGCGTGCGCGAGCGCGTTCATGCCGCTGGTGACGGACACGGCGACCGGGAGGGAGTCGGTGAGGTCGGGGTCGTAGACCACGGTCCGCGGGCGTACCCGCTCGTCCCGGCCGGTGCGCTTGCGCCCGTCCGCGGTCAGCCCCCAGACCGGGGTCATCTCCGACCCCGCGTACGTCGTCGGCACCGCCACGAACGGCGGGCCGTCCAGGGCGACCGCCTTCGCCAGCCCGATCGCCGAGCCGCCGCCGATCGCGACGCAGCCGTCCGCCGCCAGGTCGCGGGCGGCCGCGCGGGCCCGGTCGGCGACGTCGGCGGGGACGTGCACGACCGCGTGCGGGTGGACGCCCACGGCCAGCTCTCCGAGGTCGGCCGCGAGGCGTTCCGCCGACTCGGCGTGTCCGGGGCTGGACAGGACGAGCACCCGGGAGAACCCGGCGCGGACGACCTCGTCGCGGACCGACTTCACCGCGCCCCGGCCGAACACCACCCGGGTCGGCAGCGGACCGAACGTGAACTCCTCCCTCATCACCCCGCCTCCAGCACGAGGTCGACGTCGGCGTGCCGGAACGGGTTGACGACCCCGTACCGCTCCGCCGCCGCCGCGTCGTCGACCGGGGCGAACTCGCGCACCAGGCTCCGCTTCACCGCGAACACGGCATCGGCGTCCAGGTACGGGCTGCCGGCGACGAAGATGTGCGTGGTCACCGGCGTGTGGCCCTCGGCGGCGGCGATGAAGTGCACGTGCGCCGGGCGGTAGGGCCCACGTCCGGTCCCGGCCAGCAGCGTGCCGACCGGGCCGTCGACCGGGATCGGGTAGTGCGCCGGGACGACGGTGCGGAACCAGAACCGTCCCTCGTCGTCGGTGGTGAACAGCCCCCGGCCGTTCCCGGGCGGCTGCACGCCGGGCTGCTGCACGTCGTAGAACCCGTCCTCGGTGGCCTGCCAGACGTCGACGGTCGCACCCGTCAGCGGGGTGCCGTCCACGGATCGCACGTGCCCCGTGACGACGCACGACTCGCCGTGCCCCAGCTCGTCGATCGTGTCGCCGAGCTCCCGGCGCGGGGACTCGGTCAGGTGGAACGGTCCCAGCACCGTCGCCTCGGTGGCGCCCGCCGACGTGCGGTGGTTCAGGTTCTCCACCAGCGCGGAGACGCCGAGCACGTCGGACAGGAGCACGAACTCCTGCCGGGTCGCGTCGCACTTCTGCCCGGTGGCGGTGAGGAACGCGAGCGCCGCGTCCCACTCGGCGAGCGTCGGTTCGAGCTCTCGGACGGCGGCGTGGAGGTGGCGGGTCAGCACCGACAGGCACTCCCGCAGACGCGGGTCGGCCGTGCCCGCGAAGCTCGCCACCACCGCGTCGGTGACGGTGTCCTCGGTGATGTCCGCGGGCATCTCGTCGGTGGTCATCCCGGGGGTCCCCTCTCGCACGCCGATCCGCTGCCGACACAGCATGCCCCGTCCGAGGGCGTACCGGGGGCTCGGCGTACCCCGCGTCGATCATGGGGCTTGCAACAGACACGCCGGCGTGTCGTGTTGCAAGGTCCATGATCAACGCGGAGTGGGGGGGTTAGGGCGGGTCGTCGGCGCCGCCGATCGCGTCGTCCACCGCGGTCTCCCCCGCGGTCCGGACGTTTCCGTGTTCGGGCGCCGCCGGCTCGGGCGTACCGTCCTCGCGCGGGTCGTCCGCGGTGTCGTGGGACCCGTCCCTCGGCTGTTCGCTCATCGGAGTCCTCCCTCGTCCGAGTGCTCCGCACGGGCCCCACCAGTCTCCGCCGGTGGACCGGCCACCGAAACCCTTTAGCAATTGCATGAATGAACCGTTCAAGTATTTAGCATTAAGTTGTTAAGAACGCACCCGCTCGTCCTTTGGTGTCCTTCTCGCTCAGCCGTTCGGCCGTATTCCCGCGACGGAACAGAAAGGCCGCGACGAGGCGGATACGGTAATCCGCACGGTCACAGCAGATGTGCGCCGGCTCGTTCACACCGCGTACATATTCGCACCTCTGGATACCTTCCACACGCGACTTGCAGTGGCTCGAGGGGGACTCCCATGAGCACGTTGTCCATCGTCATTCCTGCCCTCAACGAAGCGGTCAACCTGCCCCGCGTCATGGCATCGATCCCGCGGGACCGACTCGAACGGGAGGGTTGGCACGTCGACGTCCTGATCGTCGACAACGGTTCGACGGACGGCACCGGCCAGGTCGCCCTGGCGCTCGGCGCCCACGTGGTCCACGAACCGCGCCGCGGCTACGGCAACGCCTACCGGGCCGGGTTCACCGCCGCCACGGGTGACGTCATCGCCACCGGCGACGCGGACTGCACCTACCCGTTCGACGCGCTGCCCCGCCTGCTCCACTCGCTCACCGAGGACCAGGTCGAGTTCCTGACGACCAACCGTCTCGGCCACGAGAACCGCGCGGCGATGAAACGCTCGCACGCCGTCGGCAACCACGTCCTCAGCACGGTGAGCCGGGCGTTGTTCCGCAACGCGATCCGCGACTCCCAGTCCGGGATGTGGGTCTTCCGGCGGTACGTCTGGCATCAGCTGCGGGTGTTCTCGACGGGGATGTCCTTCTCGCAGGAGCTCAAGAACGCGGCGACGCTGGCCGGCTTCCGGTACGCCGAGGTGCCGATCGAGTACCGCGTCCGCGGCGGCGAGGTGAAGCTCCACGCCGTGCGTGCCGGGGCCGGAAACCTCGCGCAGCTCGTCGGCCACCGCTTCCGCCGGCCGATCGAACGGTGCGTGACCACGGTGATCGACCTGCGCGAGCCCGCGACCGTTGCGCAGTCCGAAGAAGCCTGAGCCGGCGGATGAGAATTCTGCTGATCTCGCATTTTTATCCTCCGCACATCGGAGGAATCGAGACGGTTGTCCGGCAGCAGGCCGTCAGCCTCGGAAAATCGGGCCACGACGTCGCCGTGGTGGCATTCGCGGGAGACGGGGAACGCCCGGGATCGACGGCGGAATCCGGGGTCACCGTGAGCCGGGTGCGGGCCTGGAATTGTCTCGAGCGCCGGTTCGGCATACCCCAGCCGCTGGGTGGCCTCTCGCTGTACACGACGCTGCGGCGCCGAGTGGCGGGCGCCGACGTCGTACACCTGAACGATGTCTTCTACCTCGGCTCCTGGGCCGGGTTCCTGCTCGCCCGGCGCCACGCCAAGCGCATCGTGCTCACCCAGCACGTCGGCCTGGTGGAGCACCCGAGCCGGCTGGTCACGGCCGTGCAGCGCCTCGTCTACCGGACGGCCGGGCGGCGCATCTTCGCGGGGGCCGACGCGATCGTCGTCTACAACGCGAACGTGGCCGCGTTCCTGCGCGAGCAGCGGGTCCCACCCGCCAAGGTGACCGAGCTGCGCAACGGCGTCGACCTGACGCGGTTCCGCCCCGCCACCTCGGCCCCCGAGCGGCGGGACCTCCGCCGCCGGTACGGCCTCCCCGTGGACCGTCCGCTGGCGCTGTTCGTCGGGCGGATGGTCCCCAAGAAGGGGATCGCGGCGCTGTACGAGGCCCGGTCCGGCGCGTACGACCTGGTGCTCGTCGGCGGCGGCGAGGTCCCGGCCGCGTGGTACTCGACGCCGGGCGTGCACGTCCTGGGCGCGGTGCCGCACGAGGAACTGCCCGATCTCTACCGCCTCGCCGACGTCTTCGTCTTCCCGGCGGCCGGCGAGATCTTCACGCTGGCCGTGCAGGAGGCGATGGCCTCGGGGCTGCCGATCGTCACCACGAACGACGATGCCTACGCGGGATACGGACTGGACACCGAGCGCATCGCGCTGGTGCCGCCCCGGCCGGACGAGCTCCGCGCGGCGGTCGAGGACATCACCGCGGATCCCCGCCGGAGCGCGGAGATGGGCGCGTACTCGCTCGCCCTCGCGCACGAGCGGTTCGACTGGGAGAAGAACATCGGCGCGATCGAGGACGTCTACGCCGGAGTGCTCGCCGCCGAGGGGGCTCCGGGATGCTGACCGTCGTCGTCCTCACCTACGACAGCAGCCGCACCGTCGAGGCCTGCCTGGACTCGCTCGCCGCGCAGGACCCTCCTCCCGACGAGATCCTCGTCGTCGACGACGACTCCACCGACGACACCCTGACCCGGGTCGAGGCCGCGCGGCGGCGGCACGGGCTGCCCCTGCGCACCGTGCGCAACGGAGCACACAACATCTCCCGCGGGCGGAACCTCGGTCTCGATGCCGCGACGGGCGACATCGTGGCGTTCCTGGACTCCGACGCGGTGGCGACGCCCGGCTGGGCCGCCGGCCTGCGGTCGGCGTTCGCGGCCGACCCCGACGTGGCCGTGGTCGGCGGCGCGGTGGAGGCCGTGCACGCGTCGGCGTTCGCCGAGGCGGTGGCACTGAACGACGAGACCGTCCGCGACCTGTTCACCCGCGGGGAACTGCTCGTCAGCGGGTGCAACATGGCGCTGCGCCCGGACCTGCTCGGCGGCGAGCGGTTCGACCCGTCCTGGGTGCACGCCGAGGACGTCGAGTACGTCGACCGGATCGGCCGCACGCACCGGTGGGCGGTCACACCCGGGGCTCGGGTCCGGCACGAGAGCCGCGCCGACCCACGCGGGTACCTCCGCCAGATGTACCGGTACGGGCTGTGGAAGGTCCGGTACACGCTCACGACGGGGAAGGTGCGTCCCGTCGACTACGTCCCCACCCTCGTGTTCCTCGCCGCGCTGGTGCTCGCCCCCGCCACACCGTGGGCCCTGCTCGGGTACCCGGCCCTGGCCGTCGCCGAGACGGTGTTCGTGGCCGGGTACCGCCGGGCCCCGCCGCGACTGTGGGGCCGGATGCTGCTGGGCTGGCTGGTCAAGAACACCGGCTGGGGCGCCGGGGTGCTCGTCGGCCTCGCCGAGCGGGCGGCCCTCGCCCTGTCCGTCCGGCGCCGCCCCGCCTGGGCGCGCTGATGGAGATCCTCCAGATCGCCGGTCGGTACCCGCCCTACCTCGGCGGGGAGGAGGCGGTCGTCGAGACGCTCGCGACCCGGCAGGCCGGCGACCACGCGGTCACCGTGTACACCTCGACGCTGGGCGCGGCAGGCGTGCCGCGGCGGGAGGCACCGCGTCCCGGCCTGCGCGTCGTCCGGCTCCGCGCCCTGCGGATCGCGAACACCCCGGTGATGCCGGGTCTGCTCGTGCGGCTGCTCCGGCACGCCCCGCGGCCGGACCTGCTCCACGTCCACACCGGCGTGGCGTTCGTCCCCGAGGTCGTCGCGATCGCCGCCCGGCTGCGCGGCCTGCGGTACGTGGCCCATCAGCACCTCATGGTCCGGCCGTCGAGCCGGGCCGGAACCGTGCTGCTCCCGCTGTACCACCGGCTGCTGTACGGGCCCTTCCTGCGCCGCGCCGATCGCGTCGTCTGCCTGACCGCGGCGATGCGCACCGAGCTCGTCGCGGCGTACGACCTCGACCCGGCCCGCGTCGTCGTGATCGGGAACGGCGTCGACACCGACCGGTTCCGGCCCGGGCCGGAACCGCGCCGTCCCGCCGAGCTGCTGTTCGTGGGCCGGCTGAGCGCGCAGAAGAACGTCGACGCGCTGCTGGAGGCCGCCGCGCTGCTCCGGGCCCGCGGCCGGAGGTTCGGGGTCCGGATCGTCGGCGACGGGGAGGAGGCCGCCCGGCTCGAGCGGAAGGCGGCGTGGCTGGGACTCGACGAGGTCGTCTTCGACGGGCGGCGCGGGCCCGGGGAGGTGGCCGGCGACTACGCCCGCGCGACGGCCGTCGTCATGCCGTCCACGCACGAGGGCATGCCGCTCGTCCTGCTGGAGGCGATGGCCTCCGGCGCTCCGGTCGTCACGTCCGGGCTGCCCGAGCTCGCCGAGGTGGGGGCCGACGCGGTCCTCGCGGTCGACCCGCTCACCGCGGTGACGCTGGCCGACGCGCTCGACCGGGTGCTCGGCGACCCCGCGCTGCGCGACCGACTCTCCGCGCGGGCCGTCGTCCGCGCCCGCGCGTACGCGTGGTGGACGGTGGTCGAGCGGATCGACAAGCTGTACGCGGAGGTGCTCGCCTCGTGACGGTGCTCCGTTCCCGCGAGCTCCCCACCGCGGTCGCGGACACCGACGGGGGGCTCACCCCGGCGCGGCCGGGTGCGCTCGGACCCTGGTTCCCGGCCTCGCTCCTGGCACTGGCGGCGGCCAACCTGGCCGTGACCGTCGGGCCGGCGAGTCCGGTCCGGGCAGTGGTCGTCCTGCCCGTGCTGCTCGTGTTGCCGGGACACCTGGCGATGCGCGCGGCGGGATTCCGCCGGCCCGCGGGATGGGACGCGCTGCTGCACACCGTGGCGCTCAGCCTGCTGATCCTGATCGCCACGAGCTTCGTCCTCGCCGTGCGGCCGGGCGGCGGCGGGCTGACGGCGGCCGGCGGGCAGTGGGGCTTCGACGCGGTCGTCCTCCTGCTGCTGTGCGCGGCGGTACACCGGGACCGGCGGGCCGGGGTGGCCCTCCTGCCCCGGGCACCCGACCGCACCGTCTCACCCCTCCGCACCGTGCCGCTCGCGGTCCTGGCCGGCGCCGTGACGGCGGCCGTCGCGGTGGGTCTCGCCGTCGCCGGGGCGCTGCGGCTCAACGAGGGCGGGGGACCCGGGCCGACCGAGGCCGCGTTCGCCGTGGCCGCCGCCGCCCTCGCGGTCACCACGCTGGGCGCCCCCGGGCATCCCCGGAACCCGGCCACCGAACAGGTCGTCGCGACGACCGTGTACCTGCTCGCGGCCACCGTGCTGCTCGCGACCTCGCTGCGCGGGGCGGGGGTCACGGGCCACGACATCAAGGTGGAGTACCGGGTGCTGGCGGACACGCTCGAGCGCGGCGCCTGGCGGCCCGGCGGTCTCTTCGCGGCGTACAACTCCTGCCTGAGCATCACCACCCTGCCGGCGTTCCTCAGCCGGGTGCTCGGCATCGCCCCGCTCGACGTGTTCCGGGTCGTGTTCCAGCTGGTCTTCGCGGTCGTGCCGGTGGCGGTGTACCTCATCGCGCGGCGCGTCCTCCCGGTCGGGGGCGCCGCGCTGGCGGCCGGGCTGTTCATCGCCTTCCCGACCTTCGTCAACGACATGTCGATGCTGAACCGGCAGGAGATCGGCCTCGTCTTCCTCGCCGTGGCCACGCTGACCGTGCTCGACACCCGCGACTCGCGCCGGGCCCGCCGCGCGATCCTCGTCGCGATGGTCGCCGGGCTGACGGTCTCGCACTACTCCAGCGCGTATCTCGCCGCCGGGACGCTGGCGATCGCCTGCGCCCTCCTCGCCCTGCGCCGGATGACCTGGCGGTGGCACACCAAGCCGATCACCGGGACGGCCACCAGCGTGCTGTCCCTGCCCGTGGTCGCACTGGCGATCGCGCTGCCGTTGCTGTGGGGGGCGACCACCGGCTCGGGCGGCGGCCTGATCGGCACGGTGTCCGACACGCTCGCCGCGGTACAGGCGCGCGCGTCGGCGTCCTCCGATGCCGTCGGGTACTGGGTCTTCTCCCCTCGTCCGCCCCGGCCGACGGATCGGCAGGCGCTGCGGGAGTACACCCTGACCTCGGGCGACCGGCCGTCCTCCGCGACGCTGGACGCGCTGCAACGGACCTGTCCGACGCACCTGGTCCCCGCGGACACCCTGCCGGGGACGGCCGCGGGCCGCGCACTGGACCGCGCCGGGATCGCGCCGGAGACGGTGAACACCTGGTCGCGGCGCGGGACCGTCCTGCTGTTCGAGGTCGGCGGCGCCCTGGCCGCGCTGTCCGCCTGGGTACGCAGCCGCCTGTCGCGGGGGCCCGACGGCGTCCTCGGCGCGCTGGCCGTCAGCGCCACCGCGGTCCTCACCGCGACCGTGCTCCTGCCCCAGCTCTCGCTCAGCTACGGCCTGCTGCGCGTCTACCAGCAGGCGCTCCTCGTGCTCGCGCCGGTGATCGTCCTCGGCCTCGTGACGGCGCTCCAGGCGATCGGGCGGGCGGGCCGGGTCCTCTCGACCGTCCTGGTCACCGGCACCCTGGTGATCACCTCGGGCCTGCTCCCCCAGCTGATCGGCGGGTACCCGCCGCAGCTCGACCTCAACAACGCGGGCCCGTACTACCGCGCGTACTACGCCTCCGCGGCGGATCTGGCGACCGCCCGGTGGGTGCGCGAGCACCTGCCCGCGGACGTCTCGATCTCGGCCGACTCCGCGGCGACCGCGACCCTGCGCAGCACGACCGGGACGTACCCGCTGGAGGGGGTCGCCCCGGGCACGGTGCCCGCCGACGTGCACCTCGTGCTCACCGTCCGGCCCGGCGGGCGGACGGCGGAGGCCGTCGCGGTCTCCGGCGACCGGATCCTCGTCTACACGTTCCCGTCGGCCTGTGTGACCCGTGGCCGACCCCTGCTCCACTCGTCCGCCGGCCACCGGGTCTACGGGCCGTCGGCATGAACCGGGGAGCTCCGATGCGCATCCTGCACATCATCAACAACGGGACCACCCGCGGCGGCGCGGAACGCCTCGCCGCCGATCTCGTCGGCGAGCAGCGCGCCACGGGCCACGCCGTCCACGTGCTGTCCAGCGACCTGCCCGACCGGGGGACGTGGTTCGCCGACACCACCTTCGCCGTCGCCGGCGCGTCGTTGCCCGCCCGGCTGCGCAACCGGTTCCGCAACCCCGCCGCCGCCACCGCACTGGCGGCCCTGCTGGACGAGTGGCGGCCGGACGTCGTGCACCTGCACACGGTCGGGCTGCTGTCCCCCGCGGTCCTCCCCCTGCTCTCCGGGGTCCCCACCGTGCTGACGGTCCACGGGCCCGAGCTCTTCCTCCGGGAGACCGTCCGCCAGTGCCTGCCGGCGTCCTACTTCCGCGGCGGCCACCGGATCGGGGCCCGGCTGACGGTCCGCGGCCGGCTCGCGGAGAGATGGGAGACCATCGTCGGCCGCCGGCTCTGGTGCCGGGCGCTGCGCTCGGTCGACCTGTTCGTCGCGCCGAGCCCGTACACGGCCGCGATCGTCGCCCGTGCCCTCGGCGAGACCCGGATGGTCCGCAACGGCGTCGGCGCGGACCGGCTCGCCGCCGTCCCACACCTCGGCGGTACGGGCCGGATCGTGACGGTGGGACGACTGGAGGACTCGAAGGGCCCGCAGGTGCTGCTCGCGGCGCTGCCCGCGATCCTCGCCGCCCACCCCGGGGCCCGGCTGACCGTGATCGGCTCGGGGCCGATGGAGGCCGAGCTGCGGGAGCTCGCCCGCCGTCTCGCGGTGGCCGCCGCGGTGGACTTCGCCGGCTGGCAGGCTCCGGCCGAGCAGGCCGCGCTCCTGGCCACCGCGGACGTCGCGGTGGTGCCGGCGGTGTCCCCGGAGTCCTTCGGCCTGACCGCCCTCGAGGCCCAGGCCGCCGGGTGCGCGGTCGTCGCGTCCGCCGCGGGCGGACTCGCCGACGTCGTCCGGCACGGTGAGACCGGGCTGCTCGTGCCGCCCGGCGACCCGGACGCGCTCGCGGCGGCGGTCGGCCGGCTCCTCGGGGATGCCGGGCTCCGCGACCGCCTCGGCGCCGCCGGGCAGCGGTCCGCCGCCGAGCTGACGATTCCCGCCCACGCGGCGGCGCTGCTGACGGTGTACCGCGAGGCGATCGGCCGTCACTCCGCTGCGGTGATCACCACCGCTCTTTCGTCGCCGCGGCGGCGAAAGAGCGGTGGTGTTCACGAAGGGGCAGCCGGTGCGCCGGCGGCAGAAGTGACGGCATGAGGGCCACCCCGGTGCCGGACGAGGTCCACGGCGGCGCGGCGGAGCCGCCCGGCCGTGTCCGGTCGCTGCTCGGCGACAGCATGGTGCGCAACTCGGCGTTCCTCCTCGGCGCGACCGTGGTCCTCGCCTGCGGGGGGTTCGTGTTCTGGCAGTTCGCCGCGCACCTCTCCAGCCCCGCCGAGGTGGGTCGCGCCGGTGCGCTGATCTCCGCCTCCACGCTGATCGCGACGTTCGCGCTGCTGGGGATGAACAACTCGGTCATCCGCTTCCTGCACCGGTCCGACGCCGCGGCGACCGTCAACACCGGCACGACGGTCGTCGCCGCCGCGGCCACCGTGGGTTCGGTCCTCTTCCTCGTCGGCGTCCGCTGGTTCGCCCCGGCCCTCGACCTGCTGCGGCACCCGGCCGCCATGCTGCTGTTCGCCCTCTTCACGGTCACGCTCGCGGTGAGCCTCGTGAACGACAGCGTCTTCATCGGGCTCCAGCGCAGCGGATACATCCTGACCCGCAACACCGCGGTCGTCGCCCTGCGGCTCCTGCTGCTGACGGCGCTCGTCGGGCTCGGCGCCACCGGGATCTTCACCGCCTACTCGGCGGCCGTCGCACTCGGCCTGCTGCTCTACCTCGTCGTGCTGGAGCGGCGGTTCGGGCTGCCGTCCCGGCCGCGGATCGACCGGGTGCGGCTCGGTGAGATGTGGCGGTACTCCGCGGGCAACTACCTCGCGACCGCGATCCTGATGACGCCGACCCTGATCATGCCGGTGCTGATCGCCCAGCGGGTCGACGCGGAACACGCCGCGTACTTCTACATCGCGTCGCTGCTGGCCAGCGTGCTCGTGTTCGTGCCCCAGGCGGCGGCACGGAGCTTTTTCGCCGACGCCGCGGCCCAGCACGGTGCGGGCCTGCGCGCCTCGCTCGCGCGGGTGATCCGGATCGTGGCGATCGCCGAGGTCCCGGCGCTGCTCGCCCTGATCGCGCTCGGGCATGTCGGGCTCGGGCTGTTCGGGCCGAGTTACACCGCGGCATACCCGGTGCTCGTGTTGCTGGGGGTGACGAGCGCGCTCACCTCGGTCGGCTACGTCGGCAGCACCGTCCTGATGATCGCCGGACGGCTGCGGCTCCTGTGCGGGCTGTCCGCGGTCGCGGGTACGACGTCCGTGGCCGGCGCATACCTGTTCGTGGGCCACGGCCTGGTGTGGGCCGGGTGGTCCCTGCTCACCGGGGAGCTGATCCTGGCGGGGTCGTACGTCGTCGTCATCCGCTCCGTCCTGCGGCGGTCGGCCGCCCTCGACACCGAACCCGGCACCGCACCCGCCCCGTCCCGCCGCTCTCCGGCGCGGCGGCTCGCGGCCGCCGGCGCGAGCCGGGGCGCCGAGCTGTGGCGCCGATACGTCGAGCGCCGCGCCACGAACGTCACGGGCACCCTCCCCCGGCGCGGCCTGCTGGTCGTCGCGCCGCACCCGGACGACGAGACGTTCGGCGCCGGCGCGACCATCGCCCGCTGCCGCGCCGCCGGGATCCCGGTGACGGTCGTCGTGGCCACCGACGGGGCGCGGAGCACCCGGTCGGGGAAGCTCCTGCCGCGGGAGCTCGCCACGATCCGCCGGGCCGAGGTGGTCACCGCGTGCCGGCATCTGGGGGTCGGCGCCGCGGACGTCCTCCACCTGGATCTCCCGGACGGTGAGCTCGCCGGGCACGCCGCGGAGCTGACCGCGGTGCTGTGCCGGATCGTCGCCGAGCGGCGCCCGGAGCGCATCCTGATCCCGGCCGCGCAGGACCTGCTCGCCGATCACGTCGCGGCGCACCGGGTGGCGCTGCGCGTCGCCCTCGACGCCGGGCTCGGCCGCTGCGTCCTCGCCTACCCGGTGTGGGCGTGGACGGAGGGTCCGTGGTTCCTCGGTGCTCCGCGCGGGGACCGTGCGGCCACCACGTGGTGGGCGTTCGGACTGCTGTTCTCGGCACGGCGACCGGTGTCCGTGTCGACCGCCGGTCATCTCGCCGCGAAGCGGCGGGCGATCGCCGCCCACACCAGCCAGACCACCAACCTCACCGGCGAGCCGGACTGGAGCTGGCTCCGGCCGGCGTGGTGCGGGCTGTTCCTCCGAGACGTCGAGGTCTTCCTCCCCGCCGATCCGCGGCTTGCTGCCGACCCGACCACTGGAGGCACCGCATGACGACCCAGCGCGAGCAGAGCTGCCCGGACAGCGTGGCGGAGTGGGAGGACCTGTACGGGGCCGACCCCGGCGCCACGCCGTTCCAGGCGCCCGCCTGGATCGGGTCCTGGTGCCGCGCCTACGCACCGGACCGCGTCCGGACGGTCGCGGTCCGGGGTGGACGCCACGGGGGCGAGATCGCGCGCGTCGTCCTCGTGCCCGAGATGCGCCGGGGCATCCGCGTGCTGCGTCCCGCCGGCGGGAACCTGGCCGACTTCACCGATGTCCTCCTCGACGCCTCGGCGCCCGACGCGGCGCGTGCGCTCGCCGAGGCGCTGGTGGCGGGCGCCGACTGGGACGTCCTGGACTTCCCGGAGGTGCCGCCGGACGGCGGGGTGCACCGGCTGCGCTACGTGTGGCCCGGGCGCTCCCTCGTCACCGGCTCGTCGGTGTGCCCGGAACTCGTGCCCGCGGCGTTCGCCGACTTTCTCGCCGCTCTCCCCGGTGATCGGCGCCGCCACCTCGCGTACCGGGTGCGCAGTCTGGCGCGGGCGGGGATCGAGGACGTCCGCGTGACGCAGCCGGCCGCGGTCGCCGTCTCTGCCACGCGACTGCTCCGGCTGCACGACCTCCAGTGGGCGGGGCGCCCGATGAACCCCGAGCACCGGACCGTCGCGTTCCGGCGGCATTTCGTGGCCTCAGCGCGGGATCTGGCCGCGCGGGGGCAGGCCGTCGTCATCGACTACCGGCAGGCCGGGGAGCTCGTCGCCAGCGCGCTGAACCTGGTCGGGAACAACGTGCTGGGGGGTTACCTCTACGGCTACCACCCACGCCTGCGCACCGGCCTCGACATCGGCACCATGTTCACCCGCAGCGCGCTCGAACTCGCGTACGAGCTCGGGCTGCCCCGGTTCAGCCAGTTGCGGGGCGTCGAGCCCGCCAAGCTGAAGTGGGGTCCCACGCTCCGGTCGAACCATCGCGTCGTGCTGGTCCACCCACGCAGCCTCCGCGGCCGGTCCTATGTCGCCGCCGTGACCCTGCGCCACCGGGTCGCGGCGGCCGCCCACCGGTCCCGCTGAGGCGACGCGCGCGGGACGGGGGTCAGCGGCGCAGGCGTGCACCCACGGCCGCGAGGGCCGGCTTGGGGGTGCCGTCGTGGCGGAGCAGACCGAAATGCTCCTCGCGATCGGTCTCGCTCGTGCCGAGGTCCCGGAGGGAGTACCACAGCAGCGGTCCCGCGTACGCCTTCGCGTACCAGGCGTCGAGGGCCTGGTCCACCAGCGCCGCCTGGGCCCGCTCGCTCGTGGAGTCCGGGCCCGCGGTCGGCCGGCCGAACTCGGTGGCCCAGACCTTCTTGCCGCCGTCACCGTGCGCCGCCATCACCGCGTGCAGCCGATCGGGCTCGGTGTTCATCTGCCGCGAGACCGCCGGGTGGGCCGCACCGGTGTACGGATGCCAGGACACGCTGTCGAAGCGCCCGCGCCCGCCGTGGCGGTACACGTCGGTGAGGAACCCGGCCGGGTCGGCGCCCCCGGTCGCACCGGTCGGCGCCAGCGCCCCGAGCATCACGTTCGCGACCGTGCCCGACTCCGCGGCCGCGCGGCGCACCCCGGCGGCACAGGGCAGCAGGACGCGCTCCGCGTACCGGGCACCCGAGGCGTCCGGCCAGCCGGGATGGGGCAGGTTGACCTCGTTGCCGATCTCGTAGTCCGTCACGCCGAGCGGAAGGTAGTGCCGGGCCGTCCGGTAGCAGTAGTCGCCCAGCAGCGCGGTGTCGGTGGGCGGCGCGTAGTCGCCGGCGTCGCCGTTCGCCCAGCCCGGCACCGTGTGCAGGATCGCGAGGTAGTGCAGGCCGGCGCGCCGCGCGTCGGCGACCACCGGGTCGTACAGGCTCCAGTCCCACTCCCCGCGGCGAGGCTCGAGCCAGCGCCAGCTCAGGTCGCCGCGGAGCCAGGTGACATGGGCCCGCCGCGCCGCCAGGTAGTCCGCGGCGCGGCGCGGGTTCCACGGTTCGAGGGCACCGACCGAGACGCCGCCGCCGTTCGCCCGCACGCGCGCCTCGATGTTCCGCTCGGACCACGGCCGGAATACGGTCACCACCGCCAGGGCCAGGACGACCGAGGCGATCCCGATCGGGACGAGACCGTACCCCCGGACGACGGTCCGGGGGTACGCGCGCCGCATCTCGGTGCCCTGCTCACCGGCCACCGCCCCATCCTGCGCCTCGCCGAGCGGACAGGGCAGCCCCCGGCACCACGTGGGTGCCGGGGGCTGCCGGGTCGACGGGAGTGGGGGTCAGCGGCGCATCCGCGCGGTGACCGCCGCGTACGCGGGCTTCGCGGTGCCGTTGTAGCGGAGCAGGCCGAAGTGCTGCTCCCGGTCGCTCGTGCTCGTGCCGGTGTCGCGGCCGGAGTACCAGAACAGCGGTCCGGCGTACTTCTTGGCGTACCAGGCGTCGACGGACTGGCCCACCAGGGCGGCCTGCGCCGTCTCGCTGATCGAGTTCGGGCCGCCGGTCGCCTGGCCGTACTCGGTTGCCCAGATCTTCTTGGCGCCGTCACCGTGGGCGGTCATGACCGCGTACAGCCGGTCCGGGTCGCTGTTCATCTGCCGGGCGGTCCTGGGGTGGTCCGCTCCGGTGTAGGGGTGCCAGGAGAGGCTGTTGAAGGTCCCCTTCCCCCCGTTGCGGTAGACGTCCGTCAGGAACGTGACCGGGTTGGCTCCCCCGGTCCAGTCCGTCGGGGCCAGCCCGCCCAGCATGATGTTGACGCTCTTGCCGAGCTCCGCGGTGGCCTTGCGGAGCCCCTGGACGCAGGGCAGCAGGTAGTACTTCGTGTACTGGGCGGCACTCGGCTTCGTCCAGCCGGGGTGCGGCAGGTTGACCTCGTTGCCGATCTCGTAATCGGTCACTCCCAGCGGGATGTAGTGCTGGGCGGTGCGGTAGCAGTAGTTCGCCATGTGGGACCGGTTGGCGGGCAGGGCGTAGTCGCCGGCGTTGTTGTTCGCCCAGCCCGGTACCGCGTGCAGGATCGCCAGGTAGCGCAGGCCGGAGCGCTTCGCGTCGGCGACCACGGGGTCGAACGCCGTCCAGTCGAACCGGCCCTTGCGGGGCTCGATCCACTGCCAGCCGAGGTCGGTGCGCAGCCAGGTGACGTTGGCCTTCCGCATGGCCTGGTAGTCCGCGGCGCGGCGCGGGTTCCACGGCTGGAGTCCGCCGACGGCGACACCGCCGACGTACTTCGCGGCCGCGGCCGGCGCCGCCGCGGCCTGCGCGGCGGCCGGCGCGGCGGCGATCGCGGCGACGGCGGCCGGCAGGGCGAGTGCGAGGGAAAGGAGGGTGCGGGTGACTCTGCGCCCGGTATGGGGGGGTGTTGTGCGCATAAGGACGCATCGGCGCGAAACACCCGACGATGCAGAAAACGATCACGTGGCCTATCTCACCGTGCGTACACAGCATCTCACCGTGCGTACACAAGGCCGCCCAACCGGGTGTACCGGCCACAGCCACAGCGACCGCAGTCGCGTCCCGGGCGGAGGTGACGGTGCTGGTCACGGGCGTGGCCGCAGCGCGAGCACGCCGCTCCGGGGCGGAACCCCGCGAGCAGCCGAGCGATCCGCGCATGCATCCGGGGACCCCCTCCGTCGGTCCCAGTTTGCCCGAGCGGACACGCAGCCGCGTGTTCGACACCCGCCGGCCGGCCCCCGCCCCGCTGGCTATGGTCTCGGGGTGCCCACCTCCACCGGGACCCGCACCACCACCGGCGTCCTCGTCGCGGCCGCGATCTTCGCGCTGGCCCTGCTCTGGGCGAAGTGGTGGCCGTACGCCGGCAAGGTCACCGCCGTCGGCTCCAGCCACGCCTGGTCGGGCTCGGACATCCTCCGAGTCGGCGGCGTGCGGCCCGGCGACGCCCCGAGCTGGCACGCCGCCACCTCGTTCGCCTCGGCGTACTTCCTCGTGATCTGGAAGGCCCTCGCCGCCGCCCTGCTGATCGGCGCGGCGCTGCAGACCCTCGTGCCCCGGGCGTGGCTGCTGCGGGTCCTGGCCCGCCGCGGCCGGGTGGCGGGCGCCGTGGTGGGCGGGCTCGCGAGCACGCCCTCGATGATGTGCACGTGCTGCGCCGCCCCGGTGGCGGCCACCCTGCGCCGCACCGGGGTACCGACGTCCGCCGCGGTCGCCTACTGGCTGGGCAACCCGCTGCTCAACCCCGCGGTCCTGGTGTTCCTGCTCTTCGTCGCACCGTGGCAGTGGACGGTGACGCGGCTGGTGGTGGGGGCCGTGCTGGTGGTCGGCGGGGCGGCGCTGGTCGCCCGTCTCGTCGACGGCCGGCCGGCCCCGGCCGGCACCGAGCCGGCCGGGGGCACCGGACCCGCGCCGGTCCGCTACCTCGGGGCCCTCGGCCGGCTCGCGGTCACCGTGGTGCCCGAGTACCTCGTGGTGGTCGCGCTGATCGGGGCCTTCCGGGGGTGGCTGTTCCCGCTGGGCCATGACGCGCTCAGCTCCGGGCTGCTGGTCGTGCTGGTGGCAGCGGTCGTCGGCACGCTGCTGGTGATCCCCACCGCGGGCGAGATCCCGATCCTGCAGGGGCTGGCGCTCGCGGGCCTGTCCCTCGGCGCGGTCGGGGCGCTGCTGGTCACGCTGCCCGCCGTGAGCCTCCCCGGGATGGCCATGGTCGGGCGGGCCTTCGGGTGGCGGGCGACCCTCGCGACCGCGGGTGTCGTCGCCGCGGGCGGCGTCCTGGCCGGCGGGCTGCTGCTCGCGCTCTGACGGTCGCGCACCGCGGTCAGCCGCGCGGGACGTACATGATCACCGCGACGCCGACCAGGCAGATCGCCGCACCGAGCAGGTCCCACCGGTCCGGCCGGAACCGGTCGACGACCATCCCCCACGCCAGCGAGCCGGCCACGAAGATCCCGCCGTACGCCGCGAGGATCCGGCCGAAGTGCGGGTCCGGCTGGAACGTCGCGACGAATCCGTAGGCGCCGAGGGCGAGGATCCCGGCCGCGATCCAGAGCACGCCGCGATGCTCCCGCCAGCCCTGCCAGATCAGCCAGGCTCCGCCGATCTCGGCCAGGGCGGCGAGCAGGAAGAGCAGGAGCGAGCGGACGACGGTCACGGGTCGTGACGGTACGCAGCCGCGAACACCCACCCTGCGCGGACCCGTGACCGGCCGTACGGTGAAACGGTGCCCGCGCCCTCCGGGCGCCGGTGATACCGGGTGGCACGGGTCACCCGATGCCAGGTCCCGGTGCCCCGCGGAGCGCCCGGCACGCGCCCCGTCACCCCCCGAGCAGAGGACCGGCCATGAGCACCACCCCGGAAGGGCAGTCGGCACGTGAGACCGCTCCCACCGACACCGTGACGTCCGGCACCACCGCGACGTCCGGCACCACCGCGACGTCCACCGACAGCGCGATCTCGGCAGGGATCGAGGCAGGCGACAACGAGGCCGTCATGCGCGCGCTCGCGAGCAGCATCGCGTTGCTGCCGCAGGCCCCGCCGGAGGAGGGCGAGGAGCGCCCCGAGGGCGCCGTCGCGCTGCCCGTGATCGAACAGGACGGCACGCAGTACATCCCGGTCTTCACCTCCGAGGATGCGCTGGTGGCGGCCGGTGCGGACGTCGTCACGGCGGTGCGCCTACCCCTGGCGCAGCTCGCCGCGAACTGGCCGTCGGACGACCTGTGGCTCGCCGTGAACCCCTCGAGCGACCGCGGCCTCACCCTGCCCGCGGAGGTCGTACGGGCGCTGCCCGTGTTCGCGAGTCTCCCCGACGGCGCGCTCGTCGTCGACATCCCGGCCGACGAGGACACCGAGGTCATCGTGGCCACGGACGATGACGAGACGGTGGCCGTCGTCGACCTCACCGACGACAGCCGCAACGCCACCACCGGGGCCACGACGGGCACCCGGACTTCCCACCCGTGATCACCACCGCTTTTTCGTCGCCATGGCGGCGAAAAGCGGTGGTGATCACCGGACGACGGTGGTGTCGCGGCCGTTCCCCGCCCGCGCGCGGAGCAGGTCGGCCGCCTCCTCCGCCGGGACGGGTCGCGACCACAGGAACCCCTGCGCCAGATCGCAGCCGAAGGAGCGTAGCTTCTCCAGCTGCTCGCGGGTCTCCACCCCCTCGGCGACGGCGGTCAGCCCGAGGCTGTGGGCCAGCCCGATGACCGAGCCCACGATGGCGGTGTCGCGGTCGTTCCGGCCGAGCCCGGACACGAAGGACCGGTCCAGCTTGAGCACCTGGACGGGGAACCGGCGGAGCGACAGCAGCGACGAGTGTCCCGTGCCGAAGTCGTCCACCGCGAGCTGGACGCCGTGCGCGTGCAGGGCCTGCAGCGCCTCCGCCGGCGTGCCGCTCTCGTCGAGGAGCACGCTCTCGGTGATCTCCAGGCACAGCGAGGAGGGCGCGAGGCCGTGCCGCGCCAGCAGCTCCTCGACCCAGCGGGGCAGGCCGGGATCGGCGAGCTGGCGGGCGGACAGGTTCACCTTGATCTGCAGGTGGGCGGTGGCCGGGTCCCGGTGCCATTCCGCCAGCTGCCGGCAGGCCTCCTCCAGGACGTACTTGCCCAGCGGGACGATGAGGCCGGTCTGCTCCGACAGCGGGATGAACTCGACCGGCGGCACGATCCCGCGGACGGGATGCTGCCAGCGCACGAGCGCCTCCGCGGCGACCGGTCGCTCGTCGAGGTCGACCACCGGCTGGTAGAACACCCGCAGCTCGCCGCGGTCCAGCGCGTCGCGGAGCTCCCGTTCCAGCTCGAGCCGGGCGACGGCGTGGGCGCGCAGGCCCTCGTCGAACAGCTCCCACGCGCCGCCCGAACGCCGCTTCGCGCGGTACATCGCCGCGTCGGCGTCGCGGACCAGCTCCTCGGCGCCGACCGCGGGCGACGATGCCAGGGCGATCCCGATGCTGGCGTCGACGACCATCTCCCGGCCGTCGAGCACCGCCTTGGCGCCCAGGACCGCGAGGAGGCGGTCCGCCAGCGCCCCGGCGTCCCGGCCACCGTCGAGGTCCTCGCACACCAGCACGAACTCGTCCCCGCCGAAGCGGGCCAGCGTGTCCGTGGGACGGAGCACCCCACGCATCCGGTCGCCCAGGATCGCGAGGAGCCGGTCGCCCGCGCCGTGGCCGAGGCTGTCGTTGATCACCTTGAACCGGTCGAGGTCGATGAACAGGACGGCGACGGTGCCGTTGCGGCGGTTCAGGCGCTCCAGGGCGCTGGTCAGCCGGTCGAGGAACAGCGCGCGGTTGGCGAGCCCGGTGAGGGGGTCGGTGACCGCCCGCCGGGCGAGCTCCGCCTCGTACCGCTTCCGGTCGGAGATGTCCCGGATGAACGCCTTGAACCGGATCTCGCCCTGCTCGCTGACGGCTGTCGCGGCCAGCTCGACCGGGAAGACGTGGCCCGCCCGGTGCCTCGCGGTCAGCTCACGGCGAATCGTGGACGCCGACGTCGCCCCGGTGGCGAGCCGCGCCTGGACGGCCGCGAGATGTGCGGCGCGGAAGGACCCCGGGATGATCCGCTCGGCGAGCGGGGCGCCGAGGATCTCCTCGGCCGACCAGCCGAACATCTGCTCCGCGGCCGGGTTCCAGTCCGTGACGAGACCGGCGGCGTCGATCCCGACGAACGCGTCGACGGCCGTCTCGATGACCATGCGGTTGGCCTGGTCGACCTCGCGGCGCGCCTCCTCCGCCCGCCGCGAGGCGGTGTGGTCCTCGATGACCGCGACCCCGTCGCGGGGCACGCCACGGTCGTCCCGCACCAGCGCGGCGGTCACCGTGACGTCGACCCGGGCCCCGCTCTTGTTCCGCAGGTACCGCTCAGCGCGATACGTCCCGGACGTCCCGTCGAAGAACCGCGCGCTGACCTCGCCGTCCGGCGACGTGTCGTCCGGGTGCGTGAGCTCGCGGTACGGCCGGCCGACGAGCTCGTCCGAGGCGTACCCGAGCATGGCGCACAGGGCCCCGTTCACCCGGCGCACCCGCAGGTCCGGCCCGACCATCAGCTTGCCGACCGGGCTCTCGTCGAAGATCCGCCGGAACAGCCCCTCGCTCTCCCTGATCGCGGCCTGGGCCCGCGCCTCCGCCGAGATGTCGCGGGAGGTGCCGATGATCCCGACGATCTCGCCGTCCGCACCGCGGATCGGGGCATCGGTGACCCGTGCCGGGAACACCCGGCCCGCCCGGTCCCGGACGGTGAACTCGCCGGTCCACGACTGCCCGGCCGCCACCGCCGCCATGATCTCCCCGGCCTGGTCCGCCGAGGCCTCGGCGACGGTCAGCTCGCCGATCGGGCGGCCGACGGCCTCGTCCCGCGGATAGCCGTACAGCTGCTCCGCGGCGGTGTTCCAGTAGAAGACGATGCCGTCGAGGTGGGCGGCGATGACGGCCTCCCCCACGGCGTCCAGCATCTGGGCGTGCATCGACAGCCGATCGCGCGCGGCCCGGAGGTCGGCCGCCAGCTCTCTTCCCGCGCTCCCGCCGTCGACACTCACCGGCGCGCCTGGTCGACGACGAGGATGCGGCCCTGCAGGCCCGTGGTCATCTCGTAGTTGCGCACCCGAACGAGCAGTCGCTCGGTGATGACCTGGCCGCGTCCGACCAGCATCAGGCCCTTGGCGCTGTACAGGTCGTCGGCGAGCTCCTGCCCGACGGCGAGCTCCTCGACGTCGATTTCCCGTACCGCCTCGCTCGGTAGCCGCATGCCGCCGACCTCGGCGAGTGCGACCAGCACCTCCCGGCTGTGGATCTTCCGCGCGGAGAGGGCGGCCACGGCGAGGTCCGCGGGCATGCCTCGCCACACCAGCGCGTCGTACTCCCGCACCGCCTGAAGCAGCCGGGCACCTTCCGGAGCGGCGGCCGCCAGCGGCGTGACCGGATTGCGGTCGGTGGGCAGCTGGTGACGGACGATCTCGCGGACCGCCTCCAACCGCGGGATCCGCGCGAGCAGGCTGTCCGCCAGACCGGGCAGCCGCGCGATCATCAGCGCCTCGGCCTCGGTCGCGGGGGTACCCCCCTCCAGGGCCGGGATCACCGACGGCGGCAGCGTGATGGCACCGATCTCGCCCATCTGCGCCGCCACCTCGACCTGCCAGGCGTCCGGCAACGCGAGCTTCTCGCAGAGGTTCCCGGCCAGCCGGCGCAGCCGGCCGGCCCGGCTGAACAGCGCCGGCTGCGCCATCCCGAGGGTGTCCATCAGCGCGTCGACGGACCCCTTCAGGGTGGCCTCGAGCAGCTCGCGCTCGGCGTGTACGAGGCGATGCTGCTCGGCCGCGGCCCGGACCGTCGCCTCGAGGTCCAGCGGCGGGCACGGCTTGAGCAGGAACCGGAAGACGTGCCCCTGGTTGATCGCCGCCATGGCGCCGTGGATGTCGGCGTCACCGGTCAGCAGTACCCGGGTGGTGTCCGGCGCCACGGTCTTGGCGCGTTCCAGCACCTCGACACCGGTCAGCTGTGGCATCCGCATGTCCGAGATGATCACCGCGAACCCGTTGCCGTCCTCGGCGAGCCGGGCCAGGGCCTCCACCGGCTCCGTCGTCGTCACGATGTCGTACCTCGCGCGGAGGGAACGCTTGAGGCCGTCCAGCACGTACGGCTCGTCGTCCACACAGAGCACTCGGGGGCGGGCCGTCATCGAGGGTTCCGTTCTCATCGGACCGCGCGCACCTGACGCGTTGCGGTGTCGTCCTGACCATCGGCAGAGACAGACCTGTCTTGAGCATCGGCGAGCAACAGGGTGAAGGTGAAGACGGACCCGACGTCCAGGGTCGAGGTGACCGCGATGTCCCCGCCCATCGCCTGCGCCAGCCGGCGGGAGATGAACAGGCCGAGCCCGGTACCGCTGGTGCTCATCGTCATCGGGTCCTCGACCCGGTGGAACTTCTCGAACACCTTGGTGAGCTGGTCTGCCGGGATGCCGCGGCCGTGGTCGGCGACCCGCACGTGCACCAGGTCACCGTCCCGCCGCAGGTCCACCAGGACCTCCGCGGACTCCGGGGAGTACTTCAGGGCGTTTCCGACGAGGTTGGTCAGCACCTGCAGGGCGCGGCCCTCGTCGCAGTGGGTGGGGACCGGGCCGTCCCGCACGTCCAGCCGGAGCCGCGGGCTGCCGAGGTCGCCGACGACCTGGCGGACCAGCGCGGCGAGGTCGTACACACCCGGCGAGAGGTGCATGGTCAGGTCGCCGCCGGCCTCGCTGATCCGGGACGCCAGCAGCAGGTCCTCCACCAGCCGGAGGAGATGGCCGGCGCGGTCC
The DNA here is from genome assembly GCA_030840805.1 of Actinomycetota bacterium. Taxonomy (GTDB): domain Bacteria; phylum Actinomycetota; class Actinomycetes; order Mycobacteriales; family HKI-0501; genus JAVEDU01. The sequence goes on from JAVEDU010000104.1 coordinate 72,738, forward strand.
GCGATCAGGTCCAGGGAGTCGCGCCGCTTCTGCGGGGTCATCCGCTCGCCGCGGGTACGGAGGAGGTCGATGTACCCGATGATCGGAGTCAGCGGGGTGCGCAGCTCGTGGGACACCGTGGCGATGAAGTCGGACTTGAGCCGCTCCGTCCGGGCCTCCCGCGTCAGGTCACTGACCACCACGACGTCGCGGACCAGGGTCTCGCCGTCGAAGGCGGCCGAGTGGGCCAACCGCAGCCGCCGCGGCTCCCCGTCGGGTCGGCGGATGGTCAGCACCGCCGCCGCCACCGGCCGGTCCGCCGTCACGGGGAGCATGAGACCGCGCTCGCCCGGGTCGGGTACGTCGAACAGCTCGGTGAGCCGACCCCCGGTGGCGTCCGCGGCGGAGATCCCGGTCAGCTCCGCGAGCGCGCGGCTCCACATCTGCACCACGCCGTCGCCGTCCACCATCAGGATGCCCTCGGTGGACTGGTCCACCACCGCGTGCAGCTTGCTGGTCTCCTCGACCAGCCGGTCCAGGTGCTCCGCGCCGCGCATGGCCGCGGCGAGCGAGCCGACGAGAGGCGCGACGACGGCCAGGTCGCCGGTGGACAACCGGCGCTGACCCCGCCGCTGGGCCAGCCCACCGGTACGCCGGCGGATCACGAGCGCGACGGACCCGAAGCGCCGGCCGCCGCTCTCCAGCGGAACGACGAGCAGCTGCCGGACGTCGGCGGGGAGACCGTCCGCGACGAGCGCCGGCGCGCCGGCGCCGACCGGCGGGGCGAGCAGCTGCGGTACCGGTCCGCCGCGCACCTCGTCGGGATCCGCCGCGTCCACCGACAGCGCGAGGGCAGCCCGGTCCAGCACCACCACGGCGCGGTCGGCGTCGAACGCCTCGCGGAAGAGGACCAGGAACCGGCGCACCACGTCGTCCCGCTCGGCCAGTGCGTGGGACAGCCGCAGCAGCACGCCGGACCGGGCGCGCGCATCGGCCTCCTGCGCCGCCGCGCGGTACGCGTACGTGATGGCGAGCGCGGGCATCGCCATGAACGGCAACAGCACCGGGGAGTGCAACGCGAGTTCCGCGGTCGGGAGGCCGGTGGCCACCGTGCCCACCGCGATGTAGGCCGACAACCGGACCTCGGAGCGGACGATCTCCCACGGGGAGCTGTCGCTGACGACCGCCAGGATCTGGGCGAGGCAGCAGAGGTTGATTGCCGTGAACGCGGTGGTGCCCAGCAGCACGGCGGCCACCACCCCGGGTGTGCTGCTCCCCGGCGTGCCACCGACCAGGTGCACGACGGCGATCATGCCCGCGGCGGAGGCCGTGTAGCTGCCGAGGTTGAACGCGGCCTTCACCACCGGCCGCCGCTGGATCACGCTGGCGACGACCAGCCCCGTGACCGCCGCGGCCAGCGCGTCGACCGGTGGCAGCAGCAGGACGACGACGATGACCGCGGCCTCGTAGAGGCTGAGCTCCTCGACCGCCTCGCCGTGTCGCAGCCGCACCGCGACGAGCTCGCCCGCGCAGGTGAGGGCCACCAGCCCTGGCCACAGCCACGGGCCGGCCAGCCGCTGCGCGTCGAACACACTCTCCCGGCCGGGGAGCAGGACGTCCACGGCGACGGCCGCGACCAGCCCCAGCAACAGGACCGGGACGACCCGACGGAGGACCGGGTCACCCAGCCAGGCGCGCACGGCACCGGCCGCCGGGGTCGGACCCCGGCGGCCGGTACGCGTCACGCTGTCGGTCATTACTCCGTACGCCAGGCCCAGGCCCGGGCCGCCCACTTCTCCGAGGCCCAGGCCCGCGCGGCCCAGTCGTCGCCCGCCCAGGCCCGCGCCGCCCAGGCACGCGCCGCCCAGTCGTCGCCGGCCCACGCGCGCGCGGCCCACTCGTCCGAGGCCCAAGCCCGCGCCGCCCACGCCCGCGCCGCCCACGCCCGGGCAGCCCACTCGCTGTCGGCGCCGGCCCACGCCCGCGCCGCCCACGCCCGGGCGGCCCAGGCCCGCGCCGCGGGGTCGAGCTGCGCCCACGCCCGCGCCGACCAGTCCCGGGATCCGCTGCTCAGCCGGCTCCAAGCGGCCTCCGCCGCGGCGGCGTCGCCGTTCGTCATCGCCTTCTCGAGGTCGGCCCAGCGCGTGGCGTCGCGACCCACCGTGGCGTTGTCGCGCTCGCGCTGCACCTCGGACCGCGATGCGCTCCACCGCGGCGCCCGCTCGATCGCGCGGGCGGCGTCGAGGCCGCCCGCCCCGCCGCCGGCGGCCGTGGCGAGGCCCGCCGCGTCGTACGCCGTCGCGGTGAGCAGGCGCTTGATCGCATCGGGCCGGAGCTGCGGCCGCTGGTCGAGCACGGCCGCGACGACGCCGGAGGTGACCGCGGTGCCCATCGACGTACCGGACCCACGGAAGTAGTCCGTGCCCACCCGCGCCTGCGGGTTGGCCGTGTCGATGACGCTGCCGGGCGACCGGAGGCTCACGACGTGGCCGCCGGGAGCGACGAGATCGGGCTTCGCGTCGCCCTGCCACGTCGGGCCACGCCCGGACCAGCCGCCGACGACGTCGTCCGCACGGTCCGCCGTGCCCTGCTCGTCCAGCCCACCGGCGGTGAGCAGGTTCGGGTCGCTGCCCGGCGAGGTGACCGAGCCCGTGTCCGGCCCGTCGTTGCCCGACGGGACCACGACCATGACGCCGTTGCGCCACAGCGCCTCGAGTGCCTGGGTCAGCGGGTCGATCTGGTACGGCAGCGGGCTGTTCGACGACAGCGACAGGTTCAGCACGTCGACCCGGTGCCGGCTCACCCACTGGAGACCACGGAGGACCGTGATCAGGTCGGTGCTCCCCTTGGCGTCGGCGACCTTGACGTCGACCAGCTCGGCGCCCGGAGCCACTCCCCGGTAGGCGCCGCCGGAGGCCGCGCCCGTCCCCGCGATGAGCCCGGCCATGAAGGTGCCGTGCCCGTAGCCGTCACCGGCGCCCGTGCCGGTCACGTCCACCCGGTCGACGATCTGCCCGGCGAGATCGGGCACGTCGGCGATGCCGGTGTCCACGACCGCGACCGTGACGCCGCGCCCCTCGCTGCCGTTCTCGGGTAGGCCCAGCGTCGCCCGCAGCGGAGCGGCGGTGCCGGTCGTGACCGCGGTGGGGGTCGCTGCCACGCGCAGCTCGCGCTGCGGTGCCACCTTCCACTCCGGGCCCAGGTGCGCGCCCACCGGCAGCCGTGCCGCGACGCCGTGCACCAGCGGGAGTGACACGAGGACACGGCCGCCCGCCGCCGTGACCGTGGTCGCCGCCGCCTCGGCGCCGGCGCCGGTCACGACGACGTCCTGCCACGCCCGGGGCGGTGTGCTCACCCCCGCGACGGCCGGCAGCGCGGTACCCACCACAGCCGCGGCGGCCGCCACCGCGAGCCCGGCCCGGCGGAAACGTATGGCCACGCTCCCCGTCGGCGCCGTCGATGCGTTGAAGTTCATGTTCCACTCCCGTTCTGAGTCCGCTCCGGGCTCACGGTTATGGAATCGGCACCGAGACAGACCTGTATGTAGACCCAACCGGGTGAAGCGCGCCGTGGCGGGCACGACCGGGGCGCGCGCCGTGCGGCCGAACGGGTCACTGCGCGCCTCCGTCGGCGACAGGGACACTGTCCCCGAGCAGGGTGTCGACGAGGTCCAGCACATCCGCGGCGCCGAACGGCTTCGCCAGGAAGTAGTCGGCACCGTCCGCCCAGGCCCGTGCGGCGGTGTTCGGTTCGGCCGCGGCGGTCAGCATGATGACGGGTACCGGATCGCCCTCCTGGGCACGGATGTTCCGCAGCACGCCGTAGCCGTCGAGCCCGGGCATCATCACGTCGAGGATGACGCAGTCGGGCCGGAGCACCTCCAGCGCACGGACGGCGGCGACGCCGTCGACGGCCACCCGGGCCTCGTGCCCGTCCATGGCCAGGATGTCGATCAGCAACTGACGAATTGCGGGGTCGTCGTCGACGACCAGAATGTGCGCCATCCGCCCTCTCCTCTGTTCGGTGTGCTCTCGAGGTCGGCGCTCACGTGCGGACGCACCGTCCCGCTCGTTCGGATGCCTCCACGGCGGCCCCGGGCCAGTAGTCCACGGGCTGGGCGGTCAGCTGCGGATGGGCCAGGATCAGCGCGAGCTCGTCGGCGTGGCTGCCGACGGAGGGATCCCGCGACTCCGTGTCCTGGAGGAGCAGGTGCGCCGCTCGGACGGCACCGGTCACTCCCAGTCCGGCGGCGGCGACCCGGTGCGGGACGTCGCGCTCGGCGACCGCGGTGACGACCGGACGGGGCAGGCCCCACAGGTGCAGCAGCTCGACCCCGACATCGCGGTACGGCACGCCGCCGCAGACCGTCGCCGCCGGATCCAGGGCCGGACCCCAGTCGTCGTCCTGTTGGCCCGCGAGGCACACGAACCGGCCGACGTCCTGGAGCAGGGCGGCGGCCTGCGCGTGCGGCCGGTTCGCCGGGGACGCGATCGACCCGACGAGGCAGGCCGTCGCCACGGCGTGCCGCCAGGCGATCCCGAGATGCCCCTCCGCCTCGGGCCGCCACTCCGTCGAGGACCACAGCAGCTGGCCGGCGCTGAACAGTGCCTGGACGGTGGGCAGGCCCACCGCGTTGACGACGCTGTCCATCGAGACGCCCCGCGCCCGCGCGCCGAAGAACGCCGAGTTCGACAGCTGCAGCAGCTTGGCGGTGAGGCCGACATCGTGCGAGGCGGCCCGGATCGCGCTCGACAGCTCGACCTCGGGGTCCCGCAGGAGCGCACTGAGCCGATCGACGTGCGCCGGCAGGGTCGGCAGCGAGCGCACGCCGCCCGCGATCCGTCGCGCCTGGGCCGGATGCGTACCGGAGGTCAGGACGAGGAGCTGCTCGATCACGGTCACCACGCTCTCCGGGTCGCTCGGCTTGGTCAGGAACCGGTGTCCCGCGACCGCGACCTTGATCGCCGCCGCCGGCTCGGTGTGACCGGACAGCACCACCCGCGCCACCTCGGGGTGCCGCCTGCTGACATGGGTCAGCAACTCCGCGCCGTCCATCCCGGGCATGCGCATGTCGGAGACGACGACGTCGTGGGGGGTGTCGTGGAGTGCCCGGAGGGCCTCGGCACCGCTCGTGACGAACGACATCTCCCATTCCCCGCGCTTGCCGCGCAGGGATCGGCGCAGGCCGTCGAGGATCCGCGGCTCGTCGTCGACGAAGAGAACACGTGGCTTTCTCATGCGGACTCGAGCGCCTTGCCGTCGACGGGCAGCCGCAGGACGAACTCGGTGCCCTCGCCGGGCGCCGAGTTCACCTCGATCGTGCCGCCGTGCTTGTCGATCACCACGGCCCGCGCGAGGGCCAGGCCCTGACCGGTCCCCTTGCCGACCTCCTTCGTGGTGAAGAAGGGCTCGAAGATCATGCGTTGCAGGTCCGCGGGGATGCCGCACCCGTTGTCGGCCAGGCTGATGACCGCCGTCGAGCCCTCGGCCCGGGTGGTGATCCGGATCTCGCCGCGCTCCTCCCTGTCGTGCAGGGCGTCCGCGGCGTTGACCAGGAGGTTCAGGAACACCTGGTTCAGGTCACCGACGTGACAGAGGACCGGCGGAAGCTCACCGAGGTCGAGGGAGACGTCGGCGACGTACTTCACCTCGTTGCGGGCGACCGTCAGCGTGGTCGTGAGCGCCTCGTTCAGGTCCGCGTACACGCGGTCCCGGGAGTCCTTGTAGCTGAACGACTTCATAGCCCGCACAAGCGAGGCGACCCGCTCGATCCCGTCCAGACTCTGTTCCACCGCCAGGGGCACCTCGGTCGTCAGGTAGTCGAGGTCGGTGGCCTGCTCCGCCTCCGTCGCCAGGGCGAGGCGATCCCCCCAGGCGAGCTCACCCGAGGTGGTGTCCAAGCACCGCCGGTAGGTCTCGATCAGGGCGAGCATCTCCTGGTACGCGCTGGCGAGGAACCGCGTGTTGTCGCCGACGAACTGGATCGGGGTGTTGATCTCGTGGGCGATGCCGGCGGACAGCCGGCCCAGGGACTCGAGCTTCTGGTCGTGCCCCGCCTCGAGCTCACGCCGCCGTCGTTCCCGCAGGTCGGTCACCACCCCGAGCAGCTCCCGCGTGTCGTCGGCGGGCCCGTCGAAGCGCGTCACCGCCAGGTCGACCGGGATGGTCGCGCCGTCGGCGGTGAGGAGCGCGCAGTCGAGCCGGCGGATCGAGCCGGCACCGGCCGCGGTGAGGACCTCTCGCACCTCGTCGACGACCTCGCCGTGGAAGAACTCCGTGACCGGCCGCCCGACCGTCGAGTCGACGGGGTGGCCGGTCAGGGACGCCCAGTACGAGGAGATGTCCGTGATCAGGCCGTCGCGGCTCGCGTAGAAGAGCACCGCGCCCACCATGTCGAGGGCCTGGGTGCGCTCCCGCCACCGGGTGCTGAGCTCGGCACGCAGGCCGAGCTGGTCGGCCAGCACCTGGAGCAGCGTCTCGGAGAGGGGGGCGGGGGCCGGGCGCGCCACCTCGTCCGCGACCCACAGCACGCCGAGCGGGTCACCGGCCGACGTCAGGATCGCGGCTCCGGCGAACAGGCCCGCAGCGCCGTCGCGGACCACCACGGGCCGGCGCTCGCGCACGACCCGATCGCACAGCTCCGCCACGGGTGGCGGGGTCTCGGTCGCGAACCCGTGTCCGGCCAGGAGCCGCCGGCCGCCCGCGGCCCAGACGGTGACGCCCGCGTAGGTGGTCCCGTACGAGTGGGCCGCCAGCGCGGCGATGTCCTCGCTGCTCCGCCGGTACTCCTCGGCGCGCGCGGGCTCTCCGGGATCGACGGCCGCCACGGTCACCACCCTCACGACTCCGGTCACTCGCACGGGGATCCACGGAGGCAGACCCCTCTGTCTACCCATCGGCCCGGTGGCGGCCCCACTTGAGGGCATGTTCCGAGCTTCCGCGCCCACCCGCCGGTTCGGACATCCGGTCAAGGATCGAGACACCGCGGTCGATGCCATCGGTATGGGTATCGACGACAGCATCGACCGGCTGGTCCGTGCGTACACGACGGCGGGGCTGGGCCGGATCCGGCCGCCGGGCCGGAAGATGCAGGCGACGGTCGCCGAGATCGTCGCGGCGGTCGCGCCGCTGCGGCTGCCCGACGAGTTGCTGCGGTTCTGGGAGCGGGTGGACCCCACGACGGTCACCGTGGGCCCGTACCCGAGCCTCACCTCACCGGACTTCGCCCTCCAGACCTGGCGCGACCACCGCGACGCGCCCGGGCAGGTCCCGCGGATCCTGTTCCCGGTGGCCTACGAGAGTCACGGCTTCCGGCTCGTCGAGCTGCACGGTCCGGCGACCCGGGGCGGCGCCTGCTTCGGGTGGGGGTACACCGACGCCGAGTTCCGGCTCGAGTTCACGTCCTTGACCGAGTACGTCGATCTGCTCGTGACGATGATCGAGCTGGGCGAGTTCACGACGCACCGCACGCTCACCCGCACCCGGCACGAGTTCGACCCGGACGGCCGCTGGGGCGATGCCGTGGTGGTCCGGCTCGCGGCCCGCCTCCCGCATCCCGTGTACGGCGACGCGCGGGCTGTCGACGCGACGGCCACGCGGTGGCCCGAGCACTGGCTGGCCGCCGACGGCGCCGAGGACCGGACGCCGCGGGGCGCCACCGCTCGCATCACCGACCTCTTGGCGGCGGCCGAGGCCGGGAACCCCGCGCGGGGCACCATCCGCGGCCGGGTCGTCGAGCTCGCCGGTACCGCGGAGGGCGTCCGGGTCAGGGTGAACGACGGAACCGACGTGCTGGACGTGTGGTGCCCCGCCGCCGTCTGCGCGTTCGGGCCGGCGATGCGCCGGGAGTTCGAGTTCGACGTCGTCGTACGGCCCGATCCGGCCGGTGACCAGAGCGACGCGTTCGACACCGGCGAGGTCCAGAGCCGGGCCCTGCCGGGCGACGTCGAGGGAGCCCAGGCCGCGGCGGCGGAGCTGTCCGCGCAGCTGTTCGGGACGCCGAGCCGGGCGGAGGCAATGGCGGTCCGGCCGGTGGACTGACCGCCCCGGGGGCTCGGCGCGGCACATCGTTCCGGCGAGGGCACCGGAGTGGACTCGTGGTCGTGCGGGTGTGAGGTCAGGCGCTTCCGGCATCCGCGCGCGAGACCGTCACGGGATCGTCGGAGGAGGGCGGGAAGGACCGGATGACGCTGCGGTTCCGGCCGTCGGACTTGCCGGCGTAGAGGGCCAGGTCCGCCGCGGTGAGGAGCGCGTCGGTGTCCGTGGCGGCCACCGTCGGGGTCCAGCTGATCCCGCCCGCGGTGAGCGTCACGCCCACCGCGTCGCCCTCCGGGCGCCGGGCGGGCGTCGCGGCGACGTCCCGGCGCAGCCGCTCGGCGATCACCGTCACGGCGTCGACGTCCGCGCCGGGGAGGATCGCGACCAGCTCCTCCCCGCCGTACCGCGCGAGCGTGTCGGCGGGGCGCAGGGCGGCCCGGCACACCCGGGTCACGTGGACCAGCACCCGGTCACCGACCCGGTGCCCGTACGTGTCGTTCACGGCCTTGAAGTGGTCGAGGTCCAGCAGGAGGAGCCCGAGCGGCTGACCGGTGTGGACGGACCGGAGGATCTCGTCCTCCAGGCAGGCCATCCCGGCCCGGCGGTTCTCGATCCCGGTGAGGTCGTCGATCCGGGCCAGCACCGTCATCTGCTCGTGGAGCCGGGCGTTGGCGAGCGCGACGGACAGGTGGTCGGCCAGCACGCGCAGGATCCGGTTGCCGGCCGCGTCCGGCGGAGCCGACAGCGCGAGACCCAGTACGCCGATCACCCGGCCCACGTCCGTCAGGCGGAACACCGCGAACGTCCCACCCCCGGGGCCCGGGGGCAGCAGCCCCACGCCGGGCGCGAGGTCGGCCGCGAACACGGCGTCGACCTGGTCCGCGCGGAGCCCTCGCACCGACCACGCGTCGGCCGCGGTGCCGCCCGGCGGGCCCACGACGCCGCCGGTCACGGCGGGGTGCTCGCAGGCAGCGTCGAGCGCCCGGCCGGAGAGGCCGGCCACGTCGAGCGAGCCGATGGTCGCCGCGGTGAGGACCGTGACCGTGTTCTCGATGCGCTGCGAGCGCTCGACCTCGCGGAGGAGGTCGTTGTAGGCGGCGGCGGCCCGGCCGAGCTCGTCCGCCGAGTCCACCGGCAGCACCGCCGTCGAGTACCGGCCGACGCTTCCGGTGTCCGCCGCGCCGCGCAGGGTGGCGGCGGCCTCTGCCATGGCCACGACGAGCCGGCTCAGCCGCACACCGACCGCCAGCCGGGCCAGCGCGAAGTTCACCGCACCGACGAGGAGACCCGCCACGACGCAGGCGACCCGGAAGCCCGGCCGCAGCGCGTACGTGCCGGGAACGCCCAGGACCATCACGGCGTAGGGGAAGACCACACCCACGACGAGGCCGAACCCGGTCATGTAGGCCGCGAGGTCGCGGAAGGCGCGACCGGTCAGACGCGGAAGACCCACAGTCGATCCTCCGTTCCGGAAAGAGCCACCAAGATCCCTACTCATCGGTAGGTACCTCACCTCACTGAACGCCTGTCCCGCGAGGTGAGACGTGACGCGCGGTGACCCGCGTCACCCGACCGGGTCGGCCCCGGGAGGAGCACCGTCCCGGCAGAACGCGCGAACGCAGGACGGTGACGGCGGCCGGCACCGGCGGGCGCGCGACGGCCGAGACGCCGCACGCCCACGACGGCGCCCCGCACGTCCACGGGGAGCGACCCGGCGAGGCCGCCCACGAGCCGGGCTCGGCGCCCGGCGCCGCCTAGGGCCGGAACCCGGCGGTCAGCGTGCCGAGCGCCTCGTCGTCGAGGGTCAGCGTCGCCGCGGCGAGGTTCTCGTCCAGGTGCGCGAGCGAGGACGTACCCGGGATCAGCAGCGTGTTCGGCGCGAGCGCGAGCACCCAGGCCAGCGCCACCTGCGCCGGCGTCGCGCCGAGACGCTCGGCCGTCGCCACGACCTCCGGACTGCCGAGCACGCGGTTCTGGCCGCCGAACGCCGAGCCGAGCGGGAAGAACGGCACGAACGCGATCCCCCGCTCCTCGCAGGCGCGCAGCAGCGGCAGGGAGGCCCGGTCGGCCAGGTTGAGGGGGTTCTGCACGCACACGATCTCGGTGCGCCCCACCGCGTGCCGAAACTGGTCGAGCGAGACGTTGCTGAGCCCGACGCCGGCGATCAGCCCCTCGTCGCGCATCGCGGCCATCGCGTCGAGCTGCTCGTCGAAGCCGACACCCGGCTCCTCGTGCCCGGCGTCGGGCAGGCGCAGGTTCACCGCGTGGAGGCGTTCGACGCCGAGCGCACGGAGGTTGTCCGCCACGCCGCCGCGCAGCTGCTCCGGCCGTGCCGCGGTGACCCACCCGCCGGTCTCGTCCCGCTGCGCGCCGACCTTGCTCACCAGCGCGAGCTGCTCGGGAAACGGGTACAGCGCCGCGCGGAGCAGCTCGTTGGCGACGTCGGGGCCGTAGTACTGGGCGGTGTCGATGTGGTCCACGCCGCGCTCGACGGCGCGGCGGACGACGGCGATCGCCTCGTCGCGGTCGCGGGGCGGGCCGAACACGCCCTTGCCCGGCAACTGCATCGCGCCGAACCCCAGGCGATGGACCGTGCGGGAACCGAACTCGAAGGTGTCTGCGTGAGGAGTCAAGGGGTCACCCTAGAACGGTGCGTCCCGGCGCGCGACCGTGTGCGGGCCGCGCGCCGGGTCGCCGGTCAGGACAGCTTCAGCACCGGGCGACGCAGGTCCAGCCAGGTCGCCAGGTCCAGCGCCTTCTCGAAACCGGCCCGCTGCGCCGGGGTGACCGCCGCCGCGTCGGCGCCGAGCGCCGCGCCGACCCTCGCCCGGTCGAACAGCTCGAACACCGGGTGGTCCGGGCCCAGCTCACGGAGCTGGTCCTGGAGCGCCGCGACATAGCGGACGTCCTGTGTGGACGGATACGGGCTCTTCACCCGCTCGACCACCGATCGCGGGAGGGTGTCGGCCGTCGCGGCCCGGAGCAGGCTCTTCTCCCGGCCGTCGAAGGTCTTCATCGACCACGGGGTGTTGTAGACGTACTCCACCAGCCGGTGGTCGCAGAACGGCACCCGGACCTCGAGGCCGACCGCCATGCTCATCCGGTCCTTGCGGTCCAGCAGCGCCCGGACGAACCGGGTGAGGTGCAGGTGGCAGACCTCCCGCATCCGGCGCTCCAGCCCGGTCTGCCCGTCGAGTTGTGGCACCTGCGCGAGCGCGGTGGCGTAGCTGTCCCGCACGTACCCGTCGGCGTCGAGGTGGCCGGCGAAGTCCTCCGCCAGCAGGGTCTCGGACTCCGGGCGGGCCGCCATCCACGGGAAGGTCGGCGCGTTCACGGCCACCGGGTCGTGGAACCACTTGTACCCGCCGAACACCTCGTCCGCCGACTCGCCGGACAGGGCCACCGTGGAGTGCCCGCGGATCGACCTGAACAGCAGGTACAGCGAGTTGTCCATGTCGCCGAGGCCGAGCGGGAAGTCTCGCGCGGCGACGGTGCGACGGCGGATCTCCGGGTCGGCGAGCGTGCCCGGGTCGAGCACGATGTCCCGGTGCTCGCTGCCGACGTGCCGCGCCACGTCCGCCACGTACGGGGCGTCGGGGGTGGCCCGCAGGTCGTCGGGCACGAAATTCTCGGTCTGGCCGGTGAAGTCGACCGAGAAGCTCCGGACCTTCTCCCCCACGGCGCCGAGCTGCCGCCCGGCCAGCGCGGTGATGGCGCTCGAGTCGAGGCCACCGGAGAGCAGCACGCACCGCGGAACGTCGGCCACCAGCTGGCGCCGCACGATGTCGTCGAGGAGCTCGCGCACCGTCGCGACCGTGGTCTCGACGTCGTCGGTGTGCTCGCGGGCGTCCAGGCTCCAGTACGTGTGCTCGTGGACGCCGTTGCGGTCGACGGTGACCACGCTGCCCGGCTGGACCTCCCGCATGCCGGACCAGATCGCATGCCCGGGCGTCTTCACGAACGCGAACATCTCCCGCAGGCCGTCCATGTCCACGACCGACTCCGAGAGCGGGTTGGCGAGGATTGCCTTGGGTTCGGAGCCGAAGAGGACGCCGTCGACCGTCGGGTAGTAGTAGAACGGCTTGATCCCCATGCGGTCGCGGATCATCACGAGCGTCTCGATCCGCGAGTCCCAGATCGCGAACGCGTACATGCCGTTGAGGCGCTCGGCGACGGCGACGCCCCATTCGAGGTACCCGTGCAGCACGACCTCGGTGTCGCTCTCGGTGCGGAACCGGTGCCCACGGCGCCGGAGCTCGTCACGGAGCTCGGTGAAGTTGTACGTCTCGCCGCTGTAGACCATCGCCACCCTGGCCGCGGACTCCTCCATCGGCTGCGCGCCGCCGGGGAGGTCGATGATCGACAGGCGGCGGTGCCCGAGCGCCGCGTGGGTGTCGATCCAGACGCCCGAGGCGTCCGGTCCCCGGCACGCCATGGTCTCGGTCATGGTGTCCACGGTCTGCCGGTCGCCGGCGAGGTCACGCCGATAGGAGACCCATCCTGTGATGCCACACATCGCTTGGCCACCTCCTGAACAAGTTAGGTTGCCTAACGAAACTAACGCCGGCCCGGGGGTCCGCGCCATGGGGTGACCGGTGGAATTTGTCACGATTTCACCCTGCCGTCACGCGGGGCCGCGCGTCGGCGGTGTGACCGACCGCGAGGGTGTCGGCCGCCCCGGGCATAGACCTCCGGGGCACCGCGTTGCAGAGATAGTTGCCACGTCAACTAATCTGTGCGAGACAGTCAGGAGCAGGCACATGCAGTTCGGAGTCTTCACCGTCGGTGACGTCACCCCCGACCCGACGAACGGTCGCACCCCGACCGAGGCGGAGCGGATCAAGGCGATGGTCACCATCGCGCTGAAGGCCGAGGAGGTCGGCCTGGACGTGTTCGCGACGGGTGAGCACCACAACCCGCCGTTCGTCCCGTCCTCCCCCACGACGATGCTCGGCTACATCGCCGCGCGGACCGAGCGCCTGATCCTGTCGACCTCGACGACGCTCATCACGACGAACGACCCGGTGAAGATCGCCGAGGACTACGCCATGCTCCAGCACCTGGCCGACGGCCGGGTCGATCTGATGATGGGCCGCGGCAACACCGGACCGGTCTACCCGTGGTTCGGCAAGAACATCCGCGACGGCATCGCCCTCGCCGTGGAGAACTACGCCCTGCTGCGCCGGCTCTGGCGTGAGGACGTCGTGAACTGGGAGGGCACGTTCCGCACGCCGCTGCAGAGCTTCACCTCGGTGCCGCGGCCGCTCGACGGCGTGCCGCCGTTCGTGTGGCACGGGTCGATCCGCAGCCCGGAGATCGCGGAGCAGGCCGCGTACTACGGCGACGGCTTCTTCCACAACAACATCTTCTGGCCGATGGAGCACACCCGGCAGATGGTCGAGCTGTACCGCCGGCGCTACGCGCACTACGGGCACGGCCGGCCGGACCAGGCCATCGTCGGGCTCGGCGGGCAGGTGTTCCTGCGCAGGAACTCGCAGGACGCCGTGCGGGAGTTCCGGCCGTACTTCGACAACGCGCCGGTGTACGGCCACGGCCCGTCGCTCGAGGACTTCACCGAGCAGACGCCGCTCACGGTGGGCAGTCCGCAGGAGGTCATCGACCGGACGCTGGGCTTCCGTGACCATGTCGGTGACTACCAGCGCCAGCTGTTCCTGATGGACCACGCGGGGCTTCCGCTCAAGACCGTGCTCGAACAGCTCGACCTGCTGGGCGAGGAGGTCGTACCGGTCCTCCGCCGGGAGTTCGACGCGCTGCGGCCCGCCGACGTGCCGACGGCACCGACGCACGCCGACCTGGTCGCCGCCGCGAACACCGGCGAGGTGACCGGATGAGCACCCGCACCCTGACGGTGGTCACCGCCGGCCTGAACCGGCCGTCGACCACGCGTCTGCTGGCCGACCGGCTGGCCGCGGCGACCGAACTGGCGCTGCGGGAGCGGGACCTGTCCGCGGCGGTCGAGTTCGTCGAGCTGCGCGAGGTCGCCCACGACCTCACCGACAACCTGCTGACGGGTTTCCCGAGTCCCGCGCTCCGGGCTGCCCTCGACACCGTCGCACGAGCGGACGGCCTGATCGCGGTGACGCCGATCTTCACCGCGTCCTACAGCGGGCTGTTCAAGACGTTCTTCGACGTGCTCGACTCCGGCGCCCTGGTGGGCAAGCCGGCGCTCATCGCCGCGACCGCGGGCACCGTCCGGCACTCGCTCGCGCTGGACCACGCGCTCCGTCCGCTGTTCTCGTACCTGCGCGCGTCCGTCGCGCCGACCGGGGTGTTCGCGGCCTCGGAGGACTGGGGCACCGGGGGCGGCGTGGCCGGCCCCGCGCTGGCCGACCGCATCGACCGCGCCGGCGGCGAGCTCGCCCTGCTCGTCGCGGCACGCGGGCCGCAGGCACCGGCCGACCCGTTCGACGTCTCCACGCCGTTCGAGCAGCTCCTGGCCGGCGGGTAGGACCGCCGCTCGGCGGCGGGCAGCGCGTCCACGACCACGATGCGTGGCGGACCTCTACTGCCGCGTGATGACCACCTTGAGGGCGTCGTGCTCACCGGCGTGGGCGAACACCTCGTACGCGTCCACCATGTCGGGCAGCGCGAACGTGTGGGTGCCGAAGAGGTCCGACCGGATCTTCCCGGCGGTGGCGAGCTGCAGGAGCGTGGGAATGCTCGTGCCGTCGACCAGACCCGTCGTGATCGTGATGTTCTTGATCCAAAGCTCCTCGAGGTGCAGCGTCGCGGACGCGCCGTGCACGCCGATGTTCGCCACCACGCCGCCGGGCCGGACGACCTCCGTGCACAGCTCGAACGTCTCGGGGACGCCCACCGCCTCGATGGCCACGTCGACGCCGAGACCGTCCGGGGTGCCCGAGGCGATCAGCTCCACCAGCTCGTCGCCGCCGGACACCGTGTCGTCGGCCCCGAACCGGGCCGCGTGTTCCCGCCGCGACCGCACCGGGTCGACCGCGATCAGCCGGCTCGCGCCGGACAGCCGCGCCGTCATGATCGCGGCCAGCCCCACCGGGCCCGCGCCGACCACCGCGACGACATCGCCCGGTCCGACCCGGCCGTTGCGGACGCCGACCTCGAACCCGGTCGGCAGGATGTCGGCCAGGAACAGGACCTGCTCGTCGGTCACCCCCGCGGGGACCACGTGCACGCTCGTCTCGGCGTACGGCACCCGCGTGTACTCCGCCTGCGTGCCGTCCACGAGATGGCCGAAGATCCAGCCGATGCCGCCCACCGCCCGACAGTGACTGGGCATGCCGCGCTTGCAGTACGGGCAGCGGCCGCACGACGTGATCGCCGGGACGAGTACCCGGTCGCCCACACGCAGCGCGCTCACCGCCGCGCCGGTCTCGACCACCGTTCCCACGGCCTCGTGCCCGAGCACCCTCCCCGGCTCGACGGCGGGGACGTCGCCCTTGAGGATGTGCAGGTCCGTTCCGCAGATGGTCGTGGTGTCGATCTGCACGACCACATCCGTCGGTTCGGTCGGCTTCGGATCGTCGACGGTGTCCCACGACTTCTGCCCCGGCCCGTGGTAGACGAGTGCCTTCACCGTGACCACGCCCTTCGCCGGAACCGCCCGGCACCCACGCTAGGCGCGGCGGCAGGACCCGGCGGATCTCAGTTTGAGACGACGCGGACCGGGAGCGACTCGCCCGCCACCGTGCCACCCCCCGAGGTTCGGCATCCGGACCGCGTTGTCCTCGAGGATCAGCCGCCTGACCTCGGGCTTGATGTCCAGCGCCGCGACGTCCGCCCGCCACCGGTCCGGGGTGATGACCGGGAAGTCGGAGCCGAACAGCACCTTGTGCGCAGCGTGGTGTTCGCGGCCCGGACCAGCTGCGGCGGGAGTACTTCGGCGACCACCCGGACAGGTCGATGGAGACGTGCGCCTTGTGGGCGGCCTCGTCCTGCCACGGCACCGAGGGGTGGCCGGCACGATGGTCGGCCCCGGGAAGTCCGCGGCGACGTCGTCCGGCAGCATCGGGTCGGAGTACCGCGTGGGCGGCAGCGGGATCGCCCGCGCCGCGCCGTCGAGGGTCTGGGCGAGGGCGGCGTAGTACTCGTCCTGCTCCACCACCGTGTTGACGTCGACGGCCCGCGACGGCGTGATCGGCTTACCGATGTCGATGCTCTCGACCGCCGCGAGCTCGTCCCCGTGGCGGCGGATCCCGTCGGCGACGCGGAGCAGCACCCGGGCGCGCTCCCGGCCCGGCGTCTGGGACCACGGACCGTCGTCGAACGCCCGGCGCGCCGCGGCCACCGCCGCGTCGGCGGCGGCGGCGTTCCCGTCGGCCACCGTCGTGACGACCTGACCGGCCGACGGGTCGAGGAGGTCCGCCCGGCCGCCGCCGGCCGACTCACGCCACCCGCCGTCGACGAACAGCCGCCCCGGGTCCGGCCGAGGACGGGTCGGCCCGCCGGTCTGCGCCTCGGTCCGGCCGTCTGTCACCGTCATGGGCTCGCCTCTCCCGGGTACAACCAACAGGATCCTGACGATGACCGACCGACGTCTCCGTTGTGGAGGGCCTGCGGAGGACTGGTCCGACGCGGGGCTCCGGTACCTGTGACCTACAGGAACTCCGATGGTGAAAGTCCGCGCGTGGGAGGTGACGGTGGCATCCTCGTCTCCGCCGCCGGGGACGGGCTCAGCTCGGCCCAGCTCGCGCGGACTCGTTCGTCACGGCGCAATCCGTGTCCGACCTCGTGACCGCGCTGGAGCGCCGGGGGCCCATCGCGCGCCGGCGGGATCCGGACAACCGCCCGCGCATGGTCATCAGCCTCACCGGCACCGCGCGCGAGCTGCCGATCGAGTACGACGCCCCGGTACAGGCGCTGGAGGAGAGGATGGTCGCGTCGCTGAGCGCGAGGCAGCGCGACAACCTGCGCTCGGGCCTCGGCGCCTGCCGCGCGGCCCTGTCCGACCAGCCCGCCCACCGACCCCGCGCGGAGTCCCGGTCCACCGCGGTCAGGGCGACAGGAGGACCTTCACCGCGCCGTCCTGCTTCTTCTGGAACATCTCGTACGCCGCCGGTCCCTCGGCGAGCGGCACCCGGTGGGTGGCGAAGGTGTCCACGCCCAGCGGGTCGTCGTCGGTGAGCAGCGGCAGGATGTCGTCGACCCAGCGCTTGACGTTCGCCTGCCCCATCCGCAGCTGGATCTGCTTGTCGAACATCGTGAGCATCGGCATCGGGTCCGCCGTCCCGCCGTACACGCCGATCACCGAGACCGTGCCGCCGCGCCGCACGATGTCGATCGCCGCATGGAGGGCGGCCAGCCGGTCGACGCCGGCCGTCTTCATCAGCTTCGCCGCGATCGGCCTGGGGAGCAGTCCGATCATGTCCTGTGCAAGCTTGGCCGCCGGTGAGCCGTGCGCCTCCTGGCCGACCGCGTCGATGACCGCGTCCGGGCCGCGCCCGCCGGTGAGGCCGCGGATCGTCTCGGCGGGGTCGTCGCCGGAGTTCAGGTCCAGCGCCTCGACACCGTTCTTCCGGGCCCGGTCGAGCCGTTCCGGTACGAGGTCGACGCCGATGACCCGGCCCGCGCCGCGGTGCAGCGCGATGCGGGTCGCCATGTCCCCGATCGGGCCCAGCCCCAGCACCACCACGCTGCCACCCGGCGGGATCGCCGCGTACTCCACCGCCTGCCACGCCGTCGGCAGCACATCCGACAGGTACACGAACCGGTCGTCCGGCGGGCCCTGCGGCACCGTGATCGGCCCGAACTGCGCCTGCGGCACGCGGAGATACTGCGCCTGCCCGCCCGGCACCTCCCCGTACAGCTTGCTGAACCCGAACAGCGCCGCACCCATCCCCTGCTCCCGCACCTGGGTCGTCTCGCACTGGGTGAACAGCGACCGGTCGCACATGAAGCAGCTGCCGCACGCGATCTGGAACGGGACCACCACCCGGTCACCCACGCGCAGGTTCGTCACCGCCGCGCCGACCTCCTCCACGATGCCCATCGGCTCGTGACCGAGGATGTCCCCCTCCCCCATGAACGGGCCCAGCACCTCGTACAGATGCAGATCCGAACCGCAGATCCCGCTGGAGGTGACGCGGATGACCGCGTCGGTGGGCTCCTTCAGGACGGGGTCCGGGACCTCCTCGACGCGGACATCCCGCCGGCCGTGCCAGGTCAGTGCCTTCATGGGATCCCCCTCGACGGTACGTGCACGCAGAGCCACTTACCCGATACGGCGAGGCGAAACTCCCGACGGGCGCCGCGGCCCACCACGGCCGATACTCGCCGCATGAGCTACCCGAGGCGCGAGGTCATGGAGGCCGAGATCCGGGACCTGGAGCAGCGGCTGCGGGAGCTGCGCGCCGCCAACCGGGACACCGCGGGCATCTCCTTCGGCAAGCGGGTGGGCGACGGGACGGCCATCGCGGTGGAGCGGATCACCCAGGTGGCCGCGTACGAGCAGATGCAGGGCAAGCTGGCCGAGGTCCGGGCGGCCCTGCGCAAGATCGACGAGGGCACCTACGCCGTGTGCGAGGTCTGCGGCAAGACCATCGCTCCCGCGCGGCTGGAGGCCATCCCCTCGGCCACGATGTGCGTGGAATGCGCGGGAAAGCGGACGACCCGCCGTTGAGCCGAGTGCGGACGGGCGCGGGCCGATCCCCCCGTGGGATCGGCCCGCGCCCCTGTCGCGGCACGGACGTCAGCCGGCGTAGGCCTTCTCGATGTCGTCGAGCACCCGGTCCCAGGCGATCGGGCCGGAGCTGCTGGTCCACACGCCACCGTCCACGGCGGTCACGGCACCCGCCTCGGCCGCCTTCAGCCGGGCGAACGCCGGCTGCTTCCGCGCGGCCGCGAGGGCGTTCTGGCCCTCCTCGTCGAACGTGCCGATGAAGATGTGGTCGGCATCCACCCGGGACAGGTTCTCCAGCGACAGCGGGTCGGTGTGCGGCTTGTCGCCGACGCCGGCCGAGATCGGGAGGGCGGAGGTACCGGCGTCCTTCAGGGCGGCGCCCGGCATGAGGCCCGCGTTCATCACGATCGCGCCGTTCGGCATCCAGCGGAGCACGACCGCGGTCGCGCCCACCTTCTGCTCGGCCTTCACCGCGGCGGCGCGCGCACGCAGCCCGGCGAGCTTCTCGTCCAGCGCGGGCTTCCTGCCGAGCGCCGCGGCGTACGTGCCGAGCTGCTTCTCCCAGTTCAGCAGCCCCGGCTCCGGGACCACGGTCGGGGCGACGGCGGCCAGCTTGTCGTACTGCGCCTTCGCCAGCCCGGTGGCGGCAAGGATCAGGTCCGGCTCGGCCTTGACGATCTCCTCGAGGTTCGGCTCGGAGACGGTCGCGACGACCGGGATGCCGGTCGCCTCGGTGAGGTAGGCGGGGGGCGCGTCACCGCCGCGCCGGGCGGTCGTGCCGACCGGCTTCACGCCGAGCGCGAGCGCGGTGTCGAGGGCGGCCTCGGAGAGCGCGATGACGCGCTTCGGGGCCTCGGGGACCGTGACCTCGCCGAAGGCCGTCGCGATCGCGCGGGTCGTGCCGGCCGCCTCGGCGGACGGGTCGCCGGCCTGGGCGCAGGCGCCGAGACCGGCCACCAGGACGGCGGCCGCGGCGACGCCCGACAGGCGCCGGGGACGGGGGTGGGGCATGAGTTTCCTCCGTGAAGATCGACTGAAGTGGACCTTAGGTTAGGCTTACCTACAATCGATGGCGCAAGGAGGAGCTCGTCGTGACGTTCCGCACAGTGGTGTTCCGGGGTCTCCTCCCCGCGGGTGCCGTCCTCGCCCTGGTGGTGGTCGCCAGCCTCGCCGTCGGGGCCGGCCCGGTCGGGCCCGCGCGGGCGCTGTCGGTGCTGGTCGGCGGTGGGGACGCCGAGGCCCGGTTCACCGTCACCCGGCTGCGGGTGCCGCGGACCGTGGTGGCGATCGCGGTCGGCATCGCGCTCGGCATCGCGGGGGCCCTGCTCCAGTCCGTGTCCCGCAATCCGCTCGCCGAGCCGGGACTGCTCGGGCTCAGCGCGGGCGCCGCGTTCGCGGTCGTGCTGGTCATCGCGGCCGGCGGCAGCGTCGCCACGGTCGGGCCGCACGTCGCGGTGATCGGAGCCGCGGTGGCCGGGCTGCTCGTGCTCGCGGCGGCCCGGATGCGCGGCACCGGCGACGACCCGGTCCGGCTCGTGCTCGCCGGGGCCGCACTGTCCGGGCTCCTCGGCGCGACCACGTCGGTGCTCCTGCTGCTCGACCAGCGCACCGCCGACGAGGTCCGCTTCTGGACGGTCGGGGCCGTGGCCGGCCGGGACCTCTCCACTCTCGCCGGGGTCGCCCCGGCGCTGCTGCTCGGCCTGCTCCTCGCGGTGGTCGCGAGCCGGGCGCTGGCCGCGCTCGCGCTCGGCGACGACGTGGCGATCGGCCTGGGGCATCGGCCTCGCCGGGTCCGGGCCATCGCGATGCTCGCCGTCGCGTTCCTGGTCGGCGCGGCCACCGCGGCGGCGGGGCCGCTGGCGTTCGTGGGGCTGGTCGTGCCGTTCGCCGCGCGGGCCCTGGTGGGCCCGGACATCAGGCACACGCTCGGGATCTGCACCCTGCTCGGCCCCGCGGTCGTGCTGCTGGCGGACGTGGTGTCCCGCCTGGTCGCCCGGCCGTACGAGATGTCGCTCGGCGTGGTGACCGCGCTGATCGGCGCGCCGGTGCTCGTCCTCGTGGTCCGCGCGTCCCGGCTGCCGTCGCTGTGACCGCGACGCTGCCGCGGCGTCCCGCCGCGCGGCCGCCCGCGGTGGCGGCCCCACCCGGGCACAGCATGCTCGGGCCGGTGCTGGTGCACCGCCGCGGCCTCGTCACGGTGGTCGGCCTGCTGGTGGTCCTCGGGGCCGTCGTGGCGATCTCGCTCGCGGTCGGCAGCGTGCGGATCGACCCGCTGCGGGCCGTCGGCGCCGTGTTCGGCACCGGCACACCGCGGGACCTCCTGGTCGTCGGGCAGCTCCGGCTCCCCAGGGTCGAGGCCGGGCTCGCGGTCGGGATCGCGCTCGGCCTCTCCGGCTGCCTGATGCAGACGCTGGCCCGCAACCGGCTCGCCACGCCGGAGACGACGGGGCTGAACAACGGCGCCACCGCGTTCGCGGTCGCGAGCGTCGTGTCCGTCCCGATGAGCCTCGCGCCGCCCGCGATGGCGCTGACCGGCGCGGCCACCGCGGCGGCGCTGACGCTGGGGCTCAGCGGGGGCGCCGGGCCGCGGGGCTACCGATTCCTCGTCGTAGGCCTGGGACTCGGCGCGGTGTTCGGGGCGGTCACCAATCTCCTGCTCGCCCGTGCGGACATCGACACCGCCAACGCGGCGATGCCGTGGACGGTCGGCACGCTCAACACGACCACCGGCCCGGCGGTCCGGCTGCTGGAGCTCGGTCTGCTGGTCGGCCTCCCCACGGCGATGCTGCTCGGGCGGTGGCTGCGGGCACTGCGGTTCCCCGACGCGGTGGCGACCGGACTCGGTGTTCCGCTCGGCCGCGCGCGGATCGCCGTGCTGCTCACCTCGGTCGGCGCCGCGGGCCTGTCCGTGGCCGTCGCCGGACCGCTCGGCATGGTCGCGCTCGCCGCACCCGAGGCCGCCCGGCGGCTCACCGGACCCGGTCCCGTGCCGGTGGTCGCCTCCGCGCTCACCGGCGCGGTGTTCACCCTCCTGGCCGACCTCGTGGGGCGGACGGCGTTCGCCCCGCTGGAGATCCCGGCCGGGCTCGTCACCGCCGTCGTCGGCGGCCCGTACCTGCTCTGGCTCCTGCTCACCACCCGGACGAGGACCACCCCGTGACCGTTCTGCAGACCCGCTCCCTCACCCTCGCCCACGCGCGGACCCCGGTGATCGACGGCCTCGACCTGGACCTGCCCGCCGGTCAGGTGACCGTGATCATCGGTCCGAACGGCTGCGGCAAGTCGACCCTGCTCAGCGGCCTGGCCAGGGTGCTCGCGCCGCGTGGCGGCTCCGTGCTGCTGGACGGGTGCGCGCTCGCGACGATGCCGACCCGCGAGGTGGCGCGGCGGGTGGGCCTGCTCCCCCAGTCCGCCGTCGCGCCGGACGGTCTCACCGTGCGGGACCTCGTCCGGTACGGCCGGCACCCGCACCAGGGCCTCCTCCGGCAGTGGTCCCGCGCGGACGCCGAGGCGGTGGACGCCGCGCTGGCCGCGGCCGGGGTCGAGGACCTCGCCGAGCGGCCGCTCGACACCCTGTCCGGTGGGCAGCGACAGCGCGCCTGGATCGCGATGGTCGTCGCGCAGGACACCCCGGTCGTGCTCCTCGACGAGCCGACGTCCGCGCTCGACCTGGGGCACCAGATCGAGGTGCTCGACCTGGTGCGGAGCCTCGCCGCGCGGGGCCGCACGGTGGTGCTGGTGCTGCACGACCTGTCGTCGGCCTGCCGGGTCGCGGACCACCTCGTGGCGCTGGTCGACGGGCAGGTCGTCGCGGCGGGGGCACCGGGAGCGGTCGTGAACCCGGGCCTGGTGCGTCGGCTGTACGGCGTGGAGAGCGTGGTCGTCCCCGACCCGACCCACGGGACGCCGGTGGTGTGCCCGGTCGGGCTCGCGGCCCGCACCGGCTGACACCGGGGTACGGGCCGACCGGGTTCGGCTCCCCCGACACTTCGCTGCCCTGGGGGGTGGTGCCGGGAGTGCCGCGTTCCTAGCCTGGTGGTCCGCGCTGTATCCCGCACATCCCCACGGGAGGCGATCATGACGGACGAGAAAGACGTCACGGCAACACCCAGCGAGCACGACGACATCGGCGGTGCCGCGGGCGGCACCGGACCGGTCGGCTCGTCGGGAGACTCCGGCGCGCCGGACCGCGGCACGCCCGACGTCCCCAAGGACATCGACGGCGGCGCCGTGGATGCCCCTCCGGGCGCCGAGGACGGCGACGGCGCGACAGGCGCGGCGGTCTGACCTCGGCTCTGCCGTGGAGCGCCGGACGGCCCGGGCCGGGGTCCCGTCCGGCGCTCCGTCGTGCCCACTCGGCGGATCGTCCGCACATCACGGCGGAGGTCCGGGATCCGGTGCCGGGCCGCATCCCGCCGTTCGCGACCGTGCCGTTCGCACCGACCGGGCCGGGTCGCCCGCTCGATACCGCCGCGCGGAGGGCGTCGTCCACTCGGCACCGGCCGCGGGCGATCGCGGTCACCAGCAGACCGACGGTGGCGCACCCCTGCTGTCTCGGGGTGCGCCACGCAGGGATTCGGCCGCGCCTGCACCGGTGGGTCACCCCTTGACTAGAGTCCGGAATCTCTGTGGCCAGTCACCGACCGCCGAAGGGATGTGACCGCGTGGTGACCTCTGCAATCCTCCCGGCGAACGAGGTGGAACGGATCGCCGCGGTGCGGCGGTACGAGATCCTGGACACGCCGCCGGACGGCACCTTCGACCGCATCGCCGCGCTGGCCGCAGCCCTCTTCGACGTCCCGATCGGGATCGTCAGCATCGTGGACACCGATCGCATCTGGTTCAAGGCGCACCACGGCGTGGACGTGACGCAGATCGACCGGGACCCGGGCCTGTGCGCCTCGGCCATCCTCGGTTCCGGGCCGTGGATCGTCGGCGACGCCCCGAACGACCCCCGCGCCCTGGCGAACCCGTTGGTGGCCGGCGAGTTCGGCCTGCGGTTCTACGCGGGGGTACCGCTGACCACTCACGACGGCTTCAACCTCGGCACGCTGTGCGTACTGGACCACGCGCCGCGACGGGTCACCGAACAGCAGAGTCACGCGCTGTCCGAGCTCGCGGCCGTCGTCGTCCACGAGCTCGAACTACGGCTGGACGCCCGGCGAGCGGTGGCCGCGGCGGAGCATCGGCTGCGCGAGGCCGAGGCACTCGCGCAGGCGCTCCAGGCAAGCCTCCTGCCGCCGGCCCTCCCCGAGATCCCGTACCTCCGCCTGGCCGCGCGCTACCACCCCGCGAGCCGGCTGCAGGTCGGCGGCGACTTCTACGACACCTTCCCGATCGACGATCGGTCGTGGGGGTTCGCCATCGGCGACGTCTGCGGCAAGGGACCGACGGCGGCCGCGCGGACCAGCTCCGCCCGCTACGGCCTGCGCGCCGCCGCGATCCCGCAGTCCGCCCCGAGCGCGGTCCTGCAGGTGGTCAACCAGGCGCTGCTCCCCTCCGACGCCGAGACGCACGCGTCGCTGGAGGGGTCGTTCGTCACCGCCGTCTTCGCAGTGGTCGAACCCGGTCCCGACCGGACGGTGGTCCGGCTCGCCGTGGCGGGCCACCCTCTCCCGATCGTCCTGACGGCCGAGGGCGAGGTCACGACGGTGGGCGTGCCGGGGACGCTGCTCGGGGTGCTGCGGGACACCGTGGCGACCGATGTGACCGTCGAACTGGCACCGGGTGACACGCTGGTCCTCTTCACCGACGGAGTACTGGACTCCGGGCACCCGACCCGACTCGGCACGGAAGGTCTCCGGCAGATCCTGCGCGAGTGCAAGGGCCTGTCGCCGGACGACCTCGTGGATCGTGTGCACGACGTCGTGGCACCCGCGCAGCGCGATGACATCGCCGTCCTGGCGATCGCCGCCCACCCCTGGCCCCGCTAGGACCGGTGCGTCCGCCGGGCCGCGCGGACTACGCGCCGGCCGAGGCGTCCACGGCCTCGGCGACCGTGTCGTGGACGGTGAAGGCGCCGGTCAGCCCCGTCACCACCAGGAGGTCGAGAACCGGGGCGGCACACGCGGCCAGGTGGAGCGTGCCGCTCCGGGCGGCCAGGCTCCGTCGAAGGCCGATCAGCATCGACAGGCCGACCGAGTCCAGGAAGGTCACCCGGGACAGGTCCAGCACGAGGTGCCGTGTCCCGCCGGACACCTGCGCCTGGAGCCGGTCACGGAGCGCGGTCACACTGGCCAGGTCGACGGCGCCGGTGATCGCGGCCACCACGCACCCGTCGCCGTGCGAGGTCTCCAGGCCGGCGCCGAGGCTCAGCGGCTCGATACCGGGCGCCCCCGAGGAGTCCCGCGCCGCCCACTCGCCGCTCCAGATCTCTGCCACGTCCGCAGTATGTCCCACCCGATGACCCGAACCGGTCGGGCGCGCCCGGTACCGGCAGTCGGGTCCGGAATGTCCGCTCGCGAACGTGGGGGAGGCACGGATTCCGACCCGCGCCGGGCCGCCGCAGACCCGTGACCGGCCGCGACACCGCGCAGCGCCGCCTCCGCCACCCCGCCGGGGCGAACCGGCCCGCCGGGGCGGATGCGGCGACGAGGGACACGGCTCGCGGGCTCGGCGTCGGTCGTGGGGACGCCTCCTGCGCTCGACGGATGCCGCGGGCCGTCGTCCTGGATCCCGCGCCCACGTGGCCCGGGTCGGGTCAGGAACCGCTCGCGAGAACCACGCCCGCCTGGGCCGCGATGACGAGCCCCACGCAGACGACCAGCGACGCGGTGGCCAGCGGCAGCGCCCGCCGGAGCCGGGGCACCGGGCCGCCCCGGCGGTCCAGTGCGCGGCCCCAGCGGGCGAGCACATATCCGAGTCCCGCCAGCGTGATCGCCATGCCGAGCCCGTAGCCGGCGACGAGCACGATCCCGAACCAGGTCCGGCCCAGCGCGACCGCGCCGAGCAGCACCACGACGGCGGACGGACTCGGCACGAGCCCGCCGGCGAAGCCCAGGACGAGCAGCCCGGCCCGGCGGATCGGCGGGGCGGCGGCGGGCGGGTGCTCGGGCGAGCGCGGTTCCGCGGGCCCGTGCGGGTGCGGGTGCGCGTGCGGTTCCGCGGGCCCGTGCGGGTGCGCGTGCGGGTGCGGGTGCGGGTGCGCGTGCGGGTGCGGGTACGGGTGCGCGTGCGGGTGCGGGTGCGGGTGCGCGTGCCCGTGCGGGTTCCCGTCCGCGTGCGCGGGCCCGTGCTTGTGCGCCGCCGCGAACACCTGGCGCCCGCGCAGCGCGCGGCCGAGCAGCGTGGCGCCCACCCCGGCCAGCATCAGCCCGCTCGCCACCCCCAGCCACGCGTACAGCTGGGTGGGCGCCAGCGCGACCGCGGTGGTGAGCACCGCGCCGAGCACCAGCACGCCGGCCGTGTGGGTCACGGTCACCGTGCCCGCCACCGTCGCGGCCTGCCGGAACGCGCCGCGCTCCCCCACCAGGTACGCCGCCATCACGGTCTTGCCGTGTCCGGGCGCGAACGCGTGCGCCGCGCCGAGCAGCACGGACAGCAGCACGGCCACCATGCCGACGCCCACGCCCAGCCGCGGACGCCCGACGAAGTCGGTGAACGCCCGGGTCAGCGCGTCGACTCCGCGCGAGGAGGCGGTCGCCGGCAGGTCGGCCGGGCCGCCCGCGAGCGGCGGTCCCCCGGCGCGGACGGCCAGCGTCGCGGCACGCACATCCAGCGGCGAGGTCAGCAGGTCGGCGGGGTAGGCGGTGAGCCGGTGGCTGACGCTGCCGGTCGGCACGTCCGCCCGCACGGTCATCCGGTCGCCGGCCGCGGTGACCTCCCGCCAGCCGACCCGGTCGGCGAAGGCGCCGGACCGGTACTCGACGCGGCGGACGCCGTCGAGGGCGCCCGGCGCGGCGAACGTGCACTCCACCCGCAGCGTCGGCAGGCCCGCGGTCCCCGGCCGGAGCTCTCCCGCCGACCGACTCACCGACACGGGCCGGCCGCGGCCGTCGGCACGCACGTCGATCCCGGCCGCCACCGTGCCGCAGGTGCGCCGGGACCAGGCGGCGAGCTCGGCCGGGGCCACGGCGCCGTCGTGGTCGGCGTCGATCTCGGTGGTCCGGTACTGGAACGTGGGCAGTTCCGCGAGGTCCAGCACGTAGTCGACCCGGAGGCCGTCCGGGCGCACGACGAGCCCGCTGTACTGGTTCACGGTGAAGTTGCCGAGCGGGTGCGCGCTCGCGGCGGGCGCCACCAGCGCGCCCAGACCCGTGACGACCAGGAACACCCCGAGCAGGACGGCGAGGCGCCTCACCGGAGCCGCCTCAGCAGCGCGCGGGCCGCCGGGGCCTGCAGCACCGAGAAGTGCGGGTTGGTCGCGAGCGCGGCGGTCAGATCGCGCCGCGCGGCCGCCCGGTTGCCGACGGCGAGCTCGATCGCCCCGAGGTGGTACCGCAGCGGGGCGCTCCGGGTGCCGAGCCGCTGGGCGGCGCGGGCGTGCGGCAATGCCTCGGTGTCCCGGCCGGCCGCGTGCAGGGCCCAGGCGAGCGCATCCTCGGCGAACACGCCCTGCCGGATCGCATAGGTCTTGCGTGCGGCGGCCAGGGCCGCCGCGGGACGGCCGTGGTCGGCGTCGAAGAGCGCCAGCTCGAGGTCGGTGTCCACGCCGTTGGTCCGCAGGAGCCGCTGTTCGGCCCGGACCAGCGCGTACTGCCGCTCGGCGCCGACGCGGTCGCCGGTGGCGGCGAGTAGGTCGCCGAACTCGGTCACGTAGGCGGGCTGCGGGATCCGGGTCACCAGGGAGCGGTACACCGCGACGGCCTCGGCGGTCCGGCCCCGGGCGACCAGCACCTTTGCCCTCCCCTCCCGCAACGGCAGGTAGTCCGGCGCCCGGCGGAGGCCCTCGTCGTACCGGGCCTGCGCGGTCGCGAGGTCGCCGGCGTTCCAGGCCAGCTCGCCGAGGTAGTACAGGGCGAAACCGGCGTCGTCATCGGAGGGTGCGACCTCCAGCGCCAGTTCGAGCGCCTGCCTGGCCCGGATGAGGTCGCCGCGCAGCTCCCAGGTGTACGACGCCCGCGCGTACGACGACGTGCCCGGGGCGAGGTCCACCATCCGCTGGATGGCCCGGTACGCCTCGTCGTACCGGCCGAGCTCGACGAGGGCGTCCCCGACCACGCCGTACGCGGGCGAGCTGTAGGCATCGACGGCGAGGGCCCGCCGGCCGAGGCGGAGCGCCCCGGCGAAGTCGTGGCGCGCCGCGGCGAGCGCGCCGAGCCCGACGAGCGCGAGGGCGTTGTCGGGCCTCCGCACCCGCAGCGACGCCGCGAACGCGCCCTGTGCCTTCGGGTAGTAGGACGGGTCGGCGGTGATCCGCGCCTGCTGCACGTACCCGAGGCCCAGTTCGGCCCAGGTGGCGTAGTCCCCCGGCACCTCCCGCAGGCGTTGCTGGGCCCGGGCGACGGACGCCGCGAAGTCCTGGCCCCCGGCCCGCGCCGCGACTGCCGCGGGGGGCCGCGGTACGCCGCTGCCCGCCGACGGGCGCAACAGCGCCCCGGCACCGAACAGCAGGGCGGCGGCCACGACGGCGACTCCGCCCACCAGGGTCACGGTACGGACGACTCGGCGCACGGCGGTCTCCTTCCGGGCGGTACGGCCTGTCCCCCACCGTTCGGCGTGCACGCGTGTCCGGATTCGTCCGATCCGCAATCCGCCGGCCGGTCCGTGACGAAGGACCTACCAGGGACGCGGATCGGCGGGTCCGCCGTCTCGGTCAGGAAAGGACCCACCACGGCAGGCGGCGACGCATCCGTCCACTGTGGACACCAACCCCACCACACCCCTCGGAAAGGGGTCTGCAATGGAACAGGGAAACAGGCGAGGCCGACGGCGCAACGTCGCTGTCGCCGCCCTCGCACTGCTCGCGGTCGCGGGCTCGACCACGGCACTCGCGCCCGGCGCCGCCTCGGCGTCCAGTCACCGGGAGGCGCCGCTCATCGCCGGCGAACCCCGGCTGGACAACACCGACGTGTACGCGTTCGTCGCGCCCGACGCGACGGACTCCGTCAACCTCGTCGCGAACTGGACTCCGTTCGAGGAGCCCAACGGCGGGCCGAACTTCTACCCGTTCGCGACGAGGACCGCGCACGACATCAACATCGACAACAACGGGGACGCGAGGCCGGACATCGTGTACCGGTGGACGTTCCAGAGCCACTACCGGAACACGGGCACGTTCCTGTACAACACCGGCCCGGTCGCCTCGATCCACGACGCGACCCTCAACTTCTACCAGACCTACACGCTGCAGCGGATCGACCGGCACGGCGCCAGGACCGTGGCGACCGGCCAGGCTGCTCCGTCTCGGGTCGGTGCGGCGTCGATGCCCGACTACGCCCACCTGGCGGCCCAGGCCGTCACCTCGGTACACGGCGGCGGCAAGACGTTCGCCGGCCAGGCCGACGACCCGTTCTTCCTCGACCTCCGCGTGTTCGACCTCCTGTACGGGGCGAACCTGAAGGAGTCCGGCCACGACACGCTGGCCGGGTACAACGTCAACACGATCGCCCTCCAGGTCCCGAAGAGCGATCTCGCACTGAAGGGTGACGCCGCCCGCAACCCGGTCATCGGCATCTGGAGCACGACCTCGCGCCACGGTGTCGGCGTGCTGAGGACCGATGGCCTGAACCTCGCGTCGTCCGGTGGTTCCTCCCAGGTCTCGCGCCTGGGGATGCCGCTGGTCAACGAGGTCGTGGTGCCGCTGAAGGCCAAGGACAAGTTCAACTCCTCGAAGCCGGCCGGCGACGCGCAGTTCCTGCCGTCGGTCACCCACCCCGAGGTCCCGGCCCTCATCGAGAAGATCTACGGCATCAAGGCACCGGCCGGTCCGCGGAAGGACCTGGTCCAGATCTTCCTGACCGGCGTGGCGAAGTCCACGGGTCCGGTCCAGGCGGATCTGAACTCGCAGCTGCTGAACAAGGACGTGGACCCGAAGGCGTTCCGGCCCTCGGAGCAGCTGCGGCTCAACATGGGCATCGCGCCGTCCGGTTCGCCCGACCGGATGGGAGTGCTCGCCGGTGACCTGGCCGGGTTCCCGAACGGCCGCCGACTCGGCGACGACGTCGTCGACGTCACGCTCCAGGCCGCGGAGGGCGTCCTGCTCCCCGGGCACGACAAGGGGGCGGACGGCCTCGGCGACGGGGTGAGCGCGAACGACCACGCGTTCGGCAGCACGTTCCCGTACGTCGCACTGCCGAACTCCGTCGCGGTCAACCAGTAACACCCCGTACCCGGGCCCGCCGCCGCGGGCCCGGGTACGCCGAGCCCCGGGAGGACCACCATGCCCAGACCCAGCCGCACCGTCACGGCCGTGATCGCCGTCGCCGTCGCGGGTCTCGCGACCGCCGGGAGTGTGCTCGCCCGGAACTCCGCCGGCGCCCCGCCCGAGGCGCTGCCGGCCGCGGCGGCGTTCCGGATCGGCACGTGCCGCGTCATCGCCGGCCCCGTCCTCGCGATCGCCCGGCTCGACCGGACCCTCGGCACGGCGGACGCCGTCTCTCCCGCCGATCGCGCCACCCTCGCCGACGAACAACGCAAGCTCATCGCGGCGCGCCCCGCCGCGGAGCCCGGCCTCCGCGGAGCGCTGGACGGCCTCGTCACCGCGATCGGCTTCGTCCGCCTGCGGGTGGACTCCCACAGCTACGACGGCGGGGTGTGGCGTGAGGCCGATGCCCGCCGCCGCACCGTTCAGCAGCTCTGCGTCGGCGCGAGATGACCACACCCGAACGGAAGAGGTGGTAACGATGAACGGACGCTCCCAGCGACGGACCACGGCTCTCTCACGTCCTCGACATCCGGCGGCGGCGACCGCGGCCGCCGCCGCGTTCGTACTCGCGGCCGCCCTCCCCGGGACGCCGTCCGCCGGCCCACATCGCGCCGGAGCGAACGATCTCCCGCTCCCGTCCGCGCCGGGGCCGGTGCGGGCCGAACCCGGCACCGCGGTCCCGCCGATCCCCTCGCTCGACGGGCTGCCGGACGCCGCCTCCGCGGCGGGGGCGACGGTCGCCCCGCGGCCGTACTCGGCCGCCGTCGAGCTCACCGCCGGTCCCGTCGGCGGTAGCTCCGCACCGGCCGCACTGCGCGCGGTGCGCTTCGCGCTCGGCCAGGTCGGCAAGCCCTACGTCTGGGGCGCGGAGGGGCCGGACACGTACGACTGCTCCGGCCTCGTGCAGGCGGCGTACGCCTCGGCCGGAGTGGGCCTGCCCCGCGTCGCCAGGGCGCAGTACCGGGCCACGAGCCCGGTCCCGGTCGCCGCGATGATCCCCGGCGACCTGCTGTTCTTCGGCACCGACCCGGCGAATGCCGAGAGCATCCACCACGTGGGGATCTACCTCGGCAACGGCCTGATGGTGCACGCACCGACTGCGGGCGACGTCGTCCGCGTCGCCCCGGTGTGGTGGGCCGAGTTCTTCGGTGCCGCCAGGGTGGTCGGCGCGGTGCCCGGTCACGGGGACGCGGTGCCGCTCACGCTCCCGCCGCCGACCCCGGTCTTCCGCACGGTCGCGGCGCCGCTGCCGGCGACGCGCCGACCGGCGGCCGCGACCGGGGGGTCCGCCGCCGCGGTCTCCCCGGGCCGGCACCCCGCGCGCGGCGAGGACCCGGGCGGCGAGCCCGGCACGGTCCCGGGTGTCGCCCCACCCGCCGGCCGCCCGGCCGGACAGCGGCGACCCGTCTGCCCCGCCGGGCCGGAGACGGGCCGCCCGGCGGCCGGACCGGCGGGTTCGGTGACCGGCCTGGTGACCGGCCTGGTGGGGACCGTCCTGCGGACGGAGCGGAGCGGGACGGCCACGGCGCCGTCGCCGGCCTGTTCCGCTCCCGACGCGGCCGCGTCCCGGTCCGGCGGCCGACCGGGCTCGGGTCGGCTTCCCCGGACCCGGGTTGGGTGACTCCCGACCTCGACGGCGCCGTGCCGAGGCAGCGGGCCGACGAGGCACCGGAGTCGGGACGGGTCCGCGCATCTGCGGCCACGGCACGAACCGACCGGGCGACCCGGCCCGGACACCGACCGACACGTCGGTGATGGGGACCGGGGCGCCCGGACCGTCAGCTGCCCGGCCGGTACTCCGCGAACCGGCTGCGCAGGTCCTTCTTGGAGAACTTGCCGACGCTGGTCTTGGGCACCTCGTCGACGAACTCGACGGCGTCCGGCAGCCACCACTTGGCCACCAGCGGTTCGAGGTGGGCGATGATCTCCGCCGGTGTGACGGTCTGACCCTCCTTGACCACGACGCAGGCCAGCGGCCGCTCGTCCCACCTGGGGTGCGGGATGCCGATCACCGCGGCCTCCTTCACCGCCGGGTGGCTCATGATCGCGTTCTCCAGCTCCACCGAGCTGATCCACTCGCCACCGGACTTGATGAGGTCCTTGGTGCGGTCGGCGATCCGGATCGACCCGTGCACGTCGATGGCGGCGACGTCCCCGGTCTTCATCCAGCCGTCCACGGTGGACAGCTCCACGCCGCTGTCCGGCCGGTAGTAGTCCTGCGCGCACCACGGGCCGCGGACCTGCAGCTCGCCGGTGGCGTCGTCGTCCCAGGCCAGCGTGTCGGTGGTGCCCGCCTCGACGATGCGGATCTCCACGCCGAGCGGCGGGACGCCGGCCCGGGACCGCTGGGCGGCCTTGGTGGCGTCGTCGGCATCGGCGTACCGGCTGGCGAGCCGCGCGGAGGAGGCGACGGGGTGGGTCTCGGTCATCCCCCAGGCCTGCAGGATCGGCAGCCCGACCTGCTCCCGGTAGGCCTCCGACAGCGCCGCGGGGACCGCCGAGCCGCCGCAGCCGATGTCGCGCAGCGTGTGCTCCCGGCCGGCCAGCAGCGGCAGCACCCCCTGCCAGATGGTGGGCACGCCGGCGGTGAACGTGACTCCCTCGTCGACGATCAGGTCGGCGATCCCCTGCGGGGCCATGACCGGCCCGGGGAAGACCAGACCGGCACCGACCGCCGGTGCCGCGTGCGCGATGCCCCAGGCGTTCGCGTGGAACATCGGCACGACGGGCATCGCCACGTCCCGCTCGGACAGCCCGAAGACGTTCGGCTGCACCACCGACATGGTGTGCAGGAACGTCGAGCGGTGGGTGTAGACGACCCCCTTCGGGTTGCCGGTCGTCCCGGACGTGTAACACATCGAGGCGGCCCGGTTCTCGTCCTCGACGTGGAAGTCCACCGGTGACGCGGCCGCCAGCAGCTCCTCGTAGTCGAGGATCCGGTCGTCGGCCGGGATGTCCGCCTGGCCTCCGTCCTCCATCACGACCACCTGGCGGACGGTCGTCATGGTGTCGATCAGCGGCCACAACAGCGGCAGCACGGAGCGGTCGACGAAGATGACCTCGTCCTCGGCGTGGTTCGCGATGTACGTGAGCTGTTCCGGGAACAGCCGGATGTTCAGCGTGTGCAGGACGCGGCCCGTGCCGGGCGCGGCGAAGTACAGCTCCAGGTGCCGAGCCGAGTTCCACGCGAAGGTGCCCACCCGCCCGTCGGCGCTGATCCCGAGGGTGTCCAGGACGCCACCGAGTTTGCGGGTGCGCAGCGCCCACTCGGAGTACGTCGTCCGGACGACGCCGGTCGGGGAGTTCGTCGCGATGGTCTTGTCACCGTGATGACGCTCGACGTAACGGAAGATCGAGTCGATCGTCAGGGGCGTCTGCTGCATGTGGCCGAGCAATGGCCGACCTCTCTCTCGGAAGGAACTGACCGTGCACTCCTCGCCGACCGGGGCCGGCAGGTGCAGCGTAGGCATCGTCGGCGACCGGGCAACTCCCGCTCGGTCGAATCGCGCCCGCGGCGGGGCCGGCGACCGGTCGGCCGGGAGCCGGCGGCGGTCCGAGGTGCCGCGCGCCGGGTGGATCGTGCGGCAGGCGGCCGGCCCGGTCCGGCGGGACCCGCGGGCTGCGGCCGGAGCGGATCGGCGGGTGCCCCCGGCGCCGGTCCGGCCGCGCTCTCCCCGGCTCCCGGCCGTCATCCCCGGACGAGCAGCTCCGAGCACGTGTCGATCCACTCGTACGGCACCGAGAAGCTGCCGAGGTGCTGGAGCAGGACCTCGTGGACCCCCGCCGCCGCCATCGCGTCGAGCTGCGCGCGGATCTCCGGCAGCGAGCCGAACAGGCAGAACTTCCGCGCGAACGTCAGCACGTCCGCATCCGAGACGAGATGGTCGACGGCCGCCACGGCGTGGGGCCAGTCCTTCGCGTGGACGAGGTCCGGGTACACCGGCGCCGCCGGCTCGCCGTCCCGCACGTGGACGCCGGCCGCCGCCAGCGCCGGGCCGGCCCCGAGGTGGTGGGCCATCGCGACGCAGACGGGCTTGAGCAGGCGGGCATCGCGGTCCGGCTCGTCGGTGGGGATGCAGAACGAGGTCATGAGCCGCTGGAGCGGGGCCAGCGCCGGGGCACGGAGCGCCTCGCCCTCGCCGACCTGCGCCAGGCTGCGGCGCAGCGCCGCCGGGTCGGACCCGTTCAGCACGATCACGCCGTCGGCGAGCTCACCGGCGAGCGCGAGGTTGCGCGGACCGGTCGCGGCGACGAACAGCCCGCGGAGCTCGGTGTGCCCCTCCAGCCGGACCGGCCCCGACCCGAAGTCGTGCTCCGCACCGCCCGCGAGCCGGCGGAGCACCTCGATGGCGGTCCGCAGCTCGCCGGTGCGCGCGGACGGCAGGCCGACCGTGCCGGTGGACGAGCTGCCCGTACCGAGCCCCATCGCGAACCGGTCCGGGGCCAGCTCGGCCACGGTCCGGTGGAGCCCGGCCAGCACCGAGAGGTGGCGGGTGCCCAGGCTCGACACCGCGATCCCGACCCGGAGCCGGGAGGTGCGCTCCAGGGCGAGGGCCGCGGTGACGTACGGGTCTCGCCACAGCACCTGGGAGTCGGGGAACCACACCCCGTCGTAGCCGAGCTCGTCGCAGCGGGCGGCGGCGTCGGCCAGCTCCGGCGCGGGCACGCACGGCGGGATCCGGACCGAGATACGGAGGCTCATCGGGCCACCTCCACGGACCGGATGCCGAAGTACCGGCGGCCGCTGTAGACGAGCGGCGGCCGCTCGTCGAGCGGGCGGGCGGCCAGCACCGCGCCCACGACGATCACGTGGTCGCCGCCGTCGGCCGTCCGGTCGACCCGGCACTCGATCACGCTCGTCGAGTGTGCGAGGAGCAGGGGCAGCCCGTGGGGCCCGCGGCTCCACGGCACGGACGCGAACCGGTCCACGCCCTTCGTGGCGAACAGCGCCGACACGTCGACCGCCCCCTCGTCCAGCACGTTGAGCGCGAAGCTCCCGGCGCTCTCCAGGATGGGCAGGATGCCCGCCCGCCGGTCCAGCGCGACGCCGAGCAACGGCGGGCGCTTCGACAGCGGGATGAAGCTGCCGACCGTGGCACCGTGCGGGGCGCCGTCGGCCCCCACCGTGGTGAGGATCGCGACCCCCTGCGGGAACCGGGCCACCGCCGCACGGAACCCGGCCAGCGCCGGGTACTGCTCGTCCGAGTCCATCAACGCACTCCCACCGCCAGCTCTCCCGCCGCGCGCCCGAGTTGGACCCGCAGCTCCGCCACCTTGTCGTCGCTCATCCGCTGCACCGGCCCGGCCGCGCTGAGCCCGGCCACCACCGTGCCGGCCCGGTTCCGGACCGGGACGGCGACCGCCCGTACCCCCTCGTTGCGCTCCTGCTCGCTGAGCGCGTATCCCTGCTCGGCGATGCGGCGCAGCTCCTCGCGCAGCTCGTCCGGCTGCGCGATCGTGTGCGCCGTGTACCGCACCAGCTCCGTCGCGAGGACGCTCCGCAGCAGCGCCTCGGCGCCGAACGCGAGCAGGACCTTCCCGCAGGCGCTCGCGTGCAGCGAGCCCAGCGGCGACGGCAGGGTCGCCAGCCGGACCGCCGCGTCCTCCGGCTCGCGCCGGTCGAGGTAGAGCAGCTGCGACTCGTGCAGCACCCCGAGGTGGACGGTCTCGCCGCACGCGAGCACCAGCCGGTCCAGGACCGGCCGGGCCACCGTGAGCATCGGGTCCTTGCTCCCGGCGAACGCCCCGAGCGCAATGATCTTCGGCCCGAGCGCGTACTCCTTCGACGCGAGCTGCTGGACGAACCCCCGGCGCTCCAGGATCGTGAGGATCCGGTGCACCGTGGGCTTCGGCAGGCCGGTGCCCGCCGCGATGGTCGCCAGGCTGCTGCTGCCGCGGCCCGTCTCCAGGGCCTCCAGGATCACGAGGGCCTTGTCGATCGCTGTGTCCATCGCTCCGTCCAGTGCTCGGGTCGAGCCCGTGGTCAGCCGCGACGCACGAGCAGGTGCTCGATCGTCTCGTGCAGGGCCCTCTTGTCGAGCGAGGCGTACCGGCCGGCCCGCAGCCGGGTCGGGTCACCGGCGTAGAAGCGCTCGTACTGGAGCTGGCGTGAGCCGAACCCGTCGCCGGCCAGGTCCCACGCGAGGCTGAAGACCGCCAGCCGACGGTCGCCCGAGGCGGAGCGCGCCTGGTAGAAGCGATCCAGGACCTCCTTCATCGGGCCGCTCATCGAGTCGGCCGCCGGGACGTTGATGAGGCCGCTGCCGCTGACCTGCTGGATGATCTCGACCATCCGCGGGTAGAAGAAGGGGGTCAGGCCGCGGACCGCGAGCAGGCCGTCCGCGTCGGGCACGAACGTGGACTCGTCCCACTTGTTCGGCTTGGCGTTGTACTCGGCGCCGGCCACCGCGCTCTTCATGATCTGGGCCAGGTCGACCATCTCGCCGAGCTTCTCCTGCACACCCAGGAACCCGTCGACGCCGATCGTGTCGGCCACGAGGGTGGCGATCGCCAGCGCGAGCTCGGCCTTGACGGTGGCCCGCGTGGTCGTCTGGTGCGCCGCGAACGTGGTCGTGTTGGTCGCGCGGTGGGCGGTGTTGGTCGCCTCCACGTCGCGGTAGAGGAACATCCGCTCCCACGGCACCAGGACCTCGTCGAAGATGACGAACGCGTCCATCTCGTCGTACCGGGTCGCGAGCGGGTGCCGGTCGCTGCCGGGGTGGGACAGCGGCTCGCGGCAGACCAGCCGCAGGCCCGGCGTCGCCACCGGGATCGCGAACGCGAGCGCGTAGTCCTCCTCGTCGGCGCGCAGCGGCGGCCCCGGGTGCAGCGCCACGACGATCTCGTCGGCGAACGGCGCGAGCGTGGCGAGCAGGCGCGCGCCGGACACGACGGCCCCGGCGTCGGTCTCCCGGACCACGTGCAGCGCGAGCCCGGGGTCCGCGACCTCGGACACCGACTTCGACCGGTCGACCTGCGGGTTCAGCAGGGCGTGCGTCAGGCAGAGGTTCTGGCTGCCGACCAGGTCGTAGTAGTTCTCGATGTTCTTCTGGTACGCGGGCTCGCGCTGCCCGAAGAAGTCGCTCGCGATGCGCATCGGGGTGAGCATCGAGTTCATGAAGTCCGGCGAGCGGCCCATCAACCCGTGGGTGTGCTCGGCCCCCACCCGGAAGGCCCGGCCGCGCCGGCGGACGTCCTCGACCGACTCGGGGATGAGCAGCGACGTCGGCCAGACCTCGCCGCTCGAGTGCGTGAAGGTCAGGTCGGCCGCGTACCGCTCGTCGTGCTGCGCGTCGTACAGCGCGGCCATCGAGCCGATCGCCCCCGCGAAGGCGGGCTCCAGGGTCACGTCGTCGACCCGCCGGTCGCCCAACCACACCTCGCGCCCGTCCCTGAGCCCTTCGGTGTACTCCTTGCCGGTCCTCGCCATGTCATCTCCAGTCGGGGGTCGTCGTCGACCGGTCACCGGTCGGCCCTGCCGCGCCGGTCCGGCGGCGAGAGCCGCCCACGCCCGGCGCGCGTGTCCTGCTGCGTTCCGTCAGGTGGAACGCGTTCCACCTGAGATCGAAGGGACTATGGCGAAGCACGGGGGCGGCGTCAACGGTTCCGGCCCGATTCCCGCCGATGTCCCCCGTTCGGCCGAGGACAGACCGGACGGCGGGGCCTCGACCGGACGTATCGACCGCCACCACTCAGGGCCCCGCGCCGCCGGGGGAGCTCTTCGTACGATGTACGGTAGACAGCACCGCGACCGCGACCACACCGGCGCCCGCGATCACCGCTCCGAACGGCACCGCCGTCCCCGGCCCCCCGACGCCCACCAGCGGCGCCACCGACGCCCCGATCGCGAAGTGCAGCGCGCCCAGGATCGACGAGGCCGTGCCCGCGCTCGCCGGGAACCGCGCGAGCGCGAGCGCGGTGGCGTTCGGCAGCACGAACCCGAGGCTCGCGACCACGGCGAACATCGGCGGGACGAGCGTCGCGAGTCCACCGTCGAGCAGGACCGCACCGAGCAGCGACACCCCGCCGGCGGCGTGGACGGCCAGGCCGAGCGAGAGCAGCCGCCGCGGCTCCACCCGCGCGACCAGCCGGGCATTCACCGCGGTGGCCACCGCGAGCCCCGCGGCGTTGACCGCGAACAGCCCGGCGAACACCCCCGGTGAGGCACCGTGCAGGTCCTGGACCACGAACGGCGACCCCGCGATGTAGGCGAACATCCCGGCGAACGCGAAGCCGCACGCCAGCGCGTAGCCGAGGAAGGACCGGTCCCGCACGACATCGCGGACCACCCCCGGGATCCGCCGGAGCCCGCCCGCGGTCCGGCGCGCGGGCGGCAGGGTCTCCCCCAGCCACGCCCGGACGGCGAGGAACTGCAGCACGCCGACCGCGGCCAGCAGCAGGAAGATCGTCCGCCAGTCCCCGGCCGCCAGCACGGCGGTGCCGAGCAGCGGCGCGACGATGGGCGCCACGGCGAACACCAGCAGCAGCCGCGAGAACGCCCGCGCGGCCGCCGCCCCCGAGTACAGGTCCCGGACGACGGCGCGGGCGAGGACGACCCCCGCCGCCCCGGCGAACCCCTGCAGGAACCGCAGGCCCGTCAGCGCCCCGATGGTCGGCGCGAGCGCGCACCCGAGCGACACCACGGCGTACAGCGCGGTGCCCCCGAGCAGGAGCCGGCGGCGACCCCAGAGGTCCGACACCGGGCCGATGACGAGCTGGCCGACGGCGAGCCCCAGCAGGGACGCGGTGAGCGTGAGCTGCACCCGCACCGGCGGAGCGCCGAGGTCCGCGGCGATCTGCGGGAACGCGGGCAGGTACGTGTCGCCGGAGAGTGGGCCGATCGCGGCGAGGGTGCCGAGGAGGAGGATCGTTCCCCGCGCACCCCTCACGTCCCGCCGACGCGGTCGAACAACCCCTGGATCCGGTCCACGTCGGCGTCGCGCACGAGGGCGAGCGCCAGCAGGATCCGGCACTTGAACGGACCGAGGCTCTGGCCCGCCACGATCCCGGCGCGGCGCAGCTGCGGGCGCGGATGCACGCGGCCGGTACTCCCCCGGTACGACTGGCAGACCACCACCCCGGCGTCCACCGCCCGCAGCAGGGCGGCGTGCTCGGCCGGCGTCGGGAAGCCCGCGCCGGTCCCGGCGCTGACGAGGCCCGCCGCACCGGCCGCGACGGCCGCGTCGACGAGCACCTCGTCCGCGCCGGGGTAGGAGTACACCAGGTCCACCCGCGGGACCGGGGTCCCCGCCGTGACGTGGAGGGTCGGCGGCCGGCGCTCCTCCCGGTGCTGGAACACCACGCTGCCGTCGGGGTCGACGAAGCCCAGCGGGCCGAGGTCACCGCCGCGGAACGCGTCCGGGCCCGCCGTCCCGGCCTTGCTGACCTGCCGTGCGGACCAGATGCTGCCGTTCAGCGCCACCAGCACACCGCGACCGGCCGCCTGCGGGCAGGCCGCCACCCGTACCGCGTCCACCAGGTTCAACGGCCCGTCTCCGCTCAGCGCCGAGAGCGGGCGCATCGCGGCGGTGAGGACCACCGGCTTCCCGGTCTCGAGCACCAGCGACAGCAGGAACGCGAGCTCCTCCAGCGTGTTCGTGCCGTGCGTGACCACGACGCCGTGAATCGCGTCGTCCGCCAGCACCGTGCGGACGTGCTCCGCGATCCCGAGGAGCCCCGGCAGGCCGAGGGCGTGGCTGGGCCCGGCGGGCGCCGGGACCTGTCGCACCACGGCGATCTCCGCGACCTCCGGGACCGCGGCCACCAGCTCCGCCAGCGACAGCCGCTGCGACTCCGCCTCGGTGTAGCCGGTCAGGTCGAGGTTGCTCGGCGACCACGCGGTGATCGTGCCGCCGGTGCCCACCAGGGCCACCTCCCGCGGCGGACTCACACGTTGTTCGCCCAGAACAGCCACCTGCGCTCCAGCTTCGCGTACCCGGCATTGATGACGTTGCCGAGCACGCCCAGGATGAACAACGCGGCGAACATGGCGGGGATGTTGAACAGCGACTGCCCGGTGAGCAGGTAGAACCCGATCCCGTTCTGTCCGCCGACGAGCTCGGACACCACCATCATGATCAACGCGATCGGCAGCGCGACGCGCAGACCGGCCGAGATCATCGGCAGCGCGGAGGGCAGCACCACCCGCCGGATGATCTGCAGCCGGGACAGCCCGTACATCCGGGCCACGTCGATCCGCTCCTGCCGGCAGCTGCGGGCGCCGACCGTCGTGTTCACCAGGACGGGGAACAGCACGCCGAACACGATCACCGCGACCCGCATGCCGCCACCGAGCCCGAAGATCAGCACAGCCACGGGGATGATCGCGACGGCCGGCAGGGCCCGCAGGAACTCCAGCGTGGGCTCGAGGAACTGGGCCACCCGGCGCGAGGAGCCGATCGCGATGCCCAGCCCGATGCCGATCGTGCTCCCGAGCAGGTATCCGACGACGAACCGCTGGAGGCTCGGGAGCAGGTCGGACAGGGTGTGGTCGAAGAACCAGTCGTCCTTCAGCGTCTGGAACACCGAGCTGAGCGGCGGCAGGTACACGTTGCCCAGGGTGCGCCCGAAGTACTCCCAGGCGACCAGCAGGGCGATCGGCAGGGCCAGCGGCAGCAGCCGCAGGCCGAGGGACGAGAAGCGGGCCGTCACCGTGCACCCCCGTCGCGGACGTCGGTCTTCCAGAACACGACTTTCCTCTCGAGAGCGGCGACCGCCAGGTTGATCACGTACCCGAGGATGCCGACGGCGACGACGCCGGCGTACATGTCCTCGGTACGGGTCGCGGTCTGCATCCGGACGATGTAGTAGCCCAGCCCGCCGCTGCTCGTGATGATCTCCACGGTGATGGCGAGGATGAGCGCGATGGCGGCACTGATGCGGATGCCCGCCGCGATGTTCGTGGCCGCGCTCGGGAGCAGCACCCGCCGGAGCACGGCCGGGCGGCTCAGTCCGAAGTTGCGGGCCGTGTCGACGGCGACCGGGTCGGCGTCGCGGACGCCGTAGTACGTGTTGAACAGGATCGGCCAGAAGGCGGCGTACGCCGTCATCGCCACGCCGGTGGTCCCCCCGACGCCGAGGATCAGGATCGCGAACGGGATCAGGGCCACCGACGGCAGCGGCCGCAGGAACTCGATGATGAGCTTGAACGCGCTGAAGATCCGCGGCGAGGAGCCGAGGACGACGCCCGCGGCGATCGCGGCGACGGTGGCGAACAGCAGTCCCAGCGAGAACGTCTGGAGGGTCTGGCCGGCGTCCCGGATCAGGTCGCCGCGGAGGAGCTCCGCGTACAGGGCCGCGAAGACCTCGCTGGGCCGGGGCACGTAGGCCGACCGGACGTACCAGGTGGTGAGGGCCTCGAGCGCGAGGACGAGCCCGACGGCGAAGGCCAGGCCCCGCAGGTTGACGCGGAACCGGAACTTCCTCGCCGGGCGGCGCGGTGTCGGCGCCGCGGCGGCACCGTCCGGCCTTACCTCGTTCTTCTCGGAGACGAGCGTCATGCGACTTCCTTCCCAGGCGCCGTCGCGCGGTCGGAACAGATGTGCTGTGCGGCGGCGACTGCCGCCCGCACCCGGGTGTGCGACCCGGGGCGGGCGGCAGCCTCTGCGATCGCTAGTTCGCGCCCTTGGCGATGATGGTCTCGGCCTTCATCGGCTTCTTCAGGGCCTCGAACCGGTACATCACGTCGAGCAGCGGCTGGAGCAGCTCGGGCGACACCTCGTCGCCGTAGGGCGAGAGCTCGAGGGCGGCAACGGCGGCGTCCGGCAGGTCCGCGTACTTCTGGAGGATCTTCTTGCGCTCCGCCTCGTTGGCCGGGTCGTTGGCCCACTTGTTGGTGTCCCGCAGCGCGGCGCGGAACTTGTCCGCCACCTCGGGGTTCTTCGCGATGTAGTCCTCCTTGCCGAACCACACCGTGTTGAGGAAGTCCTCACCGTTGTTCACCGCGTCGTACGGGCTGACGAGCCGGTGCGCGATCTTGCCGGCCTCCTGCTGGTCGGTGAACGGCGACACGACGGCACCGGCCGGGACCTGGCCGCTCTCCAGCGCCTGCCCGATCGCCGGGAAGTTCAGCGTCACGAAGTTGACCTTCTTGACGTCGACGCCCGCGTCGTCGAGCGCGGCGAGCGTGGACAGGTGCGGCAGCGTGTTCAGGGCGTTCACCGCGATGGACTTGCCGCCGAGGTCCTTGAGCGACTTCACGTCCTTCGCGCGGTCGGCCACCATCAGCCAGACGCCCGGCTTCTTCTTGGTGTACTTCACGCCGCCCGCGACGACGCGGAACGGGATGCCGGACGCCGAGGCGCCGGCGACCGACGTCGGCGAGGTCAGCGCGAACTGCGCCTTCCCGGACTGCACCGCCGCGGCGAGCTCGGGCACACCCGCGACGATCTGGACCTCGACCTCGAGGCCCTGAGCCTTGTAGAAGCCCTTCTCCTTGGCCAGGAAGCCCTGGGCACCCGAGTCGGCCGCGACCGTGGCGATCGTGATCTTGTTGCCCCCGGCAGCGCTGTCGTTGCCGCTGCCGCCACACGCGGCGGCGCCGGCAACCAGTGCCAGCCCGGCCAGCAGGCCGACGGCCTTCCTACCTCTTCCAAACGCCATCTCGGTTGGGTCCCTTTCGTGGGGGTGGAGAACTGGGTGGACGTGAAGTTGCGGATCAGGCCGTGGAACGAGCGGCGCCGCGGGTACCGCCGCGCTGAGCGGAGAGCCCCATGACGTCGTGGATGTGCGCGCGGATGCGCAGGAACTCCGGCAGGCTGCGGGTCTCGACCTGGCTGCGCGGGCCCGGCAGGTCGACCACGAGCTCCTCGGCCACCGCGCACGGCGGCTTGCTGAGCACGAGGATCCGGTCCGCCAGGTAGATCGCCTCGTCGATGTCGTGGGTGACCAGCAACATCGTCATGCCGGAGTCGGCGAACTGCTTCTGCACGTCGAGGAGGGTGTCCTCCAGTCCCTCCTTGGTGAGGGCGTCGACGGAGGCGAACGGCTCGTCGAGCAACAGGATCCGCGGCCGGAAGGCGAGTGCGCGGGCGATGGCGACGCGCTGCTGCATGCCGCCGGACAGCTGACCGGGGTGGTAGCTCTCGAAGCCCGTGAGCCCGACGGTCTCGATCGCCTCCGCGACCCGCGCGGCCTTCTCCTCCTTGGAGAGGTCGCGGCGCTTCGCGAGGGGGAAGCGGACGTTCCGCTCCACGCTCAGCCACGGGTACAGCGAGCGGGTGTAGTCCTGGAACACCAGTGCCATCTCGGGCGGCGGCGAGACGATCTTCTGGTCGCGCAGCCGGACCTCGCCGGCGCTCGGCTCCAGGAGCCCGCAGATCATCCGGAGCATCGTCGACTTGCCGCACCCGGACGGCCCGACGATCGCGACGAAGTCGCCCTGGTCGACCGAGAAGGACAGGCCGTCGCAGACCAGCGGGCCGTCGTCGGAGTAGCGCTTCCGGAGCTCGTCGACGCGGAGGATCGGCGATCCGCTCGGTGTCTGCACGGCACTGCTCCGTCCCGTCGGGTGCTGCTGGAGGTCTGTCGTCATGCTGGTCAACCCTTCGGTGGGGACGGCCTTGCCGGGCATGGGGCGGTCGCCCGGCGTCGACTTCACGAGAGAGGAATCGGTCGCACTCACCGGCGTGGGCCGGCCTGCCGGAGAGGTCCTGGCCCCGACCTTCCCGATGCGGTCCGGCGACCGCTCTGTCGCCGCGCCGAGCATCGGGTGGGCATCGTCCCTCCGGTGTCCACGTGCCCGACCAGGTCGACCGGACGTGTAGATGCTTTGTATCGTACGAAGTACGAGACGTGTGTCAAGGAACTCTCTGAGTTTTCACCCACCGCGTTTCCGGGACCGCTCGCACGCCGAGCGCGAGCGGCGTGCGCGTATTACGACAAAGACCCCCGGGTCGGGTGAAGGCGCCTGCCGCCCTGCTCG
Organism: Actinomycetota bacterium; assembly: GCA_030840805.1. Taxonomy (GTDB): domain Bacteria; phylum Actinomycetota; class Actinomycetes; order Mycobacteriales; family HKI-0501; genus JAVEDU01. Next base: position 116,595 of record JAVEDU010000104.1, read on the forward strand.
ACCGAGGGTCTTCGTGACTCACTGTATGTGTTGTTGCGGTCTGGGTGACTGCTTTGGGATCACACCTGCCCCGGCCGGGGACCTCGGCTCAGCCCATGCCGCTCTTGCGCAGGAACCCGTCGATCATGCATTCGAGGCCGAACGCGAACTGCTCGTCGCTCGGCAGGGTCGTCACCTCACCCGCGAGGGCGACCAGGTTCGGGAACTCCGCCAGCGGCAGCGCGGCGTAGAAGTGCGTGCGCTGGCGCTGCAGCTCCTCGACGTCCGGGTGGTCGGGGTTGCCCCACGGGCGCGGCGCCTGGTAGCTCGCGAAGCCCAGCGTGTAATGCATGATCAGGCCGTACACCTGCACGGCCTCGCGGTCGCCGAACCCGGCCTCCCGCAGGCGGGCGACCACGGACTCCATCGCGCCCCGCAGGGACTCCCGGCTCGTCGTGACCCGGGTGGTGAACAGCCGCACGATGCTCGGGTGCTCCCGCATCATCCGCAGGAAGGCCGACGCGAGCGTGCGCACCACCGCGGCCGACTCGATCTCCTCCGCCGGCGGGAGCTGGAAGCCACCCAGCACGTGGTCGGCGATCCCGTCGAGGATCTCCTCCTTGCTGCGGAAGTAGCTGTAGAGGGTCATCGCCCCGGTCCCGACGTCCGCGGCGAGCCGCCGGATCGTCAGGGCCTCGATGCTCTCCTCGTCGGCGATCCGGGTCGCGGCCTCGATGATCTGCTCGCGGGTGACGACCCGCGTGTTCCGCGGTCGCGACGGGGACTTGCGGGCACGCGCAGCCGACATCGGTCGTCTCCCTCTCTACCGCCGTCCTCGGGACCCCTGTGCGCCGAGCCGGTCGTACGCCCTACCGTACGTGCATTGGGCACCGGATGGCACGCCGGGACACGCTCACCCGGCGGCCGCCGTTGCCACCGTCCGGTGCAGAGTCTCGCGCAACCGGGCCGCCGCCGGGAGGGCATCGAGCGCCCGGCAGGACGCCAGCAGCTCCGCCGCCGGTCCGGGCGGCGCGGCCCGGACGTTGCGCCGGTACTTGCCGACGATCTCGTCCTCGCTCGGGCTCGGCGCGTCCCCGACGCGGCGCTCCGCCGTACCGCCGTCCGCGAGGTGGACGACGACCCTGCCGCTCCACCGCGCCGGCAGGTCCGCGACCAGGTCCTCGGCCGCGACCAGCTCGACGGGGGGCGCCTCGGGGGCGGTCGCGGTGCGGATGAACGTGACGTCGTCGGCCCGCCCGGCAAGGTGCGCCGCCACGGCGACCCAGGCGCTCGACGCCGCCTCCACGGGCCCGCGCGGAGCCCGGGCGGCCGTGACGAAGCGCCGCAGCGGGGCGGGGACGTGCACCTCCACCCGCCGGGCCGACGCGACCGATACCCCCTCCGCCGCGAGCTGGTCGAGCGCCGCGAGCGCGGCGTGCAGCGGCCGCGCGAACGGGTACCGCTTGAACGAGCACGCCAGCAGATGCGGCGCGGTACCCGGGCTCGGCGGCCCGAGCGGCCGCCCGCTGCTGCCCGGCAGCCCGGCGTCGAGCAGACCCGGGTCGCCGCGCAGCCCGGCGGCCGCCTGGTACGCGGCCTCGACCCCGCACGACGCGGCGCGGCCGCCCTCCAGGTAGTGGCCCTCCCCCAGCGCGTCGCTGCCGATCGGCCCGCCGGCCGCATGGGCCGCGAGGACCACCGCCCGGCGGCGGCCCTCCTCGTCCAGCCCCAGCAGCCGGGCGGACGCCCAGGCCGCGCCCAGCGCGCCCAGCGCCGCGGTCGGCCACCACCGCTCCGGGTACAGCGCGGGACCGCCGAGCCGGAGCCCGGCCTCGACCACCACGTCGTACCCGCCCAGCACGGCATCCACGAGGTCCCGCCCGGAGCTGCCGCAGCGGGCCGCGACGGCGAGGGCCGCCGGGACGACCACGGCCGGCGGCACGACCGCACCCGCCGAGTGGATCGCGTCGAACTCGTCCAGGTGCAGGTACGCCGACTCCAGCAGCACGGCCATCCGCAGCGACCGCGGCCCGGCGTCGCCCAGGACCGGCACCGGCCCGGCCTCCCCGGTCAGGTCCGCGAAGCGGCGCAGCAGGCGGGCGCTCGGGTGACCGGCGCCCACCACCAGGCAGCCGAGCGCGTCGAGCAGGTGGGTGCCGGTGCGGGCCCGCACCTCGGCGCCCGCGCCCGCGACCACCTCGTCCGCACGCGCGACCAGTGCCGGGACGAGCGTGCCCTCCCCGGTCACCGCGCCCCGGCCGGGGCCAGGACCGTGTCGGCGAACGACTCCATCAGCTCGTACGGGAGCTCGTAGGAGCCGACGTGCTGGAGGAAGATGCTGGTCGCACCCGCCGCCGTCACCTCCTCGACCCGGCGCGAGATCTCCGCCGGCGTGCCGAACAGGCAGAACGCCTGTGCGAACCGGACGGCCATCTCGTCGGTGACCCACTGCCCGCAGATCCGGACCGCCTCGTCCCAGTCCTCGGCGTGCACGGTGTCGGGGTACAGGCCCTCGACCACCGGCGGCACGTCGACCTCGATGCCGGCCATGGCGAGGAACGGCCGGCCGCCCTTCTGCGCGATCCCCGCGCAGATCGGCTTCAGCATCCGGGCATCGGCCTCGACGTCGTCGGTCACGTGGCAGTACGACGAGACGACGATGTCGAGATCCGCGAGCGTCCGGCCGCCGGCCTCCGCCCCCTCCCGGACCCGGGCGAGGCTGGACCCGAGCGTGGTCGGCGAGACTCCCGACAGCAGGATGACGCCGTCCGCGAGCTCACCGGCCAGCCGCAGGTTCTTCGGCCCGCTCGCCGCGACGTAGACCGGCGGGGCGATGCCGGGCTCGCGCAGCCGCGACCGCACCGTTCCGAAGTCGACCTCCGCACCGTCGAGGAGATCCCGGACCTGACCCAGGCGCGCCCGCAGGTCCGCCTGCGTGGTGGACCGCAGCCCGATCGGCTCGACCGCGCTGTTGCCCACCCCGACGCCGAGGACGAACCGCCCGGGCGCCAGTTCGGCCACCGTGCGTGCCGCGGACGCGACGACGGACGGGTGCCGGGTCTCCAGGTTCGTGACCGCGGTGCCGATCCGCAGCCGGTCGGTGCCGAGCGCCATCGCGGTCAGCGTCCCGAAGACATCCCGCCACAGCAGCTGGGAGTCCGGCACCCAGGCCTGGTCGAAACCCAGTTCCTCGGCCCGGCGTGCCGCCCGGGCG
>JAVEDU010000076.1 GCA_030840805.1 Actinomycetota bacterium
GGGGGGCCACGCCGGGAGCCGGATCCCGAACTTCGGGCTCACGGGGTTCCCGAGAGGTGCGCGAGGTTGAGCTCGTTGAACCGCTCGCTGTGCTCGTGCTGCGGCCAGTGCCCGCACTCCGGGAAGACCTCCAGCGTCGAGCCCGGGATGGACCGGTTCATCCGGGTCGCCTCCGGCACGTCGCCGAACGGGTTCTCCGCACCCCAGACGATGAGCGTCGGGGCCTGGATGCGGCCCATCTGCTCCTCGGTGAGGAGGTCCGGCTGCCGGTTCTCCATCTCCTGGAGCGCCAGCAGGCGGTCGATCGCCGCGACGAAGGACGGGCGGTGGTAGATCGCGTGCCGAGCCTGCACGAGCTCCTCGCTGACGTCCTTCGCCGGGTCGAACATCAGCAGGTGCAGCCGCTTGCGGGTCAGCTCGATGTCGTCGTTCTCCACCGCGGCGCGCGTGCTGGTCTTGATCCGCTCCATCACCGCGGGGTTCGCCACGGTGCCGCCCGGGGCGACGAGGGTCAGCTTGCCGACCCGGTCGGGGTGGTCGGCCGCGAGCCGGCCGCCGACCCAGCCACCGAGCGACTCGCCGACGATGTGGAAGCGGTCCAGGCCCTCCGCGTCGGCGTAGTCGAGGATGTGCCGGACGTAGCGCTCGATGCGGTACGGCTCGTCGACGCTGTCGGTGTACCCGTGCCCGAGCATGTCGACCGCGTGGCACGCAAAGCGCTCCGCGTGCGACGGGATGTTGCGGACGAAGGCCTCCAGGTGCCCGCTCGTGCCGTGCAGGAACAGCACCGGCTCGCCGGAGCCCGCCTGCAGGGCGCGGGTGCGGACGCCGTTCGCGTCGACGAAGCGGACCCGGTACTCCAGGTCACTCAGGTCGGTCCAGATGGTCATGCTTCCACCTCGGTTCTCGGAGATTCGGTTGGTCAGGACGCGGGCCGCAGCGAGGCGACCGCCATGCCGGTCAGCCACTGCGGGATCGCCGCGTAGGCGTGGGTGGTGCCGCGGGACGGCCCGAGAGCGGCGGCCATGGCGACCCACGAGCGGATCTCCTGCGCCCCGTTGCCGGCCTCGGCGTCGATGTCCTCGGTGGACATTCCGAGGAAGTCACCGAGGTCGCCGGTCTCCAGCGCGGCGAGGAAACGCGCGTCGAAGTCCGGGTTGAGGTCCGCCTCGGCCGCGCGGATGATCTGCCGCCGCCGGACCTCGTACTCCTGCCAGGAGTTCCGGCCCTCGAGCCAGGCCTCGACCAGGAAGCGGTCGTCGTCCGACAGCGCCTGGAACCACTTGGGCCACGGCAGGCGGTGCGAGAGCCCGCCCGAGGCGATCACCGCGACGCGCTTGTCCGCACCGTCGGTACGGACCGCCCGGCCGATCGCCTCGCCGAGCGCGTGGCACCGGCGCAGCGAGGGAAGCGGCGGGGCGAACATGTTCACGACCACCGGGACGATCGGCACGTCCAGTCCCGGCACCAGGTGCTGGTAGCTGTGCGTGATCCCGTGGTCGACCTGCATCCGCAGCGAGAACGCCGGGTCGAAGTCCTCGATCAGCGTGTCCACCAGGTGCCGGGCGAGGTCGGTGTCGGCGGGCAGCGCACCCTTGGGGGTGTCCGCCTCGCCCGCGCCCAGCACCTCGCCGACGCCGACCGTGACGGCGGGCATCAGGTCCAGGAACATGCCCCGGAAGTGGTTCGAGCCGATGATGACGACCGCGTCCGGGCGGGCGGCCGCGAGGACGTCCCGGGCCTCCTCCAGCCCGGCGCGGAAGCGGATCGCGCCCGGGTCGTCCGCGACCTCCTCCCAGTGCGTGTTCATGAGGGTGCTGTGCGAGGCACCGACTCCCAGGACGATCGAGCTCATCAGGCGTTCCCCAACTCTTCTCGCGTGCGCGTGCAGGTCGTCACGATGGTGTGGATCAGCGTGCGGGTGAACTTCTCCATCTCGCGCACGTCCACGACGTTCATCCCCATCGGGAAGTCGATCGGGAGCGGCGCGCCGGCGCCGGCCCTGGCCATGCCGATGCGGGCGGTGGGAAGTCCGTGCGCCCGCAGGATGTTCGCGTCCGTCGCGCCGCTGTTGCCGACGATCGGCTCGTGCGGCCGGCCCTCGACGTCCTCCCACGCGGCGATCGCGGAGCGGACGATCCAGTCGTCGGTGGGCGTCGCGGTGCCGGGAATCGACAGCACCATCTCGGCGGTCGCGTCGAGCCCCGGGTTCGCCGCGACGATCTCCGCCAGGGCCGCCTGGAACTCGCGCTTCACCGACATCGGGTCCTGCTCGGGCCCGAGCCGGACGTCGACGAGCATCCGGCACTGCGCCGGCGACAGGGACGGCGTGCGGCTCCACCCGCCGCCGATCGCGCCGATGTTGCCCTGCGGCGCGACGAGCCCGCGGGTGTGCGCGGCGGTGTACCGCTCGAAGAACCGCTCCAGGCCCTGGGCGACGATGCCGGCGTCGACGATCGCGTTGCGGTACGGCATCCGGTGCCGGCTGCCCACATAGCTGTACGTGCCGCGCACCGTGACGTCGAACCAGCAGAGCCCGACCTCCTCCCAGTGCACGGCCCAGCCGGGCTTCGCGATCAGCGCGTAGTCCGCCCAGATGCCCTGCTCCAGCAGGAACGAGCAGCCGTTGCCCTGACCCGCGTTGTACCGGGACGCCCCGGGCCGCCGGTTGGTCGGCATGCCGCCCGCGCCGAGCCCGATGACCACGTCGCCACGCAGCGGCACCCCGGCCCGCCGGACGGCCTCGACCGCCGCGATCAGGCAGGCACCGTGGGCCTTCGGGTTGCTCGCGCCGAGCCCGAGCACGTAGTCGCCCTCGATCGACGCCTCGGCGCGCATGTCCCGCCGGAGGGCGTCGCCGACCCACGGCACGTCCTCCTCCTCGGTCCCGACGGTGAGGGTGTCGATCGGCGCGTACAGCAGCAGGTCGGCACCGGTCCCGTCGCCGCGGAGCCGGCCGACGGCGTTGCCCTGGTCGGGGTCGATCGGCTGGTACCGGCCGTCGAGCCCCCGCGCGGCCATGTCCGCGGCGAGCCACCGGGCCAGCGGCCCCTCCTCGCCCGTCGGGCTCGGGATGCTCGTCATCCCGGCGATGAGATCGCGCAGGCCGGCCGGGTCGAGCTCCGCCCGGGCCGCGGCGATCCACGCCCGCTCCTGCTCGGATGTGATCACCGCAGTACCCCTTCCGTGGTCAGCAGCCGTTCGGCGGCGGTCTCCGCGAGACCCGCGACGGCGTCGAGCTTCCAGACGTTGCCGGGCAGCGGGTGCCCGTGCCGGTCGAGTTCGGCGTCGACGAGCCGCCGCAGCTCCGCCACCCGCGGCACCGTGCCGTCGACGGCACGCTCCACTGTGGTCAGTCGCCACGGGGTCGGCGCCACCGCACCGAGGACGAGGCGGACGTCGGTCCACCCGCCCTCGTCGTCGATCGCGGCGGTCAGCGCGACCGACGCCGTGGAGAAGTCGCCGGTGTACAGCGCGAGCTTCTCGAACGCACCGCGACGGCGGAGCGCGGCGGCGGGGACGCACAGCCGGACGACGACGTCCGTGGGGCCGAGAACCGTCTCGCCCGGGCCGGTGTAGAAGTCCGCGAGCGACACCGTGCGGCGGCCCGCGGTACCCGCGATGACGACCTCGGCGTCGTACGCCAGCAGGACGGTCGCGAGGTCCGACGGGGTGACGGCCTGGCAGCGGTGCGCGCCGACCGCCGCATGCTGGAACCGGTGGTCGCCCAGCAGCGCGTAGCAGGGGCTGGTCGCGCCGTTGCGCTTGTAGCAGGGGAACCCGTTCCGGAAGAACCAGCAGCGCTTCTCCTGGACGAGGTTCCCGCCCACGGTCGCGGCATTGCGGATCTGCGGCGAGGCGATCGTCCGCACGGCCGCCGCGACGGCGGGCGCGCTGGCGGCCAGCTCGGTCGCGAGCTCGGCCAGGGTGACCGCCGCGCCGATCTCCACCCCGCCGTCGTCGCGCCACCGCAGAACCCGCAGCTCGGTGAGCTCGGCGACCGAGACCAGCCGGGACGGCCGGCTGGGATGCAGCCGCGCCTCGGTGAGGACATCGGTCCCGCCGCCGACGACGACCCCGCCGGCCGCGAGCGCCGCGGTGGCGGCGGAGACCGTGTCGGCGACGACGAGCTCCTCGGCGGGCACGGCCGCGTCGGCCTCGTCCGGCCGCGGGCCGACGCCCGGTCCGAACCCGGTGCCCCACCGGTGCAGCACGTGGTGCAGGCCGCGCGGGTACGCCCAGCGCACCAGCGCGACCCACCACCGGTCCGGCCGGCGCCAGAGCCCGAAGCGGCGGACCCGGCCCTCCTGCTCGGCCAGCGCGGCGAGGATCTTGTCCGGGGTGGCCGGGAGCTCGCGGATCCGCACGCCGACCGCGTCGTAGATCGCGTTCACGATCGCGGCGCCCGGCGGGATGATCGACATCTCGCCGACGCTCTTGGCGCCGTAGGGGCCGGCCGGGTCACTGCCCCCGACGATGACGGGGCGGATCCGCGGCAGGTCGGCGGAGCGCGGCAGCGCGTAGTTGACGTACGCCGAGTTGACCACCCGGCCGCCCTCGCGGACGATCTCCTCGCCCAGCGCGGCACCGATGCCCATCGCGGCCCCACCGGTGATCTGCCCCTCGACCAGCGTCGGGTTGATCGCCTGCCCGACGTCGTGGGCCGCCACGTAGTCGAGGACCGTCACCTTGCCCGTGCGCCGGTCGACCTGGACCTCGGCGCCGTGGGCCGCGAACGCGTACGTCGGCGAGAGGTTGGCCGTGTCCCGGTCGGGGGTGAGCATCTCGGTGCCCTCGAGGACGTAGCTGGTCTCGTGACTCAGCACGCCGTCACGGCTGTCCGGGCTGAGCCGGACCAGGTCCCCCAGCGACACGCTGCCCTCACCGCGGACCGCGTGGCCGCCGGCGAGCACGACGTCGCCGGGACCGAGCTTCTCCCGCGCCAGGTCCTTGAGCTTCTCCGCCAGCTCCCGCGCCGCCTGCCCGACCGAGCTCCCGGTCATGTGCGTACCGCGGGAGGACCAGGCGCCGAGGTCGAACGGCGTCTGCTCCCCGTCCATCGACAGCACGTCCACGTCCGCGGGGTCGACGCCGAGCTCGTGCGCGGCGACCTGCGCGAGGATCGTGCGCTGTCCCGTGCCGGCGTCCGCGCCGCCGAAGCGGACCCGCACGCCGCCGTTCTCGTACACGTCCACGGCGGCGTCGGCGCGGTTCGCGAACTCGTACGCGTACGCCCCGCTGCCGTGCATCCCGACCGCGACGCCGAGGCCGCGGCCGGGCGTCCGGTCCGCGCGACGGCCGTTCCAGTCGAGGCCGTCCCGGACCGCCTCCAGGCAGGCGCCCAGCCGGTTCGTGGTCACCTCGTACCCGCAGAGCGTGGTGGTCCACTCGGCGCCGAGGTTGCGCAGCCGCAGCTCGATCGGGTCGATCCCGAGCCGCTCGGCCAGCTCGTCGACCTGGCTCTCGACCGCGAGTGACACCTGCGGGGTGCCGTAGCCGCGGAACTGCCCGCCCGCCTGGGTGGCGGTGTCGACCAGTCGCGCGTCGAAGGAGACGCCATCCGGCCGGTACATCGAGCCGAGGGTGATGACCCCGACCCGCATCACCGACGAGCCCATGTGGTTGTAGGCACCGTTGTCGACCCGGATGTCCGCCTCGAACAGCCGGAGGCGCCCGTCCGCGTCCGCCGAGGTCCGAAGGTGTGTCTCGAACCGGTGTCGTGGCTTGTTGGCGGCGAACTCCTCCTCGCGCGTGAGCGCCAGGAGCACCGGAGTGCCGGCCTTGCGGGCCAGCGCGGCGGCGAGGACCTCGTGCTCGGAGATCTTGGACTTGGCGCCGAAACCGCCGCCGACGGCCACCTCGCGGCAGATGACCTGCTCGCGGGACAGGCCGAGGAGGTGCGCGACCTCCTTGACGATGAACCACGGCGACTGGGTCGAGGTCCACAGCTCGAGGACCTCGCGCTCGGCGTCCCAGGCGGCGAGTGTGGTGTTCGGCTCCATGACCGCGTGCGAGACGCTCGGGTACACGAACGACCCCTCGACCGTGTGCACGGCGGCGGCGCGGCCCGCGGCCACATCGCCCCAGTCCGCGGTCCAGCGGACCGCGACGTTGCGTTCGCCGGTGGTGCGTACGTGCAGTGCACGCGCCCCGGGCGCCAGGGCCGCGGCGATCGTCAGCGGCGCGCGCAGCGGCCGGTAGCGCACCCGGACCGCCCGGCACGCCGCCTCCGCCTGCTCGCGGGTGTCCGCGGCGACGGCGACGATCTCCTGCCCGACGTTCCGGACGACGTCCCGCGCCAGCGGCGGGCGATCGGACAGCGGACCACCGCGGTGGACGTACAGGGCGTCCGGCGGGAAGTCCCGGTGCGTGAGGACGGCCCGCACGCCGGGCATCCGCTCGGCCCGGCCGACATCGAGCTCCAGGAGGCGGGCGTACGGGTGGGGCGACCGCAGCACGGCCGCGTGCAGGTGGGCGGGCGCCGCCAGATCGGCGGCATAGTCCACGGTCCCCCGGCTGCGCTCCCGCCAGTCGATCGGCCGGATCCGGTCGCCGATGCTCACCGGCGCTCCTCGGCGACGGCGCAGACGGCGTCGACCAGGCCGTTGTAGCCGGTGCAGCGGCAGATGTTGCCGCTCAGGCGCTGCCGGACGAACGGCTCCAGCTCCACGCCGGCCGGCAGCTCCTCGCGCAGGATCGCCGCGGCGTGCACCAGCTGACCCGACGTGCAGAACCCACACTGGAAGGCGCCGTGGTCGGCGAAGGCGGCCTGGAGGTCGTGCGCCTCCTCCCCCAGCCCCTCGGCGGTGACCACGTCGCGGCGCACCAGCCGCGCCGGGGTGATGCACGACATCCGGGGGGCACCGTCGATCAGGACGGTGCAGGCACCGCACTCGCCGCGCTCGCACGCGAGCTTCACCGAGGTGAGGCGCAGCTGCTCGCGCAGCACGCGGGCAAGCGACGTCCGGGGCTCCGTCGTCACCGTGACCTGGGCGCCGTTGACCCGCAGCGCTGTGGACTCCGGCACGTCAGCGCTTCCGCTGGGTCCGGACCGTCGTGCCCGTGGTGCGGATCAGCGCGATGTCGAGCCAGCGGCGCACCGGCGGGAGCGCGAGGGCGGCGACGGCCACCACGGGGAGGACAACCAGGGCTCGGCGCATGGCGGTTCCTTTCACTCGGGTCACTCGGTGTCCAGGAAGGCGCGGACGGTGGCCGCATACGCGGCCGGTCGCTCCTCCTGCGGGTGGTGGGAGGTCCGGGCGAGGACGTGCACGTCGGCGCGCGGCAGCGCAGCCGCGAGGTGCAGCGCGTACGCCGGGTCGGCGAACGGGTCGTGCGCGCCCCACAGCAGCAGCGCGGGCGCCGCGACGTCGGGCAGGTGCGGGGTGAGGTCCTCCGGCGCGCCGCGGGCCGCGCCGGCGGTGGCGACCGCCCGGCACTCCGGCCGGATGCTCGCCTCGTACCGCCTCCGCACGGTCTCGGCAGGCACGCCCGAGCGGTCGAACCACTCGTACGTCCCGATCAGCTCGGCCATCTTCTCGACGGACGGGCCGTCGCCGCCGAAGTAGGTGTCCCGGATGGACGGTCCGGCCGCGCCGGGCCCGGCCGGGTCGGGCACCGGCACGCTCCCGGTGAGCACGATCCGTCCGACCCGTTCCGGGGCCAGGGCCGCGATCCGCAGCGCCACCGACCCGCCCAGCGACTGGCAGACCAGGTCCACAGTGGACAGGCCCAGCTCGTCGAGGGCGGCGAGCACGTGCCGGGCGTGGTAGCTGAACACCGGCTCGGTCACCGTCGGCACATCCGACCCGCCGAACTGCGGCAGGTCGAGCAGGATCAGCCGGCGGTCCGCAGCGAGCGCGCCGGTGACCGGCGCGAAGTCGCTCCACGCCGTGCACCCGGGACCCCCGCCGTGGAGGAGCAGCGTGGGGCGGCCCGCCCCGAGATCGTGGTAGCGCAGGCCGACCCCACCGGCGGAGACCCGGTGGGACTCAGGCACCCTTGTTGTCCTTGGATCCTGACGGGGCGGAGTACGGCTGCACCTTGAGCCCCGCCTTCTCGACCATCCGGCGGAAGCCGGTGATGGACAGGTCCGGCCGGTAGAGCTTCTCCGGCGGCGCGTCCATCACGTCGACCATCCAGGCGTCCTGGGCCGTGAACTGCCCGTGGAACAGCCAGCGGATCGCGCCCAGGTACTTGGCCTTGAAGAGCGCGCCCTTCGCCCCGGACTCGAAGCGCACCATCATCTGGATGTACCGGACATGGTCGGCGTCGACCGGGACGTACCACTCGTAGTGGATGAACTCCGGGTAGGCGACGCGCAGCAGCCCGGGCAGCCGGATCGAGACGAAACCCGGCAGGTCCAGCGCGGCGATCACGGGGTTGACCTTGCTGCCCTTGCCCGGCGCGTCCGGCAGCGGCAGGCGCTTCCACCAGCGCTTGTTGCTCCACGTGCCGAGGCCGGGGAACTCGGCCTCCCAGTGGACCTCGTCCTGGACGCGGATCAGCCAGGGGCCGACCTCCACCACGCGGGTCTTGTTCCACGTGGGCATGACCTTGAACAGCCGCCAGAGCGCGGTGTTGTGCAGGTACTTGGCGTGGCCCTCGTCGAAGCCGTTCTCGGCCGCGAACCGCCAGTTGCCGTCCCGGACGTCGATCTTGCCGCCCATCACGTGCTCGTTCTCGAGCAGCTCGGCCGGGATGTCGCGCTCGACCGGGTGCGGCTCGCCGTCGCCGACGTAGACCCACAGCAGGCCGAGGCGCTCCTCCACCGGGTACGTCTTGACCGAGACCCGGCCGCAGATCGGCGACTCCGGACCGTCGGTGATGACCGCCGCGAGCGTGCCGTTCGTCACGTCGTAGGTCCAGCCGTGGTACGCGCAGCTCACCGTGCCGGGGAACTCACGCCGGCCGAGCGACAGCGGGACGCCGCGGTGCGGGCACCGGTCGTGCAGGCCGTAGACCTTGTCACCGTCGCGGACGAGCACGATCTTCTCGCCCAGCAGCGTCACGGCGTAGGGCTTGTCGCCGATCTCCCGCTCCCAGACCACCGGGTACCAGTGATCGCGGAAGCCGAGGGTGGCGGCGTTGTAGGTCGGCCACTGCGACCAGTCCTGACCGGGCTGCGGGCGGGCGGCCCGGGCCGCGGTCGGCTCCGTGCCCGCCGCGGTGTCCGCCGCGGGCCTCTCCAGGGGCTGAGCAGTCACGACCCGTCCTCTCCGCTGGTGACGCGCCGCTTCACGGCTGTCCGGTACATCGTACGGTCTAGTGCACGTGAGTCAAGGGTCCCGGCGGTCATGCGTCGACCACCAGACGACCACTGCGCGCCCGCGAGACGCAGAGCAGCATCGTGTGCCCGGCCTCCTGCTCGGCCGGGGAGAGCAGCGAGTCGCGGTGGTCCGGGGTGCCGTCGAGCACCTTGACCTCGCAGGTCCCGCAGATCCCCTCGCGGCAGGCGCTGGGGACGAAGACGTTCGCGGCCTCGAGGGCGTCGATCGCCGTCTCCTCGGCAGACACCGTCACGGTGACCCCCGAGGACCGGCAGACGAGCTCGAACGGCTGGTCGCCCCCCACCGGGACGACCTCCTTGGCCTTGAACCGCTCCAGGTGCAGCGTGCCGGGCGCCCAGCCGACGGAACGCTCCTCGATCGCCGACAGCAGACCCTCGGGCCCACAGGAGTACACCGCGGTGCCTGCGGGCAGGTCGCGGAGCAGCCCGTCGAGGTCCAGCGGACCCTGCTCGTCCGCCGGCACCACCCGGACCCGGTCGCCGTACCACGCCAGCTCCCCGAGGAACGCGAGTGTCCGCCGCGACCGTCCGCCGTAGGCGAGCAGCCAGTCCGCGCCGGCCGCCTCGGCCCGCGCGATCATCGGCAGGATCGGGGTGATGCCGATCCCGCCGGCGAGGAACAGGTAGCGCTCGGCCGGCTCCAGCGCGAAACGATTGCGCGGGCCGCGGACCGGCACGCGCCGACCCGGGCGCAGGGACTCGTGGACATGGCGTGAGCCGCCCCGGCCGGCCGGCTCCAACAGCACCGCGATCCGGTACCGGTGCCGGTCCCCCGGGTCTCCGCAGAGCGAGTACTGGCGCACCAGCCCGGGCAGCACGAGATCGAGGTGCGCACCGGCGTCCCACCCGGGCAGCTCGCCGCCGTCGGGGTCCTCGAGCACGAGGGACACGACGCCGTCGGACTCCCAGCGCATGGCGCGGATCAGCAGTTCGAGCTCCGGCTCGACCTCCGTCATGACCCCTCCTTCATCCCCGCCACGTCTCTCCCGCGGCATTTCAAACAGAGTACCGTACGTTGTACGACAGGGCTAGTGCGGCGCGGCGGCGGGACTCAGAGAGTGTGTGGCGGCGCGGCGGCGGGACTCGGAGGGTGTGGCGCCGCGGCGGCCGGCGCTCGGGTGCGCTCGCCGCGGCACCGAGACGGCGCCGGCGCGGGAGCCATGTCCACCGCGCCGGCGCCGGGTCCTCGGGGGTGCGGTCAGGACGCCGTCTGGGCGGCGAGCAGGTCCAGCGCCACGTCGACGATCATGTCCTCCTGGCCGCCGACCAGCCTGCGGCGGCCGACCTCGGTGAGGATCGCGCGGGTGTCGAGGCCGTAGCGCTCGGCCGCCGCCTCCGCATGCCGGAGGAAGCTCGAGTACACCCCCGCGTACCCGAGCGTCAGGGTCTCCCGGTCCACCCGCACCGGCCGCTCCTGGGTGGGCCGGACGAGGTCGTCGGCCGCGTCCATGAGCGGGAACAGCCGGCACCCGTGCCGCCAGCCGAGCAGGTCTGCGACCGCGATGAACGCCTCCAGCGGGCAGTTCCCCGCGCCGGCGCCCTGCCCGGCGAGCGACGCGTCCACCCGGGTCACGCCGTTCTCCACCGCGACGACGGAGTTCGCCACGCCGAGCCCGAGGTTGTGGTGCGCGTGGATGCCGATCTGGGTGTCCGCGCCCAGCACCTCGCGGTACGCCCGCACACGGTCGCGCACGCCGTCCATGGTGAGCCGGCCACCGGAGTCGGTGACGTAGACGCAGTGCGCGCCGTACGACTCCATCAGTGCGGCCTGGCGCGCGAGCTCCGCGGGTTCGGCCATGTGCGACATCATCAGGAACCCCGCGACGTCCATCCCCAGCTCCCGCGCGTACGCGATGTGCTGCGCGGAGATGTCGGCCTCGGTGCAGTGGGTCGCGATCCGGACCGACACCACACCGAGCTCGGACGCGCGCCGCAGGTCGTGCAGCGTGCCGATGCCCGGCAGCAGCAACGTGGTGAGCTTCGCGCGCTTCACCGCACCGGCGGCGGCGGCGATCCAGTCCCAGTCGGTGTGCGCGCCGAGGCCGTAGGTGAGGCTGCTGCCGGCAAGCCCGTCGCCGTGCGACACCTCGATCGCGTCGACCCCGGCGGCGTCGAGGGCGCCGGCGATCGCCTCGACCTCGCCCACCGTGTACCGGTGCCGGACGGCGTGCATGCCGTCTCGGAGCGTGACGTCCTGAACGTAGATCTCGGGGGTGCTCATGCCGGTGCCTCCTGCTGCGCCATCCGCTCCGCGACCCGGAGGGCGGCGGACGTCATGATGTCCAGGTTTCCCGCGTACGACGGCAGGTAGTGGGCGGCGCCCTCGACCTCGAGGAACACCGAGACCACCCAGCCGTCCCGGGCCTCGGGCGCGTCGGTGAGCGCCGAGATCGGCTCCCCGTCGGCCACCCGACGGAACTGGACCTCCTGCTTGAGCCGGTAGCCCGGCACGTAGTCCTGCACCCGGGCCGCCATCTCGGCCACGGACGCGGCGACCTTGTCGCGGTCGCAGTCGCCGACGAGACACAGGACGGTGTCCCGCATGATCAGCGGCGGCTCGGCCGGGTTGAGCACGATGATCGCCTTGCCCCGCGCCGCGCCGCCGACCACCTCCAGCGCGCGGGACGTCGTCTCGGTGAACTCGTCGATGTTCGCGCGGGTGCCCGGGCCCGCCGACCGCGAGGCGATCGAGGCCACGATCTCGGCGTACAGCACCGGCGTCACCGCGGAGATCGCCGCGACCATCGGGATCGTCGCCTGGCCGCCGCAGGTCACCATGTTCACGTTCGGCGAGCCGAGGTGCTCGTCGAGGTTCACGGTGGGGACCACGTACGGCCCGATCGCCGCCGGCGTCAGGTCGATCACCCGCTTGCCGTGCTCACGCAGCACCGCGTTGTTGTGCTGGTGCGCACCGGCCGAGGTCGCGTCGAACACGATGTCGATGTCGGCGAAGCCCGGCATCGCGACCAGCCCCTCGACCCCCTCGGCGGTCGTCGGGACGCCGAAGCGACCCGCCCGCGCGAGCCCGTCGGAGGCGGGGTCGATGCCGACCATCGCCCCCATCTCCAGGGTCTCGGACAGGCGCAGCACCTTGATCATGAGATCGGTGCCGATGTTGCCGGACCCGATCACCGCCACCTTCGTCTTGCTGGTCATTCGCCCTCCTCGGCAAACATCGCGCGTACCGTGCCGATCCCGCCCACCTCGGCGACGAAGCGGGCCCCGGGTACCACCGGGACCATCGGGCCGAGTGCCCCGCTGAGGATCACGTCCCCGGCGCGGAGCGGGTCGCCCTGCTCCCGGGCGGTGTTCGCCAGCCAGACGACCGCGTTGACCGGGTCACCCAGGCACGCGGCGCCCGTCCCGGTGGACACCTCGGCGCCGTCCTGCGTCATCCGCATCCGGACCGCGGGCAGGTCGACCGCCCCGAGCCGGATTGGTCGCGTGCCGAGCACGTACAGCCCGCTGGACGCGTTGTCCGCGACCGTGTCGACGATGGTGATGTCCCACCCGGCGATGCGGCTGTCCACGATCTCCAGGGCCGGTACGACGAAGTCGGTGGCGCGGAGGATGTCCACCGCGGTCACCGGCCGGTGCGGCAGATCGTGCGCCAGGACGAAGGCGACCTCCGCCTCGATCCTCGGCTGCAGCAGGCGCCCGGCCCGCACCGGCTCGTCCTGGCCGACCGCCATGTCGTCGAGCAGGACCCCGAAGTCGGGCCGGTCGACGCCGAGCTGCCGCTGCACCGCGCGGGAGGTCAGGCCGATCTTGCGGCCGGCCCGCCGCGCGCCCGCGGTCAGCGCGCGCTCGACGTTGGCGCGCTGCACCGCGTACGCGCCCGCCAGGTCATCGGACCCGAGCAGGTCGCGGACGGGGGCGCACGGCCGGCCCGTCCGGGACGCCTCGAGGAGGCGTTCGGCCGCCTCCGTCACGTTCTGGTCGGTCACGCCGTGCTCCTCGCAGTTTCGTAGACGACCACGCGCAGGGGCGAGGGCCGGAAGTTGTTGCAGGGGTTGCGGTCCGCCGGGCACGCCGACAGCCCGAGCACCAGATCGGTCTCGGCGCGGAGGTCGAGGAAGTCACCGGCCCGGCCCGGGGGCGGGCCGATCGAGAAGCGGCCGTCGGCGTCCGCGGACAGGTTCATGAACAGCGACGCGCACGAGTCCAGCTCGAGGTCGTGCGGCGAGGCGACATGCGCGTCCAGGCTCGCCGCCAGGTTGGTCTTGCAGCTCACCGTGCCCTCCACGCCGTACCGCGCGCGGTTGGTCTCCTCGCTGCAGAAACCGCCGCCGAACCAGTGCACCGCCACGGTGTCCGCGACGACTGTCGCCAGTGGATGTGACTGCTTGCTGTGGAGCACGTGGCCGGTGGAGATCCGCTCGGTGCCGTTCAGCAGCTTGGTGTTCAGGCAGGACAGCCAGTCCCGGGGCTCGGCGGCCCTGGTCAGGATGATGTCGGCGACCTGCTCCCCCTCGACGTCGAGGATGCGGACCGTCTGGCCGGCCGCGATGGACCGGGCCCGCAGGTAGCCGCGGGACGGGACGACCAGGTCCTCGACCACGCGCGCACCGGACGGCAGCTCCCTCATTGAGACTTTGTATCGTACGGCGTACGGGCAGTCAAGGGCGGGTCAGCGGAGCAGCAGTACGCCGACGCCGCACACGACCGCACCCGCACCGAGGACGGTCGTCCACCCGACGGTCTCGGTCCGGCGCAGCAGCAGCAGGCTCACCGGGATCACGACGACCGGGAGCGCCGACGAGATGGCCAGCACCGGCCCCACCGGCAGGTGGTGCATCGCCGCGATCATCGCGATCTGCGCCGACACCGTGAGTGCCCCGCTGCCGAGCCAGAGCCCGATGCCGAGCGGGCGGGTCGCCCGCAGCGCCGGCAGGGCGCCCCGAAGCGGACCGTGCAGCACGACGTAGGCCACGGTCCCGACCGCGGCCCCGACGAGGCCGCCGAACACGGGCTCCTGCCAGTCGTCGAGTGCCGCGCTCCGGAACACCGCACCCACCGAGTACGAGGCCGCGGAGATCAGCGCGACCCCGACCGCGAGCACGACGACCCGGGTCGGCGGGCCCCCGGGCGCCGCGGCCGCGGTCGAGCGGCTGGTGAGCGCGAGGCCGAGGATCACCAGCAGGATCGCGACGGCATCGGCGGCGGCCAGCACCTCGCCGAGGAACACCCACGCCAGCACGACCCCGAACAGGGGCACCGTGGCCTGTACGGCACTCGCCCTGGACGGCCCGAGCGAGTCGATCGAGAGGAAGAAGCCCCGTCGGCCCAGGTAGTTCGCGAAGAAGCCGGCGATGCCGAACAGCAGCACGGCGTACCAGTCGAGCGCGAACCCCGCATCGGAGAGCAGCAGCCGTCCGCCGAACAGCAGCCCGGCGACGACCACGTTCGCGACCAGGGCCACCAGGAAGCCGAGCTGCTGGCCGAGCAGCGGGCTGGCCAGGCGGACGGTGAAGACGTTCGCGGCGAAGAGGAGCAGGGCCAGGAGCGCGAGTGCCTCACCCATCGGGCGCTGTCGCGGCCGCGAGCACCTCACGCGCGAAGGACCCCGGGCGACGGAGGGTCCGCGGTGCGCAGACGTCCTGCGCACCGCTCCTGCGCGGGCTCAACCGAATGCCCCCGCGAGCAGAGACCCGTACCCGTCGGGCCGATCGAGCCGGCCGGACATCCGCAGGCACTGCCAGAGCAGGGCCTGGTTGCTCGCGATCACCGGACGGCCGAACTCCGCCTCGATCGCGGCGAGCACCGGCGCGAGCCGGATGCCGGCACAGCTGATCAGCAGCCCGTCGGCATCGCTCCCCCGCAGCTCGCGGGCGAGCTCCCGCCACACCTCGGGGTCGTGGGTCCCCTGCTCGACGGGTGTCGCGCACGGCAGGCTCGCGCGGGCGACGACCTCGAGGCCCTGCGCGGCGAGGAAGTCGACCTCGGCGGCCGTCACCTCCTCGACGTACGGGGTGAGGAGCGCGACCCTCCCGACGCGCGCGGCGGCGAGCGCGTTCAGCACCGCCTCGATGGTGGTCGTCGACGGGATGCCGGTGGCGGCGCGGATGCGAGAGTTCACCGCGTCCGGGCCGGCGAGCATCGTGGCGGCGGTGCAGTTCATCGCGATGAGGTCGACCTCGGCGTCGGCGAGGAGCCGGCTGTGCGCCTCGAGGTCCGCGAGGAGGGCGAGGTCGTCGGCGAGGCCCGAACGGCGGAACGGCATCCGCGTGGTCACCAGCTGGACGCCCTCGGGCGCCATCAGCTGGAGCTCGTAGTCACACAGGCCGCCGGACGGGTAGAGGTGCCCGATCCGCGCGGCGGCGCCGAAGCCCAGGCTCATCCCCGCCGCCCGCGGCCGTGGTCCGCGGCCCGGACCGCCGCCTCCGGAACACGCCCGGCACCGCCGGGAGCCGCCGGCAGCGGAGCAGGCCCGTCGTTGCCGCCCACCACCGCCACCCCCGAAAGCCGCCACTTTAGTACAACGTACGGTAGCGTGTCTGAGGTGTCCAGGGACGAGCACACGACCACGGTGACCCGCGCGCCGGCGCGGCGGCTGGTGACCTTCGGCGCCCTCGCCTTCGTGGGGGTGCTGCTCGTCGCCTTCGCGGCCCGCGGACCCTTCACGGCCGTCGGGCCGCTGCTCCCCCGCCTCCGCGCGGACTTCGGGCTGTCGACGACGGCCGCCGCGGTGCTGGCCGCCGCCCCGATCGTGTGCTTCGGGGTCCTGGCACCGTTCGTGCCGCGCCTCACCGACCGCGTGGGCCTCCACCGGGCCGTGCTCGTCGGTGTGGCGGTCCTCGGTGCCGGTGTCGTCCTCCGGGCCGCGGGTCTGCCCGGGCTCTTCCTCGGCAGCCTCGTGGTCGGCATGGGCATCACCGTCGTCAACGTCCTGCTGCCGGCCGTGACGAAGTCCGACTTCCCCGGCAGCCTGGCCGTCGTCACCGGCCTGACCACGACGGCCCTGACGGTCTCCGCGAGCCTCGGCGCGGGACTGGCACAGCCCCTCGTGACCGTCGCCGGCGGGGCGACGGGAAGCCTGCTGCTGTGGGCACTGCCGATCCTCGCCGCGCTGCTCGCGTGGGCGCCGGTGGCCCGCCGGTCGCGGCCGGCCGTCGTGTCGGCGGCGCAGCCCGCGCTGCGGTCGATGCTCCGGGACCGGGTCGCGCTGGCCGTGACGCTGTTCTTCGGGCTCCAGACGCTCACGTTCTACACGATGATCACGTGGCTGCCCACGATCCTCCACGACGACGCCGGACTGTCGCTCTCCTCGGCCGGAGCGCTGGTCGCGGTCGCCACCGCGTTCGGTGGCCCGACGTCGTTCCTGGTGCCGTGGCTGGCCGGTCGGACCGCGTCGCAGGGCCTCTGGGTGGTCGCCGTGACGGTCCCGATGGCGGTGGCCCTGGTCGGTCTGACCGTCGCGCCGGCGGCGTCCCCGGTGCTCTGGACGATGCTGTGGGGCATCGGGAACGGGGCGTCCTTCCCACTGGCGATGATCCTGGTGCTGCTCCGCACCCGCGACAGCGCACAGACCGCCCGGCTGTCCGCCACCGCCCAGTGCCTGGGCTACCTGCTCGCCGCGTCGGGACCGCTGGCGGCCGGGGCGCTGTTCGACGTGACCTCCTCGTGGACCCCCGGCATGGCGGCGCTGGTGGGCCTCCTCGTGTTCCAGCTCATGGCCGGGTGGGCGGCGGCACGGCCTCGGTTCGTCGGCGCCGCCTGACCCGTCCTCCGGGCACCGGAGTCGACTCCGCACGGTCGCGCGTGCATGCCACGGATCGGCAGGGGTACGGCAGGCGCACGACCGAACCTCAGCGCAGGAGCCGACCATGAAGGCCGTCGTCTACCAGGGCCCGTTCACCGTCTCGGTCGCGGAGGTCCCCGACCCGACGATCGAGGCACCGACCGACGCGATCGTGCGCATCACCACCACGAACATCTGCGGCTCCGACCTGCACATGTACGAGGGCCGGACCACGGTCGAGAAGGGCAAGATCCTCGGCCACGAGAACATGGGCACCGTCGAGGAGGTCGGCGGCGCCGTGAACCGGGTGAGAGTCGGCGACCGGGTGTCGGTGCCGTTCAACGTCGCCTGCGGCACCTGCCGCAACTGCGTCGAGGGATGGACCGGGTTCTGCCTGCGCACCAACCCCACCGAGGGAATGGACGGGGCGGCGTACGGCTACGCCGGGATGGGGCCGTACGACGGCGGGCAGGCCGAGTTCCTGCGCGTGCCGTACGCCGACTTCCAGCTCCTCGAACTGCCGGCCGGTACCGAGCACGAGAACGACTTCACCATGCTCTCCGACATCTTCCCCACCGGCTGGCACGGCACCGAGCTCGCCGGGATGCGTTCCGGCGACCGCGTCGTGGTCTTCGGCGCCGGGCCGGTGGGCCTGCTCGCGGCGCACAGCGCGATGATCCGCGGTGCGTCCCAGGTGTTCGTCGTGGACAACAAGCCCGACCGGCTCGCGCTGGCCGAGAAGATCGGCGCGACGCCCGTCGACTTCGGCCGGGCCGACCCGGTCGAACAGATCCTCGACGCCACCGGTGGCCGCGGTGCGGACTCCGGCGTCGAGGCCGTCGGCTACCAGGCCCACGACGCGTCGGGCGAGGAACATCCCGAGCTCGTCCTCGACAACCTCGTCGACTCGGTGCGGACCACCGGTGGGATCGGCGTCGTCGGCGTCTACGTGCCGCAGGACCCCGGCGCGGCCGACGACCTCGCGAAGGAGGGCCGGATCGGCTGGCGGTACGGCCAGTTCTTCACCAAGGGCCAGCGGATGGGAACCGGCCAGTGCCCCGTCATGCGGTACAACCGGCGCCTGCGCGACCTCATCGTCGCCGGCCGGGCGACGCCGTCGTTCCTCGTCTCGCACGAGCTGCCGCTGGAGGCGGCCCCCGACGGATACGAGCACTTCGACAAGCGCGACGACGGCTGGACCAAGGTGCTCCTCCACCCGGGCTCGTGAGCCCGGGTGGCGGCACCGCGGCCGACCGGTCGCGTCATCGGCCGCCGGGTGACATGTCGGCGGGCCGCCATCGGGTGAGCTCGAGCGCCAGCCACAGGTGGAGGAGGTCCGGGCCCAGCGGCTTCCCGTACTCCTCCAGCGCCTGGTTCACCCGGTACTGCACCGTGTTGCGATGCACCTGCAGCTCCTCGGCCGTGTCGGCATAGCTCCGGTTGTTCCGCAGGAAGGCCAGCAGGGTCGCCCGCAGCCACTCCCCTCGCGTACCGCCGCCCGCCAGCCGACCCAACGTGCGCGTGACGAAGTCGGCGAGTTCGGTCTGGTCGTCCGCCAGCAGGGCCACCGGCGCCACCTCGGCGAACTCGAGCGCCAGCGGCGCCGAGGGCCCGGCCGACACCGAGAGCTTCTTGGCTCGCGACGCCCCCCGCATCGTCCGCCGGAAGCCGTCGAGACCGGGCTGCGCGTGGCCGAGCGCGACCCGGACGGGCAGCTCCGCCGCCCGCAGCTCCTCCCGGATCAGCGCGGTGTCGGTCCGGTGATCCGCCGGCACGGGGAACCACACCTGCATGTCCCGCTCGTCGGTGGGAACCGCGAGCGGGCGGCCACGAGCCCCGAGCGTCTTCTGCAGCCGGGAGATCGTCGCGGTGAACAGGTTCGCCATGTCGCTGCTGTCGACCGACTGGTCGATCCAGGCCTCGACTCCGAGGTGTGTGACGCCGATCCGGTAGTCCAGCGCGGCCTCGGCCCGGGGAACGTCCGGACTGGGAGCGGTGAGCAGCTGCGTCACCCAGTGGCGTCGCATGACCCCGCGGTCCTGGATCCACCGTTCCCGTTCGATCTCGTACGCCAGCGTGACCTGTTCGCTGAGGCGATCCACATAGGTCGCGGTGATGTTCACCAGGTCGATCATGGTCTGCGACGTGTCGTCGCGGCCGAGGCGGACGGCCGCCTCCAGGCAGAGGTTCACGAACCGCGCCTGTCCGAGGCGGTACGCCCGCAGCAGCGCGACGAGCGGCACGTCGCGCTGCGCCAACCGGCGGGCGTACGACATGGCCGACAGCGGCGCGTCCACCGTGCTCGGATCGATCTTGTTGCTGAGGACGTTCAGCGCGGCGACGATGTTCTCGGAGATGCTCGCCTCCAGCAGGCCGCTGAGGCGTTCGTCGTGCTCGAGCGCGTTGATCTCGGCCTTGGTCGCCGCGACGAGGTCGGCGATGAACTGGTCGCGGGCAGGCAGCACGGCCTGTGAGACCAGGATGACCGCGTCCGTGGTGTCGATCATGTCGTCCCGTCGCCCTGTCGTGAGTGCGCTACGACGCAAGGGACTTCAACGCGCTGGACGCCGCGTTGAACCCGCACATCCCGTGCACCCCGGCGCCCGGAGGTGTCGCCGCCGAGCAGATGAAGACACCGGGGATGCCGGTGCTGTACGGGTCCAGGGCGACCCGCGGGCGGATGGCGACCTGGAGCGCGGTGTTGGCGCCCGTGATGATGTCGCCGCCGACGTAGTTGGGGTTGTAGGCGGCCATCGCGGTCGTGCTGCGCACGCTCATGTCGACGATCCGCTCCCGCACGCCCGGCGCGAACCTCTCGATCTGCGCGAGGATGGCCTCGGTGGCGTCGCCCGGGTAGCCGTGCGGGACGTGAGCGTACGTCCAGACCGGGTGGACATTGCCCGACGACCGGGTCGGATCCGCGAGGTACTGCTGTCCCACCAGGACGAAGGGGCGCTCGGGCATACGACCGCGGAAGATGTCCCGCTCCGCCAGAGCGACCTCCTCGAACGTCCCACCGACGTGGACGGTCCCGGCCTGCCGGCAGGCGTCGTTCGTCCAGGGGATGCCGCCCTCGACGGCCAGGTCCACCTTGAACGCGCCGGGGCCGTGCTGGAAGCGTCCGTAGGCCGCGCGCACCCGCCGGGGCAGGCGATCTCCCGCCACCGCGACGACGCCGGACGGGGCAAGGTCCAGCATGACGACGTCTGCCGGCGGAAGCTCGTCGAGCGACCGCACCCTCACCCCGGTCTCGATGGTCCCGCCCCAGTCGGTGAGCATCTTCGCCATGGCGTCGGTGATGGCGCGAGACCCCCCTTCCGCCACCGGCCAGCCGAACCGGTGCCCCGCAGCGATGAGCATCAGGCCGACCGCGGCGCTCGTCGGGCGCTCCAGTGGGTGGAAGGCGTGCGCCGCCACCCCGGCGAAGAGCGCCCGGGCCTCGTCGGAGCCGAAGCGGCGGGCCACCACGCCGGCCGGCAGCAGCGCCTGCAGCCCGAACCGCGCCAGCCGGAACGGGTGCTTCGGCACGTGGACGACCGGCCTCATCAGGTCCTGCGTCAACGCGTCGAAACCCGCCGTCAGCGGCCCGAACAGCCGTGTCCACGCCCGCCCGTCCGCCCCGAGGCCCGCCGCCGTGCGCGCGAGCGACCGGACCATCACCCCGGCCGTACCGCCGTCGAGCGGGTGGGCGAGGTCGACCTCCGGCCATCTCCAGCGCAGGCCGTACCGCTCCAGGTCGACGGTCTGCAGGAACGGCGAACCGAGACCCATCGGATGCACGGCCGAGCAGTGGTCGTGCAGCAGGCCGGGGGTCAGTTCGCTGGTACGGGTCCCGCCCCCGATCTCGTCCGCCGCCTCGAGCACCGTCACCTCGACGCCCTGGCGGGCCAGGGTGAGGGCGGCCGCCAGCCCGTTCGGGCCGGCGCCCACCACCACGGCGTTGCTCATACCTCCGCGACACCCTTCGTCGTTGTCGCTCGCGAGACGACGTCGACCGGGATCTCACCGGCCCAGGCCTGGCGACTGAGCATGTCCGTGACCGAGACGTAGCCCCGCTCGAACTCCCCCGTCACCGCGTCGACCAGACGGTACTCCTGGCGCTGGCGGTGCATCGGCTGTGACTCGAGCATGATGACCCGCACCTCCCCCTCGGTGAAGTGGCAGCGCTCCTGGAGGGCCGCGAGCAGTTGCTCGTTGTGCAGGTGCCCCTCGCCGAAGTTCCAGCCGATGGTCGGGCCCGCGACGAACTCTCCGTCGATCGGGATGTGCGTCGTCTCGTGGTCCCGCCCGGCCGCCCGTGGGATCAGCCCGAACAGCGCGCGCCCGTGGGTGTGCATGGCCCGGAACGCATAGCCCTTGTGCGCCAGGAGATCGGCGACCTGATCGCCGTACAGCGTCGCCAGCTGCGACCGGGCGAGTCCGGGGAAGCCGACGATCCCGGAGTCGAGCTTGGCGATCGCACTCGGGGTGAGGCACCACATCGAGGTCGCCCAGTTACCGGCGTAGTACCGCATGGAGAGCAGGAACGAGAACACCCGGGGGAAGAAGTTCCCGAGGAGGACCAGCGCGACGACCGCCGCCATGAGCAGCGCGACGGGCAGCGGGTTGGCCAGGTCACCGACGCCGTACTGCGCATTGTGGACGAACAGCAGCAGGATCCCGAAGCACATGAAGACGTTCCACTCGAGCGGGACGCCCATCGGCAGCGCGGACAGGATGTGCAGGTGGAAGACGATCATGATCGTCGCGGCCACCACGGTCGGCAGCCCGCCGCCGAACAGGAGCAGCGCGAGCGGGACGGTGAACTCCACGACGGTTCCCAGGTGGGCGAGGAACGTCGACACACCCGAGGGCCGGATGTCGTGCGGGGGGCTCTTGTGGAACAGCCGCTTGATCGCCTTCACCCGGATGATCGGGCTGTTCGACATCATCGTCGCGACGATGTGCGGGAAGTGGCGGTTCAGCTTCGACGTCGCCGCGCCCCACCAGATCGCCAGCATGACCAGCTTGGCCGCGATGATCATGTCGACCGGCGGGAAGAAGAACACCAGCGCGAGGAGCCCGTAGACCTCCGAGCGGGCGGCCAGGAAGATCGTCTTGTCCCGCAGGCCCAGGAGCGCCAGGCCGATCAGCAGCGGCAGCAGGCGGGCGGGGTCGATCAGCCCGACCGAGCCGTCCAGCGGTCCGTTGTCCCGGCTGCCGGGCGACAGCAGCAGCCACAGGGCGGACCCGATGACCCCGGCGTACAGGAGGACGTCGACCGGCGTCCGGGTCGTCCCGCTGGTGCCCGGCACGCGGTCCGGCCACGGCGCCAGCCGGATCGTGCCCGGCCGCAGCCAGTACAGGAAGCCGCCGATCGGGGGCAGGAAGCGCAGCGTCAGCGGGCCGAAACCGCATCCGAAACCGAGCACCTCGAACAGCAGCGTCCAGATCACGACCTTCTGGAAGACCACGGGCTCGGTCCACCAGGAGGTGAACTCCGCGACCGTGCCGATGCCCGGCGTCGTCGCCGCGAAGAACAGGGCGCCGAGGACGTACAGCCCGATCTTCAGCACATAGACGAGATAGACGCCCTCGGGCGGGCCGAAACCCCGCTCGGCCCAGTCCTGGACCATGGGCTTGAGCCGTTCCATCCGGGAGCGGGTGCGCCACTCCTCGTAGTCCAGGTCGGGGAGCGCTGGCTTGATGAATCCCATTGCAGGTCCTCGCAGTTCTCAGGCGTTGGTCAGGCCGGCGCGGAGGGTGGGCTTGTCGATCTTTCCGACGGCGTTCTTCGGAATCACGTCCAGCAGCGTCAGGCGCGTCGGCCACTTGTACTTCGACAGCCGCTCCTGGCAGTGCTCCCGCAGCGCCTCGGCGGTGGCGCCCGCGCCCGGCCGCAGCGTCACGAACGCGACCGGCACCTCGCCGAGGGTCGGGTGCGGCTCACCGACGACCGCGGCGTCGAGGACGTCGGGGTGCGCGTACAGGGCGTTCTCGATCTCCTTGGGGTAGATGTTCTCGCCGCCCCGGATGATCATGTCCTTCACGCGGTCCACGAGGACCAGGTAGCCGTCGGCGTCGATGCGTCCCACGTCCCCGGTGTGCAGCCAGCCGTCGACCACCGTCGCGGCGGTCTCCTCGGGCCGACCGAGGTAGCCCCGCATGACGTTGGGGCCGTGGATGAGCACCTCGCCCGCCGAGCCGTCGGTGACGCGTCGCCCGTCCGGACCGAGGATCGCGATCTGCTGGCCCGGGAAGGGCAGCCCGACGGTGCCCGGCTTGCGGGTACCGCGCAGCGGGTTGACGGTCGAGGCGCAGGTGCCCTCGGACAGGCCGTAGCCCTCGACCACCGGGATCCCGAACCGGCGCTCGAACCGGTCGATCAGTCCCGCCGGCATGGGGGCCGCACCGCAGATGGCCGCCCGTACCGAGGACGTGTCGGGCCGCAGATCCCCGGGCAGCGCGGACAGGAGGGCGTAGATCGTCGGCACGGCGGAGAAGTACGTCGGCCGGACGCGCTCGACGACGCCGAAGAAGGTGTCCGGTGCGAAGCGGCCGGCGATCGTGGTGCGGCCGCCGGCGAGCAGGGGGGTCAGGACGCTGACCACGATCCCGTTGACGTGGAACAGCGGCAGCACCAGCAGGCTGTGGTCGGCGGCGTCGACCTCGAGCGCGTCGATGCTCATCCGGCACATCGCGTCGAGGTTGGTGTGGTCGAGCATCACCCCCTTCGGCGTACCGGTCGTACCGCTCGTGTAGATCAGGAGCGCCAGGGCGGACGGATCGGTGACCGGCTCACCGGAGTCCGGCCGGGTCGTCTCGACCAGGTCCGCGACGCCGAGTGTCACCACATCGGGGTCGATGGCCGCGGCGCCGACGTCGACCAGGACCTTTGCCCCCGAGTCGGCGAGCTGGTGCCCGGCCTCGGCGGCCGTCAGTGCCGGGTTGATCGGCGTGACCGCGGCCCCGAGTCGCCACGCGGCGAACAGCAGGACGACCAGCTCGACCCGGTTCGGGAGCATCACCGCAACGACATCGCCACGCCCGACGCCGTGCCGGCGAAGGACCGCGGCGGCCCCGCGGACCCGCTGGACGAACTCCGCGTTGGAC
Organism: Actinomycetota bacterium; assembly: GCA_030840805.1. GTDB lineage: Bacteria > Actinomycetota > Actinomycetes > Mycobacteriales > HKI-0501 > JAVEDU01. The sequence goes on from JAVEDU010000076.1 coordinate 24,123, forward strand.
AGCGAGATCGTGTCGTCCGCAATGCAGTGAGCATCCGGGCTTTGTCCCGCCCGCACATCAGGGAGCGTTGCGAATGGCATTGAGGTCTGACTCCTTCGAGGTTCCGTGCATCTCCTGTGCGCTGAACCCTAGGGAGTCGCTGTGACCTGGGCCATATTCCCCGGGCCTGAATTTCCCGATGCCTGTTGTGCGTCCCGCACAAGTCTGGCGCGACGGACCGCCGCCACCCGGAGGCCGTCCACGACATCATCTACCGGTACCCCACCGGACGGGTTGGGCCTAGGGTCGTGACGTGGTGCTGACGCTGGTGCGGTTCGAGGGTGGCCCGATGGACGGCCGGACCCGCGAGTACGACGTCGAGGGCGAGGAGCTCTTCTTCGACGACCGGACCATGGGACCGGCAGCCTTCTACCGTCGGTCCGATCGCGTGGACCCCACGCCCGGCGGGGCGGCGGCCGTCTACGTCTACGTCGGCCCGTCGGTGATCCACTGAGCGTTCCCGGCCCGCGCCGGCGGGTCAGGCGCGGTCGCTGACCGGCGCCGCGCTGTCGACCTCGCGCGCGCAGCGGGCACAGCAGTAGAAATGCCCGTCCACCTCGGCGCCGTGGCCGATCACCTTGCACCCGCAGTGCTCACACACCGGCGCCATGCGGTGGATCGCACACTCGAAGCTGTCGAACGTGTGCCGCACCCCGGCGGCCACCACCTCGAAGCTCTTGTCGTAGTCGTTTCCGCACACCTCGCACACGGCCATGGCTGCTCCTCGCAACGGGACCCGGCGAACGCTCCCCCCGCCGGGGCGAAGGCTCCTGCCCCGGCGTGAGGTCCGGGGCCTTCCCATCCTCGCACCGCACCGGGGGACGCCGATATCCGCGGCGTGGACGGCATCACAGCGGGCGCCCGAGCACCGTCTCCAGCGCGCGCCGGAGCTGGTCCGGCGAGGCGGCGTCCTCCCGGACCGCGTCCCGCTGCCGCCAGGCGACGCACCCGTCCGGGCGCACCAGGACCGGTCCGGCCTCGTGCACCTCACGGACCCTCGGCCACGCCCCGTACGGGTCCTCGGTGCCCTTGGCGCCGACGACGACCGCCCGCAGGAAGGGCAGGCCGAGCGTGTCGACCGCGCGGACCCCGGTCCCGCCGGCCAGGCCGGTGCTCTCACCCGGGCACGGCCGGCGGACCGGTGACGCTCGCTCCGAGCAGTGCCACGGCGGTACGCACCCCGCCGCGGAAACAGTCGACGGCGAACCGCTCGTTCGGCGCGTGCATGCGGTCCTCCGCCAGGGCGAACCCGAGCAGCACGGTCGGCAGCCCCCGCACGACCGCGAGCTGGTGGACCACCGGAATGGTCCCGCCGGAACGGAGCAGCACCGGCGCTCGGCCGAAGCCGATCCGAGCGGCGGCCCGGGCCGCGTCGACGAGGGTCCCGGACGTGGGCAGCTCGACCGGCGCCGCGGTGGCCCGGACGTTCAGGGAGACCACGGTCCCCGGGCGGCTCAGCCGGCGGATCCGAGACCGGAGGGCGGCCACGGCGCGGGCCGGGTCCTGCCCCGGCGCCAGCCGCAGGCTGAGGTCCGCGGACGCCTCCGCGCGTACCACCGCCCGCGAGCGGCCGTCCCCCGTCCGCAGCGCGGAGACCACCAGCGCGGGACGGACCGTGGCCCGGGCATGCGCGCCGAACCGGGCCTCGACGGCACCGGCGCCGGCCGGGCGCGCCCACCCGAGCCCGAGCACCTCCGCGTCGGACGGCACGGCCTCGCCCGGGACGGCCCGCGGCGACGGCGGGGGCAGCCCCGGCAGCCGCACCGCGCCCCGAGGTGAGTGGAGCCCGCAGACGATCCGGCACAGCTCGCGAGCGGGGTCGGCCACCGCTCCCCCGTACGCCCCCGAGTGGAGGTCGCCCGCCGCGCCCCGCACGATGAGCTCCGCGTGCACGGCGCCCCGGAGCGACACCGTCAACGCGGGGGTACGGGCGTCGCGCATCCGGGTGTCGCTGACGACGGCGGCCGAGGGGCGGTACCGCGCCCACACCGCGTCCAGCACGGGCCCGAGGTGCGGGCTGCCGATCTCCTCCTCGCCGTCGAGGACGAGTACCACCCCGACCGGCAGCGCGCCCGCGGTGGCGTACCAGCACTCGACGGCGGCCACGTGCGCCATCAGCTGACCCTTGTCGTCCGAGACCCCGCGGCCGTACAGCACCCCGTCCCGCACGACCGGCCGGAACGGCGCGACCGCCCACGCCCCGGACGGCCCGGCGGGCTGGACGTCGTAGTGCCCGTACACCAGCAACGTCGGCGCACCGGGCGGCGCGGGGGCGTACCCGACCACGGCGGGGTGCCCGTCCGTCCGATGCAGCCGGACCTCGGGCAGCCCCGCCGAGCGCAGCCGCGCTACCAGCCACCGTGCCGCCCGCTCGACGTCGCCCCGGTGCGCCGGGTCGGCGCTCACGCTCGGGATCGCGGCGAGCGTGGCGACGTCGTGCAGGTGCCGTGCGGCGTGCGCCCGGGCATACCCGAGGGCAGCGCCCGTGGCGGTGACCGTCCGGGTCGCGGTCACCGTCACCGCCTCAGTGGCGGCCGTTCAGGGGCCGACCCGAGCCGCGGTACGCACCCAGGCCGCCGCGCCGGGAGTACATGGCCGGGCCGTACCGGGCGCGGCGCGCCGACTCGGAGACCGGCCGGGTGGCGACCCCGACGGGTGCGTGGCGATCCCACGGGAGGACGCGCTCGGTCTCGGTCCGCTCCGCCAGGCCGAGGGACTGCGCCGAGGTGATCCACTCCTCCGCCGGCTCGGCGATCTCCAGCAGCAGCGCCTCGAACTCGGCCCGGGTCGCCTCCATGATGTGCGGCGCCGCGAGCCAGCGCAGGATCTGCCGGCCGGTGACCCCCATCCGCTGGCGCGGCGAGGTGACCAGGCGCTCGTCGAAGTAGCGGATCAGGACCTCGTCCACCACGTCCCAGGCGTTGGCGGCGCCGAAGAGGTCCTTCACGTCCTCGGAGTCGAGGATGCGGTACGCCTCGTCGAGGAGCTGCATCAGCTCGACCCGCAGCACGTTCAGGTGGCCGTACGAGGTGAACTTCAGGTTGTTCCGGAAGTCCAGCCCCGCCCGCCGCACGATCGCGATGCTGCCGAAGCTGGGGTCGTACGCGCGGAGCCGGATGACATCCGAGATCCGCTTGTCGCGCCAGAACAGGGCCACCTGGTTGGCGAAGTGCACCAGCAACTTGTGGAAGTCGGTGTTCGGGCGGGCGCCCGCCGACCCGCGGCCCCGGCCGTAGCCGAGGATGCGCCGGTACGCCAGGATCCGGTCGTCCCGGGTGTAGCGCAGGACGTCGCGACGGTCGAACTTGTACAGCGCGAACGCGCCGGGGCCGTCGGAGAGCCGCACCGCGCCCTGCTGGAACAGCTGCTGCAGCTTCTGGACGACCTTGAAGACGCCGATCCGCTCGTGCTGGTACACGTAGTACAGGTCGCCCACCGCGACGATCCGTTCGGACGCGACGGTCTCGTCGTACTCCTTGACCCCGCGCGGCATCCGGGCCTGGCCCAGCGTCTCGGCCGCCTCGGGCCCGACGCCGGCCAGCTGGCCGAGGCCGCCGTCCGCGGGTGGCCGTGCCGCCATGTCGGCCGCCTCCAGCGCCGCCGTCATGTCGTCGATCTGGCGGTTCAGCGCATCGGCGAGCTGTGGGTCCACGGAGAGCTTGGAGGCGAGCCCGCTCGTCACCTGGTCACGTAGCGCCGCGAGCCGGTCGTACAGCTCGTTGTATTCCTTCTCGGTGCCCATCGGGTTCTTCTCCTCCGTCGAGATCCGGTCAGGACTGTTCGACGACGACGTCCGCGACGTCGAGGCGCCTGAGGGTGCCCAGCTCGCGGATCTGGATCTCGACCACGTCGCCGTCCCCCTCGAGGTCGACGTCCTCGAACGTCACCCGCCACAGGTCACCGCCGAGGCGCGTCACCTCGGCGGACACCACGAGCCCGTCCGGCTGCACGAGCGCGAACTCGTGCCGCGCTTGGTCGAAGTCCCGCGCCTCCACCGTGCTCTCCACGGTGCCGACGGCGGACTCGGTGTCGAGCCCGAACGAGATGCCGACAGCCGGCGCGGGGATCTCCACGATGGTCGGCCGGTGCGCGGCACCCCGGGCGAGGCACCGGATGTCGAAGAGGCGGTCCTGGAGCGACTCGAACGCCACCCGCACGCGCGCGGTCTCGAAGCCGGTCGGCAGGATGCCGCCGCAGCCGAACTGGACCGGACCGTCGGAGCCGCCGCCGGTGGCCCCCCGGCCACGCCCGAGGGAGCCGCGCCGGGCCCGGCTCGTCCTCTCCTGTGGCGTCCAGCCGATGGCGACGTTGACCGCCTCGTACAGCTTCTCGACCGTGGGGAGGAACGCGGTGAGGATGCCGGCCCGGCCCCCCACGTCGATGACGCGCTTCCCCTCGTACAGCGCGAACTCCTCGATCCAGGTGAGCAGCCCGTCCAGGGTGATCGGGGGGTCCGCGAGCCGCAGTGCCTGCCGTTCACCCGCGTCGATGAGCACCGAGTCGAGCGAGACCTTGACCTCCTCCACCTGATCGGCGAGGGCGGCCAACTGTCCACCCAGGACGGTGAGGGTGCTGCCGAGGAAGGCGTTGTGGCCGGACCACGGGTCGAGTTCCACGCGCTGGTCCTCCCAGCTCGCGAGGAGCCCGGCGATCCAGTCGACCAGCGTGATGAAGCTGGTCTGGTTCCGCTCCTCGTCCAGGGTGTTGACGCTCCCGGTGAAGATGCCGAGCTCCCGCGCCAGGTCCGCCAGGTGTCCCCCGACGGTGGTCGCCGTGACCAGCCCGGCCACGTCCCCGTCGCCCGGGTCGAACCCGGTGAGCCGGGCGAAGATCAGGTCCACCCGGGGCAGGCGCAGCAGCGGGGACTGCAGCTCCTTCTGGAGCTCCTCCACGTCGAAGCGGACGAGCCCGCGTACCGCGGCGCAGTCCTCCGGGTCCGCGGCCGGGTCGAGCGGGGTGAGCGCGTCCAGCAGCGGCAGTGCCTCCCGGATGGTCGCCCGGGCGCGCGCCGCGAGCGACGCCTGGCCGCCCGTGACCGCGCCCATGTCGGCCTGCACGGCGAAGCCCCGCGGCGTCCACCTCGCCTCGGTGTGCCCCTCGACCTTGTGGAGCGTGAAGCTCCCGGTGAGCGCGGCGAGGAAGGCCTTCGGGTCCTCGGTCCGCACCCGCCAGCCGAGGACGTCCCCGATGGACTGGATCGCCAGCGGCCCGGGATCGCTGTCCGGGGTCGCGGCCCGGCGGGAGAACTCCTGGGTGACGATCGGGAAGGGGAAGTCGGGCGCGGGCACGACGACGCCGTTGCCGCCGTTGCCGCCGTTGCCGCCATCGGCCCCGTTGCCGCCCTTACCGCCGTTGCCGTGGCCGCCGTTGCCCCCGTTGCCGGCTGCGCGCCTGGGCCCGCTGTCCCGCCGCGCGGCGGACCGGCCGGCGGGACGATCCGGAGCACGGACCTCCGGCGTGCGCGGGCCGGCGCTCGCGGCGACCTCACCGCCGCGGGGCTCCCCGGGCACCGGCCGGCTCACCGCACGCGGCGCACCGGGAGGTGGTGGCTCGGGAGGTGGTGGCTCGGTGGCGGCGGGGACGTCCGACGCGACGGGCGCGGGCGTCGGCCTCGGATCGGGCTTCGCGGGCGGGTCCGGCTGGTCCGCGGGCTGATTCGCGCGCTTGCTGGGCGGGGTCATGACTACCTCTCTTCCACAGCGACAGGCGCCGGACTACCGGCTCGTCGGTACACGGACAGTCGGGGTCGGCGCGGCCTCGAGAACCTCCCGCCAGCAGCGCAGCAGCGCGTCCTCGGCCGTGCGGAGCCCTGGCTCGCAGCGGTCGAGCCCGGTGCGGACCGCGTGGTGCCAGGCCCGCCAGGCGGGTCCGTGGGGGTCCAGCGACCGCCGCAGCGCGGCGGCCCGGTCGGCGGCGCGGAGCTCGCGGTAGTACCGGTCGCGCACCGCCCGGAGACCGTACGACGCCGCGACCAGTGCGGGACCGTCGAGCGGGGCCAGGCCGTTCAGCGCGTCCTCGATCTCGCCGAGGCCGTCCACCAGGGTGTCGCAGAGCCCCTCCGCGGCCGCCAGGTCGCCGGGCCGGTCCTCGGTCACGGTCACCACGACCTCCCGCCACGAGTCCCGGAGCCGCCCCAGCGCCCGTGCCAGCTCGAGAAGCTCGGTCTCCAGTGCCATCGCGCTACCGCCGTGCCAGTTCGACGTAGAAGTTGCGCATCAACGTCTCCGGGTCGGCGTGGCTCTGGTCCATCGCCGCCCGGACGGCGCCGAGCAGGAACCGTTCGGGAACCACGCCGGGGTCCACGCCCCGCGCGAGCCGACCGGCGGCCTCCTCGACCATCGCCTGCTCCTTGGGCTCGAACCGCTGGACCTGGCGCAGCGTCCGGTTGCCGAGCGTCGGGAACCGGGTACCGGTGACGGCGTCCACCACGACCGGGATCGCCCGCCCGGCCGTGCGGAGCACCGCCGGCGGGATCGTGCTCGCCCTCGGGTCGGGGTACAGCCGCCGCCAGAGCCGGTCGTAGGACGCGGCGTCGGCCTCGAACCCGAGCTGCCTCAGCAGGTGGGTGGACAGGAATGCCCGCAGGTACGGCGTGGGATGGGGCCCCGTCGGCATGTACCGCAGCGACACCGCGGGGTCGCGGCCGATCACGTCGAAGAGCGAGCCCACGAACGACGGCCCGCCGAGCAGCAGCCCCGCCATGTCCGCGAAGATCTCGCGGTTCCACCGGGTCCAGACCCCGACGGCCTCGGCCGGCAGCCCCTCGGCCATGAGCCGCCGCGCGATGGTCTCCGGCACGATCCGCTGGAGACCCAGGTCGTTCTGCAGGTTGTGGCTGATCTCGTGCAGCACCGCGCCGAGCGTCCACGGGTTCACCAGCCGGTGGTACGGCAGTTGGACCAGCGGGAACGGGTTGAGCTGCCGGCCCAGTCGGCGCAGCGGGATGCCGCGGCGATAGGTGGCAGGGGAGAACCCCGTGCGCATGTACGAGAACGGCGGCGGCGCCGGGATCGACCGCGCGGCGCCCAGGCCCAGGTAGGTGTACTGGTAGCAGTCCAGGGCGATGCGATCACACGCGAGCAGCCACTCGGCGTACCGCGACTGCCGCTGCCCGAACAGCTCGAAGTAGAAGTCCCAGACCTTCTCGGTGGCGCGCACCCAGTCGTGGGCCTTGGACTTGAGCCGCAGCAGCTCGGCGAGGCGGCGGGAGGTGGGCTGCTGCGCGGCGGCGTCCGCCGACAGGCGGACGGCCCCGGTCACCGTTCGGAGCGGCCTGCGCAGCGTGTCCAGCAGGGCGTTCACCGACCGGATGTGCCCCTCCGACGGCGCCGCGTCGGAGGTGCCGAACTCCGCCCGGGTGAACGGCCTGAGCGCGTCGAGGTGCCTCTGGACGTTGGTGCCCTGTCCGACGGTCCACGTGCCGAGAGTGGTGCCCGGGGCGGTCCGGTACGCGGGGACCTCGGGGCCGGGACGGAGCGGCACCCCGTCGTACCCGCCACCGCCCGCCCGGACCGTCGCCCGGCGGCGCCGGGTGCCCCCGGTGTCCCGCGGGAGCGTTCCCACGGGCACCCGGGACCGGCGGCGCCTCGGGGAGACGGCCGGGCTGACGGCGGGGCTGCCGCCGAGGTCAGCGGACACGGGCGCGGGCCCGGGGCCGCCGCGCGCGGACGGCCGGGCCGCCGTAGCCGCGAACGCGCCGGCGACGCGGCCCGCCGCCGGCGTGCCAGCGCCGGTCGAACACCGTGACCGCACTGCGCGCGCGCCGCGCGGCCACCGGCGTGCCCAGCGTGCGCTGGGTGATACGGCCGATCGTCCGGAACACCGTCGAGCCGTCGATCGGGCGCCCGTTGCGGGCCTGGTCGGCGAGGCTCTGCAGGGTGCGCTGGGCGATCACCGGGAGCGTGGAGACCAGTTGCCGGGTCGCCGGATCGCTGCGGAGCTGCCGGACGACCCGGCTGGCGCCGCGGATCAGCGTCGGGGCGTGCCGCGCCACCAGCGACGCGGCCCGTGGCACCAGCCTCGCCGCCAGCGGGACCAGTGCGCCGATGAACGCCTCGGCCTCCTCCTCGGTCTCCGCCGCGGCCGCGGCCTGGCCGAGATGGGCCATCAGCTCGGCGTCGGGGTAGATGCGGCGTACCGGGTTGACGAACCCCTCGCCCTCCGCTTCCGCCTCGGCCTCCGCCTCGAGCTCGAAGTCGAACTCCGCCTCGTCCTCGAACTCGCCCTCGTACTCGCCCTCGAGCTCCTCCTCGAACTCGCCCTCGAGCTCGTACTCGCCCTCCCACTCGTCCTCGAATTCCAGCTCGCCCTCGATGACGGGGAACTTGCTGCTCATCGTGCCTCCTCGGTCGTCAGCGCTGGCGTCGCTGCGGGGAACGGGTGACGGTGGCGGTCCGGCCCGTCGGCACCGCGCCCCGCGGGACGCGGACGTCGGTGACCATGCGCACCACCCGCGGCGGCGAACCGGCACGTCCGGGGACCCGGACGGGGGTCACCACGCGCACGGTGCCGGGTGGCCGTCTCACCCCGGTCCGGGCGTACTGCGGCGTGATGCGGCTGCGGATCGGCTGGCCGCGCACCGCGCCCGCGCCGCCGCGGCGCACACCGGCGTACGGGGCGCCCGGGCGGCGGTAGGGACGGCCGCTCGCGTACCGACGCCCGGGGTAGCCACCGGTGCGGCGGGGCCGGTACCCGCCGCCGGTCCGTTGTCCGACGACGCGCCGGTAGGTCCGGACGCCGCGGACGTTGCGGGCGAGAGCGTGGCGGCACCGCCGGTGGTCACCGAGCACGCGCCCGGTGTGGCCGGCCATCACCCGTGCCGTCTCCACCGGCCCGATCGGCTCGCCGGCCGCCGCCCGGCGCGTCAGCGTGGTGGCGGTGTCGTTGACGATCGTCGGCACGGCGCGGATGAACTGCCGGGCCTCCCGCGTGCCGTACAGGAGGCGGGTGATCGCGGCCGCGCCCCGCACCAGCCCGGGCAGCGCGCGGGCCAGGGCCCGGCGGTCGCGGGCGGACAGCGTGGTGACCGCGGCGGCACCGGCGAGTGCCTCCGCCTCGTCCTCGGTCTCGGCGGCGCTGGCGACGGCCGCGAGGGCCTCCGCCTCGGCGTTCGCCGCGGTGAGCGGGGACCGAAGGACGGCCTGGTGGGCGGCCTCGAGCTCGCCCTCGTCCTCGAACTCCGCCTCCCCCTCGAGCTGACTGGCGAGCGCCCGGGCGACCATGCCCGCGGCGGGGCCACCGACCGCGGTGGCGACGAGCGGACCGGCGGTCTTGGCGAGGGTGCGCAGGATGGGCGCGGCGCGGCGGACGACGCGGCCGATCCCGCGGGCGATCCCCCGGAACCGCTTGAAGAACTCCTCGGCCTCGTCCTCGCCCTCGAACTCGTACTCGCCCTCGTACTCCTCCTCGTACTCGCCCTCGCCGAGCAGACCGCCGACGGCCCGGGCGATGCCGCCGAGGAACTCCTCCCCCTCGTACTCCTCCTCACCCTCGAGGAGGCTCTCCAGCTCCTCCTCGTACTCGCCCTCCCACTCACCCTCCAGCTCCTCCTCGAACTCGAGCTCCCCCTCCTCCTCGTACTCGCCCTCGCCCTCGCCCTCGCCGAGCAGGCCGCCGACGGCCCGGGCGATACCGCCGAGGAACTCCTCCCCCTCGTACTCCTCCTCACCCTCGAGGAGGCTCTCCAGCTCCTCCTCGTACTCGGTCTCCGATTCGGACTCGAGCTCTTCCTCGCCCTCACCGAAGAACCCTCCGAGGCCGGAGAGCACCTTGCCGAGGAACTCCTCGGACTCCCGCGAGATGGCGACGTCCTGGTGCTGCGCCATTGCCGGCTCCTCCTCTGCGCTGGCGATCCGCCTCGCAGTACAGAACGGACCCGGCCCGCGCGGTAGTCGCCTCTTCTGTGGACGCACAAAAGGGGTGCTTCGTCCGGGTTACCCCGTCCACGTGTCACGCGTCCGTAGGACTACCGCCGCCCCGGACGGCTCTGCTGGAATGGCGAACAGGCATGCCAGCTATTGCGGAGCCGTGCCAGCCAGTCGCGTCCCAACGGGAGGGATCATGACTGTGGCCGACGAGCGTGCACAGGCAGATTCCTGGCCATCCGTCCAGACCGTCCCGCGCCCGGCTCCGGTGCCCCGGTCCCGGCCCGACGACGGTGCCGCGCGATGGCGGGACAACGACCGCGTGGACATCCCACCCGGCGAGGCGGAACCGCGCTCCGAGCCCGGCCCGGCCCCGGACGACCACGAGATCGTCGCCCTGCTCCGGCAGGTGCTGCGCCGCTCGCGCCGCGACGGCACGACCGTGACGTCGGCAGACGGTGTCCTGCTGGACGTGGTCGTCGAGGGCGTGCGGTGCCTGCTGGTGCGCGAACCGGCTCCGCCCTCCATGGCGGCGCTGAGCCCGCGCGAGCGGGAGATCGCGCGGATGGTCAGCCTCGGTCACACCAACAAGACCATCGCCGACGTACTCGAGATCAGCCTGTGGACGGTGTCGACGCACCTCCGCCGGGTCTTCGCGAAGCTCGGTGTCTCCACGCGGGCCGCGATGATCGGCGTGCTGTCCGGCAATCCAGAGCTCCTGAGCCCCCGCCGGGTGTCCGAACGCGACGCCGGCCGCGGTCCCGTGTTCTCGTCCTGAGCCACGGCTCCCCCGCCGGAGAACGGCGGTCTCGACGGGTCGCTACCCGGGGGGCTCGATCGACCGCCGACCGGATGGGGAGGCCGCACGCACCGTCACAGGTGCCAGCCGAGGATGCCGGCGACGAGCTCGCGTTTGCTGTGGACGCCCAGCCTGTCGAGCACGGCCTTGACGTGGTCCTGGACGGTGGACGGGGAGATGTCCAGCTGCCGGGCGATCTCGCTGGTCGGGAGACCGGCGAGGAGCTGCCGGGCGGGGTCGCGCTGGCGAGGGGTGAGCCCGGGGCGTGGAACACCAGCGGGGCGACGCCGGCGGCATCGGCGGCCTGGATGGTGACCGCGACGGACCCGGGCGGGGTCGCCGCTCCCCGGTGAGGCACGAGGCGTGGACGGCCAGCCAGTGGCCGTCGGCGATGCGGACGCGCACGCGTGGCTCGGTGGCTGCGCCGATCGGCGCAGGCCTGGACTCGTCGGGTACGGAGCGGAGCCAGGCGGCGACGGCGAGGACGGCGGCCGTGCCCTTCCTCGTCCCATGGGCGGCCGACGTGGCGACTCCCGCCGAGCAGTACGCCGTGCCGCTGCGGAGGCTGCCGCCGCTGACCCGTGGCCGCTGTCGCCGGCACGCCCAGGTCGCCTTCGGTGGACCAGGAAGGCGAGCAGGCCGTCCGATGACGTCTGGAGTGGCCGCCCCGGGGCGGGCGGCCAGGTCGTCCCGGCCGCCGTGAGCGTTCCTGCCAGGCCGAGCGCCCCCGCCGTGCGGACCCGTCGCGCCCGCGTGACCTGACGGTGCGGCCGATCGACGTCGGCCCGAGTGGTTCCCGGTATCAGCGTGAACACACCGCCCGGACCGGTCACCACAATGGTCGATGTCGGGGCTCCGCTGCCCGTGACCAGAAGGAGTAGGCCAGCCGAATACGGCGCCGCTCTCCGCGTACGGGCGTCACGCTATTCGAGTCGGCAGTGCGCGCCGCGCGTGATCGCCCCTTTCTCGTTCGGCGCCCGCCTTTGTACACCGGACAGTTTCGTGACCTTCACCTCGCCCGCGTCGAGTTCCGATATCGAATTCCCGCATCGTCCCTCGCCGGCACCCCACCGGTCCTTCCTTGCGGTTCCGCGCCAGAAGCGCGCTCACCCGCGGGAAGAGGTCCGCGCAGTCACATCTCCGGTACCTCTACCAGCGCGGCTGTCGCCGCGCCTCGCCCTCGGCGATCGGCCACCACCGTCCGATGCGGCGGCGTTCGCCGCTCCGCGCCCAGAAGAGCGCTCGATACCCGGTGTATCCCACCTAACAGACGTATCCGCGAAGATATCCGGCCACCGGAAATGCCGCGTCGCATTCGGCCCCGCCGGCGCGGTGACGGGAGTACATTGCATTCGTTACCCCAGACCTCGGTGGCGTGCTGAATCCGCCCGAGTCCTTTCCGGGGAAATCGGACGAAAGACAGCTCCGGCCGCGCGGCGTGGACCGCGCTGTCTCCGCACGACGCACCACGCCGTGCGCTTCTACAACCGTGCCCGGGAAAGAAGCCGTCATGCACCGCTTCAGTACCGCCGTCCGGACCCTCACCGGCGCCGCCGCCACCGACCGCGAACACCGCATGCGCGTGACCCGCGAGGGGGTCGCACCTCCTCGCTCCACGGGAGAGACCATGCGCGCACTGGCCGGCGCCACGATCCTCGCCACGGGCGTGGCGATGGCCGTCCTCACCCCCACCGCCGCCTACGCCGTCGCGACCACCCCGCCGCTGGGCGCGGCCGCCACCTTCGCCGTACTCGCGGGCTCGACGGTGACCAACACCGGCCCGAGCGTCGTCACCGGCGACCTGGGCGTCAGCCCCGGCACGGCGGTGACCGGGTTCCCGCCCGGGACGGTCAACGGGACCATCCACGCCGGGGATCCCACGGCCGCCGCGGCCCAGGGCGACCTCACCACGGCGTACAACTTCGCGGCCGGCGAAGCCTGCGACACGAACCTGACGAGCACGGACCTGGGCGGCTTGACGCTGCCCCCCGCCGTCTACTGCTTCAACACCTCGGCGCAGCTCACCGGCACCCTCACCCTGGATGCGCAGGGAAACCCCAACGCCGCGTGGGTCTTCCAGATCGGCACCACTCTCACCACGGCAAGCAATTCGGCGGTCGTGCTCATCAACGGGGCGACCCCCTGTAACAACAACAACGTGACCTGGCAGGTCGGCAGCAGCGCCACCCTGGGGACGGGCACCAGCTTCGTCGGCAACATCCTGGCGAACCAGTCCATCAGCCTCGCCGCGGGCTCGAACAGCACCGGCAGCCTGTTGGCGCGCATCGGCGCGGTCACGCTGGACACCAACAACGTGAGCACCTGCGGCGGGGCGGGCGGCACGGCCGGCCCCTCGGTCACCACCACGCCGTCGGGTTCGGTACCGGCGGGCGGGAACATCTCCGACACCGCTCGCGTGATCGGCGGGGCGTCCCCCACCGGCACCGTGACCTTCAGGTTGTACGGCCCCGGCGACAACTCCTGCGCGAACGCGATCGCCACCAGAACCGGCGCGCTGACCGGTGGCACCGCCTCGTCGGGCAACGTCACCGCGGGCGGCGCGGGCACGTACAACTGGGTGGCCACCTACAACGGCGACGCCAACAACCGTCCGGTGACCTCGCCCTGCGGGAGCGAGAAGGTGGTCGTCTCCGGCCAGAACCTGACCGGACGGGCGTACGGGCTCAAGGCGACCGCGACCCTGCTCGGGGTCCCCCTCGTCACCGTGCCGCGCACGCCTGACACGGGCCCCGTCTCGACGACCTCGAACTCGTCCACGACGACCCCGTGCGTGGCCACCGTGAGTGGGCTGGTCAGCGCCCACGCCCTGTGCGCCAACGTCACCACGGTGGCCTTCCCCAGCAAGTCCACGGCCACCGCGTCGACCGCGGACACCACCGTCGCCATCGCCGGCATCCCCACCGTCACGATGCGCACCATCCAGTCCTCGTCGACGACGACCTGCTCCGGATCGACCGGTAGCGCCACCATCGAGTTCCTCAAGGTCGGCAACACCGTGGTGATCGGCGCACCTGGCCGGCCGGCGCCCAACACGGGGATCAATGTGGGCGTCGTCTCGCTGGTCCTCAACGAGCAGATCCCCTTGACCACCCCGGACAAGGGTCTGACCGTGAACGCGGTGCACCTCAAGGTCAACACGCTCGGCCTCGCCGTGGTGGACGTCATCGTGGCCTCGTCCGAGAGCGACATCGGCAACTGCCCGTAACCGCACAGGAGGTCCATCTCCTCGTGCGACACGGTTCGGCCCCGGACACGCTGTCCGGGGCCGAACCGCGCTCAACGCTCTCAGGTCAGCCGCAGCCCCGTCTTCGGCGAGAAGGCGTGCTCCTTCCCGGCCTTCACCCGCACGTGGACGGTCTCCCCGACCCGCGGCGGCGCGGCCGGGTCGATCCGGGCCACCAGATCCGGTTCGCCGGACTCCGGCGTGCCCTCGATCGCGCCGTACAGGTACGCGTCCGCGCCCAGCTCCTCCACCAGCCGCACCGTGACGGGGAAGCCCGCCCCGGGCCCCACCAGCTCGACGGACTCCGGGCGGAAGCCCAGGAGCACCGACCGGGCGTCCTGCCGTGACAGCGCAGCGACCTCGGCACGGGACAGCGCGACGTCCACCGCGCCGATCCGCGCATGCCCGTCCACGAGATGGAACTCACGGATGTTCATGGCCGGCGAGCCGATGAACCCGGCCACGAAGGCATTCGCCGGACGCTGGTACAGGTTGAGCGGGGTGTCGCACTGCTGGAGAAGCCCGTCCTTCAGGACGGCGACGCGATCCCCCATCGTCATGGCCTCGACCTGGTCGTGCGTGACGTACACCGTGGTGACGTTCAGGCGCTTCTGCAGCGCGGCGATCTGGGACCGTGTGGACACGCGGAGCTTCGCGTCCAAGTTGGACAGCGGCTCGTCCATCAGGAACACCTGCGGCTGCCGGACGATCGCGCGGCCCATGGCGACCCGTTGCCGCTGGCCTCCGGACAGTGCCTTGGGCTTCCGGCCGAGGTACGGCTCGAGGTCCAGGATCTTGGCGGCAGCCCGGACCCGCTCCAGTCGCTCGGCCTTCGGCACCTTGGCCAGCTCCAACGCGAATCCCATGTTCTGCGCCACGGTCATGTGGGGGTACAGCGCGTAGGACTGGAACACCATCGCGATGTCCCGTTCCCTCGGCGCCAGCTTCGTCACATCGCGGTCCCCGATCCGGATCGCGCCCTCGTCCACCTCCTCCAGTCCCGCCAGCATCCGCAGCGAGGTGGACTTGCCGCAGCCGGACGGCCCGACGAGCACGAGAAACTCGCCGTCCCGGATCTGGATGTCGAGCCGGTCCACGGCGGGCGTGTCCGACCCGGGGTAGTACCGGGTCGCCTGGTCGTAGGTCACGGTCGCCATGACAGGGCTCCTAACGCACGGGGTGGACCAGGGGTTTGACGGAGTGGGGGTCCGCCGTGACGGCGGTGAGCGCGGCCTCCACCTCGGACAGTCCGAAGTGGCCGGTGACGAGGCCGTCGAGGTCGACCCTGCCCCGGTCCACCAGGGCGATGGCGGTGGGCCACGTGTTGGCGTACCGGAACGTGCCGATCACCTCGACCTCGCGGTTCTGGAGCGCCGAGAGCGGCAGCGGCAACTCGTCCGCGCCCATGCCGACGAGGACCGCGCGCCCGGCCGGGGCCACGACCTCGACGGCGGCCCTGCTGGCCGTCGGGTGCCCGGAGCACTCCAGCAGGACGTCGGGCTCCAGCCCGGTGAGCGGCGTCCGCGGGACCTCGACCACCGCCGTGGCCCCGAACCGCGTCGCGTGACCCAGCCGGTACGGGTTGACGTCCGCCACGATCACCTCGGTTGCCCCGCAGACGACGGCCATCTGGGTGCAGACCAGCCCGATCGGCCCGGCCCCGTTGACGAGGACGCGGCTGCCCGCCGTCACGCGACCTCGCCGGCAGGCCCAGATGCCCACGGACAACGGCTCCAGCAGGGCCGCCGCGTCGTCGCTGATCGAGTCCGGCACGGGGTGGGCCTGTGCCTCGTGGACGACGACGTACTCGCAGAAGGCCCCGTCCACCGGCGGCGTCGCCATGAACTGCATGTCGGGACAGAGGTTGTACCGGCCGGCGAGACACTGGCGGCAGGTGAAGTCCGGCCGTCCCGGCTCGACGGAGACCCGCTGACCGCGCTGGCAACGTGTCACCGCCGGGCCGACGGCCGTGACGACGCCGGCGGGCTCGTGCCCGAGGACGAGCGGTCGTTCCACGACGTACGGCCCGATCCGGCCGTGGTCGTAGTAGTGCACGTCGGAACCGCACACCCCGACCGCGGTCACCTGCACCAGTACCTCCTGCGGGCCCGGCGAGGGCACCGGCCGCTCGTCGACCACGAGGTCGCGGATGCCGCGGAGGACGACGGCGGGCATGGACCTCACGGGTACACCTGGAGCTTGCGCCCGGTCCCGGCGCGGAACGTCTCGACCGCCTCGGCGTAGGCGTCGAGGGGAAAGCGGTGGCTGATCATCGTCTCGGCGTCGATCGCCCCGGCGGCGAGGAGGTCGACCGCGCGGCCGAAGCTGTGCAGCACGGCCATGCTGCCGACGATCGTGACCTCGTCCCGGTAGATCCGGAACGGAGAGAACGTCGCCGTGGCGCCCGCGGGGGCCACCCCGAACAGCTCGAACGTCCCGCCCGGACGGACGCGGGTCAGGCCGTCCTCGATGGCCCGCACCGCCCCGGTGCAGTCGATCACCACCTCCCAGCCCTCAGGGCGGTCGAAGATGTCGGCGTGGACGGCCGTGTGTGCGGCGCCGAGCCGGGACGCCACCGTGAGACGGTCCGCGTTCAGGTCGACGACGCTGACACTCGCCGCCCCGGCCCGGACGGCGAGCTGCGTCATCAGCAGGCCCATCGTCCCGGCCCCGTAGATCAGGTAGTGCTCGCCCACCCGCCCCGGCAGCAGGTCGAACCCGTGGACCGCGCAGGACAGCGGCTCGACGAGCGGCGCGTGCCCGAGCGGCATCGCGTCCGGCAGCCGGAAGCAGTTCCCGACGGGCACCGTCACGTACTCGGCGCAGCCACCGTGCACCGTGACGCCCAGGGCCTGGTACCGGGAGCAGAGGTTCTCGTGGCCGGTCCGGCAGTGGTGGCACTCGCCGCAGGACAGGTTCGGGTCGGCGGTCACCCGATCGCCGACCGCGAACTCCGTGACGCCCGCCCCGGCGGCCACCACCGTGCCCGCGAACTCGTGCCCCGGGATGACCGGGTACGGCCGGTACGGCAACTCACCGTCGAGAAGGTGTAGGTCCGTGCCGCAGATTCCACAGCCCGCGACCGCGAGGACGACGCCCCGGGTCCCGGGCGCCGGGTCGTCCACCGTGGAGACCGCGACCTTCCCCGGCCCGACGATGACCGCCGCCCGCATCATTTCACCGCGCCGAGGGAAAGCCCGCGGACGAGCCACTTCTGGGCGGTCCACCCCGCGATCAGCACGGGCAGCACGGCGAGCGTCGCCGCCGCCGACAACCGGGCCCAGAAGAGGCCCTCCTGGGTGATGAAGCCGACCAGGAACACCGGCACCGTCGCCGCCCGGAAGGCCGTCAGCGACACCGCGAAGAAGAACTCGTTCCACGCGAAGATGAAGCAGATCAGGGCGGTGGCCGCGAGCCCGGGCGCGATCATCGGCAGGATGACCCGCCGCATCTCCACCGGCAGCGACGCGCCGTCCACCCTCGCCGCCTCCAGGACCTCCTTCGGCAGCTCCAGCAGGAACGAGCGGATCATCCACACCGCGATCGGCAGGTTCATCGCCGTGTAGATCAGGGCGAGGAACGTGACGTTGTCGAGGACGTTCAGGTCCCGCGCAATGATGTACAGCGGCAGGATCGTCGCGACCGCGGGCATCATCCGGGTGGACAGGAAGAAGAACAGCGAGTCCTGCCACCTGACCACGGGACGCACCGACAGCGCGTACGCCGCCGGGGTGGCGAGCAGCAGCACGAGCACGATCGAGAGGACCGACGCGATCAGCGAGTTGCCGAAGTACGGCAGGAAGTCGCGACCGAGGATCGCACGGTACTGGTCGAGCGTCGGGGTGAAGAAGATCGTCGGAGGATCGGTCGACGCCTGGGACTCCTGCTTGAACCCGGTGAGGAACATCCACAGCACCGGGAAGAAGAACACCAGCCCGACGGCCCAGGCGACCACGCCGACGGCGATGGTGCCGGGTCGCGGCGGCCTGCGGCGGCGCCGGTGCCGGGCCGGCCGCTCGACTGTCGAGGTGAGGCGGTCGGTGTCGACGGCGGCCATCACAACACCTCCGTCGTGAACAGGCCGGACACCAACCGCAGCGCGAACGTGGCGAAGACGATCGTCGCCACCACCGTGATCACGCCGGCCGCGGCCGCCTCACCGGCGTTGAACGCACGGAACGCCTGCTGGTAGATGAAGTACGGCAGGTTCGTGGTCGCCTGCCCCGGACCGCCCTGGGTGATCATGAAGATCGCGTCGAACGTCTGCAGGATGAAGATCGTGCCGAGCACCGTCGCCAGCTCGATGAACTGCCGCAGATGCGGCATCGTCACCCGACGGAACGTCTGCCCTCCGGTGGCGCCGTCCGTCTTCGCCGCCTCCAGCACCTCGGGCGACTGGCTCTGCAGCCCCGCGAGGATGATCAGCATGAAGAACGGCGTCCACTGCCAGGTGAGCACCAGGATGATCGACGTCATCGGGTACCGGCTCGTCCAGTCGGTCTGACCGGCCCCGAACGGGGACAGCACCCAGTTCACGATCCCGAACACCGGGTTGAGCATCGAGGTCTTCCACACCAGGGCCGCGGCGGCCGGCATCACCAGGAACGGCGTGATGAGCAGCGTCCGGACGATGCTCCGGCCGAGGAACTTCTTGTCCAGCAGCACGGCGAGCGCGGTGCCGAATAACGCGCACAGCAGGACCACGGTGACGGTCAGCTTCACCGTGTTGAGCACGGCGTTCCGGAACAGGTCGTCGGTGAAGACCCGGCCGTAGTTGCTCAGCCCGACGAACTTCCGGGTCTCCGGCCGCAGCAGGTTGTACCGCTGGGTGCTGTAGTAGAGCGTCGCCACGAAGGGCAGCTGGGTCAGGACGATCGCGAAGACCAGGGCCGGGAGCAGCGGCCGGCGACGCTGCCGGCGCTCCCTGCGCGTGAGTTGCCTCGGCTCGGGCCGTCGCCGCGGTTCTGCCGCGGGCGGTGCCTCGACCTGGATGGCCATGGTGGACCTCCTGGGGGTCGCGTGGATCAGGAGCCGTAGCCGCCGTTCGCGGCCGCGTCCTCTGCGTACCTCTGGGCCTTCCTCATCGCGTCGTCGACGGACTGCTGCCCGGCGATGGCCGCGCTGATCTCCTGCGACACCTTCGTGCCGAGATCCTGGAACTCCGGGATCGAGACGTACTGCACGCCGATCCAGGGCTGCGGGTACCTCCCGGGCCGGTGCACGTCGACGCCCTGGATCGACCTGAGCGTCTGGTCGGCGAAGGCACCGGCGGCCTTCCGGTACTGCGGGAGCGCGTACGTGGACAACCGGCTCCCCGGCAGCACCCGCGCCCAGCCGAGCTTCTCGCCCACCAGCCGGACGTACTCCTTGGACGATGCCCAGGACATGAACGTCCACGCGGCGGCCTTCTCCCGCGAGGTCGTGGGCGACGCGAGGGACCACGCCCACAGCCAGCCCGAGCGCGGCGTGTCGACGACCGGCGCGGGGGCGTACCCGATCTTCCCGGCGACCTTGCTGACGTTGGGGTCCTCGAGAGAGCCCGCGGCCGAGGTGGCGTCGTACCACATCGCGGAGTTGCCCTGACTCAGCGACGTGAGGCACTCCGAGAAGCCGGCGCTGGGCGCACCCGGCTCGCCGTGCTTGCGCACCAGGTCCACATAGAACTTCACCGCGCGCACGGTCGCCGGATCGGTGAGGTGGGCCTTCCAGTGCTCGTCGTACCAGCGACCGCCGAACGTCAGGATCACCGTGTCGAGCGGCGCCAGCACCTCGCCCCAGCCGGGCAGGCCACGAAGGCAGATGCCGGACAGCTTCTTCGCCGGGTCGTCGAGCCGCGCGGCGAAGGAGGCCACCTGCTGCCACGTCGGCCGCGCGGGCATCGTCAAGCCCGCCCGCGCGAAAAGGTCCTTGCGGTACATCAGGAACGACGACTCGCCGTAGAACGGCACCGCGTACATGCCGCCCCGGTACGTGAGCGCGTCGCGTACCGGCGGGATCAGGTCGGCCACGTCGTAGCCGGGCGTCCTCGCCGCCAGGCCGTCCACTCTGGTCAGCCACGTGTTCGCCGCCCAGATCGGGACCTCGTACGTGCCGACCGTCACGACGTCGTACTGGCCGGCGTTCGTGGCGATGTCCTGGGTGACCCGGTCCCGGAGCTCGTTCTCGGGCAGGGTCACGAACTTCAGCGAGATCTCCGGGTGCCGCCTCGTGAACTCGCCGCTGAGCCTCTCCAGGTCCTGCATCTGCGGGTTCGCCACCATGGCCACGACGACCTGGGTGCCGCCGCCGCCGCGACCGCCCACGCCTGCGCAGCCGCTCGCGGCCACGACCAGCGCGGCGACCGCCGCGAGGAGCGCGAGCCTTCTCCGTCGCATCGCCCTCACCTCACCCGTTCGGCAGGAGCTGGATCTTCAGCCCCTGGCCGGTGCGGACCATCTCGAGCGCGTCGGGGTACTCCTCCAGCGGGAGCCCGTGCGTGATCAGCGGGTCGACGTCGACGAGCCCGTCCGCGACGAGCCGGAGCGCCTGGCCGTAGCTGTGCAGGACCGCCATCGAGCCGAGGACCGTGATCTCCTGGTTGTAGATGCGGAAGGGGGAGATCGCGACCGTCGCCTCGGGCGGCGCGACGCCGACGACGAGGAATCGCCCGCCCTTCGCCACCGCGGCGAGCCCGGCCTGGATCGCCGGGGGTGACCCGGTGGCGTCCACCACGAGGTCGTACCCGCGGGGCCGGTCGTCCAGTGCCTCGGCGAGGTCGGTGGAGGTGAGCGTGGCGCCGAGCTGCTCGGCGACCGGGAGCCGGTCCGCCTTGCGGTCCACGACGGCGAGCCGCGACGCCCCGCCCCGGGCGAGCAGCTGCGCGGTCAGCAGGCCCATCGTGCCGCCGCCGACGACGAGCACCGACTCCCCGACCCGCGGCGGCGCCACCGCGACGGCGTGCACCGCGCAGGACAGCGGCTCCACCAGGGCCGCCTGCCGGAACGTCATCCCGGCCGGCATCCGGTGGCAGTTGTACGCGGGGACGGCCACGTACTCCGCGGCCGCACCGTCCACGGTGTCCCCGGTGGCACCCCAGTTGTCGCAGAGGTTGCCGCGGCCCGCCCGGCACCAGTCGCAGTGTCCACACACGAGCGTCGGGTCGACCGCGACCCGGTCGCCGTCGCGCAGGTGGTCCACCCCGGCGCCGACGGCGACGATCTCCCCGGCGAACTCGTGACCCGGCACGATCGGGAACGGCGTCGGCGGGAAGTTCCCGGCCGCGATGGTGACGTCCGAGCCGCAGATGCCGCAGGCGCCCACGCGCACCACGACCTCGCCCGGGCCGGGCGCGGGATCCGGAACCGGTCCGACGCGGATCTCGTTCGGCTTGTCGATGACGGCGGCGAGCACGGTGCCCCCTCAGGGTTCGGAGTCGAGTCCCCGCCAGGCAGCCAGGCGGCGGTAGCGGTCGAGCACCTCCTCCCGCCCGGGATCCGGCCGCGGCTCGGCGGCGAGCCGTGCCGGTGGCGCCCACGCGTCCGCGATCTCACCGACCTTCGCCCCGTGGAGGATCGCCGCGGCCTGCGCCGCGATCCCCGCGGCGGCCGTCTCCTCCAGTTCCACCGTGTACACCGGACGCCCGGACAGGTCGGCCAGCAGCTGGCGGTACGCCGCCGACCGGGCACCCCCGCCGGTGAGCAGCACCCGCCCGCCCGTCCGCACCCCCAGCCCGGCGAGGAGGTCGATGCCGGCGAGCAGGCCCGCGACGACGCCCTCGTAGGCCGCACGGGCGATCTCCTCCCGCGTCAGGTCGCTGCGCAGCCCGCCCAGCAGACCCCGCGCACCGGGCCGGTTCGGCACCCGCTCACCGTCGAGGAATGCGGCCAGCACCGGCCGCTCGTCGGACGCGGGCGCGGCGAGCGCGAGCGCGGTCATCCCGTCGTGGTCGACGCCGAGCAGGCGCGCGAACGCGTCGGTCACCTTGGCGGCGTTGAGGGTGCAGAGCAGCGGCAGGTACTCCCCGGTCGCGTCGGCGTTGCCGTTCACCGCTCCGGTGACGTCCGCGGTGGACTCCGGGTGACGGGCGAAGACGGTGCCCGAGGTGCCGACCGAGACCGCCACGTCGCCGCGCCGCAGGCCGAGGCCGAGCGCACTCGCCTGGTTGTCCCCCGATCCGGCGCCCACGACCGTGCCGGGCCGGAGACCGAGGGCCGCCGCCGCCGCCGCGGTGACCGCCCCGGCGGGCTCGTCGGGACCGACGATCCGGGGCAGCCGCGGCACCCAGTCCATCGCCGGGTCCACCAGGGCCAGCAGGTCCGGCTGCCAGCTGGACTCCGCGGGCGAGAAGTACCCGGTGCCGGAGGCGTCCCCGCGGTCGGTGACCAGCTCGCCGGTGAGCCGGAACGTCAGCCAGTCGTGCGGCAGCACCACGTGTGCCAGCCGGCGGTACGCGGCGGGCTCGTTGCGGGCGAGCCACAGCAGCTTCGTGATGGTGAACGCCCCCACCGGGACGCTGCCGGTCCGCCGCGCCCAGGCCGCGGCGCCGAGCCGCTCCACCAGCTCGGCGGCCTCGTCCGCGGACGTCGTGTCGTTCCACAGCTTCGCCGGGCGGATCACCTCCCGGTCGGCGTCGAGTGGGACGAGTCCGTGGCACTGGCCGTCGACCGAGATCGCGACGATCTCCGCGGCATCGGCGGCGTTCAGCGCCTGCCCCAGCGCGACCCACCAGGACTCGGGCGGCTGCTCGCTGACCGGCGGCGTGGTCCGCGGGTGGGGCGCCCGCCCGTGCCGGACGATCTGCCCGTCGTCGACGTCCCGCAGCACGACCGTGCACGACTGCGTGGACGAGTCCACCCCGGCGACCAGCGGCATCAGACCGGCCCTCCGTGCCGCGCCCCGGCCGAGCCGTGCCCCGTCTCCCGCCTGAGCGCGAGGACGTCGTGCCCGGCGGCGACGACGAGGCCGGAGCCCATCGCGACCATGGCGCCGGGATCGGCCGGCCACACGACCGCGGGCGGGGTCCCGCCGACGGCGGGGGCCGCGGCGGACCGGACCTGTCCCCGCGCGGACGACACCGCCGCGGTGGACCGGACCTGTCCCCGGGCGGACGACACCGCCGCGGTGGTGCGCACCTCGTCCGCATCGTCCATGCGAGCGCCGCCCTCGGCAGCTCAGTCGTGCCCGCGCGCCGTCAGAGCGGTCGGCGTCGATCCGCCATGTGAGCGCTTGGCCTCTCGGAATACCGCAGTTTCGCGGGGAAACTCAAGGGCATGGCCAAGGCAACTGTCAAGCAGTTGCGCCCGGAAGGGACGAAGTACTCGTTCCGGACACGCCCGGACACGCGACGCCGGGGCACACCACAGCCGCGGACCACGTTCCGGAGCTGGGGACGGATCTCATCGGGCCCCTCCGGGTCACCGGAGGGCAGCACCAGCAGTGCGTCGCACCTCTCGCTCCCGCTTCGATGCGGCACCGCCCGTCGGGCTCGCACCGTCGACCGGGGGCGCCGGCAGCCGGGCCCGAGCCTCCTACTCCGGCCAGTCGGAACCCTGGATCACCTCGACGAAGTCGACGCGCCGGAAACCGGGCACGAAGTGCTCCAGGACGTCGGCGTTCACGTTGCCGAACGTCGTCTCCGGGCGGTCGGCGTTCCCGTCGGTGAACGCCTCCAGGATCTGCCGCTTGAAGTCCGGCCGCGGATGCGCCTCGGTGA
Organism: Actinomycetota bacterium; assembly: GCA_030840805.1. Lineage (GTDB taxonomy): Bacteria > Actinomycetota > Actinomycetes > Mycobacteriales > HKI-0501 > JAVEDU01. Next base: position 47,759 of record JAVEDU010000076.1, read on the forward strand.
CCGCGGCACGCTGCTCGTCGCTGACCGCGTGATAGCCGATGCCCAGCACGTCGAGCTCGACCCCCCGCGTGACCAGCGCGATCTCCGGTGCCATGTGCAGCGGGACCTCGGGGGTCGTGTGCAGCGCGATCCCCGTCCACACCAGCGTCGCCGCGTCCTCGGAGATGCCGTGGGCGAGCAGGAAGCTGCGGGCCTCGTCGGCGCTGTCGATCTCGAAGCGCTGGTCGGTGCGCCGGTACTCCGGGGTCAGTCCGAGGTCGTGGAACATCGCGCCGACATAGAGCAGTTCGGGGTCGTAGCGCAGGCCCTGCTCGCGGCCACGCAGCGCGCCGAACAGGTACACCCGCCGGGAGTGGTGGTAGAGCAACGGGCTCGCGGCCTCGCGGACGAGCTCGGTGGCCTCGGCGACGAGCTTCGTGTCGGGGATCTCGATGTCGGCGATGCGGGTGGGCATGGCGTCCTCCTGGTGGCCGGTCGTGGATGAGTCACAGCCCCAGCATCACCGCCACGCCCGTCTACGACGTCACGGCCACCTTCAGACCCACGCTCCCACTGCCCCGAGACCTCGGGTACCCGGTAGCCGGAGGAGGGCAGCCGGACTCGAGATCGCCGGACGGTCGTTCCCTCTGCGGCGACCTGTGCGGCGACGGCCGCCAGGATGGGACGCGGCCGGCCGCCGCCTGCCGATGGGGGTTCTCCGCCATCGCGAGCAGGCCGATCGGCACGGCTTCGTGCGCTGGCGCGGCGAACGGCAGGCTCGCCGGGGACCCTTGGAGACGGAAAGGTAGGCGCAGTGGGACCCGGCCGCCGTCCAGGCGCAGTCAGGTCAGCGACGGCCGGGGTTGCCGATCGACTCGGCGCCGGTTCTACCATCGATCATGGCCATCTCCAGCGGCCGACCCGGGCCCAGGTTGTCGGACTCCGCCCGTGCGGAGCATGTCGCCGGGCTGGTGCCGGGCGCCGGCCATCGCCGCCGTCCGGCCCGGTGAGGGGAGAGGCGATCTCGACGTGCACACCGACCCGCCCGAGCCCTCCGCGACCCGGCGACGGCTGTCTGCTCGGGGCGCGGCGCTGTCCCCGCGGCGTCGGCTCGCCGGTGCCCTCACCGGGTTGGTCGTCCTTCCCCTGCTGACAGTGGGTCTGGCTCAGCTTCGCGACTTCGTGAACCTGCCCAGCCAGACGCTGCTCTACCTGCTCGCCGTCGTGGTCGTGGCGCTGGTCGGTGGGCTCGTTCCGGCGCTGGCCGCCGCGGTCACGGCCGCGGTGCTGCTGGATCACTACTTCCTCCCGCCGCTCTACGACTTCGCCGTCGCCGACCCCGACAATGTGGTGGCCCTGCTCGCATTCCTCCTCGTCGCCGGCGCGGCCAGCTCGGTGGTCGGCCTCGCCACGCGCCGCCGTGAGGCCGAGGCCCTCGCGACCGCGAACGCCGAGAGTCGCGAGGAGTTCCGCCGGCTCGCGCGGGAGCAGCTCGCGTTGCGCCGCGTCGCCACGCTGGTCGCCCGAGGGCTGCCGCCGGCCGAGGTCTTCGCGGCCGTCGCGCGGGAGGTCGGCCGCGTCCTCGATGCGGACAGCACGAACATCGTCCGCTTCGATGCCGACGACGCGGCGACCGTCGTCGCGAGCGTCGGACGGCGCCCCGAACAGGTTCCGGTGGGCACCCGCTGGAAGCCCGAGCCGCCCCTGTCCACGGCGACCGTCTTGCGCACGGGCCGCCCGGCACGCTCGGACGACTACGGCCAGGCCGCCGGCATCGCCGGTGACGCCGTTCGCCGGCTCGGAATCCGGTCGGGGGTCGCCACTCCGATCGTCGTCGAGGGCCGGCTGTGGGGCGCGATCAACATCGGGACGCAGGGAGAGCCGTTTCCGGCCGATGCCGAACAGCATATGGCCGATTTCACCGAGCTCGTCGGCGCCGCGATCGCGAACGCCGAGGGCCGCACCCAGCTCGAGGAGAGCCGCGACGAACTGCGCCGGCTCGCCGACGAGCAGGCGGCGCTTCAGCGGGTCGCCACGCTGGTCGCCCGCGGGGTACCGAGGGCGGAGGTGTTCCCTGCCGTCGCGCAGGAGGTGAGGCACGTCCTCGGAGCCGCCGCCTCGATGATCGCGCGACTCGATCCGGACGGCGCGATCACCGTCGTCGACCGTGTCGGCGAGGACCAAGACGGGCTGCCGCCGGGGAGCCGCTGGAGGCCTGAGCCGCCCCTCGCCCTGGCGGAGGCGCTGCGCACCGGCCGGCCGGCACGCTGCGACGACTACAGCCATGCCTCGGGCGCGTTCGTCGACGCCACCGTTCGCACGATGCGGATCCGCTCGTCGGTCGCGGTGCCGATCGTCGTCGAGGGGCGGCTGTGGGGCGTGATCGTCGCCGGTGTCCAGCACGGGCGTTTCCCGGCCGACACCGAGCAGCGGATGGCCGGCTTCACCGAGCTCATCGGCACCGCGATCGCGAACGCCGAGGGCCGCGCCCAGCTCGAGGAGAGCCGCGACGAACTCCGCCGGCTCGCCGACGAGCAGGCGGCGTTGCGGCGGGTCGCCACGCTGGTCGCCCGCGGGGTGCCGGCAGCCGAGGTCTTCGAGGCCGTCGCGCACGAGGTCGGTCACGTGGTCGGTGCCGACGGCGCGGGCATCTCCCGCCTCGATGCCGACGGCGCGATCACCGTGTGCGCCGTCGTCGGCAGCCTCGCCGACGAGCTCGCGGTGGGGAGCCACTGGCGGCCGGTGCCGCCCCTGGCCCTGGCGGTCGTCTTGCGCACGGGCCGGCCGGCTCGCAACGAGGACTACCGCGAGGACTCGGGGCTCCCTCCGTTGGGGATCCGGTCGGGGGTCGCGGTCCCGATCGTGGTCGAGGCACGGCTGTGGGGCGTGATCAGCGTCGCGTCACGGCACGGGCCCTTACCGGCCGACACCGAGGTGCGCATGGCCGCCTTCACCGAGCTCGCCGGCACCGCCATCGCGAACGCCGACAGCCGCGCCGAACTCACCGCCTCCCGGGCCCGGATCGTCACCGCCGCCGACGACGCGCGTCGCCACATCGAACGCGACCTGCACGACGGCACCCAGCAACGACTCGTCGCGATCAGCCTCACGCTCCGCCTCGCCCAGGCCACCGTCCCGCCCGGCCTGACCGAGCTGCAGGACCAGCTCGGCCGGGTCGCCGACGAGCTCACCGGGGCGATCGAGGAGCTGCGCGAGATCGCCCGCGGCATCCACCCGGCGATCCTGTCCGAGGGCGGCCTGGGCCCGGCCCTGCGCACCCTGGCCCGCCGTGCCGCGATCCCGGTGGAAATCGACATCCGGACCCGAATCCGTGCCGCGGGCCCGATCGAGGTGGCGGCCTACTACGTCGTGTCCGAGGCGCTGACGAACGCGACCAAGCACGCCCGCGCCTCGTGCGCGCAGGTCGCGGTCGACCAGCGCGACGCGCTGCTGGACCTATCGATCCGCGACGACGGCGTCGGCGGCGCCGATCCCGCGGGAGGGTCGGGTCTGATCGGCCTGCGCGACCGGGTACAAGCGCTGGGCGGATCGATCGAGGTCGACAGTCCCCCGGGGGCAGGGACCGCGATCGTCGTCGAGCTTCCGCTGCAGCCGGGCTGACGGGCCCATCCCCCCGCTGGCCGGTAGCGAAGTTCGGCGCTGGCCGTGCAGACTTCCCCACGCCCGGGGGCCGATCGTGGCGGCATGACTCTCCTGGTCGTCGGACTGTCCCATCGCAGCGCGCCGGTGGAGGTGATGGAACGGGTTGCGGTGTCCGTTCGGGACGCCGGTGAGGTCCTGGACCACCTGCTCGGCTGCGAGCATGTCGCCGCGGCCATGCTGCTGTCCACCTGCAACCGGATCGAGGTCTACGCGGAGGTGGCGACGTTCCACGGTGGGCTGGCGAACATCACCGACGTCCTGGAGCGCCGCTCCGCGATCGCGCTGGACGACCTGTCCGGCCACCTCGACGTGCACTGCGCACAGGCTGCGGTGGACCACCTGTTCTCGGTGGCCGCCGGGCTCGACTCGATGGTCCTCGGGGAACCGCAGATCCTCGGTCAGCTGCGCACCGCGTACGCCAACGCCGAGCAGGCGGGCACGCTCGGGCGCACCCTGCGCGAGGTGGTCCAACAGGCGTTGCGGGTGGGCAGACGGGTCCGCACCGAGACGGGCATCGCCACCGCGGGTCCGTCGGTGGTCTCGGAGGCCCTGGCCGCCGCGGCGGCAGTACTGACCGGTGCCGACGGCGCGGGTCTGGCGGGCCGGCGGGCTCTGCTGATCGGCGCCGGGTCGATGGGCGGCCTGGCGGCCGCGCAGCTGCGCCGGGCCGGGGTGGCCGAGATCGTGGTGGCCAACCGCACCGAGGCAGCCGCACAGCGGCTGGCCGCGCGCTGCGCCGCCGAGGGCACGCGCGCCCGGGCCGTGGGCCTGGACGGAGTCACCGCCGTGCTGCCCACCGCGGACGTCGTCGTCTGCTGTACCGGCGCGAGCGACGCGGTGCTCGGCGCCGACCAGCTCGCCGGCCGCCGGGTACCCCTCGTGGTGTGTGATCTGGGGCTACCCCGCAACGTCGAGCCGGAGGTGGGCGACGTGCCCGGGGTGACCCTGGTGGATCTCGCCGCCGTGGCCCGCCGGGCAGAGCAGCACGGCACCGGGTCGGTCCCCGTCGAGCGCGCCCGCCGCCTCGTCGCCCGGGAGGTACGCGATCACGTCGCGTCCCGGCGTACCGCGGAGGTCACCCCGACGGTGACCGCGCTGCGCAGACGAGCCGCCGAGGTGGTGGACGCGGAGTTGCACCGGCTGGACGGCCGGTTGCCGGGGCTCGACGCCGCGGTGCGCGAGGAGCTGGCCCGCACGGTGAACCGCGTGGTTGGCAAGCTGCTGCACTCCCCCACGGTGCGCGTGAAGCAGCTCGCCGAGTCCGGTGCGGGCGAGACCTACGCCGATGCGCTGCGTGAGCTGTTCTCACTCGATCCGCAGACGCCGGCCGCGCTCACCGGAACCGAGGACTGAACAAGGGACCGTCCCGGCTGCCCACGGCAGCCGGGACGGTCCAGGTCTCGAGGGCCCGGGTCACCTGTCGTCCGGGTTGAGGGCCAGGAAGGCCAGTCCGGCAGCGGCACCGCCGATGACCTGCACCACCACGTACATCCACAGCGTCGACCAGGCGAACAGGCCCAGCGCGGCGCCGCCGAGGGTGATGGCCGGGTTGAACGCGGCACCGGAGATCCCGCCCACCGCGAACGCTCCCGCCACGACGGTGAAGCCGATGGCCAGGCCGTAGAAGGAGTTGTCCGGGTTGCTCCTGCTCGTGGCAACGTTCAGGACGACGTAGCAGAGCGCGAAGGTGAACAGCAGCTCCACGACGAGGGCCGCGACAAGGGTGTGACCGGACAGTGTCGCGGGAGTGGTCTGCGCGCGGTGGAGTACCCCACCGACGGCCGCCGCGGCGATCAGCCCGCCCACGAGCTGCGCGATCCAGTACCCGACCGCGTCACCCCATCCGATCCGGCCCCGCACCAGCGCGGCCACGGTGACGGCGGGGTTGTAGTGGCCACCGGAGACGTGCCCACCGGCGTAGATCATGACCATGAGCACCCCGCCGATGGCCAGCGGCGCGAAGGCGCTGCCGGAGATGACGCTGATGCCGACCGTGAAGACGAGGAAGAACGCCCCGATCAGCTCGACGGCGTACTTCCGGGCCGCCTGCGGCGGGGCGGCGGGCTGGGGTCGCCCCCGGTGGTCGGTCCTCGTGCGTGGGGTGTCGGTGCGTTCCAGGCTGCTGGTCATGGCGGGTCTCCTCTACGTCCACTCGGGTCAGTGCTGGGACCTCGAGCGTCGCCTTCCGGCGGGACCACGTCGTCGGGGCCAACACCCATCTGCGTTCCCGGCGGGCTGGACACCTCACGTACCTGCCAGCCGCCAGCGGGGTGAGTGTCCAGCTAGCGGGAATGCCCGCCGCCGATCCGCCCTGCGATGCTGGGACCATGCTGCGCTGCCTCATCATCGACGACAGCCCTCATTTCCTGGCCGCCGCCCGCGGTCTCCTGGAGCGTGAGGGCGTCGCGGTCGTGGGCGTGGCATCGACGGGCGCCGAGGCGCTCCGGTGTGTCGAGGCGCTCCGGCCGGACGTCGCCCTGCTGGACATCGATCTCGGTGGTGAGAGTGGCTTCGAGGTGGCCACGCGCCTCCACCGGGACACCGGCCCGCCGCCGTCCCGGGTGATCCTGATCTCGACGCACGCCGAGCAGGACTACGCCGAGCTGATCGCGGCGAGCCCCGTCATCGGATTCCTCTCGAAGTCCGCCCTGTCGGCCGGCGCCATCCGTGACGTCCTCGGGAGCGGCGGTGACGGCGAGTCGGCCACTCCGGTCAACGGGCCTCCAGGAACGTGACCACCGCGAGGACGCGACGGTGGTCGTCGTCGGTCTCCGGGAGGCTCAGCTTGGCCAGGATGCTGCGGACGTGCTTCTCGACGGTCCCCTCGGTGACCCACAGTCGGCGGCCGATTCCGGCATTGGAACGGCCCTCCGCCATCAGCGCCAGCACCTCACGCTCCCGCGCGCTCAGTAGGCCCAGCGGGTCGTTGCGCCGCCGGGCGGACACCAGCTCCTGCACCAGCGCGGGATCCACGACCGAAGCCCCCTTGGCGATCCGCCCCAGCGTGTCGAGAAAGTCCTCCACGTCGGTGACCCGGCTCTTGAGCAGGTAGCCGATCTTGCGGCCGGACGCCAGCAGCTCCATCGCGTGCTCGACCTCGACGTGGGCCGACAGCACCACGATGCCCGTCTCGGGGAACTCCTGACGGATCACCCGGGCCGCGTCCAGCCCCTCGGTGGTGTGCGTCGGCGGCATCCGGATGTCGACCACCACCAGCTCGGGCGTCAGGTCGCGAACCAGCGCCAGGACCTGTGCGGCGTCGCCGGCCTGCCCCGTGACCTCGAAGCCCGAGCGGCCGAGCAGGCTGGCCAGGCCCTCGCGGAGAAGGACGTCGTCGTCGGCGACGACCACGCGCAGCGGGGCCCGGGCCGGGACGTCCACGTTCTGCTCCATCGTCATGAACCGAATTCTCGACTAACCTCGTGCCGTGACGACACTCCCCAGCCGGGGTGTCTCGCGGGCGCGAGCGCGACGCCCGGCCGCGTGGCACGCGTACCGGAGGCTGACGTGCGGGGCGGGCTGACGCGCCGCATGTTCGTCGCGAGCGGTCTGCTCGCCCTGATCGTCGGCGCCGCCTTTGCCGTCCTGCTCTCCTCCGTCGCCGACCTGCGGCGGGCGGAGGAGCGCGCGACGAGATCCCACGATGTGCTCGTGACCGCCAACCGGCTCGAACGCCTCGCCGTCGACCTCGAAACGGGCCAGCGCGGGTTCGTCATCACCGGGCAGGCGAGCTACCTGAAGCCGTGGCGCGCGGCGCGGGCCACCTTCATGGGGCAGGCAAGAGCGCTGTCGCAGTTGGTCGCCGACAACCCAGAGCAGCACCGCCGGGCGCAGGCGATCGCGCGGGAGTACACGTCGTACGTCCGGGACTACTCGGAACCGCTGATCGGCACGGCCCGGCGAGACCCGCCCGCCGCGAGAACTCTGGCCGCCACCGCCGAGGGCAAGCGGCGCATGGACGGCATCCGGGCCGAGTTCGACCGCCTGATGTCCAGCGAGGCCGGGCTCTCCGCGGGCCTGGAGCGGCGCTCCGACACGGCAGCACGCCGGGCGATCGCCGCGGCCGTCGGCGGTCTGGCCGGATCGCTCGTCCTCATCGTCCTGTTCGCCGGCTACCTGACGAGAGCGATCGTCCGGCCGGTCCGGAAGGTGGCCACCATGGCGGGACGGCTCGCCGACGGCGACCTCGGCACGCGGATGCCGGTGGACGGCGCCGGCGAGATCGGCCTGCTCGAGCGCAGCTTCAACACGATGGCCGGCTCGGTGGAGGAGAGCCGGGCCGAGCTCACCGCCTCACGGGCCCGGATCGTGACCGCCGGCGATCAGGCGAGGCGACGGATCGAGCGCGACCTGCACGACGGAACCCAGCAGCGGCTGGTGTCGCTCGTGCTGGACGTGCGCGCCGCCGAGGGGACGCTGTCGCCCGAGCCGGTGCTGAGGGCGCAACTGGCCCACGTCGCAGACGGGCTGACGGGCGCGCTCGACGACCTGCGGGACCTCTCCCGCGGAATTCACCCGGCGATCCTGTCCGCGGGCGGTCTGGGTCCTGCCCTCAAGGCGCTCGCCAACCGGTCCGTCGTGCCGGTCGAGCTCGACGTCGACCTGCCGTCGCGGCTGCCCGAGCCGGTGGAGGTCGCGGCGTACTACGTCGTCTCCGAGGCGCTCGCCAACGCCACCAAGCACGCCCGCGCGTCGGTCGCCCAGGTCACGCTCCGGGTCCGCGACGGCGGCCTGCACCTGTCGGTACGCGACGACGGCGTCGGGGGTGCGGTCCGCGGCCGGGGCTCGGGGATCGTCGGGCTCACCGACCGGGTCGAGGCGCTGGGCGGAACGATCTCCCTCGTCAGCCCGACCGGACAGGGCACCGCGCTGCAGGTCGATCTCCCGCTCGACGGGCGGTAGCGGCCGGTCCGGGATTCCGGCCAGCAGGCACCGTCACCGGCCGCTGGCCGGGACGCCCCACGGCAGCCGCGGCGCCACCCTTGCAGAGCACGGGTGACGCCGCCGACGAGGGACTCTCGCGATGCACCTGCCTACCGACAGCCCGGCCGTACCGGCGGGGACCGGTCCGGCGCTGCCCGAGCGGGTGGTCGTGCGGCTGCTGGTGGCCCTGTCTGTCGCGGCGGGCTGTCTGGACGTCCTGTGCGTGACGCGGCTCGGCGGGGTGTTCGCCAGCGTCGTCACCGGCAACCTGGTGCAGCTCGGCCGAGCGATGGCCACGGTGGACGGTCGCCTCACGGCCGCCGGGTCGGCGGCCGTCGGCGGGTACGCCCTCGGGGTGACGGCCGGCACGGTTGCCCTGCCGGTGGCGCGCGGTACCGGCTGGCACCGGCGCACCAGCCTGGTGGTGGCGGGTGAGGCGATTCTGCTGACCGCGGTGGCGGTGGCCTGGCCGGCCGTCGGCGCGCAACCCGGACGTACGACGGCGCCGCTCCTGCTCGGCCTGGCCGCCACGGCGATGGGCGTACAGAGCGCGGTCACGATCAGCTCGGGTGTGCGCGGCGCGTCCACGACATACCTGACCGGCACGCTGACCGACGTGGTACGCGTCCTCGCCGGCGACCCGCACCGGATCGCGTCCGTCGCGGGCTCCGCGGTCCGGTTGGCGGCGCTGTTGTGCGGTGCCGTCGTCGGCACCCTCGCGCTCCGGTTCGCACCGCGCTGGGCACCCGTCTTACCGATGGCGCTCGCCGGCGCCGTCGTCGTCGCCGCCGCGGCACTCGGCCGCGGCCGAAGGGAGGAACGATGAGAGCCGTCGTCTACGAGGATGTCCGCACCGTCGGTGTGCACGACGTGCCGGACGCCACCATCGAGAGGGACTCCGACGCGGTGGTCCGCGTGACGTCCAGCGCCCTCTGCGGCTCGGACCTGCACATGTACGACGGACGCACCGGCGCCACCCCCGGTCTGGTACCCGGCCACGAACCACTCGGCGTGGTGGAGCAGGTCGGCCGCGCCGTCGAGACCGTCACCCCCGGCATGCGCGTCGTGCTCCCCACCCACCTGTACTGCGGCACCTGCCACATGTGCGCGCGCGGGCTGTCCGCGGCGTGCCTGCGGGCCCGCCGGGACGGACCGGGCGCCGCGTACGGCTACGCCGGGATGGGTCCCTACCGCGGCGCGCAGGCGCAGCTGCTGCGCGTGCCGTGGGCCGACGCCAACTGCATCCGCCTTCCGGGCGAGCCCGGCGACGCCTTCGAGGACGACTTCGTCCTGCTCGCCGACGCGTTCGTCACCGGCTGGCACGCCACCGTCCTCGCCGACGTCCGCGCCGGCGACACCGTCGCGGTCTTCGGCGCCGGCGCCGTCGGACTGCTCGCCGCCTACTCCGCGCTGCTCCAGGGCGCGCGCGAGGTGTACTGCATCGACGACATCGGCGTGCGCCTGGACATGGCCGGGAACCTCGGCGCCACCCCGGTCGACTTCCGCCTCGGCGACCCGGTCGAGCAGATCCGGGAGCACCGGAACCTGACCGGGCTCCCTCTCGGCGAGGCGAAGCTCGGCGGGGTCGACAAGGTCATCGACGCGGTCGGCTTCCAGGCCCACGACCGGGCCCGGCCGGGCCGGGAACGGCCCGATCAGGTGATCTCGGACGCCGCCCGGCTCGTCAACCCCGCCGGCACGGTCGGCGTCGCCGGCGTGTACCCGCTGCGGGACCTCGACCCCGGACCCGGCGCGACGCCCGACGGGAACCTCACGGTGCCGTGGGGCGCCTTCTTCGGCAAGGGCGCCACGGTCCGGTTCGGCCGCACCCACGACCGCCGCTACACCACTCCCCTGCGGGATCTCATCACGTCCGGACGGGCCCGGCCCGGCGTCGTGGTCACCCACCACGGCACGCTCGACGACGCACCGGAGCTGTACCGGCAGTTCGACCGGCGCGACGACGGGGTCGTCAAGGCCGTCCTCCACCCGTGACGGTCAGACCCGGTGGGCGGCGTGTTCCGGCAACGGGAGCGCCGCCCGCCGGTCGGTCTGGTGGCGGCGGACCAGCTCCGCGACGGCCATCAGCAGCGCCAGGAGCATGACACCGGACGCGCACAGCAGCGCGTCATACACCGCCACCGGGTAGTCCCGGCCGGTGCGGACGAGCACCTGGTAGAAGATCGCGGCCAGCACCGCGGTGCCGATCGCCGAGCCGATCCGCTGAGCGGTCTGCAGCGCCCCGCCCGCCGCGCCCGCCTGCTCCACCGGGACCGACTCCAGGGTCAGCGTGATGTTGGGAGAGGTCACCATGCCACCGCCGAGTCCGGCCACCAGCAGCGGCGCCGCGGCCGCCCACGCCGCCGCGTCCCCGCCGACGTGCCGCAGCACCAGGGCGGTGGCGACCAGCCCGACCGTCACGGTGACCAGCCCGGACACGGTGAGCCAGCGCCCGATCCGGGCTACCAGCCGGCCGGCGACGACCGCGGAGGCGGCCACCCCGAGCGCGAACGGCGTGACGGCCAGACCCGAACGCAACGGCGAATAGCCCAGCCCGTCCTGGAAGAACAGCGCGAACACCAGCCCGATCCCGGTGAAGCCCAGGTAGTAGACCAGCGCGATACCGGATCCGGCGGCGTAGCCGGGCGTGCGCGCCAGCCGCGGGTCGAGCAGGGGCTGCCGCCCCCGGCGCACCACCCGGCTCTCCCACCGGGCGAACGCGCCCAACAGCACTGCGGAGACCACGAACAGGTACCACCACCGGGCGAGGCCGGTGGTCTCGGTGTCCACCAGGGGCAGCAGCAGGCACAGCACGCCACCACCGAGCAGCAGAGTCCCGACCAGGTCCAGATGGGTGTCACGCCGCCCTCCCACCCTGGTGGACGGCACGAGCCGGGCGGCGAGCACCAGCGCGACCAGGCCGATCGGCACGTTGACGTAGAACACCCACCGCCAGCCGTCCGGTCCGGTGAACGCGGCCAGGATCAGACCCCCGAGCACCGGACCGGCCGCCGTGGCCAGCCCGACGGTGGCGCCGAGGATGCCGAACGCCCTGCCCCGCTCGGCGCCACGGAACAGTTCCTGGATCAGGCCGGTGTTCTGCGGCACGAGCATCCCGCCGGCGACGCCCTGCAGCAGCCGGGCGGCGATCAGCAGCCCGATGGTCGGCGCCGCGCCGGTCAGCGCGCTGGTCACCACGAAGGCCGACAGGGCGATCAGGAACATGCGGCGCCGGCCGAGCGTGTCACCGAGCCGGCCGGCCGGTACCAGCGCCAGTCCGAGGGTCAGCGCGTACCCGGACAGGACCCATTGCACGCTCCCTGCCGAGACGCCGAGCTCACGCTCGATGGACGGCAGCGCGACGTTCACGATGCTGACGTCGAGCAGGATCATGAACGCGGCGAGCTGGGTCACCGCCAGCGCCCGCCACCGCCGCGGATCGGCGTGCTCAGGCGCCACCCGCTCTCCCACGGAGCTGGTCATCGCGGTGTCCCCCTTCGGTCGGGACTTCAGCGTCGCGCGCGCTCCCCGCCGGGCCATCACCGCAAGCGGCCGACGTCCTCGCCCGGTGACCGGAGTACCCGGATTCCCGCTGGCCGGTAGCGGGGTTGGGCGCTGGCCACGCAGACGTGCCCACCTGGAGAAGACCACGGTGGACGGCAAGCAGGAAGAGATCCGAGCAGGCCGCACAAGCACAGGGAAGCGAGGAGAGAACGATGGGCGGAATCCCGGTACCGAGGGCACGGCGCTCTGCCTCCGAGGTGCCCAGCACGTTCGAAGCAGTCCGAGCCGAGGCGCTGTTCGCCTCCACCCTGCAGTCCTCCGAGTCACCCGGCCCCGACCAGGTTCGCCGCACCGTCTCGGCGACCCTGCGCCGGCTGGGGATCCGCGGCTGCGCCGCACAGGTGGCCGGCGAGTTCGGCGACCACCCCGACGCCGCGGTGGCGCGGATGACCTGGGCGCTGACGACGGTCCGCACCGTGTACCCGGTCTCCTCGCCGGCCCCGACGACCCCCACCCGACCACTGGCTCTCGCGAGCTGACCCGGCACCGCCCACCACGAAGGGAAACAGGCATGACCACCACCCAGCCCACGCCGCCGCCGACGGCGACGACGACCGCCGGCATCCCGATCGAGAGCGACGACCACTCGCTCACCGTCGGTCCGGACGGACCGATCCTGCTCCAGGACCACTACCTCATCGAGCAGATGGCGCAGTGGAACCGGGAGCGCACGCCGGAGCGCCAGCCCCACGCCAAGGGCAGCGGCGCCTTCGGCAGCTTCGCGGTGACGAACGACGTCAGCGCCTTCACCAAGGCCGCGGTCTTCCAGCCGGAGACCACGACCGCGATGCTGGCCCGGTTCTCCACCGTGGCCGGCGAGCGGGGCAGCCCGGACACCTGGCGCGACCCCCGCGGATTCGCCCTGAAGTTCTACACGTCCGAGGGTAACTACGACATGGTCGGCAACGACGTTCCCGTCTTCTTCATCCGGGACCCGCTGAAGTTCCAGCACTTCATCCGCTCGCAGAAGCGCCGGATGGACAACAACCTGCGCGACCACGACATGCAGTGGGACTTCTGGACGCTGTCGCCGGAGTCGGCCCACATGGTGACCTGGCTGATGGGCGACCGCGGCATCCCGAAGACCTGGCGGCACATGAACGGCTACTCCAGCCACACCTACATGTGGGTCAACGCCGACGGCGAGAAGTTCTGGGTGAAGTACCACTTCATCTCCGGCCAGGGCGTCGAGTTCCTCACCCAGGCCGAGGCCGACCACCTCGCCGGCGCGGACGGTGACTACCACACCCGCGACCTGTACTACGCGATCGAGCGGGGTGAATTCCCGTTCTGGACGCTCAAGGTGCAGATCATGCCGTTCGGGGACGCCAGCACCTACCGCTTCAACCCGTTCGACCTGACCAAGGTCTGGCCGCACGCCGACTACCCGCTGATCGAGGTCGGCACGATGACCCTCGACCGCAACCCCGCCGACAACCACGCCGAGATCGAGCAGGCCGCCTTCGAGCCCAGCAACCTCGTGCCCGGCATCGGCCCCAGCCCGGACAAGATGCTGCTCGGCCGGCTGTTCTCCTACCCGGACGCCCACCGCGCCCGGATCGGCACGAACTACAACCAGCTGCCGGTGAACCAGCCGGTCGCGCCCGTCCGCTCCTACAACACGGCGGGCAACATGCGGTACCAGAACGCGTCCGACCCCGTGTACTACCCGAACTCGAAGGGCGGCCCGCAGGCCGACCCCCGGTACGCGGAGACGGCCGGCTGGTACACCAGCGGCGAGTTGGTGCACGCCGCCTACACCCTGCACGCCGAGGACGACGACTGGGGCCAGGCCCGCACGATGTACCGCAAGGTGCTCGACGACGCAGCCCGTCAACGGCTCGTCGACAACATCGTCGGCCACCTGCTCGACGGCGTGACCGAGCCGGTTCTCGAGCGCGCGTTCGAGTACTGGAGCAATGTGGACCCGGACCTGGGCGACCGGGTCGAGAAGGGCGTCCGGGAGGGACAGTCCTGATCGGAGGTCCCGCTGCGACAGACGAGGCCCGGCACCGGTGGTGCCGGGTCTCGTCTGTATCGACCGGTCGAGGAGTGCTCATGTCGTGTCGTCGGATCGGGCTTGTCGTGCACGAGGGCCGGGCGGCCGCGATCGACGCCGCTCGGCTCGTGAGCGAGTGGGCGGCGGCCCGGGGCATCCCGGTCACGCAGCTCGACGTCTGGAGTCCCGAGGCGCAGCGCCGCAGCGCCGCGGACGAAGCCGCCGCCGGCGGTCATCCGGATCTCGTCGTGACCATCGGCGGCGACGGCACGCTGCTCCGCGGCGTGCGGATCGCCGTACGGGACGACGCGCCGGTCCTCGGCGTCGGCGTCGGACGGGTCGGCTTCCTCACCGAGATCCCACCGTCCGAGGTGGAGGCGGCGCTGGACGCCTACGCGTCCGGGCGCACGACAGTGGAAACCCGGATGCTGATCGGCATGCGCGCGTCCCGCCCGCTCTCCATCCCGCCGGGAATCGGGGCACTGCTGCGGTACGGGCGCGGTCCGTTGCTCCCGCCACCGGCATGCCGTCCCGGCGCGGCCCCACTCGACGGGTACGCCCTCGACATCACGGCGATGAACGACGTCGTCTTCGAGAAGCTCGCCCGCGACCGGCAGGCCGACCTCGGCGTGTACCTCGACGGCCGGTTGTTCGAGTCGTACTCGGCCGATGCGGTCATCGTCGGGAGCCCCACCGGGTCGACGGCGTACAGCTTCGCCGCGGGCGGCCCCGTCCTCTCGCCGCGGTTGCGCGCTCTGATCCTCACCCCGGTGGCGCCCCACATGGTCTTCAACCGCAGCCTGGTGGTGTCGGGCGACGAGGGGGTCGGAGTGCGCGTCCTCGACGGTTCCGGGCCGGTCGTGGTGAGTGTCGACGGCCAGCTCCGCGGCGTGGTGGACCCCGGCGACTGGATCGACGTCCACGTCGCACCGACGTTCGCTCGACTGGTGCGCCTTCGACCGCCACAGTTCTACGACCGGCTGCGACACCGCTTCGCCCTGGCCGCCGCGCCCGCCATCGGACCGGACGGCGCACCGCCGACCTTGGTCAGGCGCCCGCGCCCAGCGCCGCGCTGAGTCCGGCGATGATCGCCCCGCCCAGCGTGATGGAGACGAACGAGGCCAGGAAGCCGGTGCCGAAGAAGCGCCACCGGAGCGTGGCCAGGGCCAGCAGCTCGAAGGCGATCGTCGCGATCGCCACGATGATCGCGGTCCGGAACTGCGGGATCAGGAACGGCAGCGTGTGCAGGACCCCGCCGAGGAAGGTGCCGACACCCGTGATGGCACCGCGCAGGAACGGGTTGCCGCGGCCGGTGACCTCGCCCGTGTCCGAGAGCCCCTCGGAGAACGCCATGCTGACGCCCGCCCCGATCGCGGTGGCGAGCCCCGTGACGAACGCGTAGTGCGGTTGGTGCGTGGCCAGGGCGACGGCAAAGATCGGCGCCAAGGTCGACAGAGACCCGTCGATCAGCCCGGTCATCGCCGGTTGCACGCGTCTCAGCAGGAACGAGGCATCCGGCTCCACTCGTGTCATCGCTCCAGGGTCACGGCGGCGCCACGTCCCCGTCTGCACGGCCAGCGGCCGTCCCCGGTTCCCGCTGACCGGTACGGGGATCGGGTGCTGCCCTCGATGACCGGCCGGCCCGCCGACGCAACCCTGGAGCGGAACCTGCAGCGGTCCGGCGGGTCGACATCGAGCCGGGCCCGAGACGACGGGAGGACAAGCGTGCAACAGACACAGCTCCAGACGACCCAGCTCGGGACCACGGGCCTGGTGATCACCCGCGTCGGCTTCGGCGCCTGGGCCATCGGCGGTGGCGGCTGGGAGTTCGGCTGGGGACCGCAGGACGATGACCAGTCGATCGCCGCCATCCACCACGCGCTCGAACGGGGCGTCAACTGGATCGACACCGCCGCCGCGTACGGCTTCGGCCGATCCGAGGGCGTCGTGGGCCGTGCCCTGGCGGGGCTGGCGCAGCGGCCGTACGTGTTCACCAAGGCGTCGCTGCTCGAGGGCCCCGGCCACCGGGTCGTCCACAGTCTCGAGCGCGAGGACATCCTGCGCGAGGCCGAGGCCAGCCTCGCCCGGCTGGGCCTCGACGCGATCGACCTGTACCAGCTCCACTGGCCGATCCCCGGGCCCGACATCGAGGAGGGGTGGTCGGCGCTCGCCGAGCTGAAGGAGCAGGGCCTGGTGCGCCACATCGGCGTCTCCAACTTCGACGCCGACCAGCTCCGCCGGATCCAGTCCATCGCGCCGGTGGAGACGCTCCAGCCGCAGTACTCGCTGGTCGAGCGCGAGGCCGAAGAGGAGCTCCTGCCGTTCGCCGAGCGCGAGGGGATCGGCGTGATCGTCTACTCCCCCATGGGCTCCGGGATCCTCACCGGACGGATGACCCGGCAGCGGATCCAGGACCTGCCCGCCGACGACTGGCGCAGGCACGACCCGCGCTTCCGCGAGCCCCGACTCGGGCGGTCGCTCGCCCTCGTCGAGCGGCTGCGGACCGTCGCCGACCGCCACGGCACCACGCCCGGCGCGGTCGCCGTCGCGTGGACGCTGCGCGACCCGGCGGTCGACGGCGCGATCGTCGGCTTCCGCCGGCCGGACCAGGTCGACCCGATCCTCGCCGCCGCGGGCCTCGAGCTCGGCGACGCGGAGATCGCCCACATCGAAGACGAGACGTGAAGGAGACCGTGATGTCGACCGTGGGATTCATCGGGCTCGGTGCGATGGGCAGCCACATGGCCGGCCGCCTGCTCGCGGCCGGCCACCAGGTGTACGGAACGGACCGCACGCGGTCCAAGGCCGCGGCGCTGGTCGAGCGTGGCCTCGTCTGGTCCGGGACATCCCGCGAGGTTGCCGCCGCGGCAGAGGTGACCTTCAGCTCGGTCAGCGACGACGCCGCCGTCGAGGCGATCACGGCGGGCCCGGACGGGATCCTCGCCGGCCTCGCGCCGGGGAAGGTCTACGTCGACATGAGCACCATCGCCCCGGAGACGAGCCGTCAGATCGCGGCACGGGTACGCGCGGTCGGCGCCGAGATGCTCGACGCGCCGGTCTCCGGCAGCGTCCCCGCGGCCGAGGACGGCACCCTCGTGATCATGGTCGGCGGCGACGAGGAGACGTTCCGTGCCGTGGAGCCGCTCCTGCGGACGCTCGGCCGGACGGTCACCCACATCGGCACGAACGGCCAGGCGCTGCTGCTGAAGCTCGCCATCAACCTCAACCTCGGCGTGCAGATGCTCGCCTTCAGCGAAGGGGTGCTGCTGGCCGAACGCGGCGGGATCGACCGCAAGCTCGCCGTGGAGGTGATGACCGAGAGCGCCATCGGGTCCCCGATGGTGCGGGCCCGGGCGCCGTTCGTCCTCGAGCTCCCCGCCGACGCGTGGTTCGACGTGCACCTGATGGCGAAGGACCTCGGGCTCGCGCTGGAGGCGGGACACGAACTGGCGGTGCCGCTGCCCACGGGCGCCACCACGGCGGCCCTGCTGGCGTGGGCCGCCGAGCTCGGCTACGAGCGGCGCGACATCGCCGCCCTGTTCGAGGTCCTCGCGCGGACGGCCACGTCCGACGTGACCGTGTCGAATGTGGAAGCCGGTGACCTGCCGTGAAGAACCGAGTCGTCCTCCCGCTCGTCGCCGCGGTGGCGCTGTTGTCCGCCTGCGGTGTGAGCCAGGGCGCGGTCACGCAGAGCAGCGACCAGGTCCCCTCGATCCAGGGCGTCGGCGCCTCGGCGGGGCACGTCACCGTCGACAACGCGATGGTCCTGTTCCCACCGCGGCTGCGGTACCCGGCCGGCTCCGGCGCACCGCTGTCGCTGGTCATCACGAACGGTGCCAGCACCGACGACAGGCTGGTCTCGGCCTCCAGCCCTGTCGCGCGTGCCGTGGTGATCGCGCCGCCCACGCCCGGCACCACCCCGCCACCGCTCGGCTGTGTGCTCTCCCCGAACAAGCCCGTCCCGCCCGCCGAACCCGGGACGCGGACCGGCACCGCCGTGGCGCGGCCGATCCCGGACGGCGGCACGGTCATCATGACCGCGGACTGCCCGCACCTGATGATGGTCGGCCTCAAGCGGGACCTCACGCTTCTCGGCACGGCCCCGCTGCGCCTGACGTTCGCGAACGCCGGGACGGTGAACGTCGTGCTGCCGGTACAGACCGCGAGCAGCCCCCTGCCCCGTGAGGTCGTCCCCGGCGTCGACAACCCCACCGCCGGAACCCCGGCGCCGGACTCACGCGGATGACAGCCCTGAGGACGGACCCTGCCTGCGAGACGAGTGCCGCTGGGCGGGGTCGGTCCGCAGCAGTCCGCGCCGCTGTCGTCGCAGCGCTGGCGATCGCGGTCGGTTCGCTCTTCCTGACCTCGTACGCGCTCGCGCTCGGCGATCCCGTGCCGCACCGGATCGACGCCGCGGTCGTCGGAGACCCGAGCACACACCGCGACGTCGTCGGGACGATCGAGCGAGCGGCCGGCAACGGCGTCGACTTCCACCCCTACCCGTCGGTGGCCGCCGCGGTCGGCGCGATCGACCACCAGCAGGTGTACGCCGCCCTCGACGTCACCCCGCCGACCCCGCACCTGTACGTGGCGAGTGCGGCCGGCGCGTCCGTCGCCCGCGTGCTCGAGGGCGCCGCGGTGGCCGCGCACATCCCCGTGGTGGACACGCACCCGCTTCCGGCGTCCGATCCGGTGGGGCTCGACGTCTTCTACCTCGTCATCGCCGCGACGATCCTCGGCTTCCTCACCGTGTTCCAGGTCCGCACGAACGCCTCCGGCCTCTCCCTGCGGGACTGGACGGTGTTCGTGGTCTCGTTCGCGCTCGCGGCGCCGCTCGTGCTCGTGCTCGTCGCGGGGCCGCTCCTGCACCGTCTACCCCTGCCGGTCGTGGAGAGCTGGGGGATCGTCGCACTCCAGCTGACCACGGTGGCGACGTTCGCCTCCACGATGGTCGTACTGATCGGGCGGTGGGCGATCCTGCCGACCTTCCTGCTGTTCATGGTGGTCGGCAACGCCTCCTCCGGTGGCGCCGTGGCGCCTCCCCTGCTCCCGCACGCATACGGGACCGTGTCGCAGTGGCTGCCCTCCGGCGCCACGGTCACGGCCCTCCGGGACGCCATCTACTTCCACTCGGATCAGCACGTGCAACCGGTTGCCGTGCTGGGGGTGTGGGCGGTGACCTGGCTCTGCACGATGCTGTTCGTCTCGCACCGGCGCCGGACAAGTCCCGGCATCCTCTGAGCGCGGCCGTCATGACTGCCCTCGCCGACGGTCTCGTCGGCCTGCCAGCGTATGTGGTCCTTGGACTGGTGTTCCTGATCCCCGCGCTGGAGGCCTCCAGCCTGCTCGGCGTCGTCTTGCCGGGAGAGGTCACGGTCCTCCTCGGCGGAGTCGTCGCGTACGAGGGCCGGCTGTCCCTGGCCGCGGTGGTCGCCGCCGCCGTCGGCGGCGCGGTCATCGGCGACAACCTCGGGTTCCTGATCGGACGGCGGTACGGCGTGAGCCTCACCGCCCGGGTCCCCCGGTGGTTGCTGACGCCGCGTGACGTGGCCCGGGCGGCGTCCATGGTGCGCCGGCTGGGCGGCGGGGCCGTCGTCGTCGGACGGTTCATCTCCCCCCTGCGGACGCTGGTACCCGGTCTCGCCGGGATGGGCGGGATGGGCTACCGCAAGTTCGCCGTCTACAACCTCACCGGTGGTCTGCTCTGGGCTGCGGCTGTCGCGATCCTGGGATACCTCGCCGGCGCCGGCTACCGGGTCGTGGAGCAACGACTCGGGCTGGGCAGCGAGGTCCTGCTCGGCCTGGTCGCGATCGCCGGTGTGGTCGCTCTACCGCGGGCGCGCCGCCGCCGGCACGCGCATCGGTAGCGAACACGGCCGGTGGCGGCTGGCAGGTATGCCGGGACTCCGGCCGGCGGGGGCGCGGGTCTCCCGCTGGCCGTGACGACACGCCGGCCGTCCACGGCGAGGCTCGACGGCAACGAGATGTCGTCACAGGGGGGGCTGGAGCATGCGACACGCGGTCGAACAGGCGCCCGGGTGGTCGACGGTGCCGGCTCCGGGGAGCCGGGTCCTGGTGACCGGGGCCGCGGGCGGGCCGGGGCGGGCCTTGTCGAACGCGCGCGCCGACGTGGGTGCCGAGGTCGTGGGCACCGACCTGCCGGGAACGGAGGCGACCGTCACGGCCGACCTCACCGACGACGACAGCGCGGGCCGCGCGGTCGCCGACGCGGTCGAGCGGCCTGGACGGCCTGCCCAGCCGGGTCGGCTGTGCCGCGGCCAAGGCCGGCGTCCTCGGGCTGACCCGGTCGCTCGCCGCCGACTGGGGCGGTGCCGGCATCCGGGTCGACGCCGTGGTCCCCGGTCTCGTCGCGACCCCCACGGTGCTCGGCATGCCGGCGGCGGTGCGCGATCGGTTGCTCGCCGGTGTGCCGATGCGGCGGGTGGCCTCGCTCGCCGAGGTCGTCGGCCCGGCGCTCTACCTCTTGTCGCCCGCGGCCGGATACGTGACCGGGCCGGCGCTGCGCCTCGACGGCGGCGCCGAGCTCGGTCAGGTCGGGCTTCATCACCGAAGGAGTGAGCCATGTACTACCTCGGCGTGGACATCGGTGGCACCTTCACCGACTGCGTGCTCGTGGACCGAGAGGGCCACCACCGCACGGCCAAGACGTTGTCCACAAAGGATGATCCGGTGGCGGGGGTGCTGGCCGGACTGGAGCAGCTCGCCGAGACCGTGGGCGTCGACCTGGCCACCCTGCTGGAGCGGACCGAGCGGTTCGGACACGGGACCACGATCGGAACCAACGCGGTGCTCGAGCGGAGCGGCGCGCGGGTCGGACTCGTCGCCACGGCGGGGCACGGTGACGCGCTCGCGATGATGCGCGGCGCCGGCCGGGTCGCCGGCCGCTCGATCGAGGACGTGTTCTCGGTGCACGGCAGCCGGCTGCCGGCGCCGCTGATCGTGCCCGGCGCCGTGGTCGAGGTGCACGAGCGGGTCGACGCGAGCGGAAAGGTCGTGGTCGAGCTGGACGTCGACGCCGCGGCCGAACGGATCGGCAGGATGATCGCCGAGTACCAGCTCGACTCCGTCGCCGTCGCGCTGCTGTGGTCGTTCGCGAACCCGGCGCACGAGACGGCCTTGGCGGAGGCCATCCCGGATGTGTACGTGTCGAGCTCGGCGGAGGTGTCACCCCGGCTCGGCGAGTACGAACGCACCGTCGCCACCGTGCTCGACGGCTACGTCGGCCCCTCCTGCTCGCGCTACCTCACCGACCTGGAGAGCCGGCTCGCGACCCCACTGCTGGTCATGCAGGCGGGCGGCGGCGTGCTGCCCGCATCCGCCGCCACCGCGCTGGGCACCATCGACTCCGGACCGGTCGGCGGGCTGATCGGCGTCGCGGCCCTCGCCGGTGCCTACGGGCACGACCACGTCGTGGCCACCGACATGGGCGGCACCTCGTTCGACGTCGGGCTGGTCGTCGACGGTAAGCCGGTGGTGGCGCAGGAGAAGGTGATCGACCAGTACACCTACCGGCTGCCGCACCTGGACGTGCGCTCGGTCGCCTGCGGCGGTGGCTCGATCGCCTGGATCGACGAGGCGACCGGTGGGCTGCGGGTCGGCCCGGCCAGCGCCGGCGCCGAACCGGGCCCGGCCTGCTACGGGCGCGGCGGCGTGGAGCCGACGGTGACCGACGCGGATGTCGTGCTCGGCCTGCTCCGCCCCGAGGCGTTCCTGGACGGCCGGATGCCGCTCGACCGCGACGCGGCCGTCGCCGCGGTGGGCAGGCTCGCCGCCCGGCTCGCCCTGACCGTCGAGGAGACGGCAGCCGGCATCCTGCGGATCAACAACATGCGTGCGGCCACGGTGATCCGCCGGCAGACGATGGAGCGCGGGCACGATCCGCGCGACTTCGCGCTCTACGCGTTCGGCGGCGCCGGCCCGGTGCACGCCTTCGGGTACGCCGCCGAGTCCGGGGTCCGAGAGGTGGTGATCCCGCTCGGCGACGGCGCGTCGACGCTCTCGGCGTACGGCATCGCGTCCGGTGACGTGGTGCTCCACCGCGAGCTCGAGCGCTCGCTGCCGGCGCCGTTCGACGGGCCCGCGCTCGCGAGCGCTGTGGCCGGGCTGGGGGATGCGGCGCTGGCCGACCTCGCGGCCACCGGCGTCGCCGGCGACGCGCACGTGGAGATCGACGCCTTGATGCGCTACCGCGAGCAGCTGATGCACAGCCTGGAGATCGCGGTCTCGCCGCCGGTCGACGGTGCCACCCTGCTCGCCGACTTCGACACGGAGTACGTGCGCCGCTACGGCGACGGCGGTGTGGTCTTCCAGGCCGTCGAGGTGTTCGCGCTGCGCGCCAGGGTGTCGGTACCGGCCGGCATTCCCGTCGCCCGGCCGGAGCC
>JAVEDU010000025.1 GCA_030840805.1 Actinomycetota bacterium
TCCGGGACGACGCGGGCACCGAGATCGGCAGCACCGACCTGATGGAGCACACCTACCAGGCCGGCAACCCTCACACGCTCGCCGCCGACGTGGCCGCCGGCGTCGTCGACCCGGGGAACCTGGTCGCCGTCCGCGAGATCGTCACCCCGACCGCCGCCCGGACCGCGGGCGACCGCGACACCGCCGTCTTCTCCGACGTCGAGAGCAGCTACACCGTCACGACGACCGGCGGCGACGGCACGCTCGGCTCGCCCGGCTCGGTGACCACCGTCGTCCACCAGGCCGACCCCGGCCGCCGCGGTGGGGCCGCTGGCGCGGTCGCCGGCGGCGCCAGGGTCTCGGACGGGACCGACACGCTGCGCAACATCGAGCGGCTGGTCTTCGCCGACACGGCTCCGCCCAGCACCCCGGTGATCGAGTCCGTCGTGCCGGGGGACGGCGAGGCGACCCTGACCTTCCTGCCGCCGGCAGGCAGGGTCACCGGCTTCACGGTGAAGGTCCTCGACGCCGCCCGCCTCCAGGTCGGGGACCTCCGGCCCGCGCCGGCCGACGCCCGCAGCCTCGTCGTGACCGGGCTGACCAACGGGAGCGCGTACCGGTTCCAGGTCTCCGCCACCAACGCCGAGGGCACCAGTGCCTACTCCTCCCCCTCAGCGGCGGTCACACCCGTGGCCGCGGTGGTCGTCGCCCCGCCGGGCGCCCCGACCATCGGGACGCCGACGGCCGGCAGCCGGTCCGTCACGGTGCGCTGGCGTCCACCGGTCGCCGACGGCGGCTCACCTGTCACCGGCTACGTCGTGCGCGTCTTCGAGGGGGACGCCCAGATCGGCAGCCGGTCCGTCGACGGCGGTCTGGACGACGTCGAGGTGACCGGTCTGGTCAACGGGACCGCGTACAGCTTCGACGTGGCGGCGGTGAACGGGGCAGGCACGGGCGACGCGTCCGACCGCTCCGCCGTCGTCACCCCGACGGCACCGGTCGCCGCGCCCGCGGCTCCGAGGATCGGTGCCGTGACGGCCGGCAGCGGCTCGGCGACGGTGCGCTGGACGGCGCCCGACGACGGCGGCTCCAGGATCACCGGGTACACGGTGCGCACATTCGCCGGCGCGAGGCTGGCCCGCACCCAGACGGCGCCCGGCACCTTCGCCTCGCTGGCGGTCTCCGGCCTGACCAACAAGACCGCGTACACGTTCGAGGTCAGCGCCACGAACCGGGTGGGCACCGGCCGGGCCTCCGCTCGCTCGGCCGCGGTGACCCCACGAGCCGAGTTCGTGCTGCCCCGGGTGACGGTACGCACTCCCGCGCCGGGGGCGAAGGCGGTACGGCCGACGGCCGATCTCACGGCGACGTTCAGCGAGCCGGTCACCGGGACCGGCACCGCGACCTTCGTCCTCCGGCTGGGCGGCAAGGTCGTCCCGGCTGCCGTCACCTACCAGGCACGGACCCGGGTGGTCACCCTGAACCCGGTCGCCTCCCTGGCGGCCGGACGTACCTACACCGCGACGCTCTCGGGCATCCGCGACGTCGCCGGCAACCCGATGGCGCCCACGACGTGGTCCTTCACGACCGCCCGACCGCGGTGAGCGGCGCCGCGCCCCGGCGCCCAGGCGCGGAGCGGCGAGGACCTGTCCTGCTCTGCGCGAAAGGCCCCGGAAACCTTGCGATTCCCTGAGCGGGCGCAGGGGCGGAGCGGGGGCGACCACCGAGGTGGGTCGGACAACGTAGGACCAAGCCCACGGTGGGCGTGAGAACGAGGAGCTGAGCGATGACGTGGACGACGGGTTCGGGGGGCCAGAGGGGCGGCTTCGCCGACGGCCAGGAGGGTGGCCCCTCGTGGGGCAAGGGGTACAGCGACGGGCACAAGATCCGGCAGTACGGCGCTGTCCCCGGTGACGCCGGGTGGGGACCTGAGGAGCCGGTCCCGGTGGCTGCGGCGCTCAACGTCAGCCGGAGCGAGCGCGGACTGCTGGCGGCCGGGGCCGTGCTGGCCGTCGTCGCGGCCATCGTGCTGAGGACCGCCTCGGGCGGGCAGGGCGCGGCGGGCGGGGATGACGTGGCGGCGACGGCCGTCTCCTGGGGACATCTCGGGTTCGGCGTCCTCTGCCTGGTCACGCTGGCCGGTCTGGTCCTGGTCGCCACCCGCCGCTGAGGGACCCTCGACCCGTCGCCGGTTGCGCACACGCTTGGTGGGAATCGAAAGCCCACGAACCTCTTGGCCACGACAAGTCATGAGGGACCCGGAGATGGACAAACCCACTAGCGTGGATGTCAAAGGATCACCCTGACCCGGAAGCGAGATGAGGCGAGATGTCCGAGGCCGCACTGGCTCATGCCATGAGTTCACCGACCCTCACCGCCTCCGCGATCCCGACCGTCCTCTTCGACCGCAAGCTGCTGGTCCGCGGGCTCAACCCGGCGTACGAGCAGGTGTCGCTGCGGCCGCGAGCCGCGCTGCTCGGCGAGCAGGTGTTCGACGCGTTCCCGGACAACCCCGCGGACCCGGCCGGCGCCGGGAGCAGTCGCCTGATGACCTCGCTGGAGCACGTCCTCGGGCGCCGCGAGCGGCACCACCTGGGCCTGCTCCGCTACGACATCAGCGACCCCCAGCAGCCTGACGTCTACCTGCCCAGGGTCTGGAGCGCGGTCAACTCGCCGATCCTCGAGGACGGACGGGTGATCGGCGTGATGCAGCAGGTGGAGGACATCACCACGCTCACCCAGGACGCGG
>JAVEDU010000039.1 GCA_030840805.1 Actinomycetota bacterium
CCAGCTCACCATCGCCTCCGCGGTGGAGGAGCAGTCCGCGACGACGAACGAGATGAACCGCAACGTCGCCGAGGCCGCCACCGGCGCCGGCGAGATCGCCCAGAACATCACCGGGGTGGCCACCGCCACCCAGGCGACGAGCGAGGGCGTCGCCGAGGCGCAGTCCGCGGCGGAGAACCTCGCCGACATGTCGGGCGAGCTGCAGAGCCTCGTGAAGCGGTTCCGCTACTAGTTAACAGAGAGTAGCCGAGGCGGCACGTCGGGTCACCCACCCGTTCGGCGTCGTGCCGCTTCGGCCCGCCGATGCGACCATGTAGCGGTGTTCAGCCTCGTGAGTGCCCCAGTCCTCGGGTTCGACCTCATCCGCCGCGACGGCGGGCACCGGGTGGCCGCCGTCCTGCGGCGCGCGCTCGCCCTGGACGCGGCCGACCTCCCCGGACTCGCGGCCGCCTACCTCGACGACCCCGACCGCGACGCCGCCTGGGTGGCGATCTCGGCGGGGCCCCGGGACTCGATCCAGGAGTTCGGCACCGAGCTGGCCGCCCGGATCGACCTCACCTCGCAGGCCGGCGCGCTGCGAACCCTCCAGCAGCTGGCCCGCGCCCCGATCGGCACGCTCGAGGGCCTGCTGACCTGCGTCCGCACCGACATCCTCGGGTGGACCTGGCGCTCCGTCGCCGACCTCTCCGTCCAGGACGAGCTCCCGGCCCGCGCGGTCGCCGTCGTCTGCGACGCCGTCGCGGGGTGCTACGCCGGTGACGAGGTCGACGGGGTGTACCGCCGGCGGCTCGCCGGACCGTGGGCGCAGGCCGAGCGCCGGATCCCCGAGCGGGCGACCGACCTCGGTCCGTCGTCGGGCGACATCACCGGCCTGCTCACCCGCGCCCGGCACCTCGACGCCGCGGACTTCGCCGCTCTGCGCACCGCCGCCGACGGCGGCGCCCGCGGCCGGGAGTGGGCCACCGCGGTGCACGAGGCCTCCTGGGCCGTCCACCTCGCCGACCGGGTGCGGCCCGCGGCGGCGGCCCAGTTCGCGCTGGTCGAGGCGCTCGCGGCGGCAGACATCCCGGTCGCCGACGCGGCGGGCGGCACCTGGAACCTGTTCAGCGGGGCCGTCCAGGCGATGATGGTCCGCGACCTGCTCGACGCCGAGACGACCCACCGGCTGCTCGCCCCGGTGATCCAGACGATCGGGATCGGCTGGGCGGAATGACCCCCTCGGGCGGGCTCGACCCGACCGAGCGGTAGCTCGCCGGCCACCGCGTCACCACCACGATCCTGCCGGTCTCGACCACGCCGACCGGCGACTGCCCGCTCGTCGGCGACTGCCCGCTCGTCGGCGCCGCCCCGCGCCGGTGGAGCTCGCCGGCGGGGCGGGTCCTCGCCCCGCATCCTCGCCTCCGCCGCCGAGGTGCCCGGGCGGCCGGCGCGGAGCCCCAGATGCGCACGGGCCGGTCTCTGACAGTTCCGGCAGACCGGGGGTAACCGCTCAAGCCCGCCCCTGCCGGGCCGATAGACATGCAGGACGGCAATCGCCGCCCCCAGCCCCGTACGCGGCCACCAGAACCTCGGTGCCGCACGCCCTTGGAGGCCCCGCCGTGCCGCAGATCTCGGTGCTCGTCGTGGACGACTCCGTCGTGATCCGGCGGCTGGTGACCGACGCGCTCCAGGTCGAGCCGGACATCCGGGTCGTCGGCACCGCGCCGAACGGCAAGGTTGCCCTCGCCAAGATCGACCAGCTCGCCCCCGACGTGGTCACGCTCGACATCGAGATGCCCGAGATGGACGGGCTCACCACGATCAGGGAGATCCGCAAGACACACGCCAAGCTCCCCGTGATCATGTTCAGCACGCTGAGCGTCGCGGGCGGTGCCGCCACCCTGGAGGCCCTCGCCTCCGGTGCCAGCGACTACGTGACCAAGCCGGCCAACGTCGGCAGCGTCCGGGAGTCGATGGCCAGCGTCCGGGAGCAGCTCGTCCCCCGGATCCGCGCCCTGTGCGGCCGCCGCGCTCCCACGTCGCGGTCCTCGTCGCGCCCCGTCGTCACCGCCACCCGGTCCGGTCCCCCGCAGCGCGTCGACCTCCTCGCGGTCGGCTGCTCCACCGGCGGCCCGGAGGCCCTGACCACCGTCCTCACCCAGTTGCCGGCCGACCTGCCCGTCCCGGTCGTCGTCGTCCAGCACATGCCCCCGGTCTTCACCCGCCTGTTCGCCGAGCGGCTCGACCGGGCCAGCAGGCTGACGGTGACCGAGGCCGTGGACGGTATGACGCTGAGGCCCGGGCACGTGTACATCGCGCCCGGCGACCACCACCTCGAGGTGCACCGTCAGGGCACCCTCACCCGTACCCGGCTCCACGACGGTCCGCCGGAGTGCTTCTGCCGCCCGGCCGTCGACGTCCTCTTCCGCTCCGTCGCGGCCGCGTACCGCGGTTCCGCCCTCGGCCTCGTCCTCACCGGGATGGGCCAGGACGGCAAGCGCGGGTCCGAGTCACTCCACGAGAACGGTTCCCGCGTGATCGTCCAGGACGAGGCGACCTCGGTGGTCTGGGGCATGCCGGGCGCGATTGCCGGCGCCGGCCTGGCCGAGGCCGTCCTACCGCTGGACCAGATCGGCTCCGCGGTCCTCGAGCGCATCACGGCGATGCGCCGCCCCCAGCCCGCAGGAGCCCCGGCATGGCGCTGACAGAATCCGAGTTCGACTACGTCCGACGGCTCGTCTACCGCGAGTCCGCGATCGTCCTCGCGCCCGGCAAGGAGTACCTCGTCGAGGCGCGCCTCGCCCCGCTGGCGCGGGCCGCGGAGGTGTCGGGCGTCAACGCGTACGTCGCGAAGCTGATGCAGTGCCCGGACCGGGCCACCGAGGCCCGCGTCGTCGACGCGCTCACCACCAACGAGACGTCGTGGTACCGGGACGGCGCGCCGTTCGAGGTGTTCCGCTCGACGGTGCTGCCGGCGCTGCTCGCCGACCGCCCGGTCAACCAGCCCATCCGGATCTGGTCCGCGGCGTGCTCGACCGGGCAGGAGCCGTACACGCTCTCGATGATCCTCGGCGAGCAGCTCGGCTCGACGCCCCGCACCGCGGAGATCATGGCGACCGACCTGTCCGACGACGCGCTCGCGCGGGCGAAGGCCGGGCGGTACAGCCAGCTGGAGATCAACCGAGGTCTCCCGGCCGCGATGCTCGTCAAGCACTTCCGGCGCGAGGGCACCGAGTGGGTGGTCGGCGACGCCGTCCGCTCCCGGATCTCGTTCCGGAAGTTCAACCTGATCTCCCCCACCCCGCCGTCCACCGGTTTCGACGTGGTGTTCCTGCGGAACGTGCTGATCTATTTCGACGCCGAGACCCGACGTGGGGTTCTCCGGCGAATCCGGGCGGCGATGCGCCCGGACGGCTGGCTGTTCCTCGGAGCGGCCGAGACGACCATCGGCATCGACGACGACTGGGACCGTGTGGTCGTAGGACGTACATCCGTACACCGTGCGCGGGCTCCGCTCGCGACGGCCGCCGCAGTGAGAAGGGTGTGAAGGGAATGTTGGCCCTGGTGGTGGACGACTCACGCGCAATGCGCATGGTGTTGCGTCGCATCGTGAGCGGTCTCGGCTTCGACGTGGTCGAAGCGGGGAACGGACAGGAAGCGCTCGATGCCGTGGACGCCGGTCCGATTCCGGATATCGCTCTCGTAGACTGGAACATGCCGGTGATGGACGGACTGGAGTTCGTCACGAATGTACGGTCACGCCCCGAGCTGCGCGGCGTCACGCTGATGATGGTCACCACCGAGAGCGAGCACGGGCAGATCGTCCGCGCCCTCGCCGCGGGTGCCCACGAGTACGTCATCAAGCCGTTCACGCCCGATGCCATCGCGGAGAAGCTGGCGCTTCTCGGCCTGGTCCCGGCCGGGAGCGCCTCATGACCGCGGCGGCACCCGACATCGACGATGTCGAGCAGATCGTCACCGAGGTCTTCGGCTCGTTCCTCGGGGGCGACGACGAGTCGCTGCCGATGCGCGGCCCCGACACCGAGGGCGACTCCCCGGTGACGGCCACGGTCTCCATCACGGGCGGCTGGGACGGGCACGTGGTGTTCGGCTGCTCGACCACCGCGTCCCGCTCGGCCGCCGCGGTGCTCCTCATGATGGGCGCGGACGAGCTGGCCGAGGCCGATGTGGCCGACGCCGTCGGGGAGCTCGCGAACATGATCGGGGGCAACATCAAGAGCCTGCTGCCCGGGCCGAGCGCGCTCACGCTCCCCATGGTCAGCGTCGGCGGAGGCGCGATGCACATGCCGTCCTCCACCGAAGCGGTCCGGCTCGACCTCCTCTGGCAGGGCGAGCCCGTTCGGGTCAGCGTCTGGGCCAGCAACTCCGACACGCAGGAAGGCAGCACGTCATGAAGATTCTCGTTGCGGACGACAGCCGGGTCATGCGGCAGATCGTCGTCCGTACCCTCCGTCAGGCCGGCTTCGACGGTCACGACATCGTCGAGGCGACCGACGGCGCCGACGGCCTGTCCAAGGTCTCGGACGAGTCGCCCGACCTCGTCCTCTCCGACTGGAACATGCCCGAGCTGAACGGCCTGGAGTTCCTCCGGTCGCTGCGCGCCGCCGGCAACAACGTACCGTTCGGGTTCGTCACCTCCGAGGGCTCGCCGGACATGCGCGAGAAGGCCGAGCAGGCCGGCGCGCTGTTCCTCATCGCGAAGCCGTTCACCGCGGAGACGTTTGCCGAGGCGCTGGAACCGGTACTGGGCTGATGACCACATCGCTTCCGCACCCCAAGGAAGTCCGGGACATGTTGTCCGACATGCTCGGCCGGGACGTGACGGTCGCACCGTGCGACGCGTTCACCCCGAACGTGACCGACAAGCACGCGGCGGCCGTGTACGTCGACGACCAGGGACAGGTCGCGGTCCTCGCGGCCCTGGACCTCCCGCTGGCGGCCTGGGTCGGCGCCTCGATCGGCCTCGTGCCGGCCGGTGGTGCGCAGGACCAGGTCGAGGACGGCGAGCTGTCGCAGGGCGTGCGGGACAACCTGTACGAGGTCCTGAACATCTTCTCCGCGCTGTTCAACAAGCCGGGCACACCGCACCTGAAGATCCAGTCGATGTACCCGCCGGGCGAGGCTCCGCCGCTCGACCTCGGCGTGATGCTGAAGTCGCTCGGTATGCGGCTCGACCTGGAGGTCACCGTCGCCGGCTACGGCAGCGGGAAGATCGCGGTCGTCCTGGCCCGCTAGTCCCTCAGCAACTCCGAGTTGATCATGGAGTTTGCAGCACGACACGCCGGCGTGTCTGTTGCAAACTCCATGATCATTTTGCTGTGGGGGTCAGACCGCGCCGAACTGGCGGTCCCCCGCGTCCCCGAGGCCCGGCACGATGTACGCCGAGTCGTTCAGCCGCTCGTCGATGCTGGCCGTGACGATCCGTACCGGCAGGCCCGACCGCTCCAGGTGGGCGATGCCCTCCGGCGCCGCGAGCACGCAGATCACCGTCACGTCGGTGGCGCCGCGGGTGGTGAGCAGCCGGATGCAGTGCTCCATCGAGCCGCCGGTCGCGAGCATCGGGTCGAGCACGAGCACCGGCCGGCCGGTGAGGTCCGCCGGCAGCGACTCCATGTACGCCCGCGGCTGGAACGTCTCCTCGTCCCGCGCGAGGCCGACGAAGCCCATCGTCGCCTCCGGCAGCAGCCCGAACGCGGCCTCCGCCATCCCGAGCCCGGCGCGCAGCACCGGGACGAGCAGCGGCGGGTTCGCGAGCCGGGTACCGGTCGTCCGTGCCACCGGCGTGTGCACCGGGAACGTCGCGACGGCCACGGTGCGCGTCGCCTCGTAGGTGAGCATCACGGTGAGCTCGCGCAGGGCCGCCCGGAACGCGGCGGAGTCCGTGCGGGCGTCCCGCATGGCGGTGAGGCGGGCGGCGGCGAGCGGGTGATCGACGAGAAGGGTGTCCACGAACGGTCACGCTAGCCGGTACCGCTCAGGCCGCGACGCGCGCCGCCTCCACTCCCGTCACCTCGGTGTACAGCCCGAGCATCGCCCCGGCGTACGCACCCGGGGTGTGGGCCAGCGCGGCCCGGCGGGCGCGGTCGGCCAGCGACCGCGCGAGCACCGGGTTCCCCAGCAGCGCCGCCAGCGCCGTCGCGAACCCCGCCACCGTCGGCGGCGCGCACAGCGCGGCCCCGGCAAGGGCTCCCCGCGCGCACAGGCCGGCGTCGGTCATCACCGCCGGTACGCCCGCGTGCGCGGCCTCCTGCAGCACCAGGCCCTGGGTGTCGGTCCGGGACGGGAACGCGAGCACCCCGCGGGACCGCTGGGTGGCCGCGTACGCCGCCGCCACCTCCGCGGGGGGCAGCTGCCCGGTGACCACCACCCGCCGGCCGAGCTCGCGCACGAGCTCCGGGTCGTACACCTGCCCGACGAGGACGAGCCGTCCCTTCGGGTGGGTCGCCAGGAGCCGGTCGAACGCCGCCAGGAGCAGCGCTGTCCCCTTCTCCTCGTTCACCCGGCCGACCGCGAGCACGATCCGGTCCCCCGCCGCCAGCCCGTACCGCCGCCGGAAGTCCTCGACCGCCCCCGTGGTCACACTCGCCGGGGCCACGCCGGTCGGGATGACCCGGATCCGGTCGGGGTGTACCGGGAGGGACGTGCGGTCGAGAACTGCCGGCGTCGGCACCACGACGGCGTCCGCCCCGTCGAGCAACATCCGGACGCCCTCACGCAGCAGCCCGCGCCGACCGTCCGCTGCCGCCGGTGGCAGGCCGCCGAGGCGGCGCCGGTACGCCCCCACGGCGACGCGCAGGACGCGGGTCGGGATGCGATACGCATCGACGTACGCGTCCAGATCCGTGTGGTAGGTGTGCACGACCGGCAGGCCGAGCCGCCGCGCGGCCAGCACGCCGAGCAGTCCGGCGGGACCCGGGGTGTGGACGTGCACGACGTCCGGTCGCCAGGCGGCCACCCGGTCCACGTGCCGCTGCCGGGGCCACGGCGCCAGCCGGAGCTGCGCGACCCCGCAGGGCAGCGAACGCAGGGTCAGCAGCTGCTGCCCCACCTCCGCGACCACGTCGGGGTGCCGCGGCACCACCAGCAGGCTGTCGTGACCGGCGTGCCGCAGCTGCCGGTCGAGGGTCTGGACACTGGTCACGACTCCGTCGCGACGTGGCAGGTAGGTGTCCGTGAAATGCGCGACGCGCATGGTCCGCCTCTCCGCTCATCTGGCGTGGCGCGGCCCACGCTAGGGCCGTTCGGGACCCTGGCGGCGTCCCCGGCGAAAGGCTTCACGGACGCTTCGCCGGATGTTGGTCTTTCGCCCGCCTACACTCGGCTCCATGACCGTCACGGCACCGGCGCCGTTCTCCGAGGTCACCCGCTCGGAGTCGTCGCTGCGCACGTTCCTGCACGGCCTCCCCGGGGTCGACGCGGTGGGCGCCGACGCCCGCGCGGCGATGCTCGGCACCCGTTCGATCAAGACGACGTCGAAGGCGTGGGCGCTGGACCTGGCGATCCGGATGGTCGACCTCACCACCCTGGAGGGGCAGGACACCCCGGCGAAGGTGCGCGCGCTCGCCGCCAAGGCCCGCCGCCCCGACCCGGCCGACCCGGGCTGCCCGTCCGTGGCGGCCCTCTGTGTGTACCCGGACATGGTGCCGGCGGCCGTGGCGGCGCTGGCCGGTTCCGGCGTGCACGTCGCGAGCGTGGCGACCGCGTTCCCGTCCGGCCGCGCCTCGACGGCGGTCAAGCTCGCCGACGTCCGCGACGCCGTGGCCGGTGGCGCGGACGAGATCGACATGGTGATCGACCGGGGCGCGTTCCTGTCCGGTCGGTACGCCCAGGTGCACGACGAGATCGTCGCGACCAGGGCGGCCTGCGGGTCCGCGCATCTCAAGGTCATCCTGGAGACCGGCGAGCTCGGCACGTACGACAACGTCCGCCGCGCGTCCTGGCTCGCGATGCTGGCCGGCGCGGACTTCGTCAAGACGTCGACCGGCAAGGTCTCCCCCGCGTCCACGCTCCCGGTGACCCTGGTGATGCTGGAGGCGTGCCGGGACTTCCGGGACGCGACCGGCCGGCAGGTCGGGATGAAGTCCGCGGGCGGCATCCGGACGTCGAAGGACGCGATCAAGTACCTCGTGCTGGTCAACGAGACGGCCGGGGACGACTGGCTCGACCCGGCCTGGTTCCGGTTCGGTGCGTCCAGCCTGCTGAACGACCTGCTGATGCAGCGGCAGACGATGGCGAGCGGGCAGTACTCCGGCCCCGACTACGTGACCCTCGACTGAGGAACCAGCAGATGCCTTTCGAGTACGCACCCGCGCCCGAGTCCCGGGCCGTCGTCGACCTCCGGCCGTCGTACGGGTTGTTCGTCGACGGCGAGTTCACC
The DNA here is from genome assembly GCA_030840805.1 of Actinomycetota bacterium. GTDB lineage: Bacteria > Actinomycetota > Actinomycetes > Mycobacteriales > HKI-0501 > JAVEDU01. The sequence goes on from JAVEDU010000039.1 coordinate 8,378, forward strand.
GCGGGATCGGGCACGTTCACGACCGTGAACCCGGCCACCGAGGAGGTTCTCGCCGAGGTCGCCGAGGCCGGACCGGCCGACGTCGACCGCGCGGTGGCCGCGGCCCGGCGGGCGTTCGGCCCGTGGTCGGCGCTGCCGGCGAGGGAGCGCGGCAAGTACCTCTTCCGGATCGCCCGCATCCTGCAGGAGCGGTCCCGCGAGCTGGCCGTGCTGGAGTCGCTCGACAACGGCAAGCCGATCCGCGAGTCCCGGGACGTCGACATCCCGCTGGCCGCGGCGTACTTCTTCTACTACGCGGGCTGGGCGGACAAGCTCGGGTACGCCGGGCTCGGCCCCGACCCCCGGCCGCTCGGGGTCGCCGGGCAGGTCATCCCGTGGAACTTCCCGCTGCTCATGCTCTCGTGGAAGATCGCCCCGGCCCTGGCGACCGGCAACACGGTCGTCCTCAAGCCGGCCGAGACGACGCCGCTGACCGCCCTGCTCTTCGCGGAGATCTGCCGGCAGGCCGACCTGCCGCCCGGCGTGGTCAACATCGTCACCGGCGCGGGCGCCACCGGGCAGGCCCTGGTGTCACACCCGGGCATCGACAAGATCGCGTTCACCGGCTCCACCGAGGTCGGCAAGCAGATCGCCCGGTCCGTCGCCGGTACCTCGAAGAAGGTCACCCTGGAGCTCGGCGGCAAGGCGGCGAACATCGTGTTCGACGACGCGCCGATGGACCAGGCCGTCGAGGGCATCGTCAACGGCATCTTCTTCAACCAGGGCCACGTGTGCTGCGCGGGATCGCGGCTCCTCGTCCAGGAGAGCGCGTACGACGAGGTGCTGGAACGGCTCAAGCGGCGCCTCGGCACCCTGCGCCTCGGCGACCCGCTGGACAAGAACACCGATGTCGGCGCGATCAACTCGGCCGCCCAGCTCGACCGGATCCGGGAGCTGTCCGACGCGGGCGACGCCGAGGGCGCCGAACGCTGGTCCCCGCCGTGCGCGCTACCGGACCGGGGGTTCTGGTTCCCGCCCACCGTGTTCACCGGCGTGACGCAGGCGCACCGCATCGCCCGGGAGGAGGTCTTCGGCCCGGTGCTGTCGGTCCTCACGTTCCGCACCCCTGCCGAGGCGGTCGAGAAGGCCAACAACACGCCGTACGGGCTGTCCGCCGGGGTGTGGAGCGACAAGGGCTCCCGGGCGCTCTGGACGGCGTCCAAGCTCCGCGCCGGGGTGGTCTGGCAGAACACGTTCAACCGCTTCGACCCGGCGAGCCCGTTCGGCGGGTTCAAGGAGTCGGGTTACGGCCGCGAGGGCGGCCGGCACGGACTGGAGGCCTACCTCGATGTCTGACCGTCTCGGGGTCCGCAAGACGTACAAGCTCTACCTCGGCGGCACGTTCCCGCGCAGCGAGTCGGGCCGGTCCTACTCCGTCTCCGGCGCGTCCGGCGAGTTCCTGGCCAACGCGGCGCTCGGCTCCCGCAAGGACGTCCGGGACGCCGTGGTGGCCGCCCGGGCGGCGTTCGGCGGCTGGTCCGGCGCCACGGCGTACAACCGCGGGCAGGTGCTGTACCGGGTCGCGGAGCTGCTGGAGGGCCGGCGGGACCAGTTCGCCGCCGAGGTGGCGACGAGCGAGGGCCTGTCCGCCGCCGAGGCGTTGCGCGTCGTGGACGCCGCCGTGGACCGCTGGGTCTGGTACGCCGGGTGGACCGACAAGATCGCCCAGGTGCACGGCGGGGCGAACCCGGTCGCCGGGCCGTACCTGAACATCTCGACCCCCGAGCCGACCGGCGTGGTCGGCGTCGTGGCCCCGCGGGAGTCGTCGCTGCTCGGGCTGGTGTCGGTGGTCGCGCCGGCCGTGGCGACCGGCAACACGACGGTGGTGCTCGCGAGCGAGACCCGGCCGCTGCCCGCCGTGACGCTGGCCGAGGTGCTGGCGACCTCGGACGTGCCCGGCGGGGTGATCAACCTGATCACCGGCCGGGTCGCGGAGACCGCGCCGCGACTCGCCTCGCACCGGGACGTGAACGCGATCGACCTCACCGGGGCGCCCGCGGACCTCGCCACGGCGTTGGAGGTGGCGGCGGCGGACAACCTCAAGCGGGTGCTGCGGCGGCCGCCGAGCGAGCCGGACTGGACGGCAGACCCGGGCCTGGGACGGCTCACCGCGTACCTGGAGACGAAGACGGTCTGGCACCCGATCGGGGTGTGACCAGGGCCAGACCTTCGAGCGCAGCACCGTCGACGCCGACGTGTGGGCCGCGTCCCCTGCTCGAGAGGGAGTTGCCGCGGAGGCGCTCGGCGCCGGGTTCCTCGTCGACAGCAACCTCTCCCCGCAGGTCGCCGTCGGCCTGAACCACGCTGGGCATGATGCCGTCCACCTGCGGGAGTACGGCCTGCAGGGCTCCACAGACACCGACGTCCTCGCCCGGGCCTCCGCGAAGGCGCGCGTCCTCGTGTCGGCGCACACCGACTTCGGGGTTCTCCTGGCCCGGCAGCGCACGACGGCGCCGTCCGTCCTGCTGATCAGGCGCCGGCTGGGACGGCGTGCAGCCGAGCAGGTCACGGTGATCCTCGACAACCTGGAGGCGGTGGCCGCGGATCTGACCGCCGGAGCCGTGGTCGGCCTCGCGGAGGACCGGATCCGGATCCGCCGCCTCCCCCTTCTACCGGGGTAGGCGGGCGGCACGAGACGAGCCCGCACGCTCGGTTAGGGTGCGGAGTAGCGGACCGACGAGTGGAGACAGCGTGGCGCGCGGCGAAGACACCGACGGCGAGATCGAGGAGCAGTCGCCGCAGACGGCGCTGTTCTGGGAGGACGCGTCAGTCGACCCCGTCGAGATCGCGTTCCCCAAGGACGTCGGCTACACCCTCCGGCACTACCGCACGGACACGGACGAGAACGGCAACGAGGTCGAGGAGGCCGTCTTCCTCGCGCACGAGGGGACCCTGCACCTCTTCCGCTCGGCCGAGGGGCTCGTCGAGTTCCTCCGCTCCGGCGCGCCGCACGACCTCACCACCGTCGACGGCTGGGCCGAGATCGTCGAGAAGGTCACCCCGGCGGACATCGTCCCCGACTCCGAGGACCGGTACGAGCTGGACCTGGTCGTGGAGAACCTCCGCGGTGGCGCCGACGTGTGGGACCCCGACCTGGTGATCGGCGCCGGGGAGATCGCCCGCGACCTCGGGTTCGCCCTCGGCCTGCGCGAGGTCCTGGTGAGCCTGGAGCCCGGTTCCCCGCTCGACGCCCTGGACGAGGGCATCCGCGCCGAGGGCTTCCTGGCCCGGCGCCGGCTCAGGAAGATCAGCGCCGAGCAGGTGGCCATCGGCTGGCGCACGATGATCGGCAAGCTCGCGACCGCGACCGAGTGGCACGACTGACCCCCGACCGCCGCCGGATCGTCCGTGACGCCGTCGGCGTCGGCCTGGCCGTGGGCGCGTACGGCCTGTCGTTCGGGGCGATCGCGACCAGCGCCGGGCTGACGGTGCTCCAGGCGTGCGCGCTGTCGCTGCTGCTGTTCAGCGGCGGGTCCCAGTTCGCGTACGTCGGCGCGGTGGCGAGCGGCGGCGGACCGGTCGCGGCCGTCCTCACCGCCGTGCTGCTCGGCACCCGGAACAGCCTGTACGGCCTGCGCCTCGCTCCCCTCCTCCGGGTCCGCGGCGTCCGGAAGTTCGCCGCCGCGCAGCTCACGATCGACGAGAGCGCGGCGATGGCGGTCGCCCAGGACACCCCGCCCAGGTCCCGCCTCGCGTTCTGGTCCACCGGGATCGCGGTGTTCGTGTGCTGGAACCTCGCGACGCTGATCGGCGCCGTCGGGGCCGAGTCCCTCTCCGACCCGAAGGACCTCGGGCTCGACGCGGCCGTGGGTGCCGCGTTCCTCGCGCTCGTCGCCCCGCGGCTGCGCGAGGCCGGCGCGGGGACCGTCTTCACCGTCGCGGCGCTCGTCGCGCTGGGCCTCACCCCGTTCCTCGGGTACGGCCTGCCGGTGCTCCTCGCCGCCGTCGCGGCCGTGGCGGCGGGCTGGCGGGTCACCGGGAAGACCCGCGAGCTGGAGCACGTCGGGTGATGCTCTGGATCGGGATCCTCGTCGCGTCGGTGGGGTGCTACCTGCTCAAGCTGGCCGGGCTGTCCCTGCCCCAGCGGGTCCTCGACGCCCCGTTCGCGCGCCGTGCCGGTGTACTGCTGCCGATCGCGCTGCTGGCCGCGCTGGTGGCGATCCAGACGTTCACGGACGGGCAGCGGCTCGTCGTGGACGCCCGCGCCGCGGGGCTCGCCGCCGCGGTGGTGGCGCTGGCGCTGCGGGCGCCGTTCCTCGTCGTGGTGGTCACGGCCGCCGCGGTCACCGCGGGACTCCGCGCGCTGACCTGACCCAGGGTCGAAACCGGGGATCTCCCGGAGGCGGCGGTGGCGCCCGGCACCTACCGTCGGGTCTCCACCGACGAGAGGACGCCCGACATGGCCACGCTGACCCGACCCCGTCAGGGCCGCTGGATCGCCGGTGTCTGCGCCGGGCTGGCCCGGCGGTTCGGGCTCTCCCCCGGCACCGTCCGCCTGCTGTTCGTGCTGTCCTGCCTGCTGCCGGGGCCGCAGTTCATCCTCTACATCGTGCTCTGGGCGCTGATGCCGTCCGAGTGATCGACCGCGGCCAGGGCCGCGTACGCCGGCTTGATGATGTGGTCGATGATCACGAGCCGTTCGTCGAACGGGATGAACGCGCTCTTCATCGCGTTGATCGTGAACCACCGGAGGTCGTCCCAGCCGTACCCGAACTCCGACACCAGCAGCGCGAACTCGCGGCTGAGCGACGTACCGCTCATCAGCCGGTTGTCGGTGTTCACGGTCACCCGGAAGTGCAGGTCCCGCAGCAGGCCGATCGGGTGCTCCGCGATGGACGGTGCCGCGCCGGTCTGCACGTTCGACGACGGGCACATCTCCAGTGGGATGCGCTTGTCACGGACGTACGCGGCGAGCCTGCCGAGCTGCGGGCCGGCCGGCCCCTGCTCGATGTCGTCCACGATCCGCACGCCGTGGCCGAGCCGGTCGGCGCCGCACCACTGCAGCGCCTCCCAGATGCTCGGCAGCCCGAACGCCTCCCCGGCGTGGATGGTGAAGTGCCCGTTCGCCCGCTGGATGTACTGGAACGCGTCGAGGTGCCGGGTGGGCGGGAACCCCGCCTCGGCGCCCGCGATGTCGAACCCGACCACGCCGGTGTCCCGGAACGCCACCGCCAGCTCCGCGATCTCCTGCGAGCGGGCCGCGTGCCGCATGGCGGTGAGCAGCGTGCCGACGCGGATGGTGTCCCCGTTCGCGGCGGCGTGCGCCGAACCGGCGGCGAACCCCTCCAGCACCGCCTCCACCACCTCGACCAGGGTCAGCCCGTGCTCGACGTGGAGCTCCGGGGCGAAGCGCACCTCGGCGTACACGACGCCGTCCGCGGCGAGGTCCACGGCGCACTCGGCCGCGACCCGGACCAGCGCCTCCCGGGTCTGCATGACGCCGACCGTGTGCGCGAACGTCTCCAGGTACCGCACCAGCGACCCGGAGTCCGCCGCGTCCCGGAACCACAGGCCCAGTTCGACGGGGTCGGTGGTCGGCAGGTCGGCGTAGCCGGTCTCGGCGGCGAGCTCCACGACCGTGGACGGGCGCAGACCGCCGTCGAGGTGGTCGTGGAGGAGGACCTTGGGGGCACGCCGGATCAGGTCGGGCGTCGGGGTTCCGTGGGTCACCCCTGCACGCTAGAGGATCGCGCCGGGGGTGTAGGACGCCGCCTCGGGATCGGCCGCCGCGAGCTCGCCCACGGTCCGGGCGAAGGCGGCGACCTGCGCCCGCGCCGTGCCGGTGAACGTGATCGGGTCCGCCACCGCCGCGGCGACCGCGGCGTCGTCGAGCCCGAGCCGCGGGTCGGCGGCGAGCCGGTCGAGGAGGTCGTTGCCGTCGGCGGCGGTCTCGCGCAGCCCGAGCGCCGTCGCGACCGCATGCTCCTTGATGGCCTCGTGCGCGGTCTCCCGGCCGACGCCCGCGCGAACGGCCGCCATCAGCACCTTGGTGGTGGCGAGGAACGGCAGGTACCGGCGCAGCTCCCGGTCGATCACGGCGGGGTACGCCCCGAACTCGGCGAGCACGGTCAGCATCGTCTCGAACAGCCCGTCGAGGGCGAGGAACGCGTCGGGCAGCGCCACCCGGCGGACCACCGAGCAGGAGACGTCGCCCTCGTTCCACTGGTCTCCCGCGAGCGCGGTGACCATCGCGAGGTGGCCGCCGAGGATGGCGGCGAACCCGTTCACGCGCTCGCAGGACCGGGTGTTCATCTTGTGCGGCATCGCCGACGAGCCGACCTGCCCCGCCTGGAAGCCCTCGGTGACCAGTTCCTGGCCGGCCATCAGCCGGATCGTCTTCGCGAGCGAGGACGGCGCCGCGGCGGCCTGCACGAGGGCGGACACGACGTCGAGGTCGAGCGAGCGCGGGTACACCTGGCCGACGCTGCCGAGCCGGGCGTCGAAGCCGAGGTGCCGGGCGACGGCTGTCTCCAAGGCGTCCACCTGCGACTCCGAACCGAGCAGGTCGAGCATGTCCTGCTGGGTGCCCACCGGGCCCTTGATGCCGCGCAGCGGGTACCGGGCCAGCAGGTCGTCCACCCGGTACAGCGCCTGGAGCAGCTCCTCCCCCGCCGTCGCGAACCGCTTGCCGAGCGTGGTCGCCTGGGCGGGGACGTTGTGCGAACGGCCGGTGAGGACGGTGTCGTCGTACCGGACGGCCAGCTCGGCGAGCTTCGCGAGCGTCGCGAGCATCCGGCCCCGGACCAGCCGGAGCGCGTCGCGGACCTGGAGCTGCTCGACGTTCTCGGTGAGGTCGCGGCTGGTCATGCCCTTGTGGACGTGCTCGTGGCCGGCCAGTGCGGAGAACTCCTCGATGCGCGCCTTCACGTCGTGCCGGGTGACCCGCTCCCGGGCCGCGATCGAGGCGAGGTCGACGTCGTCGACGACCTTCTCGTACGCGTCCACGACGCCGTCGGGCACGGCGACGCCCAGCTGGGCCTGCGCCCGGAGGACGGCGATCCAGAGCCGGCGTTCGAGGACGACCTTGTGCTCGGCGGACCAGAGCCGGGCCATCTCGGCGCTGGCGTACCGGTGGGCGAGGACGTTGGGCAGGACGGGCTTGGCGGAGGTGCTCACGGAAACCATCGTACGGAGCGGGCCGCGGGCGCCCGCCCGTGCCTCGGCTGCCGGCGGCTCCCGCGCCCCGGCCCCGGGAGGAGGCTCAGTCCTCCCGGTGCGCGGCCTCCGGGGCGAACGCCGGCAGGCACACCGCGACGTACTGCGCCCCGTCGTCCCCGGCCGAGTACCGCACCCGCTCCCCCGCCCGCGTGAGCACGGCCTGCCCGGCGTGCACGGCGAGCGTGCCCTCGGCGTGCGAGACCAGCACCGTCCCGGCCAGCACCACCGTCACCTCGTCGAACTCCGGCGTCTGCGCCGGCTCCGACCAGCCGGCGGGCGCGATCATGTGCGCCACCGACACCTCGGAGGTGCCGGTGGTGACCCGGCCGACGTACTCGTCGATCACCTTCCCGCCGGGCACGGGGATCCGGGTCGGCGCGGCGATCAGCTCAGGCATCGATCCGCTCCATCGTCAGCGGGAGCACGGCCGGGGCCTCGGACGCGATGTCGAGCGCCCCCGCCAGCGCCTCCAGGGCGCCCGCGATGCGGTCGGCGGACTCGGTGTGCAGCTCCAGCACGGGCTCCCCGGCCCGGACGGCCTCACCGGGCTTGCGCAGCATCACCACGCCCGCGGACGCCGACACCGGGTCCTCCTTGCGGGCCCGGCCGGCGCCGAGCCGCCACGCGGCGACCCCGACGGCGTACGCGTCGAGCCTGGACACCACCCCGTCGGCCTCGGCGCGGACGACCTCGACCTCGGGCGCGACCGGCAGCGGCGCCGACGGGTCCCCGCCCTGGGCCGCGATCATCCGCCGCCACACGTCCATCGCCCGCCCGTCGGCGAGCGCGAGAGCCGGGTCCACGTCGGACAGTCCCACCGCGGCGAGCATCTCCCGGGCCAGCTCCACGGTCAGCGCGACCACGTCGGCGGGTCCCCCACCGGCGAGCACCTCGACGCTCTCGGTGACCTCCAGCGCGTTCCCGGCGGTACGCCCCAGCGGCGTCGACATGTCGGTGAGCAGCGCGACCGTCCGTACGCCGTGGTCGTGGCCGAGCCGGACCATCGTCTCGGCCAGCGAACGCGCATCGGGGAGCGACTTCATGAACGCCCCCGAACCGACCTTCACGTCGAGCACCAGCGCGGACGCGCCCTCGGCGATCTTCTTGCTCATGATCGAGCTGGCGATGAGCGGGATCGCCTCGACGGTGCCGGTGACGTCCCGCAGCGCGTACAGCTTGCGGTCCGCCGGCGCGAGCGTGTCGCCCGCCGCGCAGATCACCGCGCCCAGGTCGGCGAGCTGCGCCCGGTATTCCGCGCCCGACAGCCGGGCACGCCACCCCGGGATCGACTCCAGCTTGTCCAGCGTCCCGCCGGTGTGGCCGAGTCCCCGGCCGGACAGCTGCGGCACGGCGGCCCCGCAGGCGGCGACCAGCGGAACCAGCGGCAGCGTGATCTTGTCGCCGACCCCGCCGGTGGAGTGCTTGTCGACGGTGGGCCGCGGCACGGAGGACAGGTCCATCCGCTCCCCGGACGCGATCATGGCCGCGGTCCAGGTCGCGATCTCGCGCGACGTCATCCCGTTGAGCAGGATGGCCATCGCGAGCGCGGACATCTGCTCGTCGGCGACCTCGCCCCGGGTGTACGCGTCGACGACCCAGTCGATCTGCGGGTCCGACAGCTCACCCCCGTCCCGCTTGGCCCGGATCACGTCCACGGCGGCAAAGCTCATCTCAGGTCCTCCGGACCGAACGCGTCCACCAGCAGGTCGGTCAGCGGCACCGGCCCCAGGCGCGAGTCCACCAGGCACCCGGGCGCCCGGAACTCCCACAGCAGCTGGCGGCACCGGCCGCACGGCATCAGCGGCGCCCCGGCACCGTCCACGCAGGCCACCGCGACGAGCCGGCCACCGCCCGACGCGGCCAGCGCGGACACCATGCCGCACTCGGCGCACAGCCCCAGGCCGTAGGAGGCGTTCTCCACGTTGCAGCCGGTGACGACCCGCCCCTCGTCGGTCAGCCCGGCGACGCCGACGGGGAACTTCGAGTACGGCGCGTACGCCCGACCCATCGCCTCCACCGCCGCGGCGCGCAGTGACTCCCAATCGATGTTCATCTGCCCTGTCCTCGCCGGTACGGCATTCCGTCCGCCGCCGGCATGCGTAGTCGTTGGGACGCCAGGGCGAGGACGAGCAGCGTCGTGAGGTGCGGCATGAACCGCACGAACTCGTCCGGCACCGACGGCTGGAGCAGGAACCAGGCCAGCACCGCCGCGGCCACCGCGAGCGTGACACCGCCGGTGACCCACCGGCGCCGGTACAGGTGCCAGCACGCGACGGCGAACACCAGCACGGCGACGAACAGCAGCAGCGCGTGCACGGACTCCGCACCCGACGGCCGCTGCTGCAGCGCGTCGGTGAAGCCGAACAGCCCGGCACCCGCGGCGAGCCCGCCCGGCCGCCAGTTGCCGAAGATCATCGTGGCGAGGCCGATGTAGCCGCGGCCGTTGGTCTGGCCCTCGCGGTAGATGCTGGAGGACACCTCGGCGAGGTACACGCCGCCGAGCCCGGCGAGACCGCCGGAGACGATCACCGCGAGGTACTTGTACAGGTACACGTTGACGCCGAGCGACTCCGCCGCGACCGGGCTCTCCCCCGCCGACCGCAGCCGCAGCCCGAAGGCGGTGCGCCACAGCAGGAAGTACGTCGCCGGCACGAGCAGGACCGCGACGATCGTGAGCAGCGACAGGTCGGTGGTGAGGCCGCCGACGATCCCGGCGAGGTCGGACGCCAGGAACCAGTGGTGGTCCTCGATCGCCTTCATCGCGGTCGACAGGCCCGGGACCGTGATCGTGCCGATGTCGCCGATGGTGGGCGACTGGGTGGGGCCGCCGCCGGCCATGTTCGCGAACGTCAGCCCGGACAGATATCGCGCCAGCCCCGCGCCGAGGATGGTGACCGCGACACCGGACACGATGTGGTCGACCCCGAACGTCACGGTCGCGAGCGCGTGCAACAGCCCGCCGAGCGCCCCGCCGAGGATGCCGACGACGACGCCGGTCCACGGCCCGAACTGCACGCCCGCGTACGCCCCGAACCACGTCCCGAGGATCATCATGCCCTCGAGCCCGATGTTGACCACGCCCGCCCGCTCCGACCACAGGCCGCCGAGCCCGGCGAGGCCGATCGGCACGGCCCACTGGACGGCCTCCCGCATGGTGCCCCGGGAGGTGAGGTCGTCGGCGCCGGTGAGGACCCGCACCGCGGCGAGCAGGAGCAGCCCGGCCGCGACGAGCAGGAGCACGTGCGGCCACCGCAGTCGCCGCGTCTTCGCCACCACGGCCGTGATGGGCGAGAGGACGGTCGTCATGCGGGGACTCCTGTCGGGACGGCGGTACCGAGCTCCTCGCCGACGCGCCGCTGCTCCAGGCGGACGACCACGCGCCGCACCAGCTCGTACGCGACGACGACGGCGAGCACGCTGACCCCCTGGAGGATCTGCACGATCTCCTTGGGGATCGACTCCAGGTCGAGGATCTGCTGCGACCGGTCGAGGAACGACCACAGCAGCGCGCCGAACGCGATGCCGATCGGGTGGTTCCGCCCGATCAGCGCGATCGCGATGCCGGTGAACCCGATGCCGGCCGGGAACTGGGACGTGAAGTGGTGGTACTCGCCGAGCATCAGCGGCAGCCCGACCAGACCGGCCAGCCCGCCGGAGACCAGCATGGCGGTGACCACCATCCGGCGGACGTCGACGCCGCTGGCAAGCGCGGCGGGCGCGTTGGCGCCGGCGGCCCGCAGGTCGAACCCGGGGCGGGTCCGGCCGAGCGCCCACCAGTACCCGATGCCGACGACGATCGCGACGAGGAGGAAGCCGAACACCCCGCTCCGCGCTCCCGGGATCAGCGGGATGTCCGGCACCCATGCGCCCGCGGGGATCGTGCGGGTGGTGGTGATGTTCCCGCCGGGGGGCAGCACGCCGAAGCCGCGCTCGGAGATCAGGTACGCGACGATGCCGCCGCCGATGGCATTCAGCATGATCGTCGAGATGACCTCGCTGACGCCGCGGGTGACCTTGAGGACGCCCGCGATCCCGGCCCACGCGGCGCCGGTGACGACCGCGACCAGCACCATCGCGACCAGCAGCAGCGGACCGGGCAGGTCGCGCAGCACCGCCGCGCCGCCGACCGCGGCGGACAGCATCGCGGCGAGCTGGTACTGCCCGTCGACGCCGATGTTGAAGAGGTTCATCCGGAAGCCCACCGCGACCGCGAGACCGGACAGGTAGAGCACGGTCGCGTTGTTGATGATGTTGGCCAGGTTGCGGGTCTCGGGGACGGTCAGGATCGTCGACCACACGTCGCCGACGGGGTCTCCCGCGATGATCAGCACCAGGCTGGTGATCGCGAACGCCGCGACCAGGGCGAGTCCCGCCGAGGCAACGCCGAGGACGAGCTTGAGGATGCGGGCGTTCGTCATGCGGGC
>JAVEDU010000043.1 GCA_030840805.1 Actinomycetota bacterium
GTGGCCCTCACAGTCTATGTGAGGGCCACTTCATCGTGGTAGCGGGGGCAGGATTTGAACCTGCGACCTCTGGGTTATGAGCCCAGCGAGCTACCGAGCTGCTCCACCCCGCGTCGCTGGAGAAACCATACCCCGGCCGCGGACCCAGTGGCAAAACGCGGCCGGGTGGCACTCGTCACTCCCGCGGCGGAAACCCGCCGCGGGTCCGCCACTACGGCGTCGGCGCGCTCCGCGACGGGGTCGCGGAGGTCCTCGGCTTCACCGCGGCGGCCTTGGTCCGCGCCTGGTCGAACTGCTTCACCGCCGCGGCGAGGTCCTCCTGCGCCTTGCCGATGCCGGCGAAGTCACCCTTCTGCTGGGCGGTCCGCAGCGCGTCCAGGGCCGACTTGATGGCCCGGACCGCGGTGGCCACGTCCGGATCCGTGCCGGATCCCGCCGTGGTGCCCGACCCGTTACCGGTGGACGGCGCGGTCGGCTGCGACGTTCCCTGCCCGAACAGCGAGTCGAGGGCCTCGGGCAGGGTGTTCTCGTAGGCGATGTTGTCCCCGAACCCGACCAGCACCTTCTGCAGTGTGGGGTACGACGAGCCGCTCGTGCTCTGCACGTAGAACGGTTCGATGTACAGCAACCCGCCGCCGACCGGCAGGGTGAGCAGGTTGCCCATGTGGAGCCGCTGCGACTTGAACAGCGTGATGCCCTGCGCAACCTTCTCGGTCCCCAGGAACTTGCTCTGCATCTGCACCGGACCGAGGATCGGCGAGCTCGCCGGCAGTTCCAGCACCTGGAGTCTCGTCGCACCCTCGGCGTCGTAGGACGCGGTCATGATCGCGGCGAGGTTCTCCCGCTTGGCCGCGGTGAGCGCGGTGGTCAGCTGGAACGTCGACTGCTCCTGCCCGGGGAACTGCGCCAGCAGGTAGTACGGCGGCTGGGCGGCGTCCTTGGCGGTACCCGTCTGGGTCGGGTCGGACGGCACCTTCCAGAAGTTCTGCCCGGAGAAGAAGTCACCCGGCTCACCGACGTGGTAGCTCGCCAGCATCGTCCGCTGCAGCTTGAACATGTCCTCGGGGTACCGGAAATGCTGCAGCAGGTCGGCGCCGATCGCGCTGCGGGGCTCGACGATGCCGCCGAACGCCTTGTTCCACGTCTTGAGCACCGGGTCCTTGGTGTCCCACTCGTACAGCTTCACCGTGCCGTCGTAGGCGTCCACCGTCGCCTTCACGGAGTTGCGGATGTAGTTCACCGAGTCGCGCGGCTGGGCGGTGTTGCCCGTCCCGGTGCGCGAGTCCGACACGGCGTCGCCGAGCGTCTCCCGCTGCGCGTACGGGTACGCGTCGGACGTGGTGTACCCGTCGATGATCCACACGACCTTACCGCCGACCACGGCGGGATACGGATCGCCGTCCACGGTGAGGAACGGTGCGACCTTCTCCACCCGGCTGCGGGGGTCACGGACGTAGATGACCTTGGAGTTCTCGTTCAGGGCGTTGGAGAGGAGGAAGTTCCGCTCCTTGAAGTACAGCCCGTACGCCACCTTGCGGGCGAGCGTCCCGACCGGGACGCCGCCGCGGCCGCTGTACGTCGTGTTGACCTGGCCGCCGTCCTCGGTGGGCCGGTCGAACTCCTGGTCCGCGCCGCCCTGCTTGCCCACCACCGCGTAGTCGCCGTGGAACAGCTCGCCGTAGTAGACCCGGGGCTCCTTGACGTTGATCTTGCCGCCGCCGCACGCGAGGTTCGGCTGGGGACCGGCGAGTCCACCGGAGACGAAGCAGGGCAGACCGTCGCTGTTGACCGTGTTCGCCGGGGCGGCCACGAAGCCGTTCCCGTGCGTGTACACGGTGTGCCGGTTGATCCAGTTGCCCTGGTTGCCGGTCAGCTGGCTCGTGTCGAGCTCCCGGACGCCGACGACGTAGTCCTGGGTCTTGCCGTCGATCGTGTAGCGGTCGATGTCGAGCTTGTCGTTGAAGTCGTAGAAGCTGCGCACCTGCTGGGTCTGCGTGAAGGTCGGCGCCAGGATCGCGGGGTCCAGCAGCCGGGCGTTCGGGATCGTGCCCTGGTCTGCGCGCAGCTGCTCTCTCGTCGCGGTCGTCTTCGCGTCGTACACCTGGCGCTGGATCCCGGCGAGGCCGTACGCCTCGCGCGTCGCGTCGATGTTCCGCTTGATGTACGGCGCCTCGGCGATCTTCGCGTTCGGCTTCACGTACACCTGCTCGGCGACGAACGGGAACACGCCACCGAGCAGCACCGCGAGCAGCCCGAGCAGGGCCAGCGCCACGCCCGGCAGCAGCAGGCTCCGCCGCGCGATCGCGACGACGAACATCAGGGCGGCGAACGCCGACACGAACAGGAGGATGTTCTTCACCGGCAGCAGGTAGTGGACGTCCGAGTAGGACGCGCCGAAGACCTTGGTCAGATCGCTGGAGCTCAGCACCAGCCCGTACCGGTCCAGGTAGTACGCGACTGCCTTCAGCACCAGGAACACCGCGAGGAGCGCCCACAGGTGCCCGCGGGCGCGATCGGTCATGCGCTCGCCGGTGCCCTGCAGGCGCACGCCTCCGTACAGCCAGTGCAGGAAGAGCGCACCCATGCCGGCGAGGACGACGGCCGCGAACGCGACGCCGAGCACGTACCGGTACATCGGGTACTCGAACACGTAGAACGAGATGTCCTTGCCGAACTGCGGGTCCTTCTCCCCGAACGGGGTCGCGTTGACGTACAGCAGCCACGTGCGCCACTGGCCCTGCGCGGTGAGGCCGGCGATGAGTCCACAGGCTACGGACGCCAGCGTGATGAACGAGCGGATCCGCGGGGTGATCACCAGCCGGTACCGGTCGAGGTTCTGCTGTTCCAGCGACATGGGCCGGTACGACGGGCGGAGCCGGTACGCCAGTGCGAGGTTGACCGCGACGAACGCACCGGTCAGCAGGCCGACCGAGGCGAACAGCGCCAACCGGGTCCACAGCGTCGTGGTGAAGACCGAGCGGAAGTCGACCTCGCCGAACCAGTACCAGTCGGCGAGCAGTGAGACCAGGCTCGACCCCACCAGCGCGAGGACCAGCAGCACGACCACCGTCATCAGGAGCACACGGCTCCTCCGGCTCACGGTCGGCATCGGGGAGGGCATCGCCACGCTGGGCTCCTGAGGTACTCGTAGGACGGGGGGCGGCGGCTCGGCCACCCATAAACTACCCCGGCGGGGCGAATGCGAGGATGGGCCCATGACCGCCGGCCCGCCCGAAGACATCGCACACCCCGCAGCGGACCCGCTCCGCGTCGTGCTCACCGAGGTGGAGCGACACGTCGCCGACGGGGGCTGGGATCGTCCGCCGGTGTTGTTCGCGCTCGCGGACAGCGCCGAGTTCATGCTCGCCGAGCCGGGCCTGGCCGGTCAGCTCGGGCTCGACCCGGGTGCACTGGTGGAGGGCGCGCTGACGCCGATCGAGCAGGACGGCCTCGCGGACGTACCGCTCGACGAGGCCCTGGCGCAGATCAGCTGGCCGGAGTCGGTGCTCGGCTGCGCGCTGGTGTACGAGGCGCTGGTGCTGCCGCCGGCCGCGGAGGCGGCCCGTCCCGAGGGCGTGGACGAGACGGACTGGGCGAGCCAGCACCCGGACCGCCGCGAGGTGCGGATGGCCGTCGCCGTCCTGCGCAACGGGCGCACCGAGGGGATGCTGCGAATCCGTCCGCTCGCGGGCGAGGGCGACGAGCTCGACCCGGCGAACGGCAGCGTGATCAGCGCCTCGGACCTCGCGCCGGGCCTGGCCGCGGCCCTCCGGTCCACTTTGGACTGACGGGGACCCGAGGGATCAGCTCGCGCAGCCGACCGGCGAGCCCCGGTGGGTACGGAGCTGTTCCAGTGCGGTGAGCGCCGTGTCCAGTTTCTCGACCCGCACCAGCCGCAGGCCGTTCGGCGTCGCCGCCGCGGCCTCGGCGCAGTTCCCGGCCGGGACCAGGAAGACGGTCGCACCGGCCCGGCGCGCGGCCACCAGCTTCTGCTGGATGCCGCCGATGGGCCCGACCATCCCCTCGTCGTCGATCGTCCCGGTGCCCGCCACGAACATGCCGCCGGTCAGGTCGTCCGGTTCGATCTTGTCGATGATGCCGAGCGCGAACATCAGCCCCGCCGACGGCCCGCCGATCCGGTCGAGCGCGATCCCGATGGTGAACGGGTGCGGCTGGTCCTGCCTCACGCCGACGCCGAGCGCCGCGCGCGCCGGGTCGTCCTCGGCCTTGCCCGCGACGATCGCGGCCCGGTCCGGCTTGCCGCCGCGCCGGTACCCGACCGTCAGGGTCTGGCCGGGCCCCTTCGCGCGGACGAGCTCGAGGAGCTTCTCGCGACTGGTGACCGGCGTGCCGTCCACCGCGGTCAGGACGTCCCCGGCGGCGAGCTTGCCCGCGGACGCCGACCCGGCCGCCAGCTCGGTGACGGTGACCCGCACCGGGTAGCCGAGCGCCCGCAGCGCCACCGTCTCCGCGGAGCTCTGCGACTGCTTGAAATCCGCCGCGTTCTGGGCGTCCGTCTGCTTCGCGGACTGGTTCGGCGGGTACACGAACTCGCGCGGCACCACCGCGACCGAGTCGTCGATCCACAGCCGGACCGCGGTACCCAGGTCGAGGCCATCACCGACGGACACGGTCGTGAGGTTCAGATGCCCCCGCGAGGTGGACGTGTCGTGGCCGGTGATCCGGATGATGGGCTTGCCGTCCGAGTCACCGAGCGTGTTCACCGTCGGTCCGGGCCCCAGCGCGACGTACGGCACCGGCATCGAGGTGAGACCGGTCGCCAACGCCAGCAGGAGCACCGCACCGGTGAGCACCGTCCACCCGCGCCGCATCATGACTCCAGCCTACCGGCGTGTGCCACGCTGCCGGCGCCACGTCAGACGCCGCGTCGCCGCCGGCGCGCCCGCCGTACCAGGGCCGCCGTACCGACGAGCGCCACGGTCGCTCCGGCGGCCGCGGTCGCACCCTTGGCGTCGATCCGCAGGCGACGCGGGCCCAGCGGGCGCGCCAACGCGTACTCGGTGAGCGCCTCGACGTTCGAGTGGGTGGGCTTCCAGCCGGCGTCCCGGAGTCGTTCGCTGCCGACGACCCAGGGATGGACGAGGTAGGACAGCTCGCTCGGCGGCGTGCTCACCCCGATGGCGTGGAGCCGCGCGGCCGTACCGAACGCCACCGACGCCGGCAGCTCGATGCGCCGCCGCTCCAGCACCCGTTCCAGCTCGTCCTGGTCCAGCCAGCCCTCCGAGCCGACGGTGAGGGGTCCGGACAACCCGGCGATCAGCGTGGTGGCGATCGCGGACGCGAGGTCGTCGACGTGACAGAACTGCCAGTGCGGCCGGGCGCCGCGGACGGCGAGCAGCCGCGGCCCGTCCAGGAGCCCCGCCGCGGCCTGCTCCACTCCGGGGCCGACGAGCAGCGCCGGGCGCAGCACCGCGACCGACACCCCGGCGTACGTCCGGAGCGCCAGGTCCTCGATGTCCAGCAGGTCACCGAGCACGGTGTTCTCCCGCAGCGCGCGCAGCGGCGCGTCCTCGGCCAGCGGTACGGGGTTGTCGGCGTGCGCCCCGTACACCCGCGCGCTCGTGATCAGGACGACCCGGCGCACCGAGGCGGCCGTCGCGGCGGTCAGCGCGATCGACGCGGCGCGGTTGTTGGCCGTGCGCTGCGTGGCGCGGTCGCTGCCCGGGTCCACGTCGACGGCGAGGTGGACCAGGGCGTCGACCCGGCGCAGCGACCCGGCGAGCGCGGGGTCGACCGGGTCGGCCCGGCGCCAGGTGACCCCCTGTACCGGCGGCCGGGTGGTGTCCAGGCCGACGACCTGGCGGATGCCCTCGGTGCGGGTCAGGACACGGCAGACCGCGGCCCCGAGCGGCCCCGCGGCGCCGGTCACCGCGACGACCATCCCGGTACGTGGGGAGCGCGTCACGACGTGCTCCCGGCGACTACCGTGGCATTCATGAAGGTCTCGGTGAACGGGTCATGACGGACTTCCCCTTCGGTTTCCAGCTCCCCGGCGGAGGGGGATCCGACCCGGCGGACCCTGCGCAGATGCAGGCGTTCCTCGCACAGCTCCAACAGGTGTTCGCCTCCCCCTCCGACGGTCCGGTCAACTGGAACCTCGCACGGCAGATCGCCGAGCAGACCGCCCGGGAGGGCGACCGCTCGCTGACCGCCGCCGAACGCGACGAGGTCGGCGCGGCCCTCCGGCTCGCCGACCTCTGGCTGGATCCGGCCACCAGTCTGCCCTCCGGGGTCACGACGCCCGCAGCCTGGAGCCGGTTGGAGTGGATCGAGCACACGATCGGCACCTGGCGCACGCTCTGCGACCCCGTCGCCGGACGGGTCGTCACGGCGATGACGAGCCTGGTGCCGGACGAGATGCGCGCCCAGCTCGGACCGATGGCGGCGATGCTCGGCAGCCTGGGCGGGGTCATGTTCGGCGGGCAGGTCGGGCAGGGCATCGGCCAGCTCTCCGCCGAGGTGCTCGGCAGCAGCGACATCGGGCTGCCGCTCGGGCCGGCCGGCACCGCGGCGCTGCTGCCGGCGAACATCGCCGCGTTCGCCGAGGGACTCGAACGTCCCGAGGCCGAGGTGCGGCTGTACGTCGCGCTGCGGGAGGCCGCCCACCAGCGGCTGTTCGGGCACGTCCCGTGGCTGCGCACCCACCTGGTCAACGCGGTCGACGCGTACGCCCGGGGTATCTCGGTCGACCGGCAGGCCGTCGAGGACGCGATGTCGCAGGTGGACCCCGCGAATCCGGAGAGCATGCAGGAGGCACTGGCGGGCGGCCTGTTCCAGCCCGAGGACACCCCGGAGCAGCGAGCCGCGCTGAACCGGCTCGAGACGGCGCTGGCGCTGGTCGAGGGCTGGGTCGCGCACGTGGTCGAGCAGGCCACCACCGACCGGCTGCCCGGCGGGCCGGCGCTCGCCGAGGCGTTCCGCCGGCGCCGGGCGGCGGGCGGTCCGGCCGAGCAGACGTTCGCCACGCTGGTCGGCCTGGAGCTGCGGCCACGGCGGCTCCGCGAGGCCACCGCGCTGTGGTCGGCGCTCACCGAGCACCGGGGCGCCGAGGGTCGCGACCTGCTCTGGGGGCATCCCGACCTGCTGCCCTCCGCGGACGACCTGGACGACCCGGCCGGGTTCGCCCGGCGTACCGACGAGGACCCGCCGGGGCTCGACCGGCTCTGACCGGCTCACCCGGGATCGAGCCGGACCCCCGCGGCCGGGCCGGAGGGGCACCGACGCGCCGGCCCGTGGCTCCGGGGTGGCGACCCTCGGCGGGGCCGGTCCGGGTTCGGCACTCCGCGGGCGGCGGCCGGCCTGACCGGGCGACCGGGCGACCGGGCGTGCGGGCGTGCGGCCGGCCTGACCGGGCGACCGGGCGACCGGGCGACCGGGCGACCGCCGAGCGTGCGGAACCGTGCCGACGTGCGGCGCGGGCAGGTCCTGGCTCACCGACCGTCGGCACGCTGCCGGACCGGACCGGCTCCGCCGCGGTGCCCGCCACCCCCGGGTCGGCCGCGCGGACGCCGCGGCGTGCGGCGGTCGAGGAGGAGGAGGAGGGCGACGCGACGCGTCACCGCGTACCGCCGGGTCGGTCCAGCGGCGTGATCTCGATCTGATCGTCGCCGTCCGGGAGGTCGTCGTCGCCGGACGGGTCCGTCCCCGGCTCGTCCGCGGTGTCGGAGAGGTCCAGCCCGGCGGTCGCGGCGACGCCCTCGAGGTAGCCGCGGGCGCGTTCGGTCCGCGGGTACGCCTCCAGCAGCGCCCAGAAGCGGGGCCCGTGTCCGGGGACCGCGAGATGGGCGAGCTCGTGCAGGAGCACGTAGTCGACCACCCACGGCGGCATCCCCTGGAGCCGGCTCGACAGCCTGATCGTGCCGTCGCTCGGCGTACAGGAGCCCCAGCGGCTGCCCTGGTTGCCGACCCAGCGGACGCTCTTCGGCGTGACCGCGCCGCCGAGGTACCGGCGGGCGAGCTCCCGGGCGCGGACCGCCAGGCCGGCGTCCCCGCGGTGGGTGCGCCGATCCCGGGCCTTCAGGCGGGCGACCATCCGCTCCACCCACTCGGCCTCCTCGGCCTGGGTGAACCGGGCGGGCATGAGCACCACGACGCGGTCACCGTCCTGATAGGCGGCGACCGTGCGCCGGCGGCGCCGGCTCCGGCGTACCTCGACGACGGGATCCACCGTGGCCCGCTCTCCTCCCCCGTCCATGGCTCAGCACGGTATCCGCCCGGCATGCTCGTGGCACGCGTCACGACACAGTGTCACTCGTAGATCACTGTCGGATTATTTTCTGTCCACAGGCGGTGGACAGTTCATCCGCAGGTCAGAAGGCAGACACCTGGTGGCCCCGGCGCGGTACCCACAAGACACTGCACCGGATGTCCACAACGGCGGAGACTCCGGTCAACATAATGTCCACAGGTTTGTCCACAGGCTGTGGGTCACGGTCGTTGACGGTCGGGGCCGGACGCGCCTAGCGTCGGCCGGAACGGGGCCTCCGGCCAGGGGGAACCGGTCCGGCGCAAGGGGAAGGTGACGGGCCGCGGACCCCTGGCCGGAGGTTTCGGATGTCCGGAGCTACCGCGATGTCCACGGCCGCGAACGCCGGCCCGCCGCCGCGCCCGCGCCGCGATCGGACACGCGAGCCCCGGGAGGTCGCCGGGGGACGATCCCGAGCCCCACGGCCTCCGCGCCGGTGCTCAGCGGCTCTCGCGCCACCGCGCCTTCGACACCAGCCGGGTCGTCGCCTCCCGGCGTGGATGCCCGGCCCTTCGTGATCGGCCCCGGCATCCGGGCCGCGGGCGTACCGCAGCGCCGCGCGCCGGCACGACAGGTCGCCGCCCCCGCGCCGGCGACGACCACGGACCGCACGTCGCGATCGGCGGAGTCGGTTCGCGGTGCGCCGCTCCGGACCGTCGAACGGGAACACCGAGACGCCGTCCGGCCGCCGCGCGACGGGCTACGGCGCCTCGGCGACGGTGTCTCCGGTCACGTTCTCGGTCCCGCGAACTCCTCGTGCCGGGCCGGCGGCGCGGTCCGCGGGCGGCGGCGGGCCCGGCCCCCGGAGCCGCGGCAAGGGGGCCCCGACCGGTGCCCATCCGCCTATCAGCACCCTCCCATACCCGGATGACCTGGGGTTTTTCGCCCGCCGACGCCGCCCGCGGACCGTCTGACGGGCGCCCGGACGAGGCGCCGGAACCGGCCGGGCGCCGGTCCGCTGCGCCGATCAACACCGGGGTGTCCCGTCGTGGCGTGCGAATGCACGCATGCTCCGGGGGTACTGTCCTCTCGGCCCTGCCGCGACCAGCGGTGCTGGGGCGACGACCCTGAGTCAAGGAGGCACCGTGGCCGAGACCTACAACGGCTACTGCGTGAAGTGCAAGGAGAAGCGCGACTTCGATGGTGAGGTCAGCGTGAGCGAGTCCGGCCGTCGTATGGCGAAGGGCACCTGCCCGGTCTGCGGCACGAAGATGAACCGCATCCTCGGCAAGGCCTGATCTTCTCCGACTTCGTTGCTCGGGGGCGGTCACCGGAAACGGTGACCGCCCCCGCGACGTTTTTCCGGGCACGAACGGCGTCCCCGAGCGACCGGCCCGGCGCCCGTATCGGCCCGGTCGCGACCCGTCCGTGACGCCTCGCCGGACCGGCGCCCCTCCCGCCGCGCGACCCGTCCGTGACGCCTCGCCGGACCGGCGCCCCTCCCGCCGCGCGAACCGCCGCAGGCCCTCCGGCCGCCCGCCATCCCTCCCGGCCGCCCCACCCCGCCGCACGCGTGTCCCGCCGTCACCCCGCCAGCCCCGTCCCGCGCACCCGCGGCCCGCGCACCCGCGCACCCGCGCACCCGCGCACCCGCGCACCCGCGCACCCGCGCACCCGCCCGAGGCTCCCCGACCGGCGCCGCCCCCCGGCGGCCTGTGGACGAGAAACCGCGATTCCCCGCCTGTGGACGACCGCTACGGGCCTCGCCGCCGGGCTGGCACGCTGTTCCCGCGGCGGGTCACGGGGGCCCGCCAGAGGGAGACATCATGTCCGTTCAGCCGTCCCGGCCGACGCTCCTTCCCGGCGTGCGGGTGCTCTGGCGAGATGCCGGCACCGTGCAGGTCGGCACCGATCCCACCACCGCGGTGGTGGTTTCGGGGCTGCCACCCGGATCCGCCGATTTCCTCGGGCTGCTCGACGGCCGTCGCACCCAGGCCGAGGCCCTCGCCGCGGCGGCGGACCTGGGGCTGGCGGCCGAGGACGCCGAGGAGCTGCTCGGTGCTCTCCACGCCTGCGGCGCACTGGCCGACGGGGACCCCACGGCGGGGCTCGGCACGCGCCTGCCCGGGGCGGTGCGGCAGCGACTGGTCCCGGAGCTCGGCGGCGCGGGTCGGCGGCGGGCTGGGGCGGCCCGTGCGGCCCCGGGCGCCTGGACCCGCACCGGGGCAGGGGCGTACGGCGGACCGGGCACGGTGGTACCCGGCCGGGCCGATGCTCCGGTCCAGCCGCCGGGCACGGCTCCGGGCGCCCCTCCCGGCCCGACCGCGGACGGTCCCGGCGCGAGTGGGCGACCCGTGGAGGGTCCCGGCGGGAACGGCCCACCCGACCTGGTCGCCGCCCGGGCCGGTGCCCGGGTGGTGGTCCGCGGCGGGGGTCGCATCTCGGTACCGCTCGCCGCCCTGTTGGCCGCGGCGGGCGTCGGCCACGTCCACGTGGATGTCGACGGCACGGTCGGAGCGGCCGAGGTGGCGGTGGGCGGGCATCGCGCCGACGACGTACGCCGGCCCCGGGCCACCGCGGCGGCCGAGGCGATCCGCGCGGTCGCCCCGGAGGTCGACACCCGGCCACCCCGGGCGGGGGTGACGCCCCACTTCGTCGTGCTGGCCCGGGCCGAGTCGCCGCCGGTGGTCGCCGCCCTGACCCCGGACACCCGGCGGGTCCCGCACCTCGTGCTGGCCGTCCGGGGTGATGTGGCGGTCGTCGGCCCGCTGGTCGTGCCCGGGCGGACGGCCTGCCTGCACTGCCTGTACCTGCATCGCTGCGATCGCGACTCACACTGGCCAGTCCTCTCCGCCCAGCTGACCACCGGACCCGAGGAGGGCCACTGCAGTGCGGCGGTCGCCGCCATCGCGGCGGGCGTGGCCGCGCTCCAGGTCCTGGGGCACCTGGACGGCGGCGAGCCCGAGGCACTGTCGGCGACGCTCGAGCTCGGCTCCCCCGGCCGGCTGGTCCGCCGGCGCAGCTGGCAGGCGCATCCGCGCTGTGGGTGTCTGCGTACCGCGCTTGCCGACGCGGGATGACTCGACGACGTAGGGTGACTGTTATGTCGCCTAAGGTGAACGCGCCTCGGACGGTCCGCCACAGTCGCGGAGTGCCCGGCGTGTGCCGTCTCACGACATGGCGCGTCGCCTGCACCGCTACGGAAGAATCCCCGGCGTGACAGACATCCCGCGGCGCGCGGTCACCCGCGGCGCGAAGCTCGCGTCGTTGCCGCTGGGGATGGCCGGACGGGCCACGCTGGGCCTCGGCAAGCGGCTGGGCGGGCGGTCTGCCGAGCTCGTCGCCGCCGAGATCCAGCAGCGCACCGCCGCTCAGCTGTTCTCCGTCCTGGGCCAGCTCAAGGGCGGGGCGATGAAGTTCGGCCAGGCGCTCAGCGTGTTCGAGGCCGCGTTGCCCGAGGAGGTCGCGGCACCGTACCGGGCCGCGCTGACCAAACTCCAGGAGGCCGCGCCGCCGCTGCCCGCCGCGACGGTCCACGCCGTCCTGGCGGAACAGATCGGGCCGCGGTGGCGGCGGAAGTTCGCCGAGTTCGACGACCACCCGGCGGCCGCCGCGAGCATCGGCCAGGTCCACCGCGCGATCTGGGCCGATGGCCGTGAGGTGGCCGTCAAGGTCCAGTACCCGGGCGCCGGGCCGGCCCTGATCAGTGACCTCAACCAGCTGGGGCGGATCGCGCGCCTGTTCTCGATGATGCAGCCCGGGCTCGACGTCAAGCCGCTCATCACCGAACTCAAGGCCCGCGTCGCCGAAGAGCTGGACTACGAGCTGGAGGCGAAGTCCACCCGCGCCTTCGCCCGCGCGTACGCCGACGACCCCGACATCCGGGTGCCCGCCGTGCTCGGCGTCGGTCCCCAGGTGCTCATCACCGAGTGGATCGAGGGCACCCCGCTCGCCGAGGTCATCCGGAACGGGTCCACCGAGGACCGTGACCGCGCCGGCCATCTCCTCGCCACCCTGCACTTCTCCGCCCCCGCCCGGGCCCGGCTGCTGCATGCCGACCCGCACCCCGGGAACTACCGCCTGCTGGCCGACGGTCGGCTCGGCGTCCTCGACTTCGGCGCCGTCGCCCGGCTGCCGCGCGGCCTACCGGCGCCGATCGGCCGGCTGACCAGGATCGCCCTCGACGGCGACGCCGAGGGCGTGCTGGCGGGGCTGCGGGCAGAGGGGTTCGTCAAGCCGGAGGTCGACGTCGACGCGGACGAGGTACTCGCATACCTCACGCCGATGCTGGCGCCGCTCGCCGAAGACGACTTCCAGTTCACCCGCGCGTGGCTCCGGAAGGAGGCTGTGCGCCTCGCGGATCCGCGCAGCCCCGCGTACTCGCTGGGCCGCAACCTGAACCTGCCCCCGTCGTACCTGCTCATCCACCGCGTGACGCTCGGATCCATCGGGGTGCTGTGCCAGCTGGAGGCGCGGGCGACCTATCGCGGCGTGGTCGAGCAGTGGCAGCCGGGATTCGCCGAGCCGGCGCCGACACCGCGCCGTCGCGCCTGAGCGGCACCCCGCTCCGATCGCGCGGCGTCCACCACTCCGCTGCCCGGGCCCCGACGGCCCGGACGTGGTCGCGGGTACCTGTCCCGCCGAGCCACCCCGGGCCCGCGGTCGGCGACCGCCCGGCTCCGTCTCGGCTCGGCGACGGGTCCGCTCGGCCGGCAAAGCAAGGGCTCGCTCCGCTGGGCTCGGCGACGACTCCGGTCGGCGCCGCAACGGCTCGGCTCGACTCGGCTCGACTCGGCAAAGCAAGGGCTCGCTCCGCTCGACTCGGCTCGACTCGGCTCGGCAAAGCAAGGGCTCGCTCCGCTGGGCTCGGCGACGACTCCGGTCGGCGCCGCGACGGCTCGGCTCGGCTCGGCGATGAGCCCATACCGCGCGCGGCCCTCTCCGCCACCCGTGGCGGACCAGGCAGGCGCCCGCACCGGAGATCCCGTCGCCGGACACGGCAACACGGAGGAAGAGGCCCCGGCGTCCGCACGGACACCGCGGCCTCTCCCCTCTCATCCTCGGAACTGCCGGGTCCGGCGCGCCGCGGCCTCCGCGGCGATCACGCGAGCCGGCCGGGGGACGGCCCGATATCGGACCTCGGGCACCCGCCGTATTCGGGCCCTGCTCAGCGCTTCGGGGAAGGGAAACATCTCGTGACTCCTGTCTGGTCGGCAGCACGCACCGAGTGCGCCCGGCCGGAACCCCGGGTGGGTACGAAGGTCCAGGTCGCCATCAGGCGGCAACCTCGGTCTTGCGCGGCCGGCCCCGCGGCCGCTTGCGGGCGATGACCGCACCGCGCTCGAAGATCTCGCCACCCCACACTCCCCACGGCTCCCGCCGCTCGAGCGCACCGGCGAGGCACTCCGCCCGCAGCGGGCAGGTCGCGCAGAACGTCTTGGCGACCTCCAGCTCGGCAGGTCTCTCGGCGAACCACAGTTCCGGGTCCTCCCGGCGGCACGGGAGTTCGTCCGTGCTCGCCTCGGTTTCCCGTTCGAGTAGGGCGACGCCGCCGCTCCCGATCGGATCGAACATGTCCGGTCTCCTGTTCCGGTCGGTCCTGCTGTCTCGTGGACGGTGCTGCGGCAAAGCAAAAGGCCGCGGATCCCGGGTTACGGGTTCCGCGGCCTCAAGGTGAGCCGGTTGGTCTGGTCAGACCGGCCTACCTCGAGGCGGAATCCCCGGGATGTACTTGTTGAGGTGCACACGACGCGCGTCGATACCGACGGCCGGAACTGCCTGGATACGCGTGCGGACGTCGCCCTTGGGCTTCTGGATCCGGAAGTCGACAGACGTCTCCGCTGCCGATGCGGCGATCGGTGCCTTGCCGAGCAGGCCGGCCGGCGCTGCCATCGCTACGGCAGGGGCCCATGCAGCGGGAACGGCGGCGAGCCGGACCGACAGGGCCACGGGCACGGCGGCGGCGGAAGGCAGCTGAGTGATCACAACAACCCCCTCCTTCGCCTGTGTCAGAGCGCGAGCGTCATCGCCGCGCGGTGAGGGCAGACTATGCGCCGGTCCGCGGCGCGGGCAATCGAATTAACGCGACGAGTTCCGATGTCCCCCGAAAGGACGATCGCCGTACGCCTGGCTGTCCGGAAACCGACAGTCTCAGGCCTCGGCCACCCCGACGACGGTCTCCGGGTCGGCACCCCCGACGAGGGCGAGCACCGCGTCGCCGTACTGGGCGATCTTCCGCGGCCCGACTCCCGGGATCTGGCCCAGACCGTCCACAGTGGTCGGCCGGTCCTCGGCGATCGCGGTGAGCGTCGCGTCGGTGAAGACCACGTACGCCGGCACCCCGGCACCCGACGAGACGGCCAGCCGCCACGTCCGCAGCCGCTCGAACAGCTCCTCGTCCGGATCCGCGGGGCATGCGCTGCATCGGCGAAGCTTGCGCTGCACCGTGTCGAACAGGGCGACACCGCACGCGCGGCACACCGGAAGTCCGCGGTCCTTGCGCTTCGACCGGGCCCGCGGCGTCGCGCCGGCCACCTCGGTCTCCCCGACGGGAAGGAACCGGCTCGGCCGCCGGCCGCCCCGCCCACCGGGCGCGCGGGACGCGGCCCAGGACAGCCACAGGTGCTCCCGGGCGCGGGTGACCCCCACGTACAGCAGCCGCCGCTCCTCCTCGAGCTGCTCCGCCGTCTTCGCGTGGATGATCGGCATGGTGCCCTCGGCGAGCCCGACGAGGAAGACGGCGTCCCACTCGAGGCCCTTCGCCGCGTGCAGCGACGCCAGCGTGACGCCCTCCACGGTCGGGGCGTGCTGGGCGGCCGCGCGCGCTGCCAGCTCCTCCACCAGGACGGGCAGCCCCTCGGCGGCATCGGCCGGGACGAGTCCGCTGATCACGGTGTCCTCGGTGAGCCGGACGAGGGCCGCGAGCGCCTCCCACCGCTCCCGGGCGGCGCCACCGGCGGGCCGCGACCCCGGGTCGTACCCGGTCGACGTCAGCACGTCGGTCACCGCGCCCAGCAGCGGCTGGCCGGACTCGACGGACCGCGCGGCGCCCCGCAGGAGCACCATCGCCCCCCGGATCTCCGGCCGCTCGAAGAACCGTTCGCCGCCCCGGACCACGTACGCCAGGCCGCGCTCGGCCAGCGCCTGCTCGTACGCCTCCGACTGGGCGTTGACCCGGAACAGGACCGCGATCTCGGACGCCGGGGTCCCCTCCGCGACGAGGGCGGCACAGCGGGCCGCCACCGCCGCGGCCTCGGCCGGCTCGTCGTCGTACTGCGCGATCCGCGGCGCGGGACCGTCCGGGCGCTGGCCGATCAGCCGCAGTCGGACCCGGGCGGCCTCGCCGCGCGCGCCGGCGATGACCTGGTTCGCAAGACCCACGACCTGCGGGGTGGACCGGTAGTCGCGCTCCAGCCGGACGACCGTCGAGCCGGGGTGGCGGCCGCCGAAGTCGATCAGGTACGACGGGCTCGCCCCGGTGAACGAGTAGATCGTCTGGCTCGCGTCGCCGACCACGGTGAGGTCGTCGCGACCGCCGAGCCAGGCGTCCAGCAGCCGCTGCTGGAGCGGGTTGACATCCTGGTACTCGTCGACGACGAAGTGCCGGTACTGCGAGCGGATCTGCTCGGCGACGTCCCGGTGCTCCTCGATGGCCCACACCGTGGACCGCAGCAGGTCCTCGAAGTCGATCACCCCCGCGCGGCGCTTGCCCTCCTCGTACGCGGCGTACACCTTGGCGAGCGAGCCACCGTCGACCGGCAGGTCACGACCCGCCTTCGCCGCCGCGGCCGCGTACTCGTCCGGCTCGACGAGGGCCGACTTCGCCCACTCGATCTCACTCGTGACGTCCCGGACCCCGGTCCGGTCGAGCCGGAGCCCCGCCCGGGCGGCGGCCTGGCCCACCAGGGCGGCCTTGCGTTCCAGCAGGTCCGGCATCGCGCGGCCGAAGAACACCCGCGGCGCGAAGTAGCGCAGCTGCCGCAGCGCCGCGGCGTGGAACGTCCGCGCCTGGACGCCGCCCACCCCGAGCTCGCGGAGCCGCCCGCGCATCTCCCCCGCCGCCCGCGCGGTGAACGTCACGGCGAGGACGTGCTGCGGAGCGGTGGCGCCGGTCAGCACCCCATAGGCGATGCGGTGGGTGACCGCCCGGGTCTTCCCGGTGCCCGCACCGGCGAGAATGCACACCGGCCCGCGGGGCGCGAGCACGGCGGCCCGCTGGTCGTCGTCGAGCCCGGCGAGCACGGCGGCGGCCGGGTCGGAGTCCGTGCCCCCGGAAAAGTCGGTACCCCCGGAGTCGGTGTCGGTGCTCACGACACCCAGTCTCTCAGTCCGGTACGACAGGTCGGGAAGCCCCTGGGCCTCCCGAGCGTTGCAGATCACGACAGATTCTCAGTGACGAAAGGCGAGGCGCGATGGCGACCCCGACGACGGCCCCCGACCAGGTGACCATGTACAGCACGCCGTGGTGTGGCTACTGCCGCCGCCTGAAGACCCAGATGGACCGCGAGGGCATCGCCTACGTGGAGATCGACATCGAGGCCGACCCCGACTCTGCCGACTACGTGATGAGCGTCAACGGCGGCAACCAGACGGTGCCGACCCTGGTGTTCCCGGACGGTTCGGCGATGACCAACCCCACGCTGAGCCAGGTGAAGGACCGCCTCGGCGTGTCCTGACCGCGAAACAGGTACCCGGCGGTGCCCTCGGATACGGGATGATCTCGGCCGTTCCGTCAGCCGAGGGAGTTGCCATGGGTACGCCGGATTGTGTCGCCGACGACGACCGTGTCTCGGTGTACCGGACCCCGACCGGCTGGCGGGTCGGCGGCGGTGCGCAGCCGGACGCCCGGGCCGACGACCTGCTGAGCGCGATCGTCCTCGCGGACCTCCTCGGTGCCGACCTGGCGCCGGGCACGGTCACCCCGGCCGGCCGGCCCGGCCGGCCCGCCGGCGAGGAGCTGGACGAGGTCGCCCGGCTCCGCCTCGCGGTACAGCAGCTCGAACACGCCCTCGCCGCCCGCGTCGGGGTCGAGCAGGCGATCGGCGTGCTCGCCGAACGCGCGGGCACGCCGCCGCGGGAGGCGTTCGAGACGCTCCGCCGCATCGCCCGGTCGCGGGGCCGCAAGGTGCACGAGCTGTCCCGCGAGGTCGTGGCGTCGGTGACCGACCCGTCGGTCGCCCTGCCGGACGGGCTCCCGGCCCGCCGGCGCTGACCGGGGCCGCGGCAGGATGGGCTCGTGTCACCCCGTCCCGTCGCCCCCGCCGCCCTCCCCGAGCTCCCGGCCCGCCGGCGCTGACCGGGGCCGCGGCAGGATGGGCTCGTGTCACCCCGTCCCGTCACCCCCGCCGCCCTCCCCGAGCTCCTGGCCGGCCTCTGCGCCCGGGCGCTGAGCTCCGCGTCCGGGCGGCTGCGGGTGGTCGTGGACGGCGCACCCGCCGCCGATCCCGGCGCCCTGGCCGACTCCACCGCGCGGCTGCTCCGCGCCGAGGGCCACCCGGTGGCCCGGGTCAGCGCGGACGACTTCCTGCGGGCGGCGTCGCTGCGGCTGGAACACGGGCGGCACGACACGGACGCGTACCTCGACGACCGCCTCGACCTCGCGGCGCTGCGGCGGGAGCTGCTGGACCCGTGGGGTCCCGGCGGGTCCGGGCGGTACCTGCCGACGTTCTGGGACGCCGCCCGCGACCGGGCCACCCGCGCCGGGTACCTCGACGCGCCGGACCGCGGCGTGCTGCTGTGCGACGGTGCGCTCCTGCTCGGCCGCGACCTGCCGTTCGACCTCGCGGTACATCTGCGGCTCTCGCCCGGAGCCCTGCTCCGCCGCACGCCCGCCGACGAGCGGTGGGCGCTGCCGGCCTACGAGCGGTACGCCCGCGAGCACTTCCCCGACGCGGAGGCCGACGTGGTGGTCCGGTGGGACGACCCGCGGCACCCGGCCGTGGAGGTCATTCCTCGTCGAGCCAGCGGGTGATCAGGTGATACGCGATGGAGGTCCGCATCGGTAGCAGGATCCGCGGCTCCCGGGTCGCATCGCCGCGCGCCTCCCGGACCTCGGCGCGGGTGAACCACCGCGCGTCCTCCAGCTCGGTCCGGTCCACGACCACCGGCTCCGCGGGGTCGGCCGCCGCGGTGAAGCCGAGCATCAGCGAGCCCGGGAACGGCCACGGCTGACTGGCGACGTACCGGATGTCGGACACCGTCACGCCGGTCTCCTCCGCGACCTCGCGGGCGACGGCCATCTCCGCCGACTCCCCCGGTTCCACGAAGCCGGCCAGCGTCGAGTAGCGGCCCTCGGGCCACACCGCCTGCCGCCCGAACAGGGCCCGGCCCGCCGGTCCCTGCACGCCGTCGGAGACCAGCATGATCACCGCGGGGTCGGTGCGGGGCCACATGTTCCCCGAGCCGTCCACGGCCTCGCGGACCCACCCGGCGTCGCGGATGATCGTCTCGGCGCCGGTGCGGGGGCTGTACCGGTGGGCGTCGTGCCAGTTCGCCAGGCCGACGGCCGCCGCGAACAGCCCGGCGTCCCGGTCGTCCAGGTCCGCCCCGCAGTCCCGGAGCGACGCCGGCTCCGCGCCGTCGACCTGGGGCAGCGGACCGCGCACGGCGAAGTACGCCGCCCCGTCCTCCTCACCGAGGAACAGCCGCTCCCCCTCGGGTGCCTGCGCCGCCGGTACGAGCACGAGCGACCCGTCGGCGACCGCGGCCCGCCCGGTGTCGTCGAGCACGAGCACCTGGGCGCCGTCCCACGCCGAGGACAGCCACTCGGCGTCGGTGCGGCGGTGCGCGGCACGGTCCACGCCCGCGCGGGACAGGGCGGGGTCCGTCATGCCTCCTCGACCGCGCCGAGGGCGGCGAGCGGCTCCGCCACCACACCGGCGTCACCCAGCACCACGGTCACCGCACGGGACGGCGCGAGGTAGTGGGACGCGGCGGCATGGACGTCGTCGACGGTCACCTTCCCCAGCCGGGTCGGCTGCTCGTGCAGCCAGTCGATGTCCAGTCCCGCCGCGGCGAGGGTCACCAGCGTCGCGGCAAGGCCACCCTGGCTGGCGATCGACAGCTGGAGGGTGCCGACGGCGTACTGCCGAGCCTGGTCCAGCTCGTCCTGACGGGGGGCCAGGGACGCGATCTTGCCGAGCTCGTATCCCATCTCCAGCAGCGCGGGCGCGGTCACCTCGGTGGCGACGTCCGCGTCCACGACGGTCAGCGAGCCGGCCTGCCAGTGCGTGATCGACGAGTGCGGCGAGTACGTGTAGCCC
>JAVEDU010000049.1 GCA_030840805.1 Actinomycetota bacterium
GCAGACACGCCGGCGTGTCGTGCTGCAAAGTCCATGATCAACGCGGAACGGGCGTCAGCCGCCCGGAAGGATCGGCCGGTCCCGCAGCAGGTCCCCGATCGCCGAGTCGTCGAGCTTCGCCAGCAGGTCGGCCGGGTACTCGTACGTCTCCACCGCGCCGGCGTCGTGCAGCTCCGCGGCGGTCAGCCCACCGCTGGTCAGCCCGATGCAGGGGATGCCGAGCTGCGACGCCGCCTCGACGTCCCACACCGAGTCTCCGACGAACACGACGTTCTCGGCGGCGAGCCCGGCCCGGTCCAGCGCCACCCGCACGATGTCCGGCGCCGGCTTGGTGCGGTCGGCGTCCGACCCGCTGGTCGCCGCGGTGATCGCGTCGTCGGCGTCGAGGGCCCTGCGCAGCGCGCCCAGCTCCTTCTCCGACGCCGACGAGCAGAGGACGACCCTCAGGTCCCGGGCCGCGCAGCCACGCAGCAGGTCGGCGGCGCCGGGCAGCGGTTCGAGCCGCTCCCAGTAGGCCCCGTACAGCGCGGTGTGCGCCGCCTGCATCGTCTCGTCGGCGCTGCTGTCCCGGCCGGCGCCGAGCAGGTAGTCGAGGATCTGGTCGGCGCCCATCCCGATGCCGCGGTGGATCCGCCGCATCGGGACGACGTTCCCGCTCTCCCGCAGGGCCTCCCACCAGGCCACGGTGTGCAGGTAGTTCGTGTCCACCAGGGTGCCGTCCACGTCGAACAGGACGCCGTGCGCAGCGATGCTCATGGCCCGTCGCCTACCCAGGTCCGCGGGTTCCTACGCGCACCCGGTCCCGCGGTGGTCTCTCGCGCTACGTATTCAAACAAGCACTGTCGGTGGCTAATGAGAACGTCGCGGCGTGACGCGGGCGGGGGAGTGGGTGGGCGCGCTGCCGGCCCTGATCGGGCTCGCGGGCGTGGTCGCGGGCGCCGCGCTCACCGCCGTCGGCCAGTACTGGGTGCAGCGCACGGTCCGGCGCCGCGCCACCGAACGTGCCGCGGTCACCGCCCTCCAGGACGTGGCCCTCGCCGTCCGGGACGCCGCCCGGCGGGCGGGGGAGGACCCGTTCAACCCCGGCCGCCAGCTCGCGCTGGACAGCGCGCTGGGACGGTTCGACCTGGTCGTCGAGCGGGTGGTCAGCGCGGAGGTGCGGGCGTCCGCGAGCGCGTGGCGGCCGATCGCGCTGCGGTACTTCGCCGGGGACGAGGACGTCTCCCGGTGGCAGGAGGAGCGGGCGTGGGCCGATCTGGCCGGCAGCGCGGGGGAGGACCTGCGCGCGCACTACTGAGCGGCGGCGTGCCCGCCCCTCGTGGCGACCCGTTCCGCCACGGCGTGGTCGCGGGCCGCGTCCCGGACGTACCGCTCGAAGGCGTCCTCCGCGCCGACGAGCACGACCCGGCCGGCGTTGCGCTCCACCGCCAGCTGCCGGACCAGCTCGTCGGCGAAGGAGGGCGAGCCGGTCAGCAGGTCCCGGCAGAGCACGGCCACCTCGTCCCCGGACAGGTCGGCGGGCAGCCCGGCGAGGAGCGCGGCCGCGGCCGGCCGGCTCCCCGCGAGCGGAGGCAGTGTCACCGGGTGGATCATCGGGTCACCGAGTACATCATCGGAGTGCACCACACCGGCCGCCCGGATGCGAGGACCCGCGGTACGGCAGGGAGCCCGCCAGCAGCGTCCCGGGGAACGGGGTGACCGGCACGGAGGCGTGCCGCCGGACCGGTCCCGCGGTGCGGGCCGCGGCGCCGGACACCAGGTGCAGGCGCCCGCCCCGCGCGGTCACCAGCCGGCAGGTCTCGGCGAGCCCGTTGCCCCGCCCCGCGCGCGTGAGCCGGGACACGCCGCGGTCCAGCGCGAGCATCAGCGCGTCCGCGTCGTCCCGGGCGCCCCGGGTCGCGAGGCTGCGGCGGATCCCGATCCCGCAGTCCCCGATCGCGAACCAGACCTCGGCGCGGGACGTGGTGGCCTGCGCGGCCGCCCAGCCGCCCGCCACCCCGGCGTGCTCGCGGACGTTCTGGCCGACCTCGCACAGCGCGGTGTACAGCGCCCGCGCGCTCGCCGGGCTCTCCGCGGAGACCCGGTGGTACACCATCGCGGCCAGCTCGTCGGAGCGCTCGGTGCCGGCGAAGTAGGTCAGCTCCAGCAGCCGGCCGGCGAGGTCCCGCTCCCGCACGTACGGCAGGTCGTGGGCGGCCCCGAGGTCGGTGAGCGCGCGCCCGAGCCGCATCCGGGCGAGGTAGTTCGCCACGCTGGGGTCGGTCGGGGCATGTACCCGGACCGGGGTGCCGCGTTGCCGGTGGTACTCCGCCCGGGCGGCGATCTCGACCAGGCCGAGTGGCTCGACGAACCGCAGCTCGCGGAGGTCGATCCGGCAGAAGGCGGCGGTCGCTCCGGGCACGCTGAGATCCACGCTGTGCTGGTCCGTCCGCTCGTCGTGAGGACAGGTGTACCGACTGGCTGTGACCATTCCGGCACCCGAGTCACCGGAATCGCGGTCAGGTCAGTCCGAGACCAGCTCCACCCCGGCCGGCAGGCCCTCCACCCGGACCTGGCCGTCGGCGTCCACCTCGACCACCAGCTCGGCGTCGCCGAGCCGCAGGTTCTCCATCCGCAGCGGCAGCCACGCGTCCGGTACCGCCGGTGCGAGCCGCAGCCGGCCGGCCGGCAGGTCCGGGTGGAACCGGAGCAGGCTCCGCAGCAACAGCAGCGGCGCGACGGCGGCCCAGGCCTGGGGCGAGCACGAGGACGGGTAGCTCACCGGCACCGCCACGTCGGCCCGGTCCAGCCCCGCGAACAGCTCGGGCAGCCGGTGCTCGTGGTGCTGCGCCGCGTCGAGCAGCGACTCGGCGAGGGTCGTCGCCGCGCCCATCAGCCCGTACCGCGCGAGCCCGGCCACGGCCACCGCCGTGTCGTGGGGCCACACCGACCCGTTGTGGTAGCTGATCGGGTTGTACGCCGCCATCGTGCGCGCGAGCGTGCGCACGCCCCAGCCCGAGAACAGTGCCGGGGACAGCAGGTGCTCGGCGACCTGCCGGGCCCGCCGCTCGTCGGCGATGCCCGCCCACAGCGCGTGCCCCATGTTCGACGCGAGGGTGTCGACCGCCCGCCGCCCGCCGTCGAGCGCGAGCGCGTACGCCCCGGTGCCCGGCAGCCAGAACCACCGCTCGAACGCCTCCCGGAGCATCTCCGCCCGCGCCCGGTGCCGCGCCGCGGTCTCGGCGTCCCCGGCGGCCTCGGCCAGCTCCGCCCGGGCGAGGAGGGCGGCGTGGCGGTACGCCTGCACCTCGCACAGCGCGATCGGCGGCGCGGGCTGGGTGCCGGCCGGCCAGAGGATGCCGTCGTCGGAGTCCTTCCAGCCCTGGTTGCGCAGCCGGGCGTCCTCGGCGGTCTGCGCATACGCCAGGAAGCCGTCGGCGTCCCCGGTCCGCTCCATCCAGTCCAGGCACGCGTCGGCCGCCGGGAGCAGGGCGCGCACCCGCGCGGGAGCCACGCCCCACCGGTGCGCCTCACCCAGCAGCATCACGAAGAGGGCGGGCGCGTCCACGGTCCCGTAGTACCGGTCGGCGTCGGCGAACCGGCCGGTGGTGGACTCCGTGGTCCTGACCTCGTGCAGGATCCGGCCGGGCTGCTCGCCGGTGCCGGGGTCGTCCCGCTGCCCCTGGAGCCGGGCCAGCGTCTCCAGGACCCCGAGCGCCAGCTCCGGGTCGACCAGCAGCGCGCTCCACGCGGTCAGCAGCGCGTCGCGGCCGAACAGCGTCATGTACCAGGGCGCGCCCGCGGCCACCACCGGCACGTCCGGGTACGCCGGGTCGGCGGTCCGCAGCGCGCCGAGGTCCTCCAGCGACCGGTCCAGCACGGCCGCGAACCCTTCGTCCGCGGTGGTGATCCGAGTGATCCGGGACCGCCACAGGTGCCGTCGCAGCGCGGTCGTCGAATGCTCCACCGGCTGACCGGCCGGATGGGTCATCGGCACCGGGACGTGGTCCACCAGCACCGAGAGGCTGAGCGAGGTGTGCCAGCTGCCGTGTGGCGGGACCGTGACGTGCCAGGCGAGCGAGGCCGGGAACGCGTCGCCGGCCGGTTCCGCGGTGAGCACCACGTCGCGCCGCCGACCGCCCCGGGTGAACGCGAACCGCAGTGCGCCGTGACCCCACGAGCGCATCAGTTCGCCCGGGCCGGGCGGCGCCGATCCGGCCCGGCCGCCCTTCACCACGAACAGGTCCTCGAAGTCCGCGTCCGCCCGTACCTCGACGCGGACCGAGACCGGGCCGGCGGTGTGGTTGCGCAGCTCGATGTCCTCGCGCATCCCCTGGCCGACCCAGCGCCGGCGGAGCACCAGCAGGTCCTCGGCGGGCCGCCCCGGACGCGCGGGGGCGCGCAGCACGAACACGGCGTGGAACGGCAGCTCGCTGGCGACCGACAGCGGTTCCAGGGCCTCTCCGTCGAGCCGCAGCTCCCACCGGGAGAGCAGGCGCGCGTCGAGGAAGAACAGGCCCTGTGGGTTGGCGCGGACGTTCCCGCTGCGATCGGAGAGGCAGAACGACGAACCGTCCACGACGGTGATCAGCCCGCCCCGGTCGAGGGTCGGGCTGGTCTCGCCAGGGCCGCTGGGCGCCGTCACGGTCAACCTCCGGGGCACGGGGTCGTCCGCCGGTCTGCGCTGCCCGGCCCGTCGTGTCACCTCACCACCTTTTCCGTCCCCCGGTGCGCGATTGCGCAGATCAGGAGGGGTCCCGGGGCAGGCCCAGCGTGTCGATGGCCGCGCCCAGCTCGGCGGCGGCGGGCGGGAACGCCGCGGCCGGCGGCGAGACCGCGAGGAGGCGCGACACCGCGGCGGGCAGGTCGTCGGTGCCGTCCGGCC
The DNA here is from genome assembly GCA_030840805.1 of Actinomycetota bacterium. Taxonomy (GTDB): domain Bacteria; phylum Actinomycetota; class Actinomycetes; order Mycobacteriales; family HKI-0501; genus JAVEDU01. The sequence goes on from JAVEDU010000049.1 coordinate 4,865, forward strand.
GGTCCCGGCAGTCCTGGAGATCCCGGAGTTCCAGCCAGATGCGGTATTCGAGGGCGGCATCGGCGGCCGTCCACCGTTCCCGGCCCGCGCGCCAGCCACGCGCGGCCGCGAGAACCCCGTCCACGGCGCCCAGGAGCCGGACGTCCGGCCCTGCCCGCTCCGGCTCGGACATCTCCTGTCCCTCCACCCGCACGGGTCGACGCCGCGCCGATGGCGTGAAACGTACGACCTGCCCCCGGGCGCGTCCATCCTCTTGGTGCGCACGATGTGGGGATCGTTATCGTGACCCCTGTGGCCGACCTGCTTCTCATCGAGGACGACGAGACGATCGGCGGATCGCTGCGGGACAGCCTCGTCGCCGACGGTCACCAGGTCCGGTGGGCCACCCGCGCCGCGGAGGCGCTCGAGGCGGCCCGGGCCGACCGGTACGCCCTCGCGCTGCTCGACGTCGGGCTGCCCGACCTGGACGGGTTCGAGGTGGCCCGTCGGCTGCGGGACCTCCAGCCCGCCTGCGTGATCGTGATGCTCACGGCCCGGACCGACGAGGTCGACGTGGTTGTCGGGCTGGAGGCCGGAGCCGACGACTACCTCACCAAGCCGTTCCGGCTCTCCGAGCTGCGGGCGCGGGTGCGGGCGCATCTGCGCCGTGGCGCCCCGGCGCAGGTCGGCCCGACGCTGGTCGGGGCCCTCGCCGTGGACCTCGCGGCCCGGCGCTGCCGGCTCGGGGAGGTCGACGTGGTGCTGCGGGCCAAGGAGTTCGACCTGTTGGCCCGGCTGGCCGCCTCGGCGGGCGAGGCGGTCAGCCGGCACACACTGATGAGCGAGGTGTGGGACGAGAACTGGTACGGGCCGACGAAGACGCTCGACGTGCATGTCGCGGCGCTGCGGCGGCGGTTCGCGGAGGCGGCGGCGGTGGCCGCGGTCCCGGAGCCGCGGATCACGACGCTGCGCGGACACGGCTACCGCCTGGAGCGCTGACCGCCTTGCCGCGTTGATCATGGGGTTTGCCACCGACACGCCGGCGTGTCGTGTTGCAAACCCCATGATCAACTCCCGGGTTTTACGCCTCGCGCAGCACCGAGATCGCCGGCCGGTGCGCGGCCCGGACCACCGCCCACACCACCGCCCCGATCGCCGCGACCGTGATCGCGCCGACTCCGAGCAGGTACGCCCACGGCACCGCGAGGTGGTCCGGCGGCGGGTCGAACACCCCGGTGAGGATCTTCACCAGCATCTCCGACAGCGCCCAGCCGATCGCCGCGCCCAGCGCCGCGCCGAGCACGAGCGTCACCGCCGCCTCGCCGACCACGAACCCGGCGAGCTGCCGCCGGTTCGCCCCCAGCGCGGACGCCAGTGCGAACATCCGCCGCCGCTCGGCCAGCCCCAGGGCGAGCACGAGCCCACCGGCCGCCGCGGCCAGCAGCAGCGCGAACGTCAGCTCGATCCGGGTCAGCCCGGCGAGGTCCACCGAGGTGAGGCTGGAACCGATCGCCGCCCGGGAGGTGGCGAGGTCCGTGACGGTCGCCGAGGTGCCGACGACGTGCCGTACCCGGTCTGCCACGGCGGCCACGGTGCCGCCGCCGGTGTCGATCAGGAACGCGCCGACGCTGTCGTTCCGGGTGGCCTTCGCGACGTAGTCCGCGTTCGCGACAAAGAAGCTGTCCTTCGGCGCGGTCGGGAACTCCTTCGCGATGCCCGCGTAGTGGAACGGCACGGTGGTGAACTGCTTGGTCTTCGCGTCCTGCAGCCGCAGCCGCAGCAGGTCACCGGGTCTGAGCTGGAAGTCCTTCACCGTCTCGGCGGACACCAGGATGCCGTCGGGCCGCTTCGCGAGCACGTCCATCAGCTGTGCCGCGGTACCGCCCTGGAAGTACCCGTCCTGCAGTGACGTCGCCTTGGCCACGGTGGCCGGCCGCACGCCGTACAGGTCCTGGAGGTCCGAGCCGACGTAGGCGAACCGGTGCTGGATCGGCTCCACCGTCCTCACGCCGGGCACCCTGGCGAGTTGCGCCGCTCCCGCCGGGCCGACCTGCACGCCGGGCGCCTCGGTGACGGTCACGTCGGCGCCGTTCGTGAGGCGGGCGTCCACCTCTGCCTGCTGCTGGTACGTGGCGTTGAACGTCGCCGTCGACGCCGCGAACGACAGGGCGAGCGCGAGCAGCACGACCGCCCGGGCGACGAGCCGCCGCTGCCGGGACAGCGTCGCGGCGACCGTGCCGGCCAGCGGACCGGCGGCCGGGCGCAGCGCCGCCGCCACGCCGGAGCGTCCGCGGTCCAGGAGCAGGTCGGTGAGGCGCCACGCGAGGAGCCCGGCACCCAGCCAGAACAGTGCCGGGCCGAGGAACACCCAGTAGCTGACCGAGATCGTCGGCACGCCCTCGGGCGCCAGGACGAGCGTGTACTGGTTGCGGCTGCTCGCCCAGAACACCAGCAGCGACGCGGCGATCAGCACGAGGTCCAGGCCGTACCGCATCCAGCGCGGCCGGGTGAGCCGCCCGACGCTGGCGCGGCTGCCGACCACGGTGGCCTCGCGGAGGTCCCGTCGCACCGGCAGCAGCACGGTGGCGCCGGCGACGACCAGCCCCGCGACGAACGCCGCGACGAGCCACGCGACGCCGAACGCCATCGAGCCGAACGCCAGCCACGCGATCAGGGCGGCGGCGCCGAGGCCCACCGCCCCGCCGAGGACGCCGACCACGGCCGCCTCCACGGCGGCGAGACGCACGACCACCCGGTCGGTGCCGCCGCGGGTGCGCATCAGCGCCTGCTCGCGGCGGCGCCGGGTCATCCCCGCGCTCGCCACCGTGGCGGTGAGGAGCCCGGCAAGGATGGCCCCGGGAAGGCCGAGGAACAGGAACAGCACCTGTGCGTACAGCGCGTCCTTGCGTGCCGCGTCGAGCGAGGCGCCGAGGTTGTTGCCGACGACACCGGCGCCGGACAGCGCGGCCTCCAGGTTGTGCCCGGACGCGGTCACCGAGGTGAACGCCGCGGAGGGGTCCGGCGGCAGGGCGTGCGACCGCGCGACGTGGACCTGCGTCGTGACGAGATCGGGCCGCGCCGCGGCGAGCGGGTCGAACACGCGGTGGAACTCGGCTGCCGGCAGCAGCAGCACGTTGTCCGGCGGCGCGACGGGCTGGGACTGCGGTGGCGCTCCGACCTTCTGGAACAGCGAGTCGGCCTGCGGCAGGTCGACGACCCCGGCCACCGTCTCGGTGACCGGCGGAAGGCCCGGCCGGGTGATGGTGATCGTCGAGCCGGGCGCGGCGTGCAGGTTCGCGGCGGTCTGCTGGGCGAGCAGCACCCCGGTCCCGGCGCCGGTCAGCGTCCGCAGTTCGCGGGGGAACGTGGCGCGGTAGCCGGCCGGCAGCCCCAGCACGACCGCGTTGCCGGTGGTCTGGGTGCTGCCGCCCGCGGTCGCGGCCAGCCCCGGTACGTGCGCGATGCCGACCGGGAGGGCGCGCTTCACCCCGGGGGCCGCCGCGGTGGTGGTGAGCACGGCCTGTGGGTCGGCGCCCGGCTGGGCCTCGACCTGCCAGTCGACGGCCACCGTCTGCGTGGCCCGGGTCGTCATCGTGGCCTTGGACGCGGCGAGGAACCCGGCCAGGAGGGCGAGCAGCGAGACCGCGATCGCGACGCCCGCGGCGGCACCGGCGAGGCGGCCGGAGCGGCGCCGCAGCAGGCCGTTCAGCCAGGTGGTGATCAACGGAGGGCTCCCTCGGAAGTGGACAGCCGGCCGTCGGCGACGGCCCAGCGGGTGTCGAGCAGGGCGGCGACGGCGGGGTCGTGGGTGGAGATGACGACGGCGGCCCCGAGCCGGTCGGCCGCATGGAGCATCACGTCGAGGACGTGGGCGCCGGTCTCGTGGTCCAGCTGTCCGGTCGGCTCGTCGGCGAGGATCAGCCGCGGCCGCCCGGCGAGCACCCGCGCCACCGCGACGCGCTGAGCCTGCCCGCCGGACAGCTCCTCCGGCAGCTTCGGCCCCAGGTCGCCGAGGTCGAGGGAGTCGAGGGCAGCGACGGCGCGCTCCCGTGCCTCGGCCCGGTCGGTACCGGCGAGCAGCAGCGGCAGCTCGACGTTCTCGACGACGTCCAGCGGTAGCAGCAGGCTCGGCGCCTGGAACACGACGCCGATCAGCCACGGGCTCGTGGTGGGATCGCCGCCGAGACCCGGCCAGGAGCGCTCGCCCGAGGTGGGCTGCTCCAGCCCGGCCATCAGGTGCAGGAGCGTGGACTTGCCGGACCCGGACGGGCCGATCAGCGCGGTACGGGTGCCCGGCAGGATCTCGCACCGGGCGCCGTGGACGGCGACGACGGTGTTGCGGCCGGAGCCGTAGGTGCGGGACAGGTCCTCGCACCGGAACAGCGGGGTCATGACGTCACCACCTGTCCGTCGCGGAGCTGGACGACCCGGTCGGCCGCGCGCATCACCGCGGCGCTGTGGCTGGCGACCAGGACGGCCTTGCCACCCGCCGCGCGGGCGGTCAGCAGGTCGAGCAGCCGCTGCTCGCTGTCGGCGTCGAGCTCGCCGGTGGGCTCGTCGGCGATGAGCACCGACGGGTCGTTCGCGAGGGCGACGGCCAGGCCGGCCCGCGCGGTCTCCCCGCCGGACAGCTCGCCCGGGTACGCCCCGGCGCGGGACTCCAGCCCGACCGACGCCAGCAGTGCGCGCGGCGCGTGGTCGCCACGGCGGGAGCGCAGGAGGCTCTGGGCGAACATCACGTTCGCCTCGACCGTCAGGTGCTCCAGCAGGTTGCCGTACTGGTACAGCACGCCGAGCTGTTCGGCGCGCAGCGCGGCCCGCTCGGCCTCGGGGCGGTGTGACAGCCGCCGCCCGCCGAGGCGCACGGTGCCGCCGTCCGGCTCGTCGAGCCCGGCAAGGCAGGCGAGGAGGGTGGACTTGCCGGAACCGGACGGTCCCGCGATCACGACCAGCTCACCGGCCCGCACGTCGAGGGACACCCCGCGCAGCGCGAGGACCTCCTCGTCGCCGGCGCGGTAGAAGCGGTACAGGTGCTCGGCGCGCAGTGCCACGGTGTCCACCGTGGACTCGATCGTGCTCATGCGGTCCACCGGAACGAGTCGGTCACGATCCGCCACGGGTCCACGTTGTCGGCGCCGTGCGGGCCGCTCAGCGTGAGCGTGACGAGCGTGCCGTTCTTCCAGAACTGGTACCGCTCGATGTCGTCGTTGACGACCTTGCCGGTGACCGGGTCGGCCGCGGCGTCGGCACGGTAGAACGCCACCACGGTGCTGCCGGCCTTGCGGGACTCCGTCTTCACCGGCCCGGCGGAGAAGTGGTGGGCCGTCGCCCCCAGCGCGGCCACCTCGGCGCGCAGGCTCGCGGGCGTGGGCGCGGTCGGACGGGAGCCGACGTCGACGCGGATGCCGTTCAGCTTGTCGGTGAACGTGGCCGACGCCGGCGAGGTCGTCCGCGCCCAGCCCTCGGGCACCTTGACCGAGAAACCCTTCGTCGCCGGGACGTACGCGACGTACTGCTGGTTGTCCGGGATGTCGCCCTGGGCGTTCACCTCGGGCAGGTTCGGGTCGGCGGGGGAGGCGCTGGTCCACGGGCTCGCCGACGCGCCCGGGGAGGTGGTGGCCGGGGCCGCTTGCCGGGGGGCCGACGAGGGTCCGTTGCTGCACGCCGCGAGGCCGGCGGCGAGGGCGAGGCTGCTGAGGAGAGTGACGGTGCGCTTCATGCCCCCGACGTTAGGAACCGACCGGCCAGCGCCCGTCCAGGCGAGGGTGAGCGGACGGCAAAATCTCGGCCCACCCCGCCGGATCGCGCCGCGGCCGTGGTGGACTCGGCGTCATGCGCCGACGGGTACAGCAGGTCGCGGTGGTCGCCGCCCTCATCGCGGTGGTGGTGTTCGGGCTGCCCCTGGCCGTGGCGGTACGGCAGGTGTACGTCGACGACGAGCGCCGCGAGCTGACCCGCATCGCCGAGCAGGCCGCGTCCGCGGTGTCGGCGGACGCGGTCCGCGGCCGGGACCCGGTCGAGCTGCCCACCGCGGAACGGGACACCGCGGTCGGCGTCTACACGCCCGCCGGGGTGCGGACGGCGGGTCAGGGACCACCGCGTGCGGATGCCGCGACCGGCCGGGCCCTGCGCGGGTCGGTGGCGGAGGCGGCGACCGGCGGCGACCTGGTGGTGGCCGTGCCGGTCCGGGACGGCGAACGGGTCGTCGGCGTGGTCCGGGCGGCCGCGCCGGCGCGGGTGGCCCTGGTCCGGGCGGCCTGGACCTGGGCCGCGATGGCGGGCCTCGCGGCGCTTGCCATGGGCGCGGCGGCGCTGGTGGCGCGGCGGCAGTCCGGCCGGCTGGCCCGGCCGCTGGTCGCGCTCGCGACGGCCGCCCGCACGCTCGGCGACGGGGACTTCACGGTCCGGGCGCCGCGGTCCGGCGTACCGGAGATCGACACGGCCGCGGCCGCCCTGGACGACACCGCGGGCCGGCTGGACGGGCTGCTCGCGCGGGAACGGGCGTTCTCGGCGAACGCCTCCCACCAGCTCCGCACCCCGCTGACCGGCCTCCGGCTCATCCTGGAGGCGGCGTCGGGCGGCGGCGAGGCCGAGCTCCGGCAGGCCGCGACCCGTGCGATCGAGGCGGCGGACCGGCTCGAGCGCACCATCGACGAGCTGCTCGCCCTGTCCCGCTCCGGGTCGGCCTCGACCCGCCCGTTGGACGTGGACGGGGTGCTCACCGACGTCCGGGACACCTGGGTCGGGCAGCTCGGGGCGAGCGGCCGGGCGCTGCGCACCGTGCACGACCCGGAGCTGCCCGAGGCGCGGGCGTCGGGCGCGGCGGTGCGGCAGATCCTGGCCGTGCTGGTGGACAACGCGACCGTGCACGGGCGCGGCACCGTGGCGGTCCGGGCGCGGGACGCCGGTGACGCGCTGGCGTTCGACGTCGAGGACGAGGGACCCGGACCGGACCCGGACGCCGACCTGTTTGCCCGGCACCCCGCGGGGAACGGGCACGGGCTCGGGCTGCCGCTCGCCCGCGCACTCGCCGAGGCGGAGGGCGGCCGGCTGGTGCTGTCGAGGGGGGCGCGGTTCACCCTCGTGCTGCCGGAGTCGCACCCCACCCCGCGTTGATCATGGGGTTTGCAACAGACACGCCGGCGT
>JAVEDU010000052.1 GCA_030840805.1 Actinomycetota bacterium
TGGACGGCCGGCAACCGGTGTCTGCTCTCGGCCGGCCGCGACCTCACCTACTGCCCCGGTCGGCGCCCGACGCTCCCAGCAACGTGCCAGCGTCGTCACAGCGCACCGCAAGCGGCGGCGCGCGGCCTTGCTGTCGTCGCATTCGAGAAGAGGCGTTGTCCAAGGTTCTCCCGAAGGCTCACCAGGTACGACAACGTGAGTTCCAGCAGCAGGGTCAGGCACCGCGACGGCAGCGTCCACAGCCCCGGGCCCCGGACCGCGGACGACCCCGGTGCCGGGAGCGGCCAAGGGGCCCGTCCCGGCCGCGGTCTACGGGCAGGTCCCGCAGGGCGGGCATCCCGGGAGCGGGACGCCCATCACGGGAGTGGCGGCGGACAGCGGCCGCGGCGCTCGCCAGGTTCTCGGGTGGGACGGTCGACCGTGTGCTGCAGCCGAGCGACGGCTCGTACGCCGCGGAACAGCGGAGGCCGCCGGGCGCCGATCGGGTCACCGAGACGTGAATGGGCCTCAGGACCGGGTCCTGATCACAAGCCGGAATGGTGGATCCGGGCTGGGGACTCGTCACTCGTCCATCAGGTTCTGAACCCAGCGGAGTGCGCCATGCGGAGCCAGCCGCCGGACGGCACCCACGGGCAGCGCGACGATGCGTCACCAGGCGCACGCGGGCGTACGCTGAGATCGTCGCTCGGGACCGCGGTGGCCGACAGCCCGACGCGGACGAGTCCGTTCAGACGAGGTCGAGATGACCGCACAGTCGAGAACACCGGACCACGCGCGCGGCCCGAAGCCGGCTGTCTCCGGCTCTCGCGCGGGCGCGGTGCAGGCGGCCTCCGTGCCGTTCGCCGACGTCCTGCTGCTCGTGGCTCGTCCCGGCACGGCGCGCGTCCGGCTGCTCGACAGCCGTCGCCGCCGGCGCTCGGGCTGACGGCAGGGGCATCGGCATGGACTTCGACGTCACGATCGAGATTCCCAAGGGGACCCGCAACAAGTACGAGATGGACCAGCGGCTGGGCCGGATCCGGTTGGACCGCACCCTGTTCACCGCCACCCAGTACCCGGCCGACTACGGCTTCATCGAGGACACCCTCGGTGAGGACACCGATCCCCTCGACGCGCTGGTGCTGGTGCGGGAGCCGACGTTCCCGGGCTGCCTGATCTGTTGCCGGGCCATCGGCATGTTCCGGATGCGGGACGAGAAGGGCCCGGACCACAAGGTGCTGTGCGTGCCCAATGCGGACCCGCGCCTCCTGTACCTCTCCGACATCGCGGATCTCGAACCGTTCCACCGGCTGGAGATCCAGCATTTCTTCGAGGTCTACAAGGATCTGGAGCCGGGCAAGAGCGTGGACGTCAGGGCGGACATCTGGGCAGGCCGGACCGAGGCGGAGGCGGAGATCCGGCGCTCCCAGGAGCGGGCCCGTACGTCGGCGTTCGCGGGGTGATCCGCGGTGCGGCGTAACGTACCGCGACAGCGTTCGCTCCGGACCCCGGCGGCGCGCCCGTACGTCGACCGCCGGGAGGGGTGGTGACCACCGTCTACCCGATTGCCGGGCCCGCTCGGTCACGGTTCCACCATGGGCGATGACCTGGTCGCGCAGGTGTGCGCCGCCGCCGTGGCGGTCGTGCACGTGGACGGCGCGGCAGTGTCGATGATGGTCAGCCCCACCGTGCGTGACGCGCTCCACGCCACGGACCGGGTGTCCGGCGAGCTCGAGGAGTGGCAGCTGGCGTTCGGCGAGGGGCCGTGCGTGGACGCGTTCGCCGGCGGGGGACCGGTGCTGGTCGCGGACCTGTCCTCGGACGGTTGTTCGGCGCGCTGGCCGGCGTTCACCCCGGCGGCGCTGGGCAGCGGGGCGAGAGCCGTGTTCACGCTGCCGCTGCAGGTCGGCGCGATCCGGTTGGGTGTCCTCGACCTGTACCGCACCCGACCCGGCCGGCTGATCCCGCAGGAACTGGCCGACGCGCTCGGGTTCGCCGACACCGCGGCCCTGGTGCTGGTCGACGGGGCGGCGGGTACGGACCGGGCCACCGCCGGGCTCGGCTGGCAGCGCGACGATCCGGCCACCCACCAGGCCGAGGTGCACCAGGCCACCGGGATGGTTCTGGCGCAGCTCGGGACCAGCGCGGAGTCCGCCTTCGCCCGGCTCCGCGCACATGCCTACGCCCGGGACCGGCAACTGTGCGAAGTGGCGCACGAGGTGGTCGATCGGCGGCTACGATTCGAGCCCGATCCGCCGCCGGACGACCATGATCAAGAGTGACACCGCGCCGAGCTCGCCTCCACAGAACGCAAGCGCTCCGGCCGGCTCTCGCCCCGAGGGCCGTCGTGGGAGGGAACGCGACATGAGCGAACGACAGCTGGCCGAGACATTCGTCGAACTGGCCGACACCCTCGTAGACGAGTTCGACGTGGTGGATTTCCTGCACCAGGTGACTGTCCGGTGCGCCGAGGTGCTGGGGGTGTCGGCCGCCGGTGTGCTGCTGACCGACCAGCGCGGGGGCCTGCGGGTGGTGGCCGCCTCCACCGAGCGGACCCGGTTGCTCGGACTGCTCCAGCAGCAGACCGGCCAGGGCCCGTGCACGGAGTGCCTTCACACCGGCCGGCCCGTCGCGGTCGCCGATGTCGCCGCCGCCGCCGACCGGTGGCCTCGGTTCGCCGCCGAGGCGTGCCAGTTCGGCATCGCCTCCGTGCACGCCCTGCCGATGCGGCTGCGCACCGAGATCATCGGCACGCTGAACCTCTTCGGTACCGAGCCCGGCCTCCTCGACGAGGACACGATCTGGCTCGCCCAGGCCTTGGCGGACGTCGCCACGATCGGGCTCCTCCAGGCACGCTCCATCCGAGACCGGGAGAGCATCGCCGAGCAGCTCCAGACCGCGCTCAACAGCCGCGTCGTCATCGAGCAGGCCAAGGGCGTCATCGCCGAACGTCGCCGGCTGGACATGGACGAGGCCTTCGCCCTGCTCCGCGGCGCCGCCCGGTCCGGCAACCGCCGACTGTCGGAACTGGCCCGCGCCGTCGTCGACGGAACGGAGACGATCTGACCTGACGCACACCGCGCGGCGGGACCACACTGTCTACTGTGGATGGTGACCGCCCGCGGGGTGTCGTCGTCTTCCGCTTGCGTGGCCCTCTCCGGCGGTCGCCACACCGGGCCGAACCACTGCGGGTACCTGCCGGCGAGCCCTCCCCGACGGGGGATCGGACCGCCTGCGGCGCGACCGTCGCCCGGACGGCGCGCTTGTCCCGACGGCGGAGCAGTCAGTGCGTCGGCGTGACCTTGCGCAGCCCGGCCGGCCGGTCCGGGTCGACCCCGCGCGCCAGTGACGCCGCCAGGGCCAGCTGCTGACCGCGTACCACCGCGGGGATCGCCGCCAGGATCTCCGGCACCGCGGGGAGCGACACCGCGTCGCCCGGCTGCGCACCCAGCACCACCGCGCGGGCGCCGCGCGACCGGACCTCCTCCGCCAGCGCCCGGGCGTCCGTCTCCGCGGCGCCGGGGGCGGCCAGCACGACCACGGGTACGTCCGGCCCGGTCGCGGCGACCGGCCCGTGCCGGAGGTCCGCCGTGGACAGTCCCTGCGCGAGCATGCCGGTGGTCTCCTGCAGCTTCAGCGCCGTCTCCAGCGCGGCCGGCAGCAGGAGTCCCCGCGCGGTCACCACGACCCGGTCCGCCGCCGCCAGCGAGGCGCCGACCGAAGTGACCGTGTCCGCCTCGGACAGAAGGGCCGCCACGACATCCGGGAGCGCCGACAACGAGGCCGCGGAGCACGGCAGCGTGCCGAGGGCCGCCGCCACGGCGAGTACCCCCAGGAGCGAGGAGGTCACCGTCTTGGTCGCCGGTACGGCCAGCTCCTCGCCGGCCTCCAGTGGGACGGTGACGTCCGCGACGGCCGCGAGGGCCGACGAGGCGCTGTTGGTGATCGCCACCGTGGTGGCGCCCGCGCGGCGCAGCCGCTCGGTGACCGTGACGATCTCCGGCGTGCGCCCGGACTGGCTCAGCGACACGATCACCCAGCCGGTGTAGTCGATCGACGCCCCGTACACGGTGTGCGTGCTGGCCGCGAGCAGCGCGGACGGGACCCCGGCCGCGACCTCCACGGCGTACCGGCCGAGGACCGCGGCATTGTCCGAGGAGCCCCGGGCGAGGAACGCCACCCCGGCCGGCCGCGCGGGCAGCGCCGACCGGAGCGCCGCGACGTGCTCGTCGAACCGGGAGACGAACCGGCGCAGCACCTCGGGCTGCTCGCCCATCTCCCGGCGCATCATCGCGCCGGGGCCGGTGTCAGCGACCGGCATGCTGCGGCTCGTCCGCCGGTACCGGGGCGTTGTCGGGCTCCCACACGCGACCCATGCCCTCGACCAGCCCGGGGCGACGGGACCGCAGGAAGCCGAAGTAGACGGCGCCGGCGACGATCCATGCCGCGATGAGGTACGGGACGAGCCGGTACGGCCAGTCCGGGATCGGCCAGACCTGGCCGTAGATCGGCAGCAGCATCAGCACGCTGCCCACGATCGGCAGGAGGCCGTGCCGGATCGGCGACCATTCGGCGCGGTGGTGCACCCAGAAGTACCGGATGAGCCCGATGTTCATGCTGATGTACAGCACGATGATGCCGAGCCCCAGGACGCCGCCGAGGAAGAAGTACGTCTCCAGCGGGCCGATCACGGCGCCGAGCGTGAGGGCGACGATGCCGGTCAGCACGGCGTAGGCGGCCCAGGCGGCGACCGGGCTGTTCCGCTCGTCGGTGCTGGCCAGCCGCCGCGGCAGGATCCCCTCGCGGCTGAGCGCGAAGATGATCCGCACGGCGCCGGTGGAGCCCGAGAGCACGTTCGCGAACTGGCTGTTGAGCACCGTCAGGGTGAGGACCCAGGCGACCTCCTTGCCCCAGTACGTGTCGGACAGCGCCGAGAAGGGGTCACCGCTCGCGGCGAGGTCCTGGACGGCGCCGGGGCCGAAGCCGACCGCGGCGGCGTACCAGGCGACGACGTACATGATGCCGATCATGATCACGGCGGCGAACAGGGCGAACGGGACGCTGCGGCGCGGGTTGCGGGTCTCCTCGCCGAGGGTGCCCGCGGACTCGAAGCCGACGAACATCAGGATGCCCCACAGCATCGCGAAGCCGATGCCACCGAACCCGCCGAGGGAGTTGCCCGGGTCGAACGGGGCGAGCGAGTTCCCCTCGGCGCCGCCCTTGCCGATCACCGTGAACGCGAGCGTGAGGATCACCACCAGCTCGAGGACGAGAAAGATCAGTGCCGCCTTCACCGACTGGCTGATGCCCCGCGAGCCGATCCACCACAGCGCCACCAGGACCACCGCGCTGATGACCCACCACGGCACGTCCCAGCCGAACTGGTCGACGAACAGCTTGTTCCCGTAGACGCCCATCGCGGCCACGACCATGGGCCCGACCACGCCGTACACCAGCGCCAGCGTCCAGCCTGACACGAAGCCCGCACCCTTGCCGTACGCGTGGGTGTTGAAGGTGTACGCGAAGCCGGCCGACGGGAGCTTCCGCGCGAAGGCGGCGATCGCCGAGGCGGTGATCAGGCAGGCCACCATGGACAGCAGGACGCCGACCGGGAGGGCGTAGCCGATCTTCGCGGCGGCGGCCGGGGTGTTGAAGACGACGCTGGTCGCCGGGCCCATGAACGCCATCGAGATGACGGCCGCGCCGAGGGCGCCGATGGCGTTGCCGCGGAGCCTGCCCGCGGGCTGGGGGCTGTTCTCGCTCAAGATGTTCTCCCTCTCCGGGATCGGAAACCTCAGGGCCACAGGGCGGGGCGGCCGTCGGTCGCCCAGATGCCTTCGACGTGGGCCGAGCCGGTGCTGACGCCGCTCAGCGGGGTCACGTAGGCACGGGTGACGAACGCCTGGATGCGGAAGCCGAACAGCACCGTGTCGCCGGTGGCGATCCGCCGGCCGGTGGGCGGCGTGAGCATCGCGTAGTAGTCGATGGCGGACGGGGGCGGGATCTCCGCGTCGGCGAGGAACGCGGCATCGAGATCGCCGCCGGGTACGACCAAGGCCCGCACCGGGTAGTCCCCGAACACGGGGTCGATGTACAGGCCGCCGCCGAAGCAGTACGCCCGACCGCCGTGCTCGTGCGACACCTCGCTGACGTACGCGACGGCGGGGATCTCGGGCAGGTCCTCGCGGCCGACGTGCAGCGGGGTCGTGCCGGTGAGGCCGTGGCCGGGTTCGACCTGGGTGGCGCCCGCCGAGGCCAGCTCGCCGAACAGTGCGCTGCTCGTCGTGCCCGGGGCGTTGACCTCCACGGTCCGGCCGGTGGCGGCGAGTGCGGCGGCCGCCCGCTGCAGCGTTCCGAGGTTGTGGGTCGGCACGACGGTCCCGGTGGCCCGGTCGAACAGCAGCGCCGGGAACGTGGTGATGCCGGCGAACCGGCCGCCGTCGAGCGCGTCGAACCGGTCCGCCACGGCGAGGATGTCCTCGGCCGGGAAACCGCCCTCGTGACCGGTGTAGAACCGGTCTCCGGAGGTGTGGATCCGGGCCAGCAGGTTCTGGGTCCGGCCGGCGGCGGCCGAAGCGTGCGCGGCCTCGGCGGCCTTGTCGTCGCTGAACACCGTCCAGTGGTCCGGCGCCAGCGCGGCGGCCGCGGCGGCCTCGTGGCGCGGTACCTGGACGAGGTGGCCGAGGTGACCGATCCGCAGCCCGCCGGCCGCGGCGGCACGGGCGCACGCCATGTCGACGGCGACCGCGGCGTCGATCCCGCCGTCGCGGACGGCGCCTGAGAACGCGGGGTTGCGGCCGACCTGCTTGGTCATCGCGTAGACCTTGAGGCCGTGCGGGTCGGCGGCGGTGCGCATGGCCCGGGCGTTAGCGGTCACGGTGTCGAGGTCGAGGACGTAGCTGTTCGCCGGTACCGAGCCGCCGGCGTGCAGGGCGGCGGCCGCGCGGAGGAACTCCGGGTTCCGGCGGTGCAGGGCGGAGAGGAACATCAGGACTCCAGGGAAGGGATGCCGGCGGCGAACGACAGCGCGGCCGGTGTGGTGGATCGCCGTTCGAGGGCGAGGGCGCCCGCGATCGCGCCGACCACGGTGGCGTTGGGCCCGAGCCGGGAGACGACTACCTCGGGTGCCGCGAACGTGGACCGGCCGACCAGCTCGGCGATGCGCGGGACGTACGGCTCCAGCGCCCGGCCGACGCTGCCGTCGAGGATCACCCGCTGGGGGTCGAGGACCGCGGTGATGTTCGCGATCGCCATCGCGACGTACTCGACGGTCTCGTCCAGGACGGCCGCCGCGACCGGGTCACCCGCGGCCGCCGCGGCGAAGACGTCGGCGCCGGTGGCGCCGGCGGGGTCCAGGACGGTCCCGGACGGATCCTGGGCGGCGAGCTCCCGGGCGCGGGCGGCGATGGCGGGGCCGGCGGCCCGGGACTCCAGGGCGGGGCCGCCCGTGCCCCGCCGCAGCTCGCCGGGGGCGCTGAGCAGGTAGCCGATCTCGCCCGCGGCGTTGTGCCGGCCGCGGACGACCCGGCCGTCGAGGACGACGGCGCCGCCGATTCCGGTGCCCAGCGACAGCGTGACGAAGGAGGACGCGCCCCGTCCCTCGCCGCGCCACGCCTGCCCGAGCGCGGCGAGGTTCACGTCGTTGTCGACCGTGAACGGTTCCGCGAGCGCGGACTTCAGCACGCCGGTGAGGTCGAACCCGTCCCAGCCGAGGTTGGGCCCGGCGACCGCGAGGCCGGTGTCCGGGTCCAGCAGCGCGGGGATGCCGACGGCGACGGCGCGGACCGGCAGACCGGCCCGGTCGGCGGCGGCCCGCAGACTCGCGATGGACGCGAGCAGCGTGTCGGCGGCCTCCGGGTGCTCGAAGGTGCGGCGGTAGTCCTCGTCGAGGATCTCGCCGGCCAGGTCGGCCAGGGCGCCGTGGCATTTCGTGCCGCCGAGGTCGACGGCGAGGACCGCGCCGGCGCGAGCGTTGAACCGCAGGATGGCGCGGTTGCGGCCGGGGCCCTCGGTCTTGCCGGCGTACTCGGTGATCACATCATCGGCCAGCAGGCGCTTGACGATCCGGCTGACCGACGCCTGGGACAACCCCAGCCGCTCGCCGAGCTCGGGTCGGGTCAGCTCGCCGGCGGAACGGACGGCGTCCAGCACGAGGAACTCGTTGAGCTCCGTGACTCCTGTGGCGTCCATTCGTTTCTCTCTGGATGGAAGTGGTCCGGGGACCGTAGCAGAACAGGTGACGCGTCCTGTACCCGTTGCCGCGGCGCGGCGCGGTGCACTAGACAAAGTGGGAGGAATCCGGGGGTAGTGCCGTGGCGATCACCGTGGGCACCGACGGTCCGCTGACGGCCGTGACCCTCGACCGTTCGCAGGTCCGCAACGCCGCCGGCCTCCCGCGCGCGGCGGCCCGGGCCGACGCCGGTGGCCGGAGCCACCCGCCCGGCCCGGCCCGCGCCGGCGCCGACGTGGCACTGCGCAGCGGCCCGGTGAACCGGCGCGATGCGCCCGGCGGGACGCTCGCCGCGACCCGGAGCTCGCGTTCCCGGCGACCTGGCTGCGAACGGGCGGCACTCCGGCCGGGCCGTCCGCATCGCGGGCCGGCACCGAACTTGGGAGTTTTGATGGTCGCTTCACCGAAACGGACCGCCGTCGCCGCGTTCGGCCCTAGTCTTGGCGGCACGAGGGGCACCTCTCCGCAGGGGCAGGCATGAGGCATCGACGACTCTCCGGTCATGGCGCCGCCGCGGATCCCGACGCGGAGTTGATCAGCGCCGTACGCGGCGGCGACTCGACGGCGTTCGGTGTCCTGTACCTGCGGCACGTCGACGCGGCCCGCCGGCTGGCCCGCACGCTGGTGCGCGACCAGGCGGACGTGGACGATCTCGTCGCCGAGGCTTTCGCGAAGATCCTGCACGCCCTCCGCGGCGGACTCGGCCGGGACCTCGCCTTCCGCCCGTACCTGCTCACCAGCCTGCGGAACACGTTCTACGACCGGGTGCGGCGCGACAAGAGGGTGGACCTCACCGGGGACATCGCGTCGCACGACCCGGGCGTCCCGTTCGTGGACACCGCGCTGGAGGGGCTGGAACGGTCGCTCGCCGCCCGGGCCTTCGCCCGCCTGCCCGAACGCTGCCAGGTGGTGCTGTGGCACCTGGAGGTCGAGCGGGAGACGCCGGCCGAGGTGGGGCTGCTGCTGGGCCTGACCCCCAACGGGGTGTCCGCCCTCGCGTACCGGTCCCGCGAACGGCTGCGTCAGGCGTACCTCCAGGAGCACATCGCCGAACACTCCGGCGCCGACTGCGACTGGTCGGCGGAACGGCTCGGCGCCCACGTCCGGGGCGGCCTGAGTCGCCGCGACACCACCCGCGTGGAGGGGCATCTCGGCGGCTGCCCGCGCTGCCGGCTGCTGTACGTGGAGCTCGCCGAGGTCAACTCCAGCCTCCGTGCCGTGCTGGCGCCGATGGTGCTGGGCACCGCGGCGGCGGGGTACCTCCTCCAGCCCGCCAAGGCGGTGGCCGCTGTGGCCGCCGGAGCGGCGGGGACCGCGAGCGGCACGGCCGCGACGGGAACGGCGGGCTCCGGGGTCGTCGCGGGTGCCGCGGCGGGAACCGGGGTCGCCGCCGGTGGCGGGGCTGTCGCGGCCGGTGGCGCCGCCGCCACCGGGGCCGGGGCGACCGGAGTTGCCGCCACGGCAGCTCCCGCCCTCGCCGCGATGCAGGCCGGTGAGGGCGCGCTGGCCTGGGCGAGCGGCCTCCTCGTCCAGGTGCCGATCGGGGTCGCGGCGGGTTCCAAGGTCGGCGCGGCCGTCGTCGCCGTCGCGGTGAGCACGGCACTCGTCGCGGGCGCGGAGCCGGCGACCACGCTGCCGCCCACCGTCGTGGTGACCCCGCAACCGGCCGTCTCGTCCCCGGCGGTCCCGGCGGTCGCCCCCGGGATCCCCAGTCCGACCGCCGGGACCGTCGGCCCCAGCCCGGAGCCGTCCGGCCCGGCGCCGACCGGATCGAGCCCCGAGGCGGTGAGTCCGACCCCGAGCGGCTCCGGTACGCCCACCGCGTCGCCGACGACCTCCGGCGTGCCGGAGCGGGACGGGGTCACCCCCACCCCCCAGCCGACCCCCGCCGGTACGCCGACGGCGCCGCTGTTGCCCACGGACACGGACATCGTGCTGCCGTTCTCGACGTCCCCCACCGCGGAGCCGAGCCCCTCCTGACCGGGAACTGTCGGTGACCGGTGCGAGACTTCTCCGCGTAGGGGGCTGGTTCCGGCAACGAGGAGTGGGTCCGTGCAGCGTGTCGAGGGTCGGCTGGTCCTCAGCCCGACAGACCTGACCAAGCACCTCGCGTGCGCGCACGCGACCACGCTCGACCTGGCGGTCGTGGCCGGTGCGGTCGTGGCGCCGCACGTGGCGGACGACGCGCTCACGCTGATCTTCGAGCTGGGCCTCGAACACGAGCGGGCCTATCTGGCGTCGCTGCGGGCCGAGGGCCGCTCGATCACCGAGATCCCCACCGCGTTCGACGCGGACGGCCGGCGGCGCGCGGAGCAGCAGACGCTGGACGCGATGAGGTCCGGCGCCGACGTGGTCTACCAGGGCACCTTCTTCGACGGCTCCTGGGGCGGGCAGGCCGACTTCCTGCTGCGGGTGGACCGGCCGTCGCGCCTCGGTCCGTGGTCGTACGAGATCGCGGACACCAAGCTCGCGCGGCGGCTGAAGGTGCCGGCGCTGCTCCAGATGGCCGTGTACGCCGAGCGGCTGGAGCACCTGCAGGGCGTCGCACCCGAGGGCCTGTACGTGGTGACCGGCGACGGCGAGAACCGGCCCTGGCGGCTGGTGGACGTGGCGGCGTACGCCCGCCACGTCCGGGGGCGACTGCGGAGCTTCACCGAAACGCGGCCCGTCACGGAGCCGGTCCCCGTCACCCACTGCGGACAGTGCCGGTGGCTCGACCGCTGCGCGGCGCAGTGGCGGCGCGAGGACGACCTGTCGCTGGTGGCGTTCATGCGCGGCGACCACCGGGCGGCGCTGCGGGCCCACGGCATCACCACGCTCGCCGGGCTCGCCGCGTGCGCCCCGGACGACCTGCCGCGCGGCATCGGCCGGGCGTCGCGGGAGCGCCTGGTGCAGCAGGCCGCCGAGCAGCTGCGCGAACGCACGAGCGGGAAGCCGTCGTACCTCCTGCTCCCGCCGGTCCCGGGAACGGGCCTGCTCCGACTGCCGCCGCCCGATCAGGGTGACCTGTACCTCGACTTCGAGGGCGATCCGTACGCCGAGGGCGGGGAGGGCCGGGAGTACCTGGCCGGCGTCGGCGACCGCGGGGACGGCTTCATCGCGCTCTGGGCCCATGACCGGGACGCCGAACGGCAGCTGACCGCCGATCTGGTCGACCTGCTCCTGGCACGGTGGCGCGCCTACCCCGACATGCACGTCTACCACTACGCGGCGTACGAGGTGACCGCGCTCAAGCGGCTCACCGCGCGGCACGGGGTGCGGGAGGCGGAGCTGGACCAGCTGCTGCGGGGCGAGCGGTTCGTCGACCTGTACGCCGTGGTCCGGCAGGGCCTGCGGATCAGCAAGCCGTCGTACTCGATCAAGAAGCTCGAGGCCTTCTACTGGCATGCGGAGCGCAACAAGGACGAGGACGTCGCCGACGCGATGGCCAGCGTGCTCGCCTACGAGCGGTGGCTCGTCGAGCGGGAGGGCGACACGCTCGCGCAGATCGAGGCGTACAACCGCGACGACGTCCGGTCCACCCATGCGCTCCAGACGTGGCTGGAGGGGCGCCGGGACGAGCTGGAGGACGAGCGGGGCGCGCCGGCCCGGCCGCAGGAGCAGAAGCCCGAGCCGGACCGCCCCCGGACCGAGGCGGAGCTGACGGAGCTGGAGCTCGTGGAGCGGCTCGCCGGCCACCCCCTGCTTGCCGACCTGGTGCAGTGGCACCGCCGGGAGGCCCGCCCGGCCTGGTGGGACTACTACCGGCTGGGCGACCTCGACGAGGACGAGCTGGTGGACGACGGCACCGCGCTCGGCCCGCTCTCGACCCCCGAGCTGGTCGGCACCGACAAGCGCAGCAGGCTGTGGCGGTACACGTTCGCCCCGCAGGACACCCGGGTGCGCGTCGGCAAGACCGTGCACGACGTGGACGACCACGAGGCCGGCGGCACGGTGGTGGAGCTCGACGCGCTCGGTGGCACGGTGGTGGTGAAGCGGCAGGCGGAGCCGAAGTCGCCGCGGGCGTTCGGCCCGCCGGGGCCGATCGACGACAAGGTGCTCCGGGAGTCCGTCGCGGCGGCGGCGGAGGACCGGCTGGCGGGGCGGCCCGGGCTGGCGGGTGCGCTCCTGCACCGCCGGGCGCCCGCGGGGACGGCCGTGCGGCCGGGGGAGACGCCGGCGGACGCGGTGCTGCGGGTCGGCACGTCGCTCGACGGCACCGTGCTCGCCGTCCAGGGGCCGCCCGGCAGCGGAAAGACGACCGTCGGCGCGAAGCTGATCCGGGCTCTGCTCGATGCGGGCAAGACGGTCGGGGTCACCGCGACCTCGCACGCCGTGATCGGCCATCTCCTCGGCGCCGTCGGACGGCCCGCCCTGCACAAGTGCGACGAGGACCAGCACTCCGGTAACCCGGCCATCGTCCGGGCGGCCACCAACCCGGAGGTGGCCGCGGCGCTGGCGGACGGCAGCGCGCGGCTCGTGGGCGGCACGTCGTGGATGTGGGCGCGCGAGGAGATGGCGTCCGCCGTCGACGTGCTCGTGGTGGACGAGGCGGGCCAGTACTCCCTCGCCAACGCCGTCGCGGTGGCCCGGGGGGCGCGGTCGATGGTGCTGCTCGGCGATCCCCAGCAGCTGGCCCAGCCGTCCCGGGCGGAGCACCCCGGCGGCGCCGGCGCCTCGGTGCTGGAGCACCTGCTCGACGGGCACGACACCGTGCCGCCGGACCGCGGCATCTTCCTCGACCGGTCGTGGCGGATGCATCCGGCGATCACCGAGTTCGTCTCCGACCTCGCGTACGAGGGGCGGCTGACGTCCGGCCCCGGCCGGGAGCGCCAGGAGGTGCGGGGTGCCGGATCGCTGTCGGGCAACGGGCTCCGGGTCGTGGAGGTGGCGCACGCCGGCAACGCCGCGAAGTCGCCCGAGGAGGCCCGGGCCGTCGCGGACCTGTGGACCTCGCTCCAGGGCGCGGAGTTCGTGGACAGCGACGGCGCGACCCGGCGGCTCGGCCCGGACGACGTGCTCGTCGTCGCGCCGTACAACAACCAGGTCGCCGAGATCCTCGCGCTCCTCCCGGCCGGGGCGCGGGCCGGGACGGTGGACCGGTTCCAGGGCCAGGAGGCCCCCGTCGTCCTGTACTCGATGACCAGTTCGTCGGCCGCGGACGCGCCGCGCGGGGTGGACTTCCTGTACGACCTGCACCGGCTGAACGTGGCGGTCTCGCGCGCCCAGGCGCTCGCGGTGGTCGTGCTCAGCCCGGCCCTGCTCGACGCCGCCGTCCGGTCGCCCGAGCAGCTCCGCCGGGTGAACGCCCTGTGCCGGCTGGTCGAGCACGCGACCGGTTCGGGAAAACCGCCCCGGGATTCCGCACCTGCCGATTGAGGTGCGCGCGGCAAGCACTGCACGGGCGGAAGAAATTGAACAGCTCGACCGCGCGAACCGCGACGACCCCTGCGTCGGTCACCGCATTGGTGGTGCCGGCGGGGCTCCTGACGCTGCCGCCGGTGGCGCAGGCGGCCACCAGTCCGACGGTCTCCAGCTTCGGCGCGGTCGCCGGGGATCCGGGCATCCTCCGGGTGGCCGCGACGTCGGACACCCCGATCGCCCCGGTCACCGCGATGCTGACGCCGTCGCAGGGCACCGGCGCGGCCGCGACCGTGACGACCTTCGAGCCGGTACCGGGCCAGGGTGGCGGGTGGCAGAGCGCGCGGGTCGTCCTGCCGGAGTACGACTTCTACCGGATGTCGGTCGACGTGGCGCACAGCGACGGTGACCACACCGTCACGTCGGCGCGTGACCAGGTCCTGTACTGGCCGACCGCGCCGACCGTCAGTGGCGTGATCGGACCGAACACCGTGGCCGCGGACACCACGTCGTGACGGCCGCCGGGGTGCTGAACCGGCTCGACCCGAAGACCGGTGAGGTGGGCCCGTGGCCGGACCGGCAGGTGTCGGTCCGCGTGTCTTCCGACGTCGGCGAGCCGGTCCGCACCGGTCCCGACGGCCGGTACGAGGCCTCCGTCACGATCACGAAGGCGGACCGGCCCACCGGGGCGGTCGAGGTCAGCGCCCAGACCGACGTCGTGACGGCGGACGGCCGCCGCAAGGCCTTCCGGTACGTGGACTCCGGCACCGTCGCCATCACCCGTCGGCCACCCGGATCCGGCTCGACAGCACGACCGCGACGGCGAACGAACGCGCTCAGCCGACCGTCGGCGGCGTCGCCGGGTAGCTGTCCGGCGCGCGATGGAAGCCGCTCGTCGGCGCGAACGTCGTCTCCGACAACGGTGGCGCCTCCGGTTCGCCGACGTCGGCCACCGGCGCGTTCTCGCTCAGCATCCCGGTGCCGCAGCGCGACGCCGTGCTGGACGTGCACCTGTCGAACTCCGATGCGCTGCCGGCACGGGCCACCGCGAGCGTGCAGGTCACCGTCGTGACCGAGACCCCGCTGAACTGGAACGAGTTCTGGGTCTCCGAGTACTCGGGCGTCTACATCGGCCCCGGCGGCGAACCCCTCGCCGTCCGGTCCGCGGTGCGCCTGCGCTGCCGCCATCCGGCGCAGCACGGGATCACCCGCCTCGCGGTCGAGTCCGACATACCCGGCGATGCCGCACAGGTACGGCGTCCCCCTGACTCCCCCTCGGCGGCCAGCGGACCTTGTGTTCCTGGGTAGGACAGCGAAGACCCGGCGCGACATCCGTTCGTGCCGGGACGTTCTCCAGCCGACGGTGCCCCAGCTCCGCAACCCCGCCTCGCGTGGCCGGGTCGCCGGACCCGACACTAGGGTGGGCCCCAGGTGCGCCGGGACGGCTGGTCGGCGGTGCTCGACTCGATCCCGAACGGAGCGGACCCTCGTGACGCTGTTCGGCCGAGGTTCCTGGGCCGAGGCTCGCCGCATCGCGGACGTGCTCCGCAAGGAGACGATCGGCGGGGTGCTGCTGCTCGCGGGCGCGGTGCTGGCCCTGGTGTGGGCCAACTCCCCGTGGGCGGACTCCTACGAGTCCCTCCGGCAGCTGCGGGTCGGCCCCGCCGCGCTGCACCTCGACCTCACCCTGTCGGCCTGGGCGTCGGACGGGCTGCTGGCGATCTTCTTCTTCGTCGCGGGGCTGGAACTGAAGCGCGAGTTCGTCGCGGGCGACCTGCGGGACCCGCGCCGCGCCGCCGTGCCGGTCGCGGCCGCGCTCGGCGGCGTCGCCGTCCCCGCGCTGGCGTACCTGCTCGTGGCCGGGGGAGCGGGTGGCGGTGCGGCCCGGGGCTGGGCGATCCCGACCGCCACCGACATCGCGTTCGCGCTGGCGGTGCTCGCCGTGATCGGGCGGAACCTGCCGCCGGCGCTGCGGACGTTCCTGCTGACGCTCGCGGTCGTCGACGACCTCGTCGCGATCGGCATCATCGCGCTCTTCTACACGCAGTCCCTGGCGCTCGCGCCGCTGCTCGCCGCGGTGGTCCCGCTGGCGGTCTTCACCGTGCTCGTCCAGCGGCGGGTGCGCTCGTGGTGGCTGCTGCTGCCGTTCGCCTTCGCGGTCTGGGCGCTGTTCCACGCCTCCGGTGTGCACGCGACCGTCGCCGGGGTGCTGCTCGGCTTCGCCGTGCCGGTGATCCGCCGCAGCCCCGGCGACGGACCCGGGCTGGCGGAGCATTTCGAGCACCGGTGGCGGCCGCTGTCCGCGGGCGTCGCCGTACCGGTCTTCGCCTTCTTCTCCGCGGGCGTCGCGGTCGGCGGCGTGAGCGGACTGGCGGACTCGCTCACCGACCGGGTGTCCCTCGGGATCGTGCTCGGGCTGCTCGTCGGCAAGACGGCCGGCGTCTTCACGGCCACCTACCTGGTCGCCAGGTTCACCCGGGCGCATCTCGACGAGGGCCTGGCGTGGATCGACGTGTTCGGCCTGGCGATCCTGGCGGGCATCGGGTTCACCGTGTCACTGCTCATCGGGGAACTGGCGTTCGGCGAGGGCAGCGCCCGCAACGACCACGTGAAGGTGGCCGTGCTCACCGGTTCGCTGGTGTCGGCGCTCGTGGCGAGCGTGGTGCTGCGGATGCGCGACCGGGCGTACCGGCGCATCCGGGCGCAGGAGACCGTCGATGCCGACCGGGACGGCATCCCGGACGTGTACCAGACCTGACCGGCCGATCCGCGGAGGCGACGCACGGGTCGGTGCGCCGGACGGGGTTCCGGGACGTGGCGCTCACCACCGTCGGCGGCCCACGGTGGCCGCCGGGCACGATCGTTGCGAGGACCCGCCACCGCACGCCGTCGCGTGGGCGGACTCAGGCGCTGCCGAACAGGCTCGCGCTCAGCGTCGTGAGCCCG
The DNA here is from genome assembly GCA_030840805.1 of Actinomycetota bacterium. Classification (GTDB taxonomy): domain Bacteria; phylum Actinomycetota; class Actinomycetes; order Mycobacteriales; family HKI-0501; genus JAVEDU01. The sequence goes on from JAVEDU010000052.1 coordinate 16,496, forward strand.
CTGCGCAACCCGTTGACGACCGTGACGGAGGTGTTCGCGAGGGGACCCGGCTGGCCCGCGATGGTGACCCCGAGGATCAGGGCCACCAGCACCGGGAAGATCGCGCCCCGGCTGCGCCAGCACATGATGATCAGCAGGATGAGGAGCACCGTTCCGAACATGGCGACGGTCATCGCAACCACTCCGTTCCCAGCGGTGGTCGGGTTGCTCATGCTCCTCTCAGGATGCGCCGTACCGGGAACGGATCAAGTGGAAAGTCCGCCCTCCGCCGGAGCGGGCCCGACTGGGCCGCGAGGTCGGGTCAGGAGTCGGCGGTCTCCGCTGCCCGGGCCGGCGCCTCGTTCGGCATGGGCCCCTCCGGTGCCTGGCGCGGCATCAGCAGCAGCGCGGCCATCGCGATCACCGCGCACGCGACGATGTACCAGCTGATGTAGGTGCTCGACCCGGTCTTCTCCAGGATCGCGGCGGCGATCAGCGGCGCCGGGCCGCCCGCGATCAGGGACGCCCCGTGGTAGCCGAGGCCCGCGCCGCTGTACCGGACGTTGGGGCCGAACGACTCGGCGATCAGCGCCGCCTGCGGCCCGTACTGCATGTCGTGGAAGAGCAGGGACAGCAGGACGGCCAGCAGCACGAGGCCGGCGGACCTCGTGTTCAGCAGCCCGAAGTACGGGAACGCGTACAGCCCCGTGCAGACGATCCCGATGCCGTACATCCGCCGCCGGCCGATGACGTCGGACAGGTAGCCGAACAGCGGCACCGTGACCAGCCCCATGAGCGCACCGAGCATCGTGTAGTTCAGCACCTCGCTGCGGGGCAGGCCGAGGTGCTTGGTGCCGTACGTGAGCACGAACGTGATGAACAGGTAGAACGGCGCCTGCTCCGACATCCGCACCAGCGCCGAGGTGAGGACCGCGCGGGGCTGGCGGCGGATGACCTCCCACACCGGACGACGGGCGACCGCCCGCTGCGACTTGACGGCCGTGAACTCGGGGCTCTCCAGCACCCGCAGCCGAACGTACAGGCCGATCCCGACGAGCACGATGCTGACCAGGAACGGCACCCGCCAGCCCCAGGTCTCGAAGTCGGGACCGGCGACGCGGGACATCAGCGCGATCATGCCGGTGGACGCGAGCAGCCCGAGCGGGACGCCGACCTGCGGCCAGCTCGCCATGAAGCCGCGGCGCTCCTTGCTGCCCCACTCCATCGACAGCAGGACCGAGCCGCCCCATTCCCCACCCACGCCGATGCCCTGGACGATGCGGAGCAGGATCAGGAGCACCGGCGCGGCCACGCCGATCGCGTCGAAGCCAGGGAGCAGGCCGATGAGGAACGTGCTGATCCCCATCATCACCAGCGTCGTGACGAGCGTGGCCTTGCGACCGACCCGGTCGCCGAAGTGGCCGAAGATCGCCGCTCCGATCGGGCGCGCGGCGAAGCCGACGAACTGCGTGCCGAACGCGGCGAGGACACCCGCGAACGGGGACGAGCCGGGGAAGAACAGCGCGGGGAACACCAGCGCTGCCGCGGTGCCGTAGAGGAAGAAGTCGTACCACTCGATCGCGGTGCCGACGGTCGCCGCGACGACCGCGCGACGGCGGTGGCGGCGTGCGTCCTGGTGGGACATGGTTCCCGTACTGGCCACAGCAGGCTCCCTAGTGGACGCAACACTCCGCCGCCGAATGGGTGAGGAGACTCCTCCGTCCGGGGGAGAGGCGTCAAGGCCCGCCGGCCACGGTCAGGTCGCGCGGCTCCACAGGGTCGCGGTGGGACTGTCCGCAGTGAGGTGGAGGTCCGCGGAGCGGACCGCCGCGAAGGACGGCCGGGGCAGCCAGGTGCGGTCCAGCAGGAACGCGCGCGAGAGGTCGGTCACCGTGACGGTCGCCCCGCTGTCGGTGTCTCCGGGGACGCGGGTGACCGAGATCCGCTCGATGTCGCCGGAGCCGACGCCCTGCGGCAGCTCCACCGTGGTCGCCGCCGGGCCGTCGCGGGAGATCGACCAGCTCGCGATGCCGTGATCGGAGCGGTACGTCGCCGGGTCGCCGTGCAGCTTGACGACCACCGCGAGCCCGGGGCCGGACCCCGGCTGCCGCGCGGGCCCGGTGCTCCCGGCGATCTCGAGGTACAGGTAGTCCCGCTGGTCGCCCATCGCCGGAGTGGCCGGGTCGGACGGCTTCTCCACCCCGCCCTCGCGGACCATCTCGTCGGCCATCACCCGGTACGTCCACGGGTTCTGGTCCATCAGGTACTCGCGGGCCCGGTTTCCCGGGCGGCTGTCGTCCACGGGCAGGGCGAAGCGCATCGTCCCGTCCACGGTCTGGCACAGGTTGTTGTTGGTGGTGCAGGTCTGGAGCACCGGGTGGTCCCGCTCGTATCGGCCGGTGAACGGCACGGTCTGGTGGTCCGGCCCCTGGTAGAACGCCTGCCCGGGCACGCGGTGTCCGGCGGCGTCCACGACCACCGAGTAGGTCCACTCGATGTCGGTCGTGCGTCCCCACCGCGCCATCAGCGCGGGCCCGGTGGTGCCGCCGTCCTCGTTGCTCCACACCACCGAGTAGGTGATCCGGCGGCGGCCGGGGAGCGGACCGTCCCACACCTCGTGCCAGGCCAGCAGCGGGGTGTCGGTGCGAGCGTTCTGGGTCGGCCCGCCGAACGCGGGCAGGCTGCGGCCGAACAGCACCGGCGCGTGCTGCCGGATGATCGCCTCCATCGTCCGGGGCGCGGCGACGGACATCCCGAGGTCGGTCAGCACCACGACCCGGGCGTGGGGTGAGCTGCGGTCGGCCGCGAGGCGGAAGCGCACCTGGTGCCGCCCGTGGCCGAGGCGGCCCAGGGCCACCCCGCGCGGGGTCGGGCGTCCGCTCATGACGACCAGGTCACCGGCGTACCGGCCGTCGACGTCGACCGAGACGACCGCGGACTCCCGGCCGGGGACGGCCCAGGAGATTCCGGGTGCCGCGGTGGTCAGGGTGAGCAGACCCTCGCCGCCGCCCGCGGTCACGGTGACCGTGACCGCGCGGTCCCGGGTCACGACGACACGCGTGTTGGCGACCGACGGGGTCACGGTGGAGAAGACGGACACGAGCGACACCAGGACGACGACGGCGAGCTGGTACCTGCGCATCCGGCGACCCCCTCTCGGTGGTTCCTGCCGATGGTGACGGCACGACGTGGCGGGTGTACCAACCCGAGGTGACGAACGGGGAACCGGTTCGGTGCCCGTCTGCTCTGTCGATCACGGTTTCGTGCCGGACCTGTCGGCGTGTCGCGGCGACACCCGCACGATCGGCGGCGCGCCCGGCGGGTGAGGCGGTACCGGCGCCCGGCGAGCAGCAGCTGCCGAGGCCGGACGGCACGACCGACCACCGGGTACCGCTGGGGGACGCTCAAGGCCGTCGGCTGTCGCGGGACCGCGAGCATCGAGGCCACGGCAGCGGCGGCTGGCCGCTCGCCACGGTCACCGAGGAGCTGCGGGCCTCGGATGCGTACGTGCGGGACCGCCTGGCGCAGCTCTGACCGCGTCCGGCACCTTGCTCCGCGGACCCCGGGCTACTACACCGGAGCGTGTACCTCCCCGGGCGGTGCCTGCCGCGCCCTCCGTGTGGGAGCGTGTGCCGGGAAAATCGAGGGGGAAGCGATGACGGAGACGAGCGCCGCGATCGGCGCCGACGCGCTGCTGGAGCTGGCGGCGATCGTGTACGGCGGGGAGACCCTGCAGTCCGTGCTGGACCGCGTCGTCGGGGTGGCCGTGCGTACCCTGCCGGGCGCGGACAGCGTGTCGGTGACGTTGATCCGCGACGAGGAGCCGTGCACCGCGGCGTTCTCCGGTCAGCTGGCGCTCGACGCGGACGAGATGCAGTACGAGCGCGGGTACGGGCCCTGCATGGACGCCGGCCGGGCGGGCGTGGTGCTGCGCGTCGACGACATGCGCACCGAGGAGCGCTGGCCGGACTACGCCGTCGCGGCGAGCGCCCACGGGGTGCTGAGCTCCCTCTCGGTGCCGCTGCCGATCCAGGACCGGTACATCGGCGCCCTGAACATCTACGCCACCGAGCCGGACGCGTTCGGGGAGAACGTGGTCGCGGCCGCGCAGCTCATCGCGTCGTACGCGGCGGTCGCCGTGCACAACGCCCAGACGTTCACCCGGACCGCCGAGCTGGCGCAGGAGCTCACCAGGGCGATGGCGAGCCGCGCGGTCATCGAGCAGGCCAAGGGCATCGTCATGCACGAGCGCCGGTGTACCGCGGACGAGGCGTTCGCGCTGCTGACCCGGGTGTCCCAGCAGGCGAACATCAAGCTGCGGGACATCGCCGCGGAGATGGTGGCGCAGACCGCCCGACCCTCCTCAGGGTGATCACCACCGGTTTTTCGGGGCTCCAGCGCCGGAAAACCGGTGGTGATCACGGGGCGGGGACAGGGGTGTCGGCCGCCGAGATGAGCGCCAGCTCGCCGTCGATCGCCGCCGCGGTGGCCCGCAGCGACGGCAGCACGCCGAGCAGGTCCTGACGCCGGAACCGGGCCGTCGGGGCGGCCACGGTGACCGCCGCGACCGCCCGCCCGTCGGCGTCGTGGACCGCGACGCCCAGGGCGACGACCCCGCGTTCGCTCTCCTCGACGTTCAGGCCGTAGCCGCGGCGGCGGGTGGTCGCCACGTCCCGCAGCAGTGCGTCCCGCGCCGGGTCCTCCTCGTAGAGCACCGACACGGTCGCGTCGGACAGCTCGGCGAGCAGCGCCTTCCCGCCGGAGGTGGTGTGGGCGGGCAGCACCATGCCCGTCCGCGAGCCGACCCGCAGCATCTGCGTTCCCTCCACCCCGTCGATGAACCGCACCTGGCGCCCCGCGCGCACCACCAGGTGGACGGTCTCGCCGATCTCGGCGTTGAGGCGTTCCAGCCGGTCGCGGACGAGCGGCGCCAGCCCCAGCACATACGCGGCCGATCCCAGCTCCGCGCAGGCCGGGCCCGGCCGGTACGCCCGGCCGCTGTCCTGCACGACGAAGCCGCGGTGCCGCAGCGAGGCCAGCAGGCGGTGCGCCGTGGAGTGGGCGACCCCGAGCTCCTCGGCCACCTGCGTCACGCGGAGCACGCCGTCCCGCCGCAGCAGGAGCAGCACCCGCAGCGCGTTGTCCACCGAGTCCAGCCCATCTTTCCGCATGAAAGAACCCTAGGGCATTGCTCTGTCGCATGGCGGAACTCCGTCGTACGGTCCTGCCATCGACACGGAGGGACGCGATGGACGAGGACGAGGCCCTGCGGCGGCTGTACGCCGACTTCGACGCCGCGGGCATGCAGCCGCTGTGGCGGGTCCGGGAGGGGCTGATGCCCGACCGGCCCACGCCCCGGGCCGTCCCGCACGCCTGGCACTGGAAGGACCTCTACCCGCTCGCGCGGCGCGCCGGTGACCTCGTACCGGTCGGCCGCGGCGGCGAGCGTCGGGCGATCGCGCTCGGCAATCCCGGGCTGGGCGGCGAACCGTTCACCACGCCGACGCTGTGGGCGGCCGTGCAGTACCTCGGCCCCCAGGAGGTGGCCCCCGACCACCGGCACTCACAGAGCGCGTTCCGTTTCGTGCTGGAGGGTGAGGGCGTGTGGACGGTCGTCGACGGCGACCCCGTGGCGATGCGCCGCGGCGACCTGCTGCTGACGCCCGGGATGGCGTTCCACGGCCACCACAACACGCGCGACGCGCCGATGGCATGGCTCGACGGCCTCGACATCCCGATCGCGGGGTACCTCGACGCGCAGTTCTTCGAGTTCGGTCCCGACGACGTCGTGGACCGCTCGACGCCGGCCACGTCCCGGTCCGAACGCCTGTGGGGGCGACCCGGCCTGCGCCCGATCGGCGGTCCGGAGCCGAAGGCCAGTTCGCCGCTCTGCGCGTACCGCTGGGAGTTCACCGACGCGGCGTTGGCCGACCAGCTCGCGCTGGAGGCCGAGGGTCGTCCGTCCACGGTGGAACCCGGCCACGCGGCCGTGCGGTTCAGCAACCCCGCGACCGGCGGGGACGCCCTCGTGACGATGCGGACGGAGATGCACCGCCTCGCCGCCGGATGCACCACCACCGGCCGTCGTGAGGTCGGCTCGTCGGTGTGGCAGGTCTTCGACGGTGCCGGCGCGTTCGTGCTCGACGGCCACCGCACCGAGGTGCGGCGCGGTGACGTCGTCGCGGTGCCCTCGTGGTGCCACGTGGTGGTCGAGGCCGCCGAGCCGTTCGACCTGTTCCGCTTCTCGGACGCTCCGATCATCGAGCGCCTGAACCTCGCCCGCACCCAGCTCGACGGAGGCAACTCGTGAAACTCGCCACCCTGCGCACCCCGGACGGCAATGTCGCGGTCCGGGTGGACGGTGACACCGGCATCGAGCTCGGCGTGACCGATGTCGGCCAACTGCTCGCGATGCCGGAGTGGGACGCCCGGGTGCATGCCGCGGACGGCCCCCGCCACGCGATCGCCGAGGCCGACTTCGCCCCGGTCGTGCCGGCGCCGGGCAAGATCCTGTGCGTCGGGCTGAACTACCGGAACCACATCCGCGAGATGGGACGGGACCTGCCCGAGTACCCGACGCTGTTCGCCAAGTTCACGCCGGCGCTGATCGGCGCGTACGACCCGATCGTGCTGCCCGCGGTCTCCGACGCGATGGACTGGGAGGCCGAGCTGGCCGTCGTGATCGGACGGGCGGTCCGGCACGGCTCGGCCGAGGAGGCGCGCGCCGCGATCGCCGGGTATGCCGTCCTCAACGACGTCACCGCCCGCGACTGGCAGAACCGGACCCCGCAGTGGCTGCAGGGCAAGACGTTCGAGGGCACCACGCCGTTCGGACCGTACCTCGTCACCCCGGACGAGGCCGGCGAGGGGCTCGCGATCGGCTGCGACGTCGACGGCGAACAGATGCAGGACAGTGACACGGCGGACCTCGTCTTCGACCCGGTCGAGCTGATCCGGTACATCTCCACGATCCTCACGCTCTCGCCGGGCGACGTCATCGCCACGGGTACGCCGGGCGGCGTGGGCCACGCCCGCGACCCCAAGCGGTACCTGCGGGACGGCGCCGTGCTCACCACCCGCATCGAGGGGCTGGGCGAGTGCCGCAACCCGTGCCGGTCGGAGAAGCCGTGAGGAGGTGGCTCACCGGCGGTGAGCGGTTCTTCCTGGCCCGGATCCCGGCCGACCTGACGGCCCCGTCGCTGCTCCCGGGGTGGACCCGCGCCCATGTCGTGGCGCACCTGGTCGGCAGCTGTGAGGCACTGGGGAACCTGCTGCACTGGGCGCGTACCGGGGTCGAGACGCCGATGTACGCGAGCGTCGAGGTTCGCGCCGCCGACATCGAGCGCCGCGCCGCGCTCCCTGCCGCCGAGCTGACCGCCGCCGCGACGACGGGCTCCGAGCGGCTCCTCGCCGCGGTCGACGCGATGCCCGCCGGGGCCTGGGACGCGACCGTCCGGACGATCCAGGGCCGGCCGGTCCCCGCGTCGGAGGTGCTCTGGATGCGGAGCCGGGAGACCTGGATCCACGCGGTGGACCTCGCCGCCGGGGCCGGTTTCGGCGACCTCCCGGCGGAGCTGACCGACGCGCTGCTCACCGAGATCGCCGCCCGCAACGACGCGAACGACCAGTGCCCCGGCGTGACGCTGGCGCCGTCCGACCGGGACCGGACCTGGGAGTTCGGGCCCGGCGACCGCCAGGCCGTCCGGGGTACGGCGGGCGAGCTCTGCGGCTGGATGCTGGGGCGGCCGTCCACGGTGGACGGTCCCGTGCTGCCGAGGTGGCTGTGACGAGCGAGCACCTCGTCGTCGGCGGTGGCATCGGGGGGCTCGCCACGGCGCTCGCCGTCGCGCGTACCGGCCGGCCGGTACGGGTGCTCGAACGCGCTGCCGAGTTCGGGGAGGTCGGGGCGGGCATCCAGCTGGCGCCGAACGCGACCCGGGTCCTGGACCGGCTCGGCGTCCTCGACGAGCTGCGGGAGGTGGGGGTGCTGCCCCGGCGGCTCGTCCTCGCCGACGCGGTGGCGGGCCACGAGCTGACCGCGCTGGACCTGACCGACTTCCCGGGGCGGTACGGCGCGCCCTATGTCGTGGCGCACCGCACCGACGTCCACCGCATCCTGCTGGACGCGTGCCGGGCCGCCGGGGTGGCGCTGGAGACCGGCGCGGACGTGACGGACGTCCGGGACACCGGCGGCGGGGTGGAGGTGACCTGCGCCGACGGGCGGGTCCACCGTGGCGCGGCCGCCGTCGGGGCGGACGGGCTGCGGTCCCGGGTGCGGCGGCAGTTCTCCGACGACGAGCCGATCTGCTCCGGGTACGTCGCCTACCGCGGCGCCGTGCCGATGGACCAGGTGAGCCGGCACGCCGACCTGCGCGATGTCGTGGCGTGGGTGGGGCCGGGGCTGCACCTCGTCCAGTACCCGCTGCGGTCGGGGTCGATGTACAACCAGGTCGCGGTGTTCCGCAGCGACGCCTACACCCGCGGCGAGGCGGACTGGGGCACCCCGGCCGAGCTGACGGAGAGGTTCGCGGTCTGCTGCGACCACGTGCGGGAGTCCACCCCGCTCCTCGGCCGGGACCAGCGCTGGCCGATGTACGACCGGGAGCCGATCGCGACGTGGGCGAAGGGCCGGGTGGCGCTGCTCGGCGATGCCGCGCACCCGATGGTGCAGTACCTGGCGCAGGGCGCCTGCCAGGCGCTGGAGGACGCCGCCGTGCTCGCGGATGCGCTGGAACGGGACGACGTGGAGCCCGCGTTCCTCGCCTATCAGCAGGACCGGGCGCCGCGGGCCGCGCGGGTGCAGCGGACCGCGCGGACCTGGGGCCAGATCTGGCACGTCGACGGGGTGGCGAAGCTGCTGCGCGACGAGCTGTTCCGGCAGCGCGGCGAGCGGGACCACACGCACGTGGAGTGGCTGTACGGCCCACCCCCGCGTTGATCATGGGGCTTGCAACAGACACGCCGGCGTGTCGTGCCGAAAACCCCATGATCAACCTCGAAGGGCGCGGGGGCACCCGAGGCTGTACCGGGCGACCCTGAGCCGGAGTCTCGGGGTCGGACCGGGGTTGATCCCCGATGCCCCGGCGATGCCGCTCGCCGCATCCTGACGGGGTCGAGTTGCCACCCGAAGGGAAGACCCCCTCATGGAGACCATCCAGATCACGTTCGCCCGCCGGGGGCTGGTCCGGCCGCGGCAGGACCGGGTCCTCGCCGGAGTCTGTGCCGGGCTGGGCCGGCGCTTCGGCATCGACCCGTGGCCGGCACGGCTGCTGTTCGTGCTGATCCTGCTCGTGGTCCCGGGCAGCCAGATCCTGCTCTATCCGCTGCTGTGGATCCTCATGCCGCCCGAGCAGCGGGTCGCGGAGCCGGTCTCCGCGCCGGGGTCCTGATCGTCCGGTCGCCGGGTCAGGAGACGCCGGCGCGGGCCTTGCGCACCCGCTTCACCACGAACCGGACGAGCAGCAGGGCGATGATCACGACCACGGCGTAGTTGAGCGGGTCGCTGTAGCGGCCGACGTTCTGCCAACGGTCACCGAGCTGGTAACCACCCACGATGAAGATGCTGTTCCAGACCGCGCTGCCGAGCAGGGTGAAGAGGGAGAACTGCCACAGCGGCATCCGTTCCACCCCCGCCGGGATCGAGATGAGGCTGCGGACGATCGGTACGCACCGTCCGATCAGGACGGCGGCGGGGCCGTACCGCCGGAACCAGTCCTCGGCCTTGTCCACATCGGAGACGTCCACGAGCGGCAACCGGTCGACGATCGTCCGCAACCGGTCGCGGCCGAGCCACGCGCCGAGCAGGTACAGGGCGAGGGCGCCGACGTACGAGCCGAGCGTCGCGCCGACGATGGCCAGCCAGAGGCTCATCTTCCCCTGGCTGGCGACATAACCGGCCAGCGGCAGGATCACCTCGCTCGGCAGCGGCGGGAACAGGTTCTCCGCGGCGACGAGCAGTCCGACCCCGGTCGCACCGAGGCGCTCCACCACGTCGACCGCGAATCCCGCCAGACCGGTGAGCTCGGAGCCGCCGGATGCCGCGAGTGCCATGATCCCCCGTCGTGTCGTTGCTGTGGGTCACCAACATCGTACCGATGGTTCGCATGCTGTCGGCTGACGATCATGCTGTGCCACGCTCGACCCGGCCGCATCCGGAGCCGTTTGACGCGGGCGGCGCCGGGCAGAGGGTCCGGTTGAGGAGGCGCATCGTGAACGAGGTCTGGGATCTCTGGTACCCCCAGGGCGGCGCCACCGGGTTGTCGTTCGCCCGGTCGCTGGTCGACGGGCTCGTCGCCGGCAACCGAGTCCTCGTCCACGCCGCGCCCCCGCGGCTGGACGTGGCCGTGCGACTCGCCGAGAGCGGTCATGTCATCGACGAGGGCTACGGGCTGGAGCGGTCCGAGTCCGGCCCGATCTCGTTTCTCGACCGCGAGGGCGGCTTCGTGACGCTCCAGGACGGCTGGCCCACCGACGACGACCTCGGCAAGCTGGTGATCCTGCCGGGCGGCGAGGCCGGGATCCTCCGGGCCTGGTGGCACGCCGACGACCACAGCGAATGGCGCTGGCAGGTGGAGTTCAGCAACCACGTGTAGCACCCTGGGCATCGTGGACGCCGCCGACTGGGATGCCCGCTACACCGCCACTGCCGAACTCGAATGGGGTGCCGAACCGAACCGCTGGGTCGCCGCCGAACTGGCCGACCTCCCGCCGGGGCGCGCGTGCGACCTCGGCGCCGGGGAGGGCCGCAACGCGCTGTGGCTCGCCTCCCGCGGATGGGAGGTGACCGCCGTGGACTTCTCCGGGGCCGCGCTGGACAAGGGCCGCCCGCTCGCGGAGGCCCGGTCGCTGCCGGTGAGCTGGGTGCGGGCGGACGTCCGGCGGTACGCGGTGGAGGCGCGGGCGTACGACGCCGTCGTGCTCGCGTACCTGCACCTGTCCGGGGCCGAGCGGCGGACCGTGGTGCGGGCCGCCGCCGAGGGGCTCGCTCCGGCCGGGGTGCTGATCGTCGTCGGCCACGACACGACGAACGTGGCCGAGGGCGTCGGCGGACCGCAGGACACCGCGGTGCTGTTCACGCCGGAGGATGTCGTCGCGGACCTGGCGGCGCTGCCGGGGCTCGCGGTGGAGCGGGCGGAGCGGGTCCGGCGGACGGTACAGCGGGACGAGGGACCGCGGGAGGCGATCGACGCCCTGGTGCGGGTGCGGCGGACCCCAGCCCCGAAGTGACCATGGGGTTCTCGGCACGGCACGCCGGCGTGCCGTGCCGAAAAACCCATGATCAACGTGGAGGTGCCGCCGTGGCCAGCTCCTTGCGCAGCGCGCGGATGTCGGCCGGCCGGTCGAACGCGATCGCCCCGGTCGGTACGCCGTTCCGCCGGAACAGCGCCGTGAACGGCCCACCGCCGAGCTCACCCTGCACCGACAGCTCGTCGTCGGGCGCCGGGTCGCCGCAGACCTGGATGTTGACGCCGTGCTGGTCCGACCAGCACCACGGCACCTCCGCCCACGGGGTGTCGGCACCGAGCAGGTTCCGGCCGACGGCCAGGCCCTGGTTCATCGCCGACTGCCAGTGCTCGCGCCGGCGAGGCCGGCCGGTCGCCGGGTCGGGGAACGCGGCGGCGTCGCCCGCCGCCCACACCCCGGGTGCCGCGGTGGCACCGCGGGCGTCGACCACGATGCCGCCGTCGACGGCGAGCCCGGCCCGTTCGGCCAGTGCCGTGTCGGGGTCCATGCCCACGGCCACCACGACGGCCTCGCCGGCCCAGACCGAGCCGTCGGTGCAGTGCGCGCGGACCGCCGCCCCGTGCCGCTCGACGCTGTGCACGCCGACGCCGGTCCGGACGTCCACGCCCCGGCTGCGGTGCATCTCGACATAGGCCTGCGCGACGGCGGGCGGCAGCAACCGGCCGAGCGGGGTGGCCGCGGCCTCCACCATCGTCACGTCGCAGCCGATCCCGCATGCGGTCGCGGCCACCTCGGCGCCGAGGAACCCGGCCCCGACGACGAGCAGACGTGCGCCCGGCCCCAGCAGGGACCGCAGCGTCGCCACGTCCGCGGCGGTACGGACGACGTGCGCGCCGTCGGTGCCGGGCAGAGTCCGGGGCCGGCCGCCGGTGGCGAGCACCACGGCGTCCCAGCCGAGTCGCGCACCGTCCACAGTGACCGTCCGCTGTGCCACGTCGAGCTCGGTCACCGTCGTCCCGGTGAGGAGCTCGACCTGGTGCTCGGCGTACCAGCCCTCGGGCTTGATCCGCACCTGCTCCGTGGTCCGGTCCCCGCGCAGCACCTCCTTCGACAGCGCGGGACGGCGGTACGGGTCCTCCGGCTCGGCGCCGATCAGCACCAGCCGGCCGTCGTACCCCTGCAGGCGGAGGGTCACCGCGGCGGTGGTGCCGGCCACCCCGGTGCCGACGACGACGACGGTCTTCACGCGGAAGCGACCTCGACCATCTCGAAGTCGGCCTTCGCGGCGCCGCAGTCCGGGCACGACCAGTCGTCCGGGATGTCCTCCCAGCGGGTGCCGGGGGCGATGCCGTCCTCCGGCCAGCCCTGCGCCTCGTCGTACTCGTAGCCGCACACCAGGCAGCGCCACACCTTCACGAGAGCTCCTCGAAGTCGATCTTGTCGCGGACCCCGCAGTCAGGGCAGTGCCAGCTGTCCGGCACATCGGCCCAGGACGTGCCGGGGGCGAAGCCCTCCCGCGGCGCGCCGGCGGCGGGGTCGTACGTGTACTCGCACACGGGGCAGACGTACCGGGTCACGCGGCGGCCCCGTACTTGGCGAGCATCTTGGCGCGCTTCCGCGGGTGGATGTTGCACTTCGTCACGTCGCCGCCGTAGTGGGCGAGCAGCCGCGGGTCCATCACGCGCCTCCACAGGGGGGTGACGGAGGCCAGCACCATCATCGTCGCGTAGCCGCTGGGCAGCTGCGGGGCCTCGTCCATGTGCCGCAGGGCCTGGTACCGGCGCGTGGGGTTGGCGTGGTGGTCGCTGTGCCGCTGCAGGTGGTACAGCAGGATGTTGCTGGCGGTGTTGTTGGAGTTCCAGCTGTGCCGGGGCGCCGTCCGCTCGTACCGCTCACCGGTCTTCTGGCGCATCAGGCCGTAGTGCTCGAGGTAGTTCACGACCTCCAGCAGCGAGAAGCCGAACACGGCCTGGATCAGCAGGTACGGCAGGATCTCCAGCCCGAACACGCCCAGCAGCACCCCGAACAGCACGACGGTCATCGCCCACGCGTTCAGCACGTCGTTGCGCAGCGTCCACTTGCTCCGGCCGAGGCGCTCGAAGCGCGCGCTCTCGACCTCCCACGCCGACCGCAGGCTGCCGACGACCGACCGCGGCAGGAACGTCCAGAAGCTCTCGCCGAGCCGGCTCGACGCCGGGTCCTCCGGGGTGGCGACGCGGACATGGTGGCCGCGGTTGTGCTCGATGTAGAAGTGGCCGTACGCGCTCTGCGCCAAGGCGATCTTCGACAGCCAGCGCTCGAGCTCGTCCTTCTTGTGCCCCAGCTCGTGGGCGGTGTTGATCGCGATGCCGCTCACGCAGCCGATCGTCACCGCCAGCCCGATCTTGTCCACCGTGGACAGGTTGCCGCTGGTCCACAGCCAGCAGGCGAGCGGGAGCGACAGGTACTGGAGGGGGAGGTACGCGTAGGTGGCCCAGCGGTAGTACTTGTCCGCCTCGAGCCAGGAGATGGCCTCCTCCGGCGGGTTGAGCCTGTCGACGCCGATCAGGTTGTCGAGGGACGGCAGGATCACGAACACCACGACCGGGCCCCACCACCAGAAGATGCCGAGGCCGGTCGCCTCGACGAGGCCCCACGCCATGAACGGCAGCAGCGGGACGAGCAGCCCCATCAGCCACAGGTAGCGCTTGTGGTCGCGCCACTCGGTGGGCCGTTCCTGCGTGTGGCGGGCGGCGCCGGCGGCCGGTGTCTTCCGCACTCCCATTGTCGTCATGACGGGCTCCTCGTCCGGGGGACTGACTGCTTGACAGCACCGTGCCATACGGCAGCGTCGTTTACAAGTGTTGCGAATATGTAAACAGCAGCCGTGACGGCGTGGAATTCGGGCCGACTCGCATGGCCGACCTGGCCTCCTGCCTCGCCGTGGCGGCCGATCCGGACGCCGCGCCGGTCATCGCGCCCTGGTCCCGCGCAGCACCCGGCCGCGCCGACCGACCCCGACCGGCGCCACCTGCTGCTCGTGCGCGGCGCCGGGCCGGTCGGGTCCGTGCTGCTCGCGGGGCGGTCGCGGCCGGGCGCGTCGTGGAGTTCCGCCGCCTGGCCCTCGCGGCCCGCGGGCCGGGGCGGGGCGCGGTCGGGCCGGTCGCCGAGGCTGGGCGCGCAGCGGTCTCTGGTTCGGCGTGAAGCCGGACAACGACCAGGGGCGGCGGGTGTACGAGTCGGCGGGCGTCGCCGTGGAGCGTGCGGGCGACCTCGTCGTGATGAGCCGGGTCGGTTCCCGGGGGAGGACGCGCCGGACGGGGCGCGGCAGCACGGTGAGCCCGTGGCTCGTCACGCCGTAGACCGCGGCAGGACCGGGAAGACCGCCATCGCGACCGGCGCCGCCACGATGCCGGCCGCCACGATGCCGGCCGCCACGATGCCGGCCGCCGTGGTGCCGGCCGCCGTGGTGCGACAGCACAGCGGCTCGCGCACATCAGCGCGCCCAGCCGCGGTGACGGGCGGTGGGAACGGCGGCAGGGCCGGGTTGGACCGGATCCCGAGGTTCAGCCCGTGCGTGGCGCGGTTCGTCCACGCGACCGGGTACGCGCGGGGCGACGGTGCCCGGAGGCGGTCCGGGGTAGCACCGACCGGCTCGGTGTCACCGGGGAGCCGGGAGCACCTCGTCCGCGGGCGGCCGGACCGTGCCCACCAGGTGCGCGCCCTCCCCGTTCGGCCGCAGCAGGGCGAAGTCCCACCCGTCGGCGGCGCGTCGCACCACGTGGTGGACGGTGGACGGCAGCAGCACGGGCTTGCGGAACGCCACGTCCACCGCGAAAGCGTCCGGCAGCCGCGCCTCGACGGCGGCGAGCGCGCGGGCCTTGCACCACATGCCGTGCGCGATGGCCCGGGGGAAGCCGAACACCCTGGCCGCGAGCGCGTTCAGGTGGATCGGGTTCACGTCGCCGCTCACCGCGGCGTACCGGCGACCGGCATCGGCCGGGATGCGCCACACCGCGGCGGCCGGATCGTCCGCGAGCTCGACGGCCGGGCCCGCGGCCACGCCGTCCACTGTGGCCGGTGCCGTTGCGCCGTGCGCGCCATGGGCGTCAGAGCCCCGCGCGAGATAGGTGCTGCGACCGCTCCACACCCGCTCGCCCGACACCTCCGCCGTGGCGACCAGGTCCACCTGGGCGCCCTTGGGGTGCGCGACCAGTCGTTCCGCGTGCACCCGAAGGGTGAGTGGATCGTCCGTCGCGATCGGACGGTGCTGGGTACAGACATTGCGCAGGTGGACGAGCCCCGGCAGCGGCAGCGGGAACTTCCGGTCGGCGAGCAGCCGGACCTGTAGCGGGAACGCGAGCAGGTGCGGGTACGTCGCGGGCAGCCGGTCCCGCCGCGAACCGCCACAGACCCGGACGTACGCGGCGAGGTGTCCCGGGTCGACGACCTGGTCCGGGAGAACCAACTCGGTGTCCGGCAGGGCGCCGCCACCGCCCAGCCGGGCGGTGACGACGGCCTGCAGGTACAGCTTCCCGAGCCGGGGGGCCTCGGTCACGGTCTGCGTCTGCATCACGCCCCCAGCAGGCTCTGCCCGCAGACGCGCACCGTCTGCCCGGTGACCCCGGCGCTTGCGGTCTGGGCGAGCCAGCCGATCGTCTCGGCGACGTCGACCGGAAGGCCGCCCTGGCTGAGGCTGTTGATCCGGCGGCCCACCTCGCGGGTGCCGAACGGCATGGCCGCGGTCATCTCGGTCTCGATGAACCCCGGGGCGACCGCGTTGATCGTGGCGCCGCGCTCCCGCAGGAGCGGTGCCGTCGCCTCGACCAGACCGATCACGCCGGCCTTGCTGGCGGCGTAGTTCACCTGGCCTCGGTTTCCCGCGATCCCGCTCATCGAGGAGACGCAGACGATCCGGGCGTTCTCCTTCAGCGCACCCGCGGTCTCCAGCAGTGCGGCGTTGATCCGGAGCTGCGCCTCCAGGTTGACCGCGATGACGGACGCCCAGCGGGCCTCGTCCATGTTGGCGAGCAGCTTGTCCCTGGTGATCCCGGCATTGTGGACGATCACGTCCGCGCCGCCGTGCCGCTCGACCACGTGCTCGGCGAGCCTGGCCGGTGCGTCCGCCGCGGTGATGTCGAGCTGCAGGGCCGTACCGCCGATGCGATTGGCCACGGTGGACAGCGCCTGGCCCTGGGCCGGGATGTCGACGCAGATCACCGTGGCGCCGTCCCGGGCGAGCGTCTCGGCGATCGAGGCGCCGATGCCGCGGGCGGCGCCCGTCACGACGGCGACCCGGCCGGCATGCGGCGTGGTCGGGTCCGCCGCGTCGGGCACCTCGGCGGGCGAGACCCGGACCACCTGGCCGGACACGTACGCGGACCGGCCGGAGAGGAAGAACCGCAGCGTCGACGCCAGTGCGTCCTCGGCGCCGTCGGACACCTGGATCAGGTTCGCGGTGGCGCCGCCGCGGGCCTCCTTGGCGACCGAGCGGGCGATGCCGACGAGCGCCTGCCGGGTGGCGGCGGCCGTGGGACCGTCGGCCTCGACCGGCGGGCGGCCCAGGATGACGACCCGCCCACTCGGGGCGAGCCGCCGCAGGGCGGGTCCGAGTGCCGTCCGCACCTCCTCCAGTTCGGCCGGCGTCTCGGCGCCGGTCGCGTCCAGCACCACGGCGGCGAGGCGCTCACCGTCGGCCTCGAAACGCACCTCGGCGCCGTCCGCGCGCAGGAGATCGCTGACGGCGGCGACGAGCGGACCCGTGCCGGCCGCGACGACCAGCGCGGGACCGGTCAGGAGCGGGTCGCCCGGGGTGTGCCGGCGCAGCACGGCGGGCCGGGGCAGGCCCAGCCGCCTGGTCAGCCCGCCGAGGACGGCGGAGTTCGTCATGTCCCGGTACCAGTCGCTCACTTCGCCGCCTCCAGGATCGCCACGACGCCCTGGCCGCCGGCGGCGCAGATCGAGATGAGTCCCCGCCCCGACCCCCTCTCCGCGAGCAGCTTCGCCAGTGTCGCGACGATGCGCCCGCCGGTGGCCGCGAACGGGTGCCCGGCCGCGAGGGAGGAGCCGTTCACGTTCAGCTTCGCGCGGTCGATCGAGCCGAGCGGGGCGTCCAGGCCGAGCTTCTCCTTGCAGAACTCCGGGCTCTCCCAGGCCGCGAGCGTCGACAGCACCTGCGACGCGAACGCCTCGTGGATCTCGTAGAAGTCGAAGTCCTGCAGCGTCAGCCCGTTGCGGGCGAGCAACCGCGGCACCGCGTACGCGGGGGCCATCAGCAGGCCCTCCTCGCCGTGTACGTAGTCGACCGCCGCGGTCTCGGCGTCCACGAAATGCGCCAGCACCGGCAGGCCGTGGTCGGCGGCCCACTCGTCGCTCGCCAGCAGGACCGCCGAGGCGCCGTCGGTCAGCGGCGTCGAGTTCGCCGCGGTCATCGTCGCACCCTCGCCCCGGCCGAACACCGGCTTGAGCGTGGCCAGCTTCTCCAGGCTCGAGTCGGGGCGCAGGTTCTGGTCCCGGTTCAGCCCGAGATACGGGGTGAGCAGGTCGTCGAAGAACCCGCGGTCGTACGCGGCGGCGAGCCGGTGGTGGCTGGTCACGGTGAGCGCGTCCTGGTCCTCCCGGGTGACCTGCCAGCGGAGCGCGGTCGCGGCGGCGTGGTCACCCATCGACATGCCGGTACGCGGCTCGGAGTTGCGGGGGATCTCCGGGACGAGGTGGTTCGGCCGGATCCGGGCCAGCGCGGCGAGCCGGGCACCGGTCGACTTGGCGCGGTTGGCGGCGAGCAGCGCCTGGCGGAGCCGCTCGTTGACGGCGATCGGCGCGTCGCTGGTGGTGTCGACGCCGCCCGCGATGCCGCTGTCGAGCTGCCCGAGCGCGATCTTGTTCGCGACGAGGATCGCGGCCTCCAGGCCCGTGCCGCAGGCCTGCTGGACGTCGTACGCGGGCGTCGACGGCGCCAGCGCGCTGCCCAGGACGGCCTCACGGGTGAGGTTGAAGTCCCGGCTGTGCTTGAGGACGGCACCGGCGGCAACCTCGCCGAGTCGTTCGCCCGCGAGACCGAAACGCGACACCAGGCCGTCGAGCGCGGCCGTCAGCATGTCCTGGTTCGCGGCGTGCGCGTACGGGCCGTTCGACCGGGCGAACGGGATCCGGTTGCCGCCGACGACGGCTGCACGACGGGGAGCCATGAGTCCTCCAAAAATATGCGGTACTTGATGTACACGATACCGATGGTATCAGGTACTCTGCGTACCGTGACAAGTTCGACGGACGTCCAGGACGGGCGGAGCACGCGCTGGGAGGAACACCGGCGGGCGCGCCGCGCCGAGCTGGTCGACGCCACGCTCGCCGCCATCCGCCGGCACGGCGCCGGCGTGGGCATGGACGAGATCGCGGCGCTCGCCGGCACGTCGAAGACCGTGCTGTACCGCCATTTCGCCGACAAGGGCGACCTGTACCTCGCCGTGTGCGCCAGTGTGGACGCGCTGATCTCGACCCAGCTCCGGGCCGCGATGGCCCACGTCGGCACCCCGCGAGAGATGGTCTCCGCGAGCATCGGCACCTACCTCGCGATCGTCGAGGCGGATCCCGAGGTCTACCGGTTCGTGGTGCAGCGGCCGTCGCTCGACCGGCCGGTCGAGGCGGACCCCGTGTCGGGGCTCAGCGCCGCGATCGGTGACCAGGTCGCCGCGGCCCTCGAGGTGCAGCTGCGCGCCGCGGGGCGGGACACCGCCGCGGCCGGGCCGTGGGGTCACGGCCTGGTCGGCCTGGTCCGCGCGGCGGCCGACCACTGGCTCGGCCAGCCGTCCCGGATGGACCGCGAGGCCCTCACCGACCACCTCACCCAGCTCACGTGGGCGGCCCTCGCGGACGTCCTCACCACCGACCCAGCCGACTCCGACGGCGCCCCCGCACCACACCCGACGCAGGAGATGGACCGATGAGTTCACGCCCGTTGCCCACTGTCGCCACCGATGCCCTGCGCCACGTCCTCGACGGACGGTGGGGCGCCGCCCGCGACGCCGCGCGCGCCGAGTTCGGCGGCGCGCTGGCCGGTCCGGTGTACGAGCTCGACCGCGAGGCCTACCGCGACCGGGTCAACGAGCAGATGCGGATGATCGCCTCCAGTGGCCGCGTGCACGAGACGTCGAACATCGCGGGCGGGACGCCGGACGTCGGCGCGGGCGTGACGCTGTTCGAGATGGTGAGCCACTTCGACCTGTCGCTCACCGTCAAGGCCGGTGTCCAATGGGGACTGTTCGGCGGCGCGGTCCAGGCGCTCGGTACCGAACGGCACCACGAGCGGTACATGAAGGCGATCCTCGACTTCGACCTGCCCGGCTGCTTCGCGATGACCGAGACCGGGCACGGCTCGGACGTCCAGTCGCTCGGCACGACCGCGACGTACGACGCGGCGACAGGGGAGTTCGTCGTCCACACCCCGCACGAGGGCGCCCGCAAGGACTACATCGGCAACGCCGGCCGGGACGGCCGGATGGCCGCCGTGTTCGCTCAGCTGATCACCGAGGGCAGGTCCCACGGCGTGCACGCGCTGCTCGTGCCGATCCGGGACGAGGCCGGGAACCCCTGCAAGGGCGTGACGCTGGAGGACTGCGGACCCAAGGCTGGCCTGAACGGCGTCGACAACGGCCGGATCACCTTCGACCAGGTCCGCGTGCCGCGGGAGGCGCTGCTCGACCGGTACGGCTCGGTCGCCGCCGACGGGACGTACACCAGCCCGATCGAGAACCAGACCCGGCGCTTCTTCACGATGCTGGGCACGCTGATCCGCGGCCGGATCTCCGTCGCCGGCAGCGCCGGGAGCGCCACCAAGAACGCGCTCGCCATCGCGGTCCGGTACGGCGACGTGCGGCGGCAGTTCGCCAAGCCCGGCGCGGACGACGAGGTCGTGCTGCTGGACTACCTCGTCCACCAGCGCCGGCTGCTGCCCGCACTCGCGACCACGTACGCGCTGCACTTCGCCCAGGGCCGGATGGTCGAGGCGCTGCACGACATCGCGACCGGCGCGGTCACCGACGACCACAGCCAGCGTGAGCTGGAGGCACGGGCGGCCGGGATCAAGGCCGTCGCGACCTGGCACGCCACCCACACGATCCAGACCTGCCGGGAGGCGTGCGGTGGCGCGGGGTACCTCGCCGAGAACGTCCTCCCGCAGCTCAAGGCCGACACCGACGTCTTCACGACGTTCGAGGGCGACAACACGGTCCTGCTCCAGCTCGTCGCCAAGGGGCTGCTGACCGACTACCGCGACCAGTTCGGCGACCTCGACACGCTCGGGATGATGCGGTTCGTCGCCGGGCAGGTGGCCTCGTACGTGGTGGAGCGCACCGCCGCCCGCTCGCTGGTCGAGCGGCTCATCGCCGCGACCCCCGGTCGTGACGACGACACGGACGTGCTCGACCGCGGCTGGCACCTGAAGCTCTTCGAGGGCCGCGAGCAGCACGTCCTGGAGGGACTCGCGCGGCGGCTGCGGCGGGCGACCGCGCCGGGCGCCGACGCGTTCGCGGTGTTCAACAGCGCGCAGGACCACGTGCTCCGCGCGGCGCGGGTGCACGTCGACCGGGTCGTGCTGGAGGCGTTCGTCGCGGGCATCGACGAGTGCGCCGACCCCGCGGTCGCCGAGCTGCTCGAACGGGTCTGCGACCTGTACGTCCTGGCGAACATCGAGGCCGACCGGGCGTGGTTCCTGGAGCACGGGCGGATGTCGGCGGCCCGCTCCAAGGCGGTCGTCGCGGCCGTGAACCAGCTCTGCGGCGAGCTGCGGCCGCACGCGGTGACACTGGTCGACGGGTTCGGCATCCCGGACGAGTGGCTCGGTGCGCCGATCGCGATCGGCGCCGAGGCCCGGCGGCAGCGCGCCGCGCAGGAGCACGACGCGACGCCCGCCACGGAGCCCGTCGCCCCGGCGTAGAGCCGCCCCGCCCGCCCCCGCCCGCGCGCCCCCGCCCGCGCGCCCCCGCCCGCGCGCCCCTCTGGTGATCACCACCGTTTATTCGCGCTCTGGCGACGAATTAGCGGTGGTGATCACGGGGGTGGGTGCGGCGGTGAGCGGCGACCACCGCGCCCACTCCTCTGGTGATCACCACCGTTTATTCGCGCTCTGGCGACGAATTAGCGGTGGTGATCACGGGAAAGAGATCAGCGCGCGGCGGGCACCTCGGCGCTCGTGGTGACCGGGACGGCGCCCGTGGTCACCGGGAACGAGGGTGCGTCGCCGGTGACGGTCAGCCGCACCTCGGTACCGGGCGCCGGAAGGTCGTGGCCGTGGACGCGGGCGGTCACGGCCGGCCCGCCAGGGAGCAGGTCGAGGCGTACCGCCGCGTCGTGCCCGAAGTAGCTCACGTCGGTCACCCGCGCGCGGACGCCGGTGGCGCCGAGCAGGATCTGCTCGGGCCGCACCAGGATCTCCGCGGGGCCGTCCGGGGCGGGCTCACGCGCGGCCACGTCGCCGAGTGCACACGAGGCCACTCCGCCGGAGATCGTGGCCGGCAACAGCACCGCCTCGCCGACGAACCGCGCCACGGCGGCGTCCCGCGGGGACCGGTACAGGGTCGCCGGGGCGTCGAGCTGGACCAGCCGCCCGGCCCGCATCACGGCGACCTGATCGGCGAGCGACAGCGCCTCGCCCTGGTCGTGGGTCACCAGCACGGCGGTGGCGCGGGCCGCCCGCAGCGCCTGGGCGACCGCCCGCCGGGTGCCCTCCCGCAGACCCGCGTCGAGGGAGGAGAACGGCTCGTCCAGCAGCACGATCGACGGCCGCGGGGCGAGCGCCCGGGCGAGCGCGACCCGCTGCTGCTGGCCACCGGAGAGCTGGTGCGGGTGGCGGCCGGCGACCGCCGCGTCCAGCCCGACGAGCTCCAGCAGCTCGGCCACCCGGTCCCGGGACGCCCGGGCCCGCCGCGGCAGCCCGAACGTGATGTTCGCGGCCACGTCCAGGTGCGGGAAGAGGGCGCCCTCCTGCGGGACGTACCCCACCCGCCGGCGCTGGGCCGGTACGGCACGCCCGTCCCCGTACACGGTCTCGCCGCCGAAGGAGATCGTCCCGCCGTCCGGGTCGTCGAATCCCGCGATCAGCCGCAGCAGCGTCGTCTTGCCGCAGCCGGACGGCCCCAGGACCGCGGTGAAGCTCTCCGCGGGGACGTCGAGGTCGATCCCCTCCAGGACCGGGACGGATCCGAAGGACTTGGTGACCCCTCGGACGGTCAGGGCGGTCATCGGGAGTTCCTCGCTTCGCGGGTGAGCAGGTAGGTCGCGGGGGCCGAGATGAGGACCATCAGCGCGGCATAGGGCGCCGCCGCACCGTATTCGATGTTGCTGCTGTTCGCCCAGAACTCCGTGGCCAATGTCTCCGTACCGGTGGGGGACAGGAGCAGGGTGGCGGTGAGCTCGGTGACCGCCGCGAGGAACACCAGCGCGGCCCCGGCGCCGAGGCCCCGCGCGATCAGCGGCAGGGTGACCCGCCACAGCGTCCCGGTCCGCGTCGCGCCGAGCGCGTGCGCCACGTCGTCCAGCACCGGCGGTACCTGGGCGATCGCCGCGCGGAGGCTGACCATCGCGCGCGGCAGGAACAGGATCGCGTACCCGATGACCAGCAGCGGGACGGTCTGGTAGAGCGTCTCCGTGTACCGGATCGAGATCGTCACGAGCGCGAGCGCGACGACGATGCCGGGGAGCGCGTTGCCGAAGTAGGTGCCGCGTTCCAGCAGCGTGCTGGCGCGGCCGGGGTGTCGGACGCAGAGCCAGGCGACCGGCAGGGCCAGCAGGCTGGTGACGAGCGCGGCGGCGGCGGCCAGGCCGACCGAGGTCGCGGTGGTCGTCAGCAGCGTGTCCACCGGGAACGCGGTCGAGCTGCCGGTGATCAGCCAGTGCGCCAGGCTGCCGAGCGGTACGCCGAGGGCCAGCGTGATCAGGGCGGCCAGGGCGAGCAGGACGGGCACGGTGACGATCCCCAGCCGGGCGCGCGCCGCGGGGCGGGGCGAGCCGGCGCCGAGCCGCGCGTACCGCGCCTGCCCGCGCAGACGCAGCTCGCCGAGCAGCAGGAGCAGGCAGCAGAGGACCAGCACGCCGGCCAGCATGTTGGCGGCCGGGCCGTTGAACGTGGACCGGTACTGGTCGTAGATCGCCGTGGTGAACGTCGGGAACCGCAGCATCTGCAGCGCCCCGAACTCGGCGAGCAGGTGCAGCCCCACCAGCAGTGCGCCGCCGAGCATCGCCGGCCGGAGCTGCGGGAGGACCACCCTCGTGAACGTGCGCCAGCGGCCGTTGCCCAGCGCGTTCGCGGTCTCCTCCAGTGCCGGGTCCAGCCCGCGGAGCGCGGCCGAGACCGGGAGGTACACGAGCGGGAAGTACGACATGGTCACGATCAGCAGCGCGCCTCCGTACCCCTCGACCGCCGCGGTGACCGAGACCCAGCCGAAGCTGTTCACGAACGCCGGGATGGCCAGGGGGACGACGAGGAGCACGTTCCAGATCCGCCGTCCGGGCAGGTCGGATCGCTCGACGAGCCACGCCGCCCCGGTACCGATCACCGCGGACAGGGCCATGCAGGCGAGGGCGAGGCGGGTGGTGTTCCAGAGCAGCTCGCCGATGCGCGGGCGGACGAGCAGCCGCAGCGCCTCGTCCCAGCCGACCCCGACGGTGTACACCGCGACGAAGATCAGCGGGATGAGCGCGATCAGCGTCACCAGGGTGGACGTCGCCAGCAGGGCCCGCGGGTAGCGCCGTCGCCGGCGCCGGGACGACGGCCGAGCACCGCCCCCCGGACGGGAGGCGGTGCTCGGGGCGGTCGTGAGGGTCACGTCAGAGCAGTCCGGCCCGCTGCATCAGCTCGACCACGCGGGGGCCGTTCAGCTTCGCGGGGTCCACCGCGGGCGGGTCGAGGTCGGCGATCGGCTTGAGGGCCGGGTTGTTCGTCGCGCCGTCGGCGATGGCGTACTCCATGGCGCCGCTGTCCGCGAGGATCTTCTGGCCGTCCTTGCCGGTCAGGTACGCGACCAGCTGCTGGGCCTCCTCCTGGTGCTTGCTCGCCTTCACGACGCCCGCACCGGAGATGCTGACGAACGCGCCGGGGTCGGCGTTGCCGAAGTACCTCAGCTCGACGTTCTTGCTGTTGGCGCCGGACTCCGCGCGGTCCTTGTACCAGTAGTAGTGGTAGATCACGCCGGCCTGGATCTCGCCGGCGTTGACGGCCTTCATCACGGCCGTGTTGCCCTGGTACTTCTTGCCGTTGGTGTTCAGGCCCTTCAGCCACTGCTCCGCGGCGGCCTCGCCGCTGGTGGCGACGACCGCGCTCACGATGGCCTGGAAGTCTGCTCCGGCCGGGGCGAAGCCGATCTTGCCCTTCCACTTCGGCTGGGCGAGGTCCAGCAGCGACGCGGGGAGATCGGCCGGCTTCAGGGCCGTGGAGTTGTACGCGAGGACGGTGGACCGGGCGGCGAAGCCGACCCAGTTCTTGTTCGAGGGCTCGAACGAGTCCGGGATCTGCGCGAGCGTGGTGTCGTCGACCCTGGCAAAGCCGCCCTTGCTGTCGACCAGCGACATGGCGGGGGAGTTCTCGGTGACGAACACGTCGGCCGGGGAGGCGGAGCCCTCCTGGACGATCTGGTTCGCGAGCTCGAAGTCGTCACCGGAGCGGACCTCGACCTTGATGCCGGTCTTGGCGGTGAAGTCCTTCGCCATGTCCTCGACGAAGTCGTGCTGGGCGTTGTACAGCGTCAGTGTCGGCTTGTCGGAACCCGACCCCGAGCCCGAGCCCGCGTCGCCGCAGGCCGCGGCCGACAGGGCGACGGCCACCAGTCCCGCGGCCACTGCCATCGATCGTCCCCGCACGCGCATTCCGCTCCCCTTCGTAGGCTTAGGTGAGCCTTACCTTAGGAAACGGTGCCCCGGTCGCGCAAGCCGGGTGCCGGGGATGTACCCGATGGCGGCCGAAGTCCGATTCGGCCGCGTTGATCAGGGGGCCTTTCGTCAGACACGCCGGCGTGTCGTGCCCAAAGCCCCCATGGTCAACGCGGCGCGGGCGGGGCGTCAGGCCCGGGTGGCGCCGCGCAGGCCCTCGGCGGCGAACCGGTCCGCCACCTCCTGCATCTGTGCCACCAGCGGCTCGATCGCGACGCCGTCGAAACGCGCCGCGGGCCCGGACACCGACATCGCCGCGATGACCCGTCCGCCGTCCCGGACCGGTACGGCGAAGCACCGCACGCCCGTCTCCTCCTCCTCGTCGTCCACCGCCCAGCCCTGGGCGCGCACGCGCACCAGCTCGGCGGCGAACACCCCGGGATCGCTGATCGTGTTCGGCGTGTGGACGGGCAGCCCGGTCCGGCGGATGACGTCCTCGGCCAGCTCGGCCGGGCGGTCGGCCAGGAGCACCTTGCCGACGGCCGTGGAGTGCGGCAGCACGTGGCGGCCGACCTCGGCGAACATCCGCAGCCGGTGCGCGGACGGCACCTGCGCGACGTAGACGACGTGGTCGCCCTCCAGCACGGCGAGGTTCGCGGTCTCGCCGCTGATCTCGACGAGGCGGGCGAGGTACGGCCGGGCGGGGGCGGCGATGGCCCGGGTGCTGGCGTGCCCGACCCGGAACAGCGCCGGCCCCAGCGCGTAGTCCCGGCTCGCCTCCTGGCGCACGAAGCCGCGCGCGGCGAGCGTGCGGAGCAGCCGGTGGATCGTGCCGACCGGAAGCCCGGTGGCGTGCGCGAGGGCGCTGACCCCGAGAGGGGTGGCCGCGGCGGCGAGGGCCTCGAGCACGTCGAGGGCCCGGTCGACCGCCTGCACGCCGCCGGACGGTGCGGCGGGCGGCGCATACCCGTCGGCTACTGCGTCCACTGGCACCTCTCTCCCCGGGCCTGAGCGTACGGCCGACCTCCCCGCCCCCGGGAGCGAGGGCGGGGAGGTCGGGGGACTACGGGACCATCCAGGACAGGACGGGCGTGGACTGCAGGTACACCAGCACGCACATCAGCACGAGGAACCCGATGCTCCACCAGAACACCTTGCGGAACAGGTCGCCCTCGCGCCCCCCGATGCCCACCGCGGCGGCGGCGATCGCGAGGTTCTGCGGGCTGATCATCTTGCCGAGGACGCCGCCGGAGGAGTTCGCCGCCGCCATCAGGGTGTCGCTGAGCCCGGCCTTGTCGGCCGCGGCGACCTGGAGCGCGCCGAACAGGGAGTTCGACGACGTGTCCGAGCCGGTGACCGCGACACCGATCCAGCCCAGGATCGGCGACAGCAGCGCGAACGCGGCACCCGCGCCGGCCATCCACGCGCCCAGCGTGGCGGTCTGGCCGCTGGCGTTCATCACGTTGGCGAGCGCGAGCACGGCCATGACCGTGAGGATCGCCGTGGCGAGCTGCCGGTACGTGGCCAGGTAGGCACGGAACGCCGGGCCGGGCCGGATGCCGACCACCGGGATGGTGATGAGCCCGGCGATGACCAGGAGCGTGCCGGCGGCGCCGAGCCAGTTGAAGGTGAACACCGGAAGGGTGGACTCCTTGCCGCCGGCCGAGACGATGTGCAGGCCCGGCCAGTCGAACTTCACGGTCACGGCGGCGAGCGCGGCCTTGATCGCCGGGATCTGTGCGACGACGAACACCGCGATGATGATGAGGTACGGCGCGTACGCCTTGAAGACCTCGCCGGGGGTGTCCCGCTTGCCGGTGTCCCGTCGCGCGTACTCGTCGACGTCGCCCGCGCCGAGGTCGGTCGCGTGCGTGCCGCCGTCGGCCGGCACCCCGCCGGCGGCGACCGGCTGCCGGGCGTCGATGCTCTCGTCCGAGGCCGCCTCGACGTACCGCCCGGCCGGCTGCCAGACCCGCAGGAACAGCAGGGTGGCGGCGACGCTCACGAGGGCGGCGACGATGTCGGTGAGCGGGATGCTGATGTAGTTCGACGTGACGAACTGCGCCAGCGCGAACGAGATGCCGCACACCAGGGTCGCCGGCAGCGTCTGCCTGACGCCCCGCTTGCCGTCGATGAGGAACACGAGCGCGATCGGGACGAACACCGCGAGCAACGGGGTCTGCCGGCCGGCCATCGCGCCCAGGTCGCCCTCCGGGAGCCCGGTCACGGTGGCGAGCGTGGTGATCGGTACGCCGAGGGCGCCGAACGCGACGGGCGCGGTGTTGGCGACCAGGGCCACGGTGGCGGCCTTGATCGGCTTGAAGCCCAGCGCGATCAACATGACGCTGGTGATCGCGACCGGGGTGCCGAACCCGGCGAGCGCCTCCAGCAGCGCCCCGAAGCAGAACGCGACGATGACGCCCTGGATGCGCATGTCGTCGCTGACCCGGGACATCGACCGCCGCAGCACGTCGAAGTGGCCGGTCGCGACGGTGATGTTGTAGATCCAGATCGCGTTGATGACGATCCAGAGGATCGGGAAGAACCCGAATGCGGCGCCCTCGGCTCCCGCGAGCAACGCCTGACCGACCGGCATGGGGTACACGAACACTGCTACGCCGATCGCAATGGCCAGGGCGATCAGAGAGGCCATCCAGGCCTTCATCCGCACCGCGCCGAGCAGGACGAACAGCGCGATCAGCGGCAGTGCCGCGAAGATGGATGTGAGCCCGAGTGAACCCGCTATGGGGTCGAGGACCTGTTGGTACATCTACTCACCTCGTCGATCGGGGGGACGGTGCGGACCGAGCGGTGGTGCTGCCGAGGCTCTCCACCGGGAGGCCGCGGATCGAGGCGTCGAGCACCTCGACGGTGTGGGCGAGCGCGATCTGTCCCCCGAGGCGCTCGATGGAGCTGGCCACCTGCATGAGGCAGCCGGGGTTGGCGGTGACGAGGAGGGACGCCCCGGTCGTCAGGACGTTCCGGGCCTTGCGGTCGCCGAGCTCGCGGGCGGGCTCCGGGTTCAGCAGGTTGTAGATCCCGGCCGACCCGCAGCACAGCTCGGCCTCGGAGATCTCCCTGACCTGCAGGCCGGGGATGCCCCGCAGCAGCGCCCGCGGCTGGGCGCGCACGCCCTGTGCGTGCCCGAGGTGGCAGGCGTCGTGGTACGCGACGGTGACCGGCAGCGGGTGCCGCGTCGCCACGGTGCCCTGCTCGGTGAGGATCTCCGACACGTCCCGCACGCGATCGGTGAACCGGCGGGCCTTCTCGGCGTACGCGGGGTCGCCGGCGAGCAGGTCGGCGTACTCCTTCATGGTCGAGCCGCAGCCGGCGGCGTTGACGACGACCCAGTCCACCCCGGCGGCCTCGAAGGTGTCGACGAGGGACCGCGCGAACGACTGCGCCTCCGCCTCTCGGCCGTTGTGGGCCGACAGCGCGCCGCAGCACCCCTGGGCCGCGGGGGCGAGGACCTCGAACCCCTCCGCGGCGAGCACGCGCGCGGTCGCGGTGTTGGTGCCGGGGAAGAACTCGCGCTGGACGCAGCCGAGCAGCATCCCGACGGTGCCCCGCTTCGGGCCCTGCGCGGGCGTCCGCTCGGGTACGCGCTCCATCTTCTCCAGCGGGGGAGCCAGGGACTCCATCGCGGCGAGCGTGGGCGAGATGCGCTGCAGCAGTCCGCCGCGGCGCAGCACCCTGGGGAGGCCGGTCGCCTGGTACGCCCGGAGGAACGGCCGCATCACCCGGAGCCGCTTCGGGTACGGGAACAGACTGAAGATGGCCCCCCGGAGGGCCCGGTCGCGCCTCGGCCGGTCGAAGTTGCGCTCGACCTGGGCGCGGGTCGCCTCGATGAGCCTGTCGTACTGGACGCCGGACGGGCACGCGGTGACACAGGCCATGCAACCGAGGCAGGCGTCGATGTGCTGCACCATCGTCGGCGTCATCGGGTCGCCCTCGAGCCCCTGGCCCATCAGGTAGATGCGACCGCGGGGCGAGTCCATCTCCTCGCCCCACAGGACGTAGGTCGGGCAGGTCGGCAGACAGAATCCACAGTGGACACAGTCACCGACGAGGGCGGCGTCCGGCGGGTTGTGGTCGTCGAAGGCGGGTCTGCCGGGCGGCGCCGGGGCGATCCGCTCCGGCTCCTCGCCGGCCCGCGTGCCGGTCGTCGAATCGACGCTGCGCTCGCTCATCCTTCAGATCCCTCCGACGAAACGTCCCGGCGCGAGCCGGTGCTCCGGGTCGAACTGGTCCTTGACCCGGCGCATGAGGTCGAGCCCCCGCACCGGTCCCCACGGGTCCACCTCGGGCGGTCCGTCGAGTACCACCACGTCGCCGCCCCAGGCGGCGGACGCCGTACGCAGCTCGGCGACGACCGCGCGGACCGCCTCGGCGTCCCCGGGCAGGGTGGCGTGCAGGATGCCGACCCCCGCCGACCCGCGGACGGCGGCGCGCCCGCCGTGCCGCGCGGTCGCGGTGTCGAGCGCGTCGAGCAGGCGTGGCAGCCCGGCGATCTCGTGGGTCAGCTTGAGCAGCGTGTCGCCAACCGGCGGCCGCCCCCACCAGCCGGGCGGCGTGTCGCGCACCTCGGGCGTACCGCCGAGCAGGTCCCGCAGGGCCGCCACGCGCGCGGCGACGCCCGCTTCGGTGCCCTCGACGAGGATCGCGAGGGTGGCCGGGTCGTCGGCGGGCCGGTCGAGCTCGACGGCGGACGGCACGGTCTGGGAGTGGACGACAGCCTGGACGAGCGCGTCCGCGTCCGTCGCGCCGTCCACCGGGGCCGCCACCCAGCGGGACGTGGCCGGGAGCGGGTGCAGCCGGAACGTCGCCTCGGTGATCACCCCGAGCGAGCCCCACGAACCGGCGAGCAGCTTGCCGAGGTCGTACCCGGCGACGTTCTTGACGACCTTGCCGCCGGACTTCGCCACGACCCCGTCGGCGCGCACGAGCGTGATGCCGATGAGCAGGTCCCGCACGGCGCCGTGGGAGTACCGCAGCGGCCCGGAACCCGCGGTCGCGATGAGCCCGCCCAGCGTGCCGGGGCACAGCGGGTCGAGCGCGAGCCGCTGCCCGGCGGGGGCCACCGTCTCCTGGAGTGCGGCGAGCGTGATCCCGGCCTGGGCATGGACGATCAGGTCACCGGCGGCGTGTTCGACGACCGCGGCCATCCGGGTCGTGTCGACGACGAGGTCCACACTCGACGGTGGCGCGCCCCAGGTCTGCTTCGTCCCGGTACCCCGGGCGACCACGGTGAGCCCTCGCGCGGAGGCCTCCCGCAGCACCTCGGCGGTCTCCGCGGTGGACGCCGGTGACACCACCTGGCCCGGGGCCACGCCGGCGATGGTGTCGGCCGGCTCGGCCGCGCGGGCACGGCCCAGCAGGCCCTCGGTCGTGCTCATCAGAACGCCTCCGCCAGTCCGGCTTCCTGCACGGGGTGCACGCCCTTGCGCCTGCCGGGGACCTCGCCGCACAGGCGGGGAGTCGGGAAGATCTTGCCGGGGTTGGACAGCCCGTGTGGGTCGAACGCGCAGCGGACCATCTGCATCGTGTCGAGGTCGTCGTCGGTGAACATGCGTGGCATGTACTTCGCCTTGTCCGACCCCACGCCGTGCTCGCCGGTGATCGAGCCGCCGTGCTCGATGCAGAGGTCGAGGATCGCCCCGGAGACCTCCTCGGCCCGTTCCGCCTGACCGGGTACGGAGTCGTCGAACAGGACGAGCGGGTGCAGGTTGCCGTCGCCGGCGTGGAACACGTTCGCGACCCGGACCCCGCCCGACGCGGACAGCTCGGAGATCCGGCGCAGCACGACCGGCAGCGACGTCCGCGGGATCACGCCGTCCTGCACGATGTAGTCGGGGCTGATCCGGCCCACCGCGGCGAACGCGGACTTGCGGCCCTTCCAGAACAGCGCCCGCTCGACGTCGTCGGCCGCGATCCGGATCTCGAACGCCCCGTTCGCCCGGCAGCGCGCCTCCACCTCGGCGAACTGCCGCTCGACCTCGGGGGCCGGGCCGTCCAGCTCCACGATCAGCACCGCGCCGGCGCCCTGCGGGTAACCGCACGCGACGGCCGCCTCGGCCGCCTCGATCGCGAGCGCATCCATCATCTCGACGGCGGCGGGGACGACTCCGGCGCCGATGATCGCGGACACCGCGGCGCCCGCCTCGTCGGTCCCGCCGAACGCCGCCAGCAGCGTCCGGACGCTCTCCGGCAGCCGGGTCAGCCGGACGGTCACCTCGGTGGCGATGCCCAGCGTCCCCTCGGAGCCGACGATCGCGCCGAGCAGGTCGTACCCGGTGGGATCCGGGGCATTGCCGCCGAGCCGGATCACCTCGCCGTCGGGTGCCACCCACTCGACGCCGGTCACGTGGTTCGCGGTGAACCCGTACTTCAGGCAGTGGGCGCCCCCGGAGTTCTCGGCGAGGTTGCCCCCGATCGAGCACACCTGCTGGCTGGACGGGTCCGGCGCGTAGTAGTAGCCCAGCGGCGTGGCGGCCCTGGTCACGTCCAGGTTGATCACGCCGGGCTGGACGACGGCGCGCTGGTTCGCCGGGTCCATCGTCACGATGTTCCGCATCCGGGACGTCACGATGAGCACGCCGTCGGCGCGGGGGAGCGCGCCGCCGGACAGCCCGGTGCCCGAGCCGCGGGCCACGAAGGGCACGCCGGTCTCGTGGCAGGCCCGGACCACCTCGGCCACGCCCCGGGTGTCCTCGGCGAGCACCGCCAGGGCCGGGGTCACCTTGTAGTGCGCGAGGCCGTCGCACTCGTACGTGCGGAGCTGGGTGTGGTCGTCGATGACGGCGTCCGCACCCAGTGCCGCGCGCAGCCGCGCCGCCAGCGCCGGGATGTCGGCCATGACGGTCAGGGCATCCGCTCGTAGGCCGGCAGGGTGAGGAACTCGGCGAAGTCGTCGGCCACCGCGACCTCCATGAAGGTCTGCCGGGCCTCCGCGTACGCGGCCGGGTCGCCGGGCAGCTTCGAGATCTCCTCATCCGCCAGCCGTTCGACCAGCTCGCGGGTGACCGTCTCGCCGTTGTCGAGCACGACGTCGTTGTGCAGCCACTGCCAGACCTGCGAGCGGCTGATCTCGGCCGTCGCGGCGTCCTCCATGAGGTTGAAGATCCCCACCGCGCCGGTGCCGCGCAGCCAGGCCGCGAGGTACTGGATGCCGACGCTGACGTTGTTGCGCAGGCCGGCCTCGGTGACGTTGCCGGGCGTGGCCGCCACGTCCAGGAGCTCCTCGGCGGTGACGTGGACGTCGTCCCGCTTCTTCTCGATCTGGTTCGGCCGGTCGCCGAGCACGCCGTCGAACACCTCGCGGCAGATCGGCACGAGATCCGGGTGCGCGACCCAGGAGCCGTCGAACCCGTCGTTCGCCTCGCGGGTCTTGTCCTCGCGGACCTTGCCCATCGCCGTCTCGTTGACGGCCGCGTCCTTGCGGCTCGGGATGAAGGCCGCCATGCCGCCGATCGCGTGCGCGCCGCGCTTGTGGCAGGTCGCGACCAGCAGCTCGGTGTACGAGCGCATGAACGGCACGGTCATCGTCACCTGCGCCCGGTCGGGGAGCATGAAGTCACGGCCGCGGGTACGGAACTTCTTGATGGCCGAGAAGATGTAGTCCCAGCGGCCGGCGTTGAGGCCCGCGGAGTGGTCGCGGAGCTCGTAGAGGATCTCCTCCATCTCGAACGCCGCCGGGTACGTCTCGAGCAGCACGGTGGCGCGGATGGTGCCCGGCGGGAGGCCGATCGTCTCCTGGGCGCGGACGAACACGTCGTTCCACAGTCGCGCCTCGAGGTGGCTCTCGATCTTCGGCAGGTAGAAGTACGGACCCCGGCCGGTGTCGACCAGGTGCTGCGCGTTGTGGAGGAAGTACAGCGCGAAGTCGAAGAGGCTGCCGGCGATCGGCTCGCCGTCGACGAGGACGTGCTTCTCCGGCAGGTGCCAGCCGCGGGGGCGGACCACGATCGTGGCCGTCTCCTCGCCGAGCGTGTAGGCCTTGCCCTCGGGCGAGGTGAAGTCGACCTGGCGGCGGTTCGCGTCGCGGAGGTTGAGCTGGCCCTGGACGAGGTTGTCCCAGAGCGGGGTGTTCGCGTCCTCGAAGTCGGCCAGCCACACCTTGGCGCCGGAGTTGAGGGCGTTGATCGTCATCTTCCGGTCGGTCGGACCGGTGATCTCGACGCGACGGTCGGCCAGGCCGGGCGCCGGGGGCGCCACCTGCCAGTCGCCCTCGCGGATGTCCTTGGTCTCGTCGAGGAAGCCGAGGGTGCCGCCCGCCGCGAGCTCGGCGTACCGCCGGTCCCGGGCGTCGAGCAGCTCCCGCCGCCTGCCGTCGAACGTCCTGTGCAGATCCGCGAGCAACTCGAGCGCCTCGGTGGTGAGGATCTCGTCGTACCGGTCGCCCATCGGCCCGGTGATCTCGACGCCGGCGGGAGTGGTCATGTGCGTGCTCCTCTGGGTGCGGTTCTGGATTGCAAGCTTTCCACTCAGTGGAAAACTTGTTCTGCCCGCTGGAACGGTAGGGGTGTCCTACGCCACAAGTCAACCGTTCGTAGGAGAATGGCCCAGGACTTTCGCGGACCTCATGCGCACGGTGTGGGCGGCCCGCGGAGGGACCGGACACCTCCGTCGACACCGGGATGCCTCGCCGCCTCGGCGGTCCCCGGGTGTCCGGCGGGATATGCGGTGGGCGCCCCGGGACGGTCGAGCCGTCGCTGGTTCGCGTGGGCTCACGGTTCACGCGGAGGGTGGGGCGCGGTGCCCCGGGTTCACGGCCGGACGCGGCCGGGACGCCGTCGTCGGGCCCCGAGCGCGGCCGCCGGGCCACCGGCGGGCAGCGCACCCGCGCCCGCGCCGTCGATCAGCAGCGGTGGGGCGCCCTGGGCGACCGGGACGGTCGAGCCGTCGCCGGTTCGCGCGGAGGGGTGGGGCGCTGTGCCCCAGGGTTCACGGCCGGGTGCCGTCCGGCGTCGGGAGTCGAGAAGGGCGGGAGCTACCGCGCGACGGTGGCGCCGGCGTCGGCCAGGTGGAACTGCGCGGCCGCGCGGGCCTCGAGCGCGGGCGCCGGGCCACCGACGCGCAGCGCGCCCACGCACGCGCCGTCGATCAGCAGCACCCAGCGCGCGGCGAGCTCGTCCGGTGCGGCGATGCCGGCCTCGGCGGCGAGCCCGGTGAGGTACCGCAGGAGGTCCGCCTCGTGGGCGAGGGCGGACGCGGCCACCCCGGGGGCGTCCCGACCGGCCTCGACGACGGCGTTGTGCACGGCGCAGCCGCGGTACTCCGGGTCGGTCAACAGCTCGGCCAGTGCGTCGAACACGGCGAGCAGCCGGTCCTCCGGTCGTTCCGCGCGCTCGGCGACGGCCTCGGTGAGCCAGCCGAGCCACGCGGTCCGGCGGCGGTCGACGTACGCGACGATGAGGTCGTTCTTGGAGGCGAAGTGGCGGTAGAACGTGGCCTTGGCGACCTCGGCGCGGCTGATCAACAGGTCGACCCCGACGGCGCGGATGCCCTCCGCGTAGAACAAGACGAACGCCTCGGCCAAGATGCGCTCACGGGCGCTGGGGGTCGGCGAACCGGGCTGCTGGACGATCGCGCGCATCCTCGACTCGGGTGGCTCGCTTGTTGACATGTCTTTCAGTAGACGGCGTCGGGGGGCGTCCTGTCCATCGACCGGCCGTTCGAGCAGTCACATCTGTACGGCCGGGGGAGGACAAACCGGGACAGTTCGTCAATCCTCCAGTTGCTGGAGAAGGTAAAGATGATCTTCGTTCCGCCACCACTCCCGGATCAACCCACGGTCGAAGCGGTACAGATCCATCCCACCGAACCGGACGGGCCGGTGCGTCGCCGGGAACCCGAACCACTCGCTGGCGTGCGTGCCCTCGACCGTCCAGCGGACCAGGACGCGGTCGCCCTCCGCGACGACGTCGAGCACGGTGACGCAGTAGCCGGCAAGCACCTCGTGGGTGCGCCGCACCACGTCCGCCAGCTCGGAGATGCCCCGGATCTCGGCCGCCTCGGCCGGCGTACCGGCGTGGACGATGACGTCCCGTGCGACGAAATCGCCGAGCCGGTCGAGGTGGGGCCCGTTCAGGCACACCTCGTTGAAGTCCCGTGCGACCGACTTGTTCTCGGCGGCGCCCACGGCGCCCCTCCCTCCCGGCGAACCGGCAGGACGAGTGGACTCCCTCGGGGACCTCGGCGGCAAGATGTGCTCAGGCCCTGGAGACGGACGTCGGGAATGCTCCCGCCGGTACCGCGGGGCTCCACAGGAAGCCCTGGGCCACATCGCAGCCGAGCGCCCGCAGCTCCGCGAGCTGCGCGGGCTCCTCGACGCCCTCCGCGACCAGCCCCATCCCGAGCGCCCGCCCGAGGCCGATGATCGCGCGCACGATCGAGGAGTCGTTCTCGACCACGCCGAGCCCGCGGATGAACGATTGGTCGATCTTGAGGGTGTCGATGGGGAGGCGCTTGAGATAGCTCAGCGAGGAGTACCCGGTGCCGAAGTCGTCCACGGCGAAGCTGATGCCCAGCTCCTTGAGCGAGGTCAGCGTCGCGATCGACTGCTCGACATCGTCCATCAGCACGCTCTCGGTGATCTCCAGGTGCACCGTGTGCGGTGCGATCCCGCTGTTCCGCAGCGCCGCGGCCACCGTGTCGACCAGATCGGGCGCCGCCAGCTGCCGGGCGGAGAGGTTCACGCCGATGGCGAGCTCGCGTCCCTCGGCACGCCAGGCGCTGCCCTGCCGGAGCGCCTCGTCGAGCACCCACGCGCCGATCGGGACGATCAGGCCGGTCTCCTCGGCCAGCGGGATGAACTCCGCCGGACTCACGAGCCCGCGCCGGGGATGCCGCCACCGCAGCAGGGCCTCGCAGCCGATCACCGCCTCGGTGTCGACCCGGACGATCGGCTGGTACGCCAGCTCGAACTCCCCGGCCGCGACCGCACGGCGCAGGGCGGCCTCCAGCTCGAGGCGCTCGGCCGCCCGGCCGCGAAGGGCCTCGTCGAACACCTCGACGCGGGCACGGCCGCGCTCCTTCGCGCGGTACATGGCCGTGTCGGCGTCCCGGAGCAGCGCATCGACCGTCGCGTCGGCCGCGGCGACCGCGACGCCGATGCTCGCGGTCACCACGACCTCGCTCCCCTCGAGCATCATCGGTTCCTCGATCGCGCGCGCGAGGCGTCCGGCGATCGTGGACGCCTCACACGGGTCGACCAGCTGTTCGCAGACCACCACGAACTCGTCGCCGCCGAACCGCGCGACGGTGTCGCTCGGGCGCACCGTGTCCCGTAGACGTTGCGCGACGACCGTGAGGAGCTCGTCGCCGGCCCGGTGTCCCATGCCGTCGTTGACGAACTTGAACCGGTCGATGTCGACGAACAGCACCGCCAGCTCACCGGCCCGCCGGCCCTGGCGGTCCAGCGCGTGCTGTACCCGGTCGGTGAGCAGGGTGCGGTTGGGAAGCTGGGTCAGCGCGTCGTGGACGGCGAGGTGCTCCAGCGCCTCCTCCATCGCCCGGCGGTCGGTGATGTCCTGGATCTGCGCGAAGAAGAACTCCGACGGCCCCTCGGCGTGGCGGAGCGGGCTCACGTTCACCAGCACCCAGACCGTGCCGCCGTCGGGCCGCAGGTACCGGCGTTCGGCCTGGTACGAGTCGACCTCGCCGTTCACCAGTGCCGCGAACCGCCCCAGCGCCGGGCCGCGGTCGTCCGGGTGCAGGAACTCGTCGATCCGGTGGCCCACCAGCTGCTCGTCCGGCCGGCCGAGCAGCGAGCGCACCGCGGGGTTCACCAT
The DNA here is from genome assembly GCA_030840805.1 of Actinomycetota bacterium. GTDB lineage: Bacteria > Actinomycetota > Actinomycetes > Mycobacteriales > HKI-0501 > JAVEDU01. The sequence goes on from JAVEDU010000052.1 coordinate 53,287, forward strand.
CGTCAGCTGGCAGTCGCCGTCGAGCATCATGATCCCGACCGCGGCGTTCTCGAACCCGGCCCGGAGCCGGTCCTCGGCCGCGCGGCGCTCGCCCTCGATGCGCCGCTGCTCGGTGACGTCGATGACCGTCCCGGTGGCGCTGGGTCGGCCGGCGTCGCCGCGGAGCTCCGCGCGGATGTGCACCCAGCGCAGGCCGTCGGCCCGGACGAGCCGATGCACCCCGTCGGTGGTCTCGCCCCGGTCGATGACGGCCTTGAGCTGGCGGTTCACGGCGAGCAGATCGTCGGGGTGCACCTGGGTGAAGAGCTGTTCGAGGCTCGGCTCGACGGCGGGGTCGACCCCGAGGATCCGGTACAGCTCCGCGGACCAGCGGATGGTGCCGGCGGTGAGGTCCACCTCGAAGCTGCCGAGCCCGGCGAGCCGCTGTGCCTCGGCGAGGCGACGCCGGTCTTCCTGCGCCGCGGCCTCGAACAGCTTGCGCTCGGTGATGTCGCGGGAGATCGACGAGAAGCCGGTGTGGCGGCCCTGCCGGTCCTCGATCCGCGAGAGCGTGAGGGCGACGTCCACGAGCGTGCCGTCCTTGCGCCGGCGGACGGTCTCCAGGTGCTCGACCCGCTCGCCGGCGCGCAGCTGCGCCAGGACGTCCTCGAACGCCGTCACCCCGCCCGGTGGCTCGAGCATCGAGGCGTGGCGGCCCACCGCCTCGCCGGGCTCGTAGCCGTACAGCCGGCTCGCGGCGCGGTTCCAGCTGCGGATCGTGCCGTCGGGCGTCTCGCTGATGATCGCCGCGTCGGAGGACTCCACGATCGCGGACAGCCGTTGCCTCTCGTCCTCGGCGCGGACCCGTTCGGTCAGGTCGGTCCCGATGCCGATGACCGCGAGCACCGTGCCGTCGTCGGATCGCATCGGGGTGAGGTTGCCCAGCATCCGGCGCGCGGCGCCGTCGCGGCGGTGGACGGTGTACTCCGCGGACCAGGTCCCCCCGGCGAGCAGCGTCGGCCGGATGTCGGGGGTCAGCAGGCCGGGCGGCAGCAGGGTGCCGATGTTGCGGCCGATCGACCTGCCCGGCTCCCAGTCGTGCAGCTGCTCGGCGGCCGGGTTGGCGTAGCGCAGCCGGCCGTCGAGGTCGGTCACGATGACGGCCTGCCCGACGGCGTGCAGCACCTCGGACTGGAGGCGCAGCGCCGACTGGCTGTTCCGTACGGCGTCCTCGGCCGTGCGGCGCGCGGTGATGTCGCGGAACGACGCCACGACGCCGTACGGCCGTCCGTCCGGCTCCCGGCGCAGGGGTGTCGCGTTGAGCTCGAGCCACGTGAACCCGCCGTCGGCGCGGGTCACCCGCAGGACGGTCCCGCTGACGGCCTCGCCGGTGCGGAGGCTCACCAGCGGCGGCAGCTCGTCCGCCGGCACCGGGGTGCCGTCCGCCCGGGCCAGTTGCCAGCGCGGGTCACCGGAGGCGAGCCCGGTCATCTCCTCGAACGGCACGTCGAGGATGCGCAGCGCGCTGTCGTTGACGGTCTGGATCCGCCCCGTCGCCGAGTACACGACGACGCCCTCGGCCAGGGCGTCGACGACGGAGCGGTACAGGTGTGCGGTGCGGCGCAGCTCGGCGCGCGTGCGCTGCCGTTCGCCCGCGTACTCCATCGCGCGCCGCAGCAGCCGGCCGTCCAGCCCCGTCTCGGGGAGGTGGTCCTGGGCGCCCCGGCGGAGGGCCTCGTCGGCGAGGCCCTCCGCGCCGGGCGGGACCAGGACGATGACCGGCACGCCGAGGGCGGTGAGGGAGTCCAGCGCCCCGAGGTCACCGTCGGTGAGGTCGAGGAGCGCGCAGTCGAAGTCGCGGGCGGCGAGCTCGGTGGCGGCCTCGGCCGAGGTCCGCACCCAGGTCAGCACGAGGGCCGGATCGGTGTCCGTGGCGGTGAGCGCGGCGCGGACCAGCCCGAAGCAGGCGGGGCGATCGGAGACGAGCAGGGCCGCCGGCTTGCTGGTCTCCATGGATTCGGCACATCTCCGCGGTCGGGAACGGCGGTGGCACCCCGGCCGGGGAACAGGCAGGCCTGGCTCGCCGTTGAGACAGACCTGTCTGTGACCAACTATCAACCAGCGGTGACCAAAACGCAAATCTTCCGGCCATCTGCGATTCGGGGCGCAAGGAAGTGCCCCGGGGCGAGCCCGCACCGGCCCGGCAGGGCACCATCGGGGTCACCATGACGCTCACCGAACGGATCCCTGCCCCCGCCGACCCCGATGCCGTCTTCGACGCGTTCGCGGGCTGGGTCACCGAGACCGGACTCGACCTGTACCCGGTGCAGACCGAGGCGCTGATCGAGGTCGTCTCCGGCGCCAACGTCGTCCTGTCGACCCCCACCGGGTCCGGGAAGAGCCTGGTCGCGACGGGCGCGCACTTCGCGGCGCTCGCCGCCGGGCGGCGCAGTTTCTACACGGCGCCGATCAAGGCCCTGGTGAGCGAGAAGTTCTTCGCGCTCTGCGCGGTCTTCGGCCCCGCCAACGTCGGGATGGTCACCGGCGACGCGAGCGTGAACGCCGACGCGCCGATCATCTGCTGTACCGCGGAGATCCTCGCGAACATGGCGCTGCGCCAGGGCACGGCGGCCGATATCGGCCAGGTCGTGATGGACGAGTTCCACTTCTACGCCGAGCCGGACCGCGGCTGGGCGTGGCAGGTGCCGCTGATCGAGCTGCCGGACGTCCAGTTCGTCCTGATGTCCGCGACGCTGGGCGACGTCACCCACCTCGCCGACGACCTGACCCGCCGTACCGGCCGGGAGACGGCCGTCGTCACCTCCGTCCAGCGCCCGGTGCCGCTGCACCACTACTACGTCACGACCCCGGTCCACGAGACCATCGAGGAGCTGCTGTCGACCGGGCAGGCTCCCGTGTACGTCGTGCACTTCACCCAGGCCGCGGCCCTGGAACGCGCCCAGTCGCTGATGAGCGTCAACGTGTGTACCCGGGCGGAGAAGGACGCGATCGCGGAGCTGATCGGGAACTTCCGGTTCACCGCCGGCTTCGGCAGGACGCTGACCCGGCTGGTGCGCCACGGGATCGGCGTCCACCACGCCGGCATGCTCCCGAAGTACCGGCGCCTGGTGGAGCTGCTCGCCCAGGCCGGGCTGCTGAAGGTGATCTGCGGTACGGACACGCTCGGCGTCGGCATCAACGTCCCGATCCGGACGGTGCTCTTCACCGCACTGTCCAAGTACGACGGAGTGCGGACCCGGCACCTGAAGGCGCGGGAGTTCCACCAGATCGCCGGGCGGGCCGGCCGGGCCGGGTACGACACGGCCGGCACGGTGGTGGTCCAGGCGCCCGACCACGACGTCGAGAACGCCAAGGCGCTCGCCAAGGCCGGTGACGACGCCAAGAAGCGCCGCAAGGTGGTGCGCAAGAAGGCACCGGAGGGCTTCGTCTCGTGGGGCGAGCCCACGTTCGAGCGGCTGGTGGCGGCCGAGCCGGAACCGCTGACCTCCAGCTTCGCGGTGAGCAACGCGATGCTGCTCAACGTCATCGACCGTCCGGGCGATGCCTTCGCCGGGATGCGGCACCTGCTGGAGGACAACCACGAGACGCGCCCCGCGCAGCGCCGGCACATCCGGCGGGCGATCGCGATGTACCGCGCCCTGCTCACCGCCGGGGTGGTCGAGAAGCTGGACGAGCCCGACGCCGAGGGCCGTACCGTCCGGCTCACCGCGGACCTGCAGCTGGACTTCGCGCTGAACCAGCCGCTGTCCCCGTTCGCCGTCGCCGCGCTGGGGCTGCTGGACCCCGAGTCGCCGTCGTACATCCTCGACGCCGTCTCGGTCATCGAGTCCACCCTGGACGATCCCCGGCAGGTGCTGTCCGCCCAGCGGTTCAAGGCCCGCGGCGAGGCGGTCGCGGCGATGAAGGCGGACGGCATCGAGTACGACGAGCGGATGGAGCTGCTCGACGAGGTGACCCACCCGAGGCCGCTCGCCGACCTCCTCGGGCACGCGCTCGCGAGCTACCGGAAGGGCCACCCGTGGGTCGCCGACCACGAGCTGTCGCCGAAGTCGGTCGTCCGTGACATGTACGAGCGCGCGATGACGTTCACCGAGTACGTCGGGTACTACGGGCTGGCGCGCTCGGAGGGGCTGGTGCTGCGGTACCTCGCCGACGCGTACAGGGCCCTCGACCGGACCGTGCCGCAGGAGGCCAAGACCGAGGAGCTCACCGACCTCGTGGAGTGGCTGGGCGAGCTGGTCCGGCAGGTCGACTCCAGCCTGCTGGACGAGTGGGAGCAGCTGCGCAACCCGGCCGCACCGGACACCGTCGCGCCCGTCGACGACACGCCGCCACCGGTCACCCGCAACCGCCGGGCGTTCCGGGTGCTGGTGCGCAACGCCCTGTTCCGCCGGGTGGAGCTGTTCGCGCTGCGCCGGTACGACCTGCTGGACGAGCTGGACCCGGACTTCGGGGGCTGGTTCGAGGCGCTGGAGGGGTACTACGCGGAGTACCCCGAGCTGGGCACCGGCCCGGACGCCCGCGGCCCGGCGCTGCTGGTCATCGACGAGCAGCCGGGGCGGTGGGTGGTGCGGCAGGTCTTCGACGACCCGGCCGGCGACCACGACTGGGGGATCGCGGCGGAGGTGGACCTCGCGGCATCGGACGAGGCCGGTATCGCGGTGGTGACCGTGACCTCGGTGGGCCCGCTCAGCTCGCGTTGACCACCCCCACCCCGCCTAGTTCACCCCCACCCCGCGTAGATCAGCCCCACCCCGCGTTGATCATGGACTTTGCAACACGACACGCCGGCGT
>JAVEDU010000060.1 GCA_030840805.1 Actinomycetota bacterium
CCGGCCGACACGCCGGCGTGTCGGCCGGGAACCCCGTGATCAAACGCGCGGGGGTCCCGGTGCGCCGGGGTCGGCCGTTCGGGTGAACGTCCCACCCCAACCGGTCGGATCCACAGAAGTCACTCAAGGTGATGGGCAATTCGACCCGAAGTAACACATGAGCACGGACTGCTCGCTGTGCGACCGCCATGGATCGGCGATCCGCACCCCCCAGACAGCACCATTGTCGAGAGAGGCAAGTCCGTGTCCGACGTCACCTTTGTGGCGCTGCACAGTGCCCTGAACGGGCTCTCGCTGCGTCAGCGCGTCATTGCCGACAACATCGCGAACATCAACACGCCGGACTACCACGCCAAGCGCGTGGAGTTCGAGAACGCGCTCTCCGGGGCGGTCAGCGAGGGCACCGGCGCCACCTCGGCCACGGTCGGGACCTCGCTCGAGCCCACTCGCGAGGACGGCAACAACGTCAACCTCGACCACGAGACGCTCGCGAACGTCGACACCGGCCTGCGGTACCAGCTGATGCTGCGCGCGGTCGACTCGAAGTTCGGCCTCCTCCGCGACGCGCTCCGGAGCTCCTGATGCCCCTCTTCGGTGCCATCGGCACCGCGGGGACCGGCGTCACGGTGTACCGCAAGTGGCTCGACGCGATCTCGGACAACATCGCCAACATCAACACGGTGCGGCCGACCAGCGGCCCGGCGTTCCAGGAGCGATTCGTGATCGCCCAGTCGGTGACCAGCCCGGACGGTACGGGCGGCGTACAGGTCGGCGGCATCGCGCTCGGCAACGCCGCGGGCCGCATGGTGTACGACCCCCAGCACCCGATGGCGGATGCGGGCGGTTACGTCCGGATGCCCGACATCGACCTGGGCAGCCAGATGACTCAAATGATCATGGCGCAGCGCGGTTACGAGGCGAATCTCGCCGTCGTGGACCGGGCGAAGGACGCCTACCAGGCCGCGATCCAGCTCGGGAGAAACTGATGACCGCCCCCATCGAGGCCATCATGACCAGCGTTGCCCCCACCACCGCCGTCGCTCCCCTCGAGATGGGGGACGTCTCCGGCGCCGCCGCCGCGGCGGGCCCGAACGAGGCCTTCGCCGCCAAGCTCGGCGGTGCCCTGGAGAACCTCCAGGCCACCCAGTCGAAGGCGGACGACCTCGCCGTGCAGGCCGCCACCGGCACCCTGCAGGACGTCCACGACTACACGATCGCGTCCACCGAGGCCGCCCTCGCCACCCAGCTGACCGTCGCGCTGCGTAACAAGGCCGTCGAGGCGTTCAACGAGATCATGAGGATGCCGGCCTGATGGTGAACAAGGCGACCGACGCGTTCCGCCGGTTCGGGAAGACCTTCGGGTCGTTCTCCCCGGGCCAGAAGACCGTCGCCATCTTCGCGGTGCTCGCCATCGTGGTCGGCGGCTTCCTCTTCTCCAGCTGGGTCACCAAGCCCACCTACTCCCCCCTGTTCTCCAACCTCGCCGCGGCCGACGCCGCCGCGATCGTCGAGAAGCTGACCGCCGAGAACACCCCGTACCAGCTCGCCGCGGGTGGCCAGACGATCATGGTGCCGCAGGACAAGGTGTACGACCTGCGGCTGGCGATGTCCGGTGCCGGCCTCCCGGCCCAGCAGGACGGCGGGTACTCGCTGCTCGACAAGCAGGGCGTCACGACGAGCGAGTTCCAGCAGCAGGTCACCTACCAGCGCGCGATGGAAGGCGAGCTGGCCAAGACCGTCAAGTCGATCGACGGCGTCCAGGCCGCGGTCGTGCACCTCGCGATGCCGGAGAAGTCGGTGTTCGCCGACGAGGAGAAGAAGCCCACCGCGGCGGTCCTCGTCGAGCTCGGCCCGGGCAAGAAGCTCGCGCCGCAGCAGGTGCAGTCCATCGTGAACCTCACCTCCTCCAGCATCTCCGGGCTCGCCCCGGAGGACGTCACGGTCGCCGACTCCACCGGCGCGCTCCTCTCCACCGCCGGTGCGGTGGGCGGCGGCGCCGGAGTGGCCGACGCCCGGACGCAGGCCACCCACGAGTACGAGGACCGGCTCGCCGCGAGCATCCAGTCGATGCTCGACCAGGTCGTCGGCCCCGGTCACTCCGTGGCGAAGGTGACCTCGCAGCTCGACTTCGACCAGACCCAGACGAAGACCGAGAAGTTCACCAGCGACCCGAAGACCAAGGCGCTGAAGGAGAGCGCCACCAACGAGACGTACAACGGCACCGGCGGCGGCGGCGCCGGCGTGCTGGGCCCGGACAACATCCAGGTCCCGGCCGGCACGGCGGCCGGCAACGGCACGTACGACAAGAAGTCGAGCGCCACCGAGAACGCCGTGGACAAGGTCACCGAGGTCCGCAACGCGGCGCCGGGCGCCGTGGTCCGGCAGTCCGTCTCGGTCCTGCTCGACGCGAAGACGTCGGCCAGCCTGCCGGCCGGCGAGGTGCAGAAGCTGGTGTCCGGCGCGGCCGGGATCAACACGGCCCGCGGCGACCAGGTGTACGTCAGCCAGATGCCGTTCGACGGCACCGCGGCGACCGCCGCGCAGAAGGACCTCGCCGCGGCGAAGGCCGACGAGCAGCGGGCGCAGTACATGTCCATCGGCAAGACGGCGGGTCTCGGCCTGCTGGTCGCGCTGCTGGTCTTCTTCGCCTGGCGCCAGAGCAAGAAGACGCGGCGCAGCGACGTCAGCTACGCGGAGCTCGAGCGGCTCGACGACACCGAGCTCGCGGAGCTGGAGGGCTTCCGGGCCCGGGAGCTCGCCGCCGCGAACCGCACCGCGCTCGAGGGCGGTGCCCGCGGGCCGGCCGACCCCGATCCGTCCGCGCACAAGCGTGACGAGATCAGCGCCATGGTCGACCGCCAGCCGGACGAGGTCGCTCAGCTGCTCCGCGGCTGGCTCGCGGACCGGAGGAGCTGACCATGGGCGACGCGAACGGCCTGCGGAAGGCCGCCGTCCTCCTGGTCCAGATGGGCAAGGACCAGTCGAGCAAGATCCTGTCCCAGATGCGGGACGCCGAGGTCGAGGAGCTCACCGCCGAGATCGTCCGGCTCCAGAACGTGGACGCCGAGCTCGCGTACTCGGTGATCGACGAGTTCCACGAGATGGTGACCGCGCGGCGCTTCGCCGGCGAGGGCGGGCTCAACTTCGCCCGCGACCTGCTGGAGTCCTCGCTCGGTGAGGAACGCGCCGCCGAGGTCATGGAGCGGCTGTCCGCCGCCGTGATGAACGCGCCGTTCAAGTTCGTCACCCAGGCCGACCCGCGGCAGGTGCAGTCGTTCCTCCAGGACGAGCACCCGCAGACGATCGCGCTGGTGCTGGCGCACCTGTCCGCCGAGCGGGCCACCGCGATCATCGCCGGCCTCGTGCCGGCGCTGCAGGCCGATGTCGCGCACCGCATCGCGGTCATGGACCGCACTTCGCCGGACATCATCCGGCAGGTCGAGGAGCAGCTGGAGCGCAAGCTCTCCGGCGTCCTCCTCCAGGGCGACATGTCGGCGGAGGTCGGTGGCCTGCAGCCGCTGGTCGACATCATCAACCGCGCCGACCGGGCCACCGAGCGCCTCATCCTCGAGGGACTCGAGGGCCGGGACCCCTCCCTCGCGGAGGAGGTCCGGAGCCGGATGTTCATGTTCGAGGACATCATCACGCTCGAGGACCGCGCGGTGCAGCTCGTGCTGCGCCAGGTCGAGACGCCGGACCTCGCCACCGCTCTCAAGGGCGTGCGGGACGACGTCCGCGACAAGGTCATGCGCAACCTCTCCGAGCGCGCGTCGGAGAACCTCGCCGACGAGATCGAGATGCTCGGCCCGGTGCGCCTGCGCACGGTCGAGGAGTCGCAGGCCAAGATCGTCCAGGCCATCCGCGTGCTCGAGGAGTCCGGGCAGATCGTCGTGCGGCGAGGGGGCGACGATGAGTTCGTCGCATGAGTTCCGGCCGCTGGGCCTGGTGAGCACCGAGGAGCCCACGGTGCGGGCCGCGGGGTTCACCACGGACCTGCGCCGGTCCACCCCGAAGGCGCCCGTCGCCGTCCCGGTGGACGGCGGCTGGCGGTCCGCGACGTCCGGCGACCTGATCGACCAGGTCCGCGAGGCCGCCCGGTCCGAGGGCTATGCCGCCGGCTGGGGCGAGGGACGCCGGGTTGCCGGTGCCGAGGCCCGGGCCCGCGCGGCCGCCGTGTCCGCCGAGGCGGGCGCCGCGGAAGGCGCCCGGCAGAAGCGGCACGCGTCCGCGGTCGCCGCGCTGGCCGATGCGGCCACCGCCCTGGAGACCCGGGCGGTACCGGTGCTGGACGAGTTCTCCGACGCGATCCTCGCCGCCGCGCTGGTGCTCGCCGAGGCCGTGCTCGGGCGGGAGCTCGCGCTCGGCGGCGACGGCGGTGCGATCGCGCTCCGCCGGGCGCTGGACCTCGCCCCGAAGCTGCGGCCCGTGACGGTCCGCCTCCACCCGGAGGACCTCGTCACGCTGTCGCTCACCGGCTCCACCGTCGAGATCGACGGCCGCACGGTCACCCTGGTGCCGGACGCGTCCGTCGGCCGCGGCGGGGCGATCGCGGAATGCGACGCCACCCAGGTCGACGCGCGGCTCGGTGCCGCGCTCGACCGCGTCGGAACGGCGCTCCTCCCGTGACGGCGACCTCTGTCCTGCCGCCGTCGCTGCGGGCGCGGGTCGACGCCGCCGTGGCCGCTGCCCGTCCGCGCGTCACCGGCCGCGTCACCGGAGTCCTCGGACTCACCCTGACGGCGGCCGGCGCGGACGCGGCGGTCGGCGAGGTCGTCCTCATCGGTACGGGCGCCAGCGCCGTGGCGGCCGAGGTCGCGGCCATCGGCGCGAACGCCGCCGGTCAGCCGACCCTCACCTGCATGCCGCTCGGTCAGCTGCACGGTATCCGGGTCGGCGACCCGGTCTCGCCGACCGGTGGGCCGCTCCAGATCTCGGTGGGGGAGTCGCTGCGCGGCCGGGTCCTCAACGGGCTCGGCCAGCCGATCGACGGCGGCCCGCCGCTGACCGACTGCCAGCTCGTCGCGGTCGAGGCCCTCGCCCCGAACGCCCTGCTGCGCCGCCGGGTCGACACCGCGCTGCCGCTGGGGGTGCGGGCCCTGGACACCCTCGTGCCGTGCGGGCGCGGTCAGCGCCTCGGCATCTTCGCCGGTTCGGGCGTCGGCAAGTCCTCGCTGCTGTCCATGATCGCCCGCGGTACCGAGGCGGAGATCTCCGTCATCGCGCTGGTCGGCGAGCGTGGCCGCGAGGTCCGGGAGTTCCTGGAGAACGACCTGGGCCCCGAGGGCCTCGCCCGCTCGGTCGTCGTCGTGGCGACCGGTGACGAGCCGCCCGCGGTCCGGATGCGTGCCGCGTTCGTCGCGACCCGGATCGCGGAGTGGTTCCGCGACGAGGGCGCCGATGTCCTGCTGATGATGGACAGCGTGACCCGCGTCGCCCTGGCGCAGCGCGAGATCGGCCTGTCCGCGGGGGAGCCGCCGGCGACGCGGGGCTACCCGCCCTCGGCGTTCGCACTGCTGCCGCGCCTGCTGGAGCGGGCCGGGCCCGGTCAGCACGGCACGATCACCGGGATCTACACGGTGCTCGTCGAGGGCGACGACCACAACGAGCCCATCGGCGACACGGCCCGGTCCATCCTGGACGGCCACATCGTCCTGGACCGGAGGCTGGCCACCGCCGGCCACTTCCCGACCATCGACGTGCTCGACTCGATCTCCCGGGTCGCCGGCACGATCACCACGCCGGAGCAGCGCGCCATCGCGACCGAGCTGCGCCGGCTGCTCGCCGCTCGGCGGGACGCCAAGGAACTGATCGAGATCGGCGCGTACGTCCCGGGTACCAACCCCGAGGTCGACCGCGCCACCGCGCTCACCCCGGCGATCGACGCCTTCCTCCGGCAGGCGATGGACGACCAGACCCCGGCCGCGGTGTCCTGGCAGGCTCTCGGCGCCCTGCTCAGAGGTGCGGCGTGAAGCGCGTGTTCCGGCTGGCGTCCGTGCTCCGGGTCCGCCGCGTCCAGGAGGAGGTGGCCCGTGCCGACCTCCTGCAGGCCAACCGCGAGGTCGGCCGGGCGTGGACGGATGTCGAGCGTCGCGACGCGTACCTCGAGTCGCGGCGGGGCGGGTTCACCACCGGTACGTCGGCGGCGTTCATCGGCTCGCTGACGGCCGGGATCGCCCGCGCCTCCGACCTGTCCGCGGCCCGCGCCGCGCACCAGCTCGCGCAGGACGCCGCGGCCGACCGGGCCTCCGGCTGGACCGAGGCGGCGGCCCGCGTGCAGGCCCTGGAGTCGCTGGAGGAGCGGCATCGTGCGGCGGTGCGGCTCGCCGACGAGGCGGCCGAGCAGCGTGCCGCGGACGACCGCTCGAGCGCGCAGTTCGTCGCGCGCCGGGCCGCGGAGGAGACCGAATGACGATCACCGAGGTCCAGTCCCGGATCAGCGACATCCAGTCCCGCATCGCGACGCTCGCCGGGCCGGCGGTCCTCCGCGCGGCGGGGACCACGAAGGCCACCGCCGCCGGCGGCACGGCGTTCGCCGATGCGCTGGCCGGTGCGACCACCGCCGGTGCGTCGGGCGTCACCGGCGACGCCGTGGTCGCGGCGGCGAAGAAGTACCTCGGCGTGCCGTACGTCTTCGGCGGGACCAACCCGAAGACGGGCCTGGACTGCTCGGGCCTCGTCCAGCGCGTCTACAAGGACCTCGGCATCGACCTGCCGCGCCTGGTCCGCCACCAGCGGAACGAGGGCACCGCGGTGCCCAACCTCGCGGCGGCGAAGCCCGGCGACCTGCTGATCTTCGAGGGGTACCAGCACATCGGCATCTACCTCGGCAACAACAAGATGATCCACGCCCCGCAGCCGGGCGAGAGCGTCAAGATCGGCAGCGTCTACGAGAAGCCGACGTCGATCCGGCGGATCGTCTCCGACGGCGCGGGCGGGGCCGGGTTCAACGCGGCCTCGGTGGCGCGGACGGCCACGGCGGCCGGTGCCAGGCTCTCCGGGGTGCCGTACGCCGCCCAGTTCACCGCCGCGGCGGAACGGCACGGTCTGCCGCCGGCGCTGCTCGCCGCGGTCGCGAAGGTCGAGTCGAACTACAACCCGAACGCGGTCAGCCCGGCGGGTGCCCGCGGGCTGATGCAGTTCATGCCCGCGACCGCCCGCGACTACGGCATCAACCCGATGAACCCGACCCAGGCCATCGAGGGTGCCGCCCGCAAGCTCTCGGCGGACCTGAAGAGCTTCGGCTCCGTGTCGCTCGCGCTGGCCGCGTACAACGCGGGCCCGGGCGCGGTACGCCAGTACGGCGGGATCCCCCCGTATGCAGAGACCCAGGCCTACGTCCCGAAGGTGCTCGCCGCGATGACGCGGATCGAGCGAGGAGGAGCCAGATGACCGTCCTGCCCCTGCCGGTGTCCCCGGCACCGGCCCCCGCCGCCTCGCGCGGTGGGTCCGCCGGGCGTTCCAGCGGCGGCGGCGACTTCGCCGCGGCGCTCGCTGCCGCCGGTGACGGCGGCGCCCGCCCCGAGGCCCGCCCCGAGGCCCGGCCCGACGGCCGCCGTGCGGACGACGTCGACTGGGCCGGCGACCCGGTCGCCACCGACGCCGCCGCGCGTCCCGACGACGGCGCGGAGGCCGGTGCCACCGACCCCGGTGCCGCCGACTCCGTCACCACCGATGCCGCTACCACCGATGCCGGCACCACCGACGACGGCGTCCCGGCGGAGACCACCGGCGCGCCCGCCGGTGCCCCGGTCGTGCCCCTGACGCCGGTCCTCGGCATCCCGGCCGCCGTGGTCCTCGCGGCCATGGCCCCGGCGGCGGCCGCCGCCGAGCCGGCGACGGTTCCGGTGGAGACCGCCGGCGCAGCCGCTCCGGTGGCCATCCCGGCCGCGACCCCGGCCGGCGTCCCGGCCGCGTCCGGACTCCCGGCAGCCGTCCCGGCCGCGTCCGGACTCCCGGCGGCCGTGGCCGCCACGGGCGGGAGCCGTCCCGGCACGCACGCCGGAGCGCCTGTCCCGGCCGCGCCGGGCACCGCCTCGGCGAACGCCGCGCCCGCGGGTCCGTCCGACGGCGCCGCGACCCCCACCGTGGACGGCCCCACCCCGGCGCCCGGCACCACGCCGAACGCCGATGCCGGACCGACCGTCCCGCGGCCCGTCGCCGCACCGGTACCCGGGCAGCCCGGCGACGCGGCGCTCGCCGTGACGATCCCGGTCGCCGACCGTGCCCCGGCCGTGGACGCGGCACCGGTGGCGCCCGCTGCACCCGCCGCGCAGTCCGCCGTGCCCGCGAACGGCGTACCGGCGAACGCGATGCCCGTGAACACCGTGGCGCCCGCTCCGGCGGCGGCCGCGGCGCAGTCCGCCGCGCCGCTCCCGGGCAGCCCGGCGGCGCTCGCCGCGCAGGTGGTCACCGGGGTCACGCCGCTCCGGCAGGGCCCGGACGGCACGCACCACCTGACCCTCCGGCTCGACCCGGGCCACCTCGGCCCGGTCACGGTCGTCGCCGAGGTCAAGAACGGGTCGATCCGGCTGGAGCTCACCGCCGTGGTGCCGGCCGCGCAGGAGGCGCTGCGGCAGGCCGCGGGCGACCTGCGGCGCGACCTCGCGGACGCCGGCTTCGGCAGCGCGGCCGTCGACGTCCGCTCCGGTGACGCGGGTGCGCAGAACCCGAACGGCGGGCTCGGCGACCGATCCGACCGGCGATCGGCTCAAGGTCCGGGCGGTTACGCCGATTCAGGAGGTGGACCGGTGCGCGAACCCCGCGGGGACCGCGCCGCCGACCGCGAGGCGGTCCGGTACCGGACCGGCGGTGTACGGGCGGTGGACGTCCGGGTGTGAAGAACCCGCCGCCGATCACCGTGTAGTGCCGAACAAGGAGTCCCCGATGACCACGCCGATCCACACCCCGGTGACCACGCCGATCTCCCAGATCGGCGCCAACACCACCGCCAGCCCGACCCGCAGCGACCAGCTCGACAAGGACACGTTCCTCAAGCTGCTCGTCGCCCAGCTGAAGTACCAGGACCCGTCGAACCCGGCGGACAGCACGGCGTTCCTGGCGCAGACCGCGCAGTTCACGCAGGTCGAGCGTCTGAACGAACTGAAGACCGTGAGCAGCGACCAACTGGTCGCGCAGATGATGCTCTCGGCGAGCGGGATGGTCGGCAAGACCATCACCTTCGCCGGACCGGACGGCAAGGACGTCTCCGGTGTCGTCACCTCGGCTCACTTCAACGGCAGCGCCCCGACCCTTCGGGTGGGCGACAAGGATGTCCCGCTGCCGGCGGTCAAGGAAGTCAAGGCCGCCGCCGCCGGATGACCCGGCTCGCCCCGTAATCCAGCTCCGAAGGGAAACGTAACCCCATGCTCCGCTCGCTCTTCGCCGGTATCAGCGGCCTCCGCGCCCACCAGACGATGATGGACGTGACCGGTAACAACATCGCGAACGTCAACACGGCCGGCTACAAGGCCTCGCAGACCGTCTTCCAGGACACCCTCAGCCAGATGATCCAGGGCGCCGGTGCGCCGCAGGGCAACGCCGGTGGTACCAACCCGGCCCAGGTCGGCCTCGGCGTCCGCGTCGGCGGCATCTTCACGAACTTCGGTCAGGGCTCGGCCCAGGCGACCGGCCGCAGCACCGACCTGATGATCCAGGGCGACGGGTTCTTCGTGGTCCGCAAGGACGGCCAGGACCTGTACACCCGCGCCGGTGCCTTCAACTTCGACAGCCTCGGCCAGCTGGTCAGCCCCGACGGTGCCAAGGTGATGGGCTGGGGCGCCGTGAACGGCGCCATCAACACCAACGCCGCCGCCGCGCCGCTGTCGCTGCCGGTCGGCACCATGCTGCCCCCCGCCGCGACCGGGAACGTCACCGTCGGCGGGAACCTGCCCGGCGACTCGACGTCCACCACCCCGATCACCACGTCGATCACGGTGTACGACGCGCAGGGCAACCCGATCGCGCTGAAGACCTCCTTCCTCAAGACGTCGCCGACGACCTGGGACGTCACGATGACCGACGGCACCACCACCGTCGGCCCGACCCCGCTGACGTTCAACGCGACCGGCACGGCCCCGACCCCGAGCTCGATGGCCTTCGGTGCCATCAACGTCGCCCTGAGCGGCATCACCAACTACGCCGGGGTGTCGACCGTCTCCGCGCTGAACCAGGACGGCTCGGCCGTCGGCTCGCTCCAGGCGTTCAGCATCTCGCCGGACGGCACGCTGGTCGGCGTGTTCTCGAACGGACTCCGGCAGGATCTGGGCCGGATCGCGATGGCGAGCTTCAACAACCCGCCCGGCCTGGAGAAGGTCGGCAACACGAACTTCCGCGCGACCGTCAACTCCGGCGTGGCGCAGCTCGGCACCGCCGGTGCCGGCGGCCGTGGTGCCCTCGCCGGCGGTTCGCTCGAGATGTCGAACGTCGACCTCGCGCAGGAGTTCACCAACCTGATCGTGGCCCAGCGTGGCTTCCAGGCGAACTCGAAGGTCATCACGGCCTCCGACGAGATCCTGCAGGACCTGGTCAACCTCAAGCGCTAGTACCCGCCGGCACCGGCCCCGTACCCCGCTCAGGGGTGCGGGGCCGCCGTGTGTCCGACGCCTCGGCGACCTCGCCCCCCGAATCCCCGCTTCGGCTCAGTTCCGGGCCCCGGCGACCGATGAGGACGGCGTGCCCAACGGACGGGCACGACCCGCAATCCAAGGACGGACGGAACTCCACGTGATACTCGTGACGCGCCTGAACGGGGACGGCTTCGCGCTGAACCCCGACCTCATCGAGCGTGCCGACGCCACGCCGGACACCGTCGTCACGCTGGTCGACGGCACCAAGTACGTCATCGCGGAGTCGGTCCCTGACCTCGTCGAGCTGGTGCGCGACTATCGCGCCTCGGTCATCGCCGCGGCGGGCGCCCTGGACGACGCGCGCCGCGCCGCGCCGCCCCTGCCGGGCCCGCACGCGGTGGCCCGTGAGCACACGAGCGTCGGCGAGCACCCCGGCGCGGTGGTGGCCCTGCATTCCCGGAGGGAGCACTGATGGACCTCGCCGTCATCATCGGCGTGGTGATCGCCTTCGGTGCGATCTTCGCGTCCGTGTTCATGGAGGGTGGCAGCCCGGTCGTCATCTTCCTGCTGCCGCCGCTGCTCCTCGTGTTCGGTGGCACCATCGGTGCCGCCATCGCCGGTGGCACGATGCAGGACGCCAAGGGACTCGGTGGCCTGCTCAAGAAGGCCTTCACCGCGAAGATCACCCCGCCGGACGAGGCCGTGGCCACGCTCGTGTCGCTCGCCGAGCGCGCCCGCAAGGAGGGCCTGCTGGCCCTGGAGGATGCGGTCAAGGACGTCAACGACCCCTTCCTCAAGCAGGGGCTGGGGCTGGCCATCGACGGCACCGACCCGGACGAGGTCCGGGGCATCCTGGAGTCGCAGGTCGACGCGAAGCGGGCCGTCGACAAGGCCGGCGCGAAGATCTTCGGTGACATGGGCGGCTACTCGCCGACCATCGGCATCATCGGCACGGTGTTCGGCCTGATCCACGTGCTCGAGAACCTCTCCAAGCCGGCCGAGCTGGGTCACCTCATCGCCGCCGCGTTCATCGCCACCCTCTGGGGCGTCATGTCGGCGAACGTGCTGTTCCTGCCGCTCGCGGCCCGCCTCAAGCGCATCTCCGACCTCGAGATCGGCCACATGGAGGTCGTGATCGAGGGCGTGGCCGCCATCCAGGCCGGCGCGAACCCGCGGGTCGTCGCCCAGCGGCTGTCCAGCCTCCTGCCGCCGAAGCCGCCAGAGGCCGCGAAGAAGGCTGCCTGATGAGCGGCAGGCGACCTCGGAAGCACTTCGAGGAGGAGCACGTCAACCACGAGCGGTGGATGGTCAGCTACGCCGACATGCTGACCCTGCTCATGGTGCTCTTCATCGTGCTGTTCGCGATCAGCCAGGTCGACCAGAAGAAGTTCAACGCGCTGAAGAACGGCCTCGCCGGCGGGTTCGGCGCGCCCACCGTCACGACCGGCGGTACCGGACCGGTGAGCGACGTGGGGGAGGCCCCCGGCTCGCTGTCGGTCGGCCCGCCGCAGAACCTCATCCCGCCGCAGGCGAGCGACCCCAAGGTCGACGCGGCCGTGCGGGCCGCCGACCGCGCCCGGCAGCAGCAGCTCACCAAGGCCGCCGAGCAGGAGGCGAACAACCTCATCAAGGTGCGCGAGAAGATGCGTGCCGCGCTGAAGAAGCAGGGCCTGCAGGACAGCGTGAAGTTCGAGATCAACGAGCGCGGGCTGGTGGTGTCGATCGTCACGGACAAGGTCATCTTCGACGGCGACAGCGCCGTCCTGCGCCGGGACGGGCTCCGCGTGCTCCACGCCGTGGGCCCGGCGCTGCGCAGCACGGGCAACGGGATCATCGTCGAGGGCCACACCAACCACCTCGGGGTCGCGAACCCGCAGTACCCGACGCTGTGGGAGCTCTCCGTGGCCCGGGCCGCCCGGGTGGTGCGCCACCTGATCTCCGAGGGCATCGACCCGAAGCGACTGGAGGCGGCGGGGTTCGGCAAGGAGCGCCCCCGCTTCGCGCGCTCCGATCGCCGCGCGATCACCCAGAACCGCCGCGTCGAGGTCGTCGTCCTCTCCGCGCTCCCCACCGAGGCGAAGGCGCTGCTACCCGTGGTCGCCAACGCCCGCCGCTGACCCGAGACCCAACGGAGTACACGCATCATGGCCAAGAAGGACACGAAGCTGGCGGCCGCGCCCGACGGCGACGCCAAGCCCAAGAAGCCGAAGAAGAAGCTCGTCCTCATCGCCGCCCTCGTGCTGGTGCTCGCCGGCGGCGGCGGCGGGTACTGGTTCTTCGTCCGGGACAGCGCCCCGGCCGCGCCGGTCGAGGGCGTCGTCGTGCCGCTGGACCCGATCAACATCAACCTCGCCGGGGGCCACTACCTGAAGGTCGGCCTGGCGCTCCAGGCCATCGAGGGCGCCTCCCACGAGCCGGACGGCTCCAAGGCGCTGGACCTCATGATCTCCGAGCTCAGTCACCGCACGGTCGCCGAGCTGTCCTCGAACGCCACCCGGGAGAAGGTCAAGGAGGAGCTGCTCAAGAAGATCGAGAAGGAGTACCACCACGACGTGATGGACGTGTACTTCACCGAGTTCGTCATGCAATGACCGACTAGCCCCACCCGCAGTCGGGTATGCGGTCGCCCGGAATGAGCCGTTCGGGTGAGCCCGCGGGCTCAAGCCTTCGCCCAAAACGGGCGATGTTCACGGTGTGACAGTCCCCCAGCCGTCCACCAGCACCTCGGCGCGCCCCGCGCGCGGCCGGCCCAACCGCCGCGGAAAGAGCAGCGGCCCTCAGCCGTACGACTTCCGCCGCCCGACCAAGCTCTCCCGCGAGCACGTCCGCACGCTGCAGATCGCGTACGAGACGTTCGCCCGGCAGTACGCCACGCTGCTGACCACCTCGCTCCGGGTGGTCAGCCACGTCGGCCTCGTCTCCGTCGAGCAGCTGACGTACGACGAGTACGTCAGCGCGCTGGAGAACCCCACGGTGATGGCCACCTTCACCGCGGAGCCGCTTCCCGGGGTCGGCATCATGGAGCTCTCGCTGCCGACCGCGATGACCTTCGTGGACCACCTCCTCGGCGGCCCCGGCTCGACCGACCAGCCGGGCCGCGCGATGACCGACATCGAGTCGATGCTGGTCCGCGGCATCCTCGACCGGGCGCTCGCCGAGTTCCGGTACGCGTTCGAGTCGCTCGTCGCGTGCACGCCGAAGCTCGGGGCGGTCGAGTACAACCCGCAGTTCCTGCAGGTCGCCGCGCCCAGCGACACGGTGGTCGTGGCCTCCTTCGAGATGCGCGTCGGCGTGACCGAGTGCCTCGCCACCCTGTGCATCCCGTTCAACTCGCTGCTCCCGCGACTGCAGACCGCGGTCGGCCGCGGCCCGCTCTCGGCCCAGCAGCGACTCGCCCGCGACGTCGCGGCCCGGCAGATGGCGGACGCGCTCGAGGGTGCGCCGCTCGACGTGGCGGTCCGCTTCACGTCCACCACCGTCCGCTCCGAGGAGATCATGGGGCTCGCCGTCGGCGACGTCATCCCGCTCCGCCACAGCTCGGCCAAGCCGCTGGCCATCACGGCCGGGGACGTCGAGTTCGCCCATGCAGTACCCGGTAGCCACGGCAAGCGCCTGGCCTGCCTCGTCGTCGACGCTCCCCAGGAGGACCCCGCATGACCGCCGCTGCCCCCACCGCCGACCAGGCTCTCATCGAGGCAGCGACGCGCGGTGCCGCCGCGGCGGCCGCCCTGCTGCCCTCCTCCTCCCCGCTCGACCCCGGTCCGGTCACCACGGACCTGACCGCGATCGACCTGCCCGACGTCGAGGCCCGCGCGGTCTGCGCCCGGTTCACCGGCGGCTTCCGCGGCGAGGTGGCCGTGATCGTCGGCAGTGACCTCGTCGAGGCCCTGCGCACCAGCCCGCTCGGTGAGCTGGACCTCGCCCAGGCCATCCAGCCGGCCCTCCAGGCCGCCGCCGAGGGTCTCGGCGCGATCGCGGTCGACCCCGGCCAGGCGCTCGACGCGCTCCTCGCCGTCGAGACGATCGGCCGGACCGGCTCGGCCGTCGCGGTCCCGCTGTACACCGGTGACGGTACCGACCGGACGGTCGGCGCGGTGGTGCTCCTCGGCATCGCGCCCGCCGCCGCCGCCGCCCCCACGGTCAGCCCGGCGGTACGCCGGAACGGCCTCGACCTCCTCCGGGACGTCGAGATGGAGGTCACGGTCGAGCTGGGCCGGACCCGGATGGCCATCCGTGAGCTGCTCGCCCTGGCGCCCGGCGCCGTGGTCGAGCTCGACCGGGCCGCCGGCAGTCCCGCCGATCTGCTGGTCAACGGCCGGCTGATCGCGCGCGGCGAGGTCGTCGTCGTCGACGAGGACTTCGGCGTCCGCATCACCGAGATCGTCGGCTCGCACGGCGAGACCGACGGCAACTCCGCCGCCGACACCGGCCGGTAGGGCAGCCGACATGGACATGCTCGGTTTCGCGGCACGCATCACGCTGTCGCTCGCCGCGGTACTGGGCCTGATGTGGCTGCTCGCGCGGATGGCACGCAAGCCACTGAAGGCCCGGGCGGCCGGAGCGGTCGCGGTGCTGGCCCGCCAGCAGCTCTCCCGCAACGCGTCCGTCGCGGTCGTCCGCATCGCCGACCGCGCGCTCGTCATCGGCGTGACCGAGGCCCAGGTGTCGCTCCTCGCGGAGACGGACCTGGCGGCGATCACCGAGGCGCTCGCGCAGCCCGAGGCGATCAGCCGGACACCCGTCGACCTCACCGACGGGTCCGGGGACGCGGCCCCGGCCGCCGCCGTGACCGTCACCGACCTCGACTCCCGTCGCGGTGGTGCGCTGGCGGGCTCCGCCCTCTCGGCCGCCACCTGGAAGCAGGCCGTCGACATCCTGCGCGAACGAACGGCACGGCGGACGTGACCGCGTCGACGTCGCGGCACGCGGATCCGAGCGCGCGCCGCCGGTTCGTGCTGGCCGTGATCGCCGGACTGTTTGCCGTGGTGGCCACGCTGCTCGGCACCGGGGCCCCCGCTGCCGCCGCCCCCGCCCACACCGCGGTGGTCGCCCTGCCCGCCGGCTCCGGGGTGCTCGCCGCCCCGGCGGCGCCCTCCGCGCCGGCCACGCCGGCGAAGCCCGGTGCGACCGCCGACGACGGCACGGTGTCGGTCAAGGTGAACGGTCCCGGCGGCAAGCCCAGCTCGTCGATCGTGACGATCCTGCTGATCACGGTGCTGTCGGTCGCCCCGGCGATCCTGCTGATGTGCACGAGTTTCACGAAGATCTTCGTGGTGCTCAGCCTCACCCGCAACGCGCTCGGCCTCACCGCCGTACCGCCGAACCAGGTGCTCGCCGGTCTGGCCCTGTTCCTCAGCCTGTTCGTGATGGGGCCGGTGCTGTCCGACGTCAACAAGACGGGCGTCCAGCCCTACCTGAGCGGCACGAAGACCCAGGCCGTCGCCTTCGAGGACGGCGTCAAGCCGCTCCGCGAGTTCATGCTGAACCAGACGCGCGAGGAAGAGATCGCGCTGTTCACCAAGGCGGCGAAGAAGGACGCACCGAAGAGCCGCGACGACGTACCGCTGACCACGCTGATCCCGGCGTTCGTCATCTCCGAGCTCCGGGCCGCGTTCATCATCGGCTTCGTCATCTACATCCCGTTCCTGGTCATCGACCTCGTCGTCTCGGCGTCGCTGATGGCCCTCGGCATGATGATGCTGCCACCGGTGTCCGTGTCGCTGCCGTTCAAACTCCTGCTCTTCGTCCTCGTGAACGGCTGGGGATTGATCATCACCTCACTCGTCGCCAGTTACCGGTAGGGACCTCATGACCGACACCGCCGTCATCGGCATCGCCATCCAGGCGATGACCATCGCCGCCAAGCTCGCCGCCCCGATCCTGCTCACGTCGCTGATCATCGGCTTCGGCGTCTCGCTGTTCCAGTCGGTGACCCAGATCCAGGAGGTCACGCTGTCGTTCGTCCCCAAGGCGATCGGCGTGGGCGTGGCCGTGCTGCTCTCGGGGAACTGGATGCTGCACGAGATGATGACGTTCACCCGGCTGATGTTCGAGCAGATCCCGAACCTGCTGAGCCAGGGCTGACTCGTGGAGATCTCGGTCCCGATCGGCACGTTCGTGGCGTTCCTGCTCGCCACGGTGCGGTCCGCGGCCTGGCTCGCGATCTCCCCGCCGTTCTCGTCGCGGGTGATCCCACCGCGCGTCAAGGCCCTGCTGGCCGCGGGGCTCGCGTTGGTCGTCACGCCGCGCATCGCCGCCACCGCGCCGGCGCTGGAGGTCGGGCCGCTCTTGGGTGCGATCCTCCAGCAGGTCGCGATCGGGGTGGCACTCGGCTTCCTCACGGCACTCGTGTTCTCCGCCATCCAGGCGGCCGGCGACCTGATCGACCTGTTCGGCGGGTTCTCGCTGGCGTTCGCGTTCGACCCGCTGATGCAGACCGGCAACTCGGTGTTCGGCAAGATCTACGGCCTGCTGGCGACGACGCTGCTGTTCGCGTCCGGCGGGCACCTGCTGATCATCCGGGGCTTCCTCGCGACCTACGACGTGCTGCCGCTGGACGCGTCGCTGTCCATGGGGCGGCTCGGTGACCTGCTGACCGAGGGGGTCGTGCAGATGTTCCTGTCCGCGCTGCAGATCGCCGGGCCGCTGATCGCGGTGCTGTTCCTCGCCGACGTCGGGCTCGGTCTGCTGACCCGGGTGGCGCCGGCGCTCAACGCGTTCAGCCTCGGGTTCCCGGTGAAGATCATGCTGACCCTGATCCTGGTCGGCATGGCGTTCCCGCTCCTGCCCGTCGCCGTGGACGAGCTCACCAAGCGGTCGCTGTACCTCATGGCGCGGCTGGTGGGCGCATGAGCGGCGGGGGAGGGGGCGGCGAGAAGACCGAGAAGCCCACTCCGAAGAAGCTCGCGGACGCCCGCAAGGAAGGGCAGATCGGCAAGACCCCCGACCTCGGGGCCTGGGCCATGGTGCTGGGCGCCACGTTCGTGCTGCCGATGGTCATCTCGGGCACGGGCAGCGCCGCCACCGACCTGCTGATGCAGGTAGGCGGGGTGATCCAGGACCCCGACCCGGCGAAGACCACCCATCTGCTCGGCACCGGGCTGAAGGCAGGCGCGTTCGCCCTCGCGCCGCTCGCGGCGGTGACGGTGCTCGTCGCGATCGCCGGTGCCGCCGTGCAGGGCGGGCTCCACCCCGCCACGAAGCTGCTCAAGCCCCAGCTCAAGCGGCTCAACCCGTGGCCGGGACTCAAGCGCAACTTCGGCCCGCACGGTGCGTGGGAGGCCCTGAAGACGACGATCAAGACGGCCGCGCTCGGGGTGGTGCTGTACGCGGTGATCCAGACGCTCACCCCCGCGCTGCTCACCGCGGGTGCGATGCCGCTGGGCAGCACCGTTGCGTCGGCGGCCAACGCCGCCCTGACGCTGATCCGGCTCGCCTGCCTGACCGGCCTGATCATGGCCGCCGCGGACTACGTGATGGTGAAGCGGCGTTCCAACAAGCAGCTCAAGATGAGCCACCACGAGATCAAGCAGGAGCACAAGCAGTCCGAGGGTGACCCGCAGCTCAAGGGCGCGATCCGCTCCCGGCAGCTCGCGATGAGCCGCAACCGGATGATGACCGATGTCGCCACCGCCGACGTGGTGATGGTGAACCCGACGCACGTCGCCGTGGCGCTGCGCTACGACCCGGCCAAGGGCGCCCCGCGGGTGGTCGCGAAGGGCGCCGGCCCGATCGCCGAGAAGATCCGGGAGATCGCCGACGAGAAGCGGGTGCCGATGGTGTCCGACATCCCGCTGGCCCGCGCGCTGTACAAGTCGTGCGAGGTGGGGCAGGAGGTGCCCCCCGAGATGTTCACGGCGGTGGCGACCGTGCTCGCGTTCGTGATGGCGCTGAAGTCGAAGGGCTCGGCGGCGGGCATGCACCGCGTACCGCAGCGGCCCGTGATCGCCTTCTAGCCGGTCCGGGTGGAGAGGCCCTCACCGACCACGGGGGAAGCCGGTGAGGGCCTCGCGACGAGCGTGCCACGTCCGGCCGCCGGGCGGGAGTCCCGCGCGACGGAGATGTCGCGATTGCCCGCGACCGCGTGGAACGTCACCTGATCGACCGGCAACTCCTGACCGTACGGCCCACTCAACCCGGCGTCGGCCGGCGTCGATGAGGTAAGAGCCAGGACGGCACCCCCCAGGCCACGGACTCAGGCCGCTGCAGGTCCACACTGCCCGGAAGGTGCCGTGAGCGCGAAGAGTCTGAGCAAGATGGCCGTGCCCATCGGCGTGGTCTCGATCATCCTGCTGATGGTCGTCCCGGTCCCCGCCGTCCTGCTGGACGTCCTGATCGCCACCAACATCACCTTCGCCGTGGTGATCGTCCTCGTCGCGATGTACGTGAAGCGGCCGCTGGACTTCGCGGTGTTCCCCTCGCTGCTGCTCGTCGCCACGCTGTTCCGCCTCGCGCTCAACATCAGCGCCACGCGGCTCGTGCTGACCGACGGGTTCGCGGGGAACGTGATCAACGCGTTCGGCCACTTCGTGATCGGCGGCTCGCTGGTCATCGGCCTGGTGATCTTCCTGATCCTGATCGTCGTCCAGTTCGTGGTCATCACGAACGGTGCGGGCCGCGTCGCCGAGGTCGGAGCCCGGTTCACGCTCGACGCGATGCCCGGTAAGCAGATGGCGGTCGACGCCGACCTCAACGCCGGTCTGATCGACGAGGACACCGCGCGGACCCGGCGCGCGGACATCGGCGCCGAGGCCGACTTCTACGGCGCGATGGACGGCGCCTCGAAGTTCGTCAAGGGCGACGCGATCGCGGCCATCATCATCACGCTGATCAATCTCATCGGTGGCTTCGTCATCGGCGTGGTCCAGAAGGGCATGCCGCCGCTCGAGGCCATGCAGACGTACAGCCTGCTGACGATCGGCGACGGCCTGGTCTCGCAGATCCCGGCGCTGCTGCTCTCGGTCGCGACCGGCCTCATCGTCACGCGGTCCACGTCCAAGGGCGACATGGCCTCGGACATGGCCACCCAGTTCGGCCGCCAGAAGCGCGCCATCCAGATCGCGGGCGGCGCCGCCCTGGCGATGTGCCTGATCCCCGGCCTGCCCAAGCTCCCGTTCCTGCTCGTCGGCGGCGGCGTGCTCCTGCTCGCCCAGCGCCTGCCCACCCCGGAGGCCGAGGCGGAGGGCGACGAGCTCGCGGCGCTGCCGCCGGGGCAGGCCCCGCCGGCGCCGGACACCCCCGAGGCGATCATGGGCGAGATGCGGGTCGACCAGCTGGAGCTGGCCCTCTCGCCGGACCTGGTGGACCTCGTCGACACGAACGCGGGCGGTGACCTGCTCGACCGGATCCGGTCCCTGCGCCGGAAGGTGGCCCTCGACCTCGGTCTCGTGCTGCCCCCCGTGCGGACCCGGGACAGCCTCGACCTGCCGGTGTCTGCGTACGCGGTCCGCATCGGCGGCGTTGAGGTGGCGCGCGGCGAGGCCCCGCCCGGCACCGTGCTCGCCATCGGCGACTCGCTGGACGGCCTTCCCGGCCGGGCCGGCAAGGAGCCGGTGTTCGGGCTCGACGGCAAGTGGGTGCCGCACGAGCTGCGGCATCAGGCCGAGCTCGCCGGCGCGACCGTGGTCGACCGCGGGTCGGTGATCATCACCCACCTGTCGGAGATCGTCCGGACGCACGCCAGTCGCCTCCTCGGCCGCGAGGACGTCCGCGCGCTCACCGAGGTGCTGAACCGGACCCACCCCGTGGTGGTCGAAGAGCTCACGCCGGCCCTGCTGTCGATGGGTGAGATCCAGCGGGTCCTGGCGGCCCTGCTGGACGAGGGCGTGTCGATCCGCGACCTGGTGCGGATCTTCGAGGCGCTGTCGCTCGAGGCCAAGGCCAACCCGAGCGTGGACGCGCTGGTGGAGTCCTGCCGCGCGGCGCTGGGCCCGGCGATCGCCGCGCAGCACGCGGTGGACGGCACCGTCTCGGTCCTCACCCTGGACCCGCGCCTGGAACAGGGACTCCTGGAGTCCCTGCGCCCCGGTGAGAGCGGCGCCCAGCTGCTGATCGACGCCGAGGCCATCGAGGGGCTGGTGGGAGCGCTGCAGCGGATGACGGAGTCCGCGGAACAGCGCGGCATCTCGCCCGTCCTGGTGGCGTCCCCGCAACTCCGGGCTCCGCTGCGCCGGCTCGTCCGGCTCACGGTTCCCCGGTTGGCTGTCTTGTCGTATGGAGAGGTTTCCGCGGCTGCGCGGATCGAGACGATCGGAGTGGTGAGCGGTGCCGACGCGACTGCTGCTTGAGGGCCCAGACATCACGGAGCTGCTGGCCCGGATCCGCGCGGAGCACGGTGAGTCCGCGCGGATCGTGAAGGCCGAGAAGCTCCGGGTCGGCGGTTTCGCCGGCTTCTTCGCGAAGCAGCGATACGAGGTGATGCTGGAGATCGCGGACCTGGTGCCCGGCGGTCCGGCCGCCCCGGCCGCTCCGGTCGCTCCGGTCGCTCCGGCCGCGGTGACGACCACGCCGGCGACC
This sequence comes from Actinomycetota bacterium, assembly GCA_030840805.1. Lineage (GTDB taxonomy): Bacteria > Actinomycetota > Actinomycetes > Mycobacteriales > HKI-0501 > JAVEDU01. Next base: position 21,081 of record JAVEDU010000060.1, read on the forward strand.
GCCCCGGTGACCTCGGTCGACCTGGCCGCCTCGATGGGCCTGGCGACGGCGCCCGGCTCGATCGAGGAGCTGGCCGAGCTCGCCGACCGCGCCGACACCGCGGAGCTGGCCGAGCTCGGCCGCCGCGTCCCCGCCGCCTCGGCGGCGCCGATCGTGGCGGCGGGCCCCCCGCCGGCCCGCGCCCCGGGCCGGTCCGTGTCGACGGAGTCCGACGACTTCGCCGCGGTCCTGTCCCGGCTGACGGTCGGCCTCGGCGCCGACGGCGTGGACTTCGACGCCCTGCCGCCGGCCCCGCTCGAGCTGCCCGCCGACTTCCGGCCGCTGTACGGCTCCTCGGTGGCCCCGCCCGCGCGCACCCCGGTCACCCCGCCGGCCGCCCCGACCACCCCGGCCGAGGAGCCGTACGAGAAGCTCCGCGCGCTCGGCGTACCGGCGCACCTCGCCGCGGCCGTGAACGGTGACGACCTGCACTCCGACCTGGTCCGGGTCTTCAAGACGCTGCCGACCGCGCCGGCGCTGCCGCGCCGCCCCGGGGACGTCGTCGTCGTCATGGGCGACGTCGCCTCGGCGCTGCCGGTCGGCCGGGCCCTGGCGAAGAAGCTGCGCCTGGACCCCACCCGCATCCTGCTGGCCGCGCCCAGCACCGCCGGGACCGGCGTGCCGGCCGCGCGCCGCATCTCCGGCCCCGCCGACGCGGAGCGGCGGGCCCGCCGGATGCACCGTGACGACGTCCCGCACGTGGTCGTGGTGGACGTCCCGATCGACGGCGAGAGCGGCGAGTGGGCGGCCGACATCGCCGACGCGCTCGGCGCCAGCACGGTCTGGGCCGTCGTGGACGCCACCCGCAAGACCGGGGACCTGGCCGACCACCTGGAGCGACTCGGCTCGGTGGACGCGCTCGTCGTGCAGCGCACCGACGTGACCCGCGACCCCGCCGTGGTGCTGGACCTGCGCATCCCGGTGGCCCTGCTCGACGGTCGCAGCGCCACGCCGCGGGCATGGGCCGACCTGGTCTCCGACCGCCTGGACGCGGACGAGACCACCGGCCGCGACACGCGGTCCCGGCGCCGGAGCCGGCGGTCGTGACGGCGGTCCTGCCCGCGCTGAACTCGCTGGTCCGGGTGGTCCTCGCCGACGAGGAGGAGCGCCCGTCCCGGGTCGAGTCGCACGACGGCGGTCTGCTGACCGTCGCCGCACCGTGGCACGCCGCCACGCTCGCGCCGCAGGCGGGGGAGCCGCTGTCGATCCGCTGGCCCAGCGTCCGCGGCATCTGCGAGGTCGGCGCCACGCTGGTGGCCGTGGACCGCGAGAACGCCGTCCCGCTCTGGCGCGTCCAGCCCGAAGGCGAGGTCCGGATCCTGCAGCGCCGCCGGTTCGTCCGCGCGGACGCGTCGGCGCCGGTCACCGTGGCGCCGATCCCGGAGGACACCGAGACCGGGCGGATCGAGCCCGTCATGGCCACGCTCAGCAACCTCTCCGAGGGCGGTGCGCGCTGCCGGGTCGAGGGCATCACCGCGCTGGAGAAGGCGGGCCTGGTCGAGGACGGCGCCATCGAGATGCGGCTGAGCCTCGGTGCCGCGATCGTCCACGTCGTCGGCGTGGTCATCCGGATCACGCCGGACGTGCCCTGGACGCCGAAGGACCGTGCCGAGATCGTGGCCGCCTTCGAGGCGCCCGACCAGGCCGCGGACCTGATCCGCCGGTACGTCCTCAACCAGCAGGTCCTCGCGCGCCGCGCGGCCCGCGACTGAGCACCGCACCCACCCCAGACCCGAGACGAGAGGGACACCGAGATGATCCGACTGGAGACACTGATGGCCGCGCTGGCCGTCAGTGCGCCGACGCTGTGGGGCGCGTTCGTGGTGGGGGACACCACGGTCGACACCGCGCTGGTGCGGTTCCTGCTGGCGGTGCCGGTGTGCGCGGTGGGGCTGATGCTGCTGCGCAAGGTGTTCCAGGCGTACTCCGGGCCCAGCGCGACGGTCGTGGCGGCCGAGCAGGCGCTGCACGACACCCGCGCGAGCTTCGCCCGGCGGCGAGCGGACGCCCCCGACGCGGCCTGACGGCGGGCCGTGGCGAGGCGCCGCCCGGCCGTCCGCACCGGGGGCCTCTATGCTGAGGTGGGAGTCCGCCCTGGCCGTCCACGGAAGGAAGTGCCGGTGCTCGTCCTCAGCCGCCGTGCCGGAGAGAGCGTCGTCATCGCCGACGACGTCGTGGTGACCGTCCTCGAGGTGCGGGGTGACGTCATCCGGCTCGGTATCGACGCCCCGCGCCATGTCCGCGTGCACCGCGAAGAGGTGTACCGCGAGGTGCAGAAGGCGAACCAGGCCGCCGCGGCGGCCTCCGTCGAGGATCTCGACCTCGGGTCGCTGCTGCCGCGGCGGGAGCCCGGCCCGCAGGACCCCCCGCGGGCGCCCTGAGCGGATCGCGAATACGTCCCCGGCCGGGGGTCCAGTGCGCGCCCCGATCTGCCGATACCCCTCCGTAGACCCGATTCTCGAACTCGGGTGCGAACTGGGAGGACCGGAGCGTGTCCTACGAGCAGCGGGCCGCTGCCGATGACGGCGTGACGGTGCGGGATACGGGTGCTTCCGATGCCGTGTATGTCGGGCGTCAGCCGATCCACGACGCCGCGGGCGACGTGTTCGGGTACGAGATCTCGTTCCGTGACCTCGGTGCCGCCCTGTCGCCCGACGACATGGAGCGCGCGACGTCGCAGGTGCTCGTCACCACGTTCCTGGACCTCGGCATCGATCGCCTCGTCGGCGACCGCCCCGCGTTCGTGCAGGTCACCCGCCCGTTCCTGACCGGATTGCTGCCGATCCCCGCGACCCCCGCGCAGGTGGTGCTGGAGCTCGGCCCCGAGGTCGCCGGTGACGTCCCGCTGCTGGACGCGGTGAGCCGGTTCGCGGCCGAGGGGTACCGGATCGCCACCGACTTCGCGACCTACCGGGCCGGCGGCGGCGAACTGCTCGCGCTGGCCGGGTTCGTCAAGGTGGACGTCCGTACCGCCTCGCCGGGCGAGCTGGCCACGCACGCCGCACTGCTCCGGAGCCGCGGAGTGGTCCCGATCGCCGTGAACGTGGACGACGAGGCCGTGCTGGCCGCCGCCACCCGGGCCGGGTTCGCGCTGTTCGTCGGCCCGCTGTTCGCCCGTCCGCAGCTCGTCGGCGGGCCGGGGCTGAGCGCCTCCCGGGTCAGCTGCGTGCGGATGCTCGGCGCGATGCTCGCCGACGAGTTCGATCTCGACGAGCTGGAGGACGTGCTCCGCACCGATCCCGCCCTCGCCTACCGGGTGCTCCGGATGGCGAACAGCGCGGGCGTCGGCCTGCGGGGCCACGTCACCTCGGTGCGCCAGGCGCTGGTGCTCGTCGGCCCGGACAGCCTCCGCGGCTGGCTGGTCGTGATGGCGCTCGCCGACATGGGCGCCACCGACTCCGACCGGCTGGGCTGGGCCCTGACCCGGGCCCGGATGTGCGAGCTGCTCGCCGAGCACGTGCCCGGCGTCGACGCCGACCAGGCGTTCCTGGCCGGGCTGCTGTCCGCGCTGGTCGAGCTGCTCGGTACCGACGTGACCGAGCTGGTGTCCCACGTCGGGGCCACGCCCGAGCTGGCCGCCGCGCTGATCTCCGGCAGCGGCCCGATCGGGCAGGTCCTCGGCGCCGTCGTGGAGTACGAGGCGGGCGGCATCGGGCTCGAGGTCATCGGGCCGGTCGACGTGGTGACCGCGCGGCGGGCGTACCTGGCGGCCATGGCGTGGTCGCTCCAGCTCAGCACCGTGGCGATGGGGCACATCAGCGCGTAGCGGGGGCCTCCGCCGCCGGGACGACCAACCCGAGCACCTCGAGCAGCTCGGCGGGGCCGGTGAGGATCAGCACGGTCTCGACGGGGGAGAGCTCGAGCGTCCACTCCAGCCCCGAGAGTGACTGCCGGCCGGCCCGGGCGAGCTCGGTCACCTCGATCGTGCTCCCCGGCGTGCTGCGGTAGACCGAGATGATCTTCCCCGGGTTGGCGAACCGCACCTCCAGGGCCGCGGCGTCGAGCTCCCGCATCCGGCGAGCCAGGTCGGCGACCGGAACGGCGCCGTTCGGGGCGAAGCGGGCCGGAAGGGGCATCGGGGTCATGGCCGCCAGCATCGGGGGTCACGGCGTTTCGCACAACTCGGGCGCCCGGGTGCTCAGCCGCCGACCGTCCGGGTGTCGCCCGGCGCCTGCGGGCGCGGGCCGGCGTCGCGGCGGCCCACTCCGGCCCGGACCGCGCCGTCGATCCGCAGCAGGCGGCCGGTGGCGTCGCGCACCGGCTGGGCCGTCAGGCTGACCCAGCGCCCGGCCGGCACCGTCGCGAGTCCGAGCGTGACCGTGACCGACTGCCCGCCCAGCGCGAGCGCGGCGGCGTCGCGGGCGGCCGGCCGGTCGGCCGCGACGATCAACGGCAGCAGGTCCGACACCCGCAGCGCTCCCGGGCCGCCGGCGTGGCCCACCAGGCGGAACATGCCGGGCGAGCCGATCAGCTCCCCGGCCGAGACGTCGTAGGAGAACGACCCGCTGCCGGTGGCGTTCTCGGCGCGGGTCATCAGGTCGAGGAGCGCCAGGACCGGGGCCGGTGCGGGGCGCCAGGTCAGCAGGAGCCCGTCCCACAGGCGCGCGACGCGGATGTCGTACCGCACGTCGGCGCGGCCCTCGTCGACCCCGGCCGACAGGGGTACCGCGTCGAACTGGGAGGTGTTCCCGTCGAGGAGGGTCGCCCGGTAGGCGTCGAAGTAGCCGTTCGTGGCGAACGACGGGTACAGCTCCAGCAGCGTCCGGCCGATCAGGGCGCCGCCGGGGCGCCCGGCGATGTCGACCGTGGCCGCGTTGCAGTAGTCGAACCGGAAGTCCACGACCTCCCCGCCGACCCGGATCGGGGTGAGCAACGCCGCGGGGTTGAACATCGTGTCGAGCTGGACGAGCAGCGGCGAGGCCACCTCCGAGGCGGCGGGGTGGACGTCGCCGGCCCGGCCGCGCGGCGCCTGGGTGGAGGCGGCGGGGTCGTCCCGGGTCAGTTCGGCGATCCGGCCGGCGACGAGGTCCGCGACCCCGAGCAGGTAGCCGCGGTGCGTGTCGGTGATCTGCTCGGCGTGGTCCCAGGACAGGCCGAGGACGCCGATGCCGAAGCCGCCGGTGGACAGCGGCAGGGTGCAGAACGACGGGGCCACGCCGCCGGGCAGCGCCGCGAGCTGGGGGAACCGCCGGAGCGCCGCCTGGTCGTTCTCGACCCACAGCGGGACGCCGTACCGGCTCGTCACGGTGAAGGGCAGATCCAGACCGGGCGGGATGCGGCGCCACTCGGACAGCCCCCGGGCGGACACGCCGTGTCCGCCGAGCAGTCGCAGGGCGCCGTCGGGCTCCAGCGCGAACAGGTACGCGGTACGCGGAGCGGCCGGCCAGGCCACGTCGGCGACCACCGCCTCGAGCACCTCGTCGGGCGAGGACGTGGCCAGCAGCCGCGATCGCAGCAGCTCGAACCGGGCCCGGTCCTCCGCCGTGTCCGCCGGCGCCGGCCGGTCGTGCGGGGCGTGGTCCACCGGCCGCGGCAACGGCACGGTCGGGTCGAGCTCCGCGAGGATCTCGCCCGCCGTGTCGGGGTCCAGGGCGGCCTCGGCGACCTCGGTGGCCTCGGCCGGGGGCGCGGACACGTCCGCGCGCGGGGTCGGGGCCGCCGGGCCGGGGGTGGCCGCGGCGACGACCGTCGCGGCGAGCTGGACGAGCTTGACGTTGTACCGCTGGGAGAGCGCGGTCAGCTCGGCGAACGCCTGGTCGGGCGTGCAGCCGTTCCGCTCGGCCAGCATGCCCTTGGCCTGCTCGATGACCGCGCGGTGCTGGAGGGCGCGGCGGAGGTGGTCCACCTCGGAGCGCAATCGCTGCACCGTGGCGGCGAACCGGCTGCCGTCGAGGGCACGCTCGGGCGATGGGGGCACGGCAGAAGGGTCGCCGGGCAGGCGTGTCATGGATGCCCTCTCGCGGGTACCGATACCCGGGCCGCGTCTTGACCTGGGTGACCACACATTCACGTCGGTGACCCCCACGGGGGTCGCGGACAATTTACCCGTCGGCCGCCGCGCATCGCTGACAGGTCCCTCAGCTCGCCGGCGTCACCACCGCGGGCGCAGCGGCATCTCGGCCACACCCTCGTCCGCCCGGACGGCGAGCACCTGGTGGAGCTGGATGCGGTTGCGCTCGAACCCCAGCCGGCTCGCGGCCATGTACAGCGCCCAGACCCGGGCCGTCCCGACCCCGACCTCGGCCACCGCCTCGTCCCAGTGGTCGGTGAGGTTGCGGCACCAGCCGGCCAGCGTCAGCGCGTAGTGCTCGCGGAGGTTCTCGGCATGCCGGGGCTCGAACCCGTTGTCCTGAAGGTCCGAGATGATCCGGCCCACGCCGGTCAGCTCGCCGTCCGGGAACACGTACCGGTTGATGAAGCCGTTCGGCCAGATCGTCGGCTCGTCGGTGGTCGGCCGGGTGATCGAGTGGTTCAGCAGGCGGCCGCCGGGACGCAGCCGCCCGTGCAGGTGCCGGAAGTACGCCGGGTAGTTCTTCACGCCGATGTGCTCGGTGAGCCCGATCGAGCTGATCGCGTCGAACCCGGTCTCCTCCACGTCCCGGTAGTCCAGGTGCCGCACCTCGGCCTGCTCGCCCAGGCCCTCCTCGGCGATCGTCTTGGCGGCCCACTCGGCCTGCTGGCGGGAGAGCGTGACGCCGAGCACGGTGACGCCGTAGTACTTCGCCGCGTGGAGGACCATGCCGCCCCAGCCGCAGCCGACGTCGAGCAGCCGCTGTCCGGGCTTCAGGTCGAGCTTGCGGCACACCAGGTCGAACTTCTCGGCCTGCGCGTCGTCCAGGGCGGTGTCCGGCGTGGGGAACACCGCGCACGTGTACGCCATGGACGGGCCGAGCACCAGCGAGTAGAAGCGGTTGCTCACGTCGTAGTGGTGCCTGATCACGGTGGCGTCCCGGCCGCGGGCGTGCCGCATCCCGCGCCGGATCAGGCCGAGCCCGACCTCCTGGGGCGGTACCGGGGCCGGGCGCAGGATGCCGGGCCCGAGGTCGCGCAGTACCCGGAGGCGCTCGGCGAGCCCCCGCGGGGCGAAGGCGCCGCCGCCGAACCACCGCAGCATCACGTACAGGTCACCGTCGACGAGAAGGTCCCCGCTCACGAACGCCCGGGCGAGGCCCAGCTCTGCCGAGGTGACGGCGAGATGCGACAGGGCGCGCGGGGACGCGACGGTGATCCGGATCTCGGCGCCCGGCGGGCCGTAGCGGCTGCCGTCGTACGCGCGGATCTCCACCCCGGCCTGCGTGCCGATGACGCTGCCGATGACCTCGGCGATCGGACGTGCCATGACCACCTCCTCCTCTCGCGGTCCTCAGACGCGCTGCACGCATTTCGCGTACAGGTCCGGGAACCGACCGTGCGGGTCATACCGCTTCTTGAGTGCGGCGAAGGCCGCCCCGTTGTAGAGGCGGTCGAACTCCGCCGGCGAGTAGAACGCCGTGGAGTACAGCGACTTGAAGCCGCCGAGCCGGCTCACCTCGGCCTCGACGCGCCGGTTGTGGGTGCTCGGCTCCTCGCCCGGTTCGAGGTCCACTGTGGACCAGAAGCCGAGGTTGACGTACAGCCGGTCGGGGTCGAGCGAGTACAGGCTCCACTCCGCCGCGGGGTCGCGCTGCCGAACCGGGCAGATCCACAGTGGCGAGATGGCGAGCTCGCGGTGGAAGAACGCCAGGAACTCCGGCAGCCGGTCGACCGGTACGTCGACGTCCTGCACGACCTCCTCCTTCGCGGGGGCGCCGCGGAGCCGTTGCAGGCGTCCGTAGAGGCCGTACCGGCGCTCGAACGCGGCGATCTTCCAGTACGTCTCCGACCGCAGCAGGTGGCGCGGGACGAACCGGCGGACCCGCGGGTCCTGCACGCCGAACGCCCGCGAGCACCAGAACCAGTCGGTGTCCCACCGCCACAGGTAGTCGTGGACGGTGAGGTGGTCCTCGGCGCGTCCGAGCAGCGAGCGGTAGTAGATCTGCGGGCCGGTGTAGTCGCTGACGTACGGCGCGGCGTCGGCGTACGTGCCGAGGGTGAGCACCAGCTCGTCCGGGCCGAACACCGTGCCGTCCACGAAGTCGACCGGTTCGCCCTCGTGCCGGCGGCTGGCGCAGACGTCGGCGAGCGCCGCGGCGTAGGACTCCGCGTCGCGGAACCGGCGGTGACGCAGGTGGACGTACGGGCGGACGGGTTCGAGCTCGATGGTCAGCTTGAGCGCGTACCCGAGCGTCCCGTAGGAGTTGGGCAGGCCGCGGTACAGGGCGCTGTGCTCCCCGTCCGGGGTGGCGGTGACGATCCGGCCGTCGCCGGTCAGCACGTCCGCCGCGAGGACGGACTCGTGCGGCATCCCGTTGCGGAAGGCGGCCGACTCGATCCCCAGCCCGCTCACCGCGCCGCCGAGGGTGATCGTGCGCAGCTGCGGCACGACCAGCGGGCTGAGCCCGTGCGGCAGGGTCGCATCGACGAGGTGCTCGTACGTCGTCATCCCGCCGACCTCGGCGGTGCGGGCCTCGGGGTCGACGCCGAACACGCGGTCGAGGCCGCCGACGTCCAGCCGGTGCCGGGGCGCGGTGCGGCGGTCGCGGAACAGGTTCGAGGTCCGCTTGGCGAGCCGGATCGGCGCGCCCGGGGGCACGGCGGCCACCTCGGCCGCCAGCCGGTCCGTGACCTGCGCGTAGCCGTCGGGTCCCGGGGTCGCGCGGGGTGGCGCAGACCGGTCGGACATCGGTATCGGCCTCCTGCAGTTGGCTTCTGCAACGGTGAACCTTGCCATCGCGGCGGCCCGCTGCCAAGGCACTTCTCGTAACGTTCTCGCGTCGCGCCGCGCACTGTTGATCATGGCGGTCCGGGCGGCCTCGCGGGAGCGGATGCCGAAACGCCGCGATCGGCCGGGCGGGCCGTCGCGGTGCGCCGGACCGCCGGCCGCCCTACGCTCCCGCTGATGCCCAGACTCCGTCGCTCCAACCCCGCCGCCCCGGGTGTCGCCCGCCGCCGGGCGGGCCGCGGGTTCACCTACCGCGACCACCTCGGCAACACGGTGACCGACGCGGAGACGGTCGGCCGGATCCGCGCACTGGTGATCCCGCCCGCCTGGACCGACGTGTGGATCTGCCCGTGGCCGCACGGCCACATCCAGGCGGTGGGCACCGACGCCGCGGGACGCCGCCAGTATCTGTACCACCCGGCGTGGCGGGCGCACCGGGATCGGGAGAAGTTCGACCGCATCCTCGAGCTGGGCGAACGGCTCCCGGTCGTCCGGGAACGGCTTCGTGAGCGGCTCGCCACCCGGGGCTTCCACCGGGACCGGGTGCTCGCGGCCGCGGTCCGGATGCTCGACCAGGGCTTCTTCCGGGTCGGGGGCGAGGTCTACGCCGCCGAGAACGGCTCGTTCGGGCTCGCGACGCTCCGACGTGACCACGTCGAGGTGGTCCGGGGCGCCCTGGTGTTCTGCTATCCCGCCAAGAGCGGGGTGCAGCGGCTGCATGCCGTCGCCGACGAGGATGTGGTGAAGGTCGTCAAGGGGCTGCTGAAGCGGGACGACCCGGACCCCGAGCTGCTGTCCTGGAAGGACCGGTCGGGCTGGCACGACCTCCGCAGCCCGGACATCAACGCGTTCCTGTGCGAGATCACCGAGGGGGAGTTCACCGCCAAGGACTTCCGGACCTGGCACGCGACGGTGCTGATGGCCGTGGCGCTCGCCGTCTCCCACCCGGTGGCCGCGTCGCCGGCGGCCCGTAAGCGAGCCGTCACCCGCGGCGTCAAGGAGGTCGCCGACTACCTGGGCAACACCCCCTCGGTGTGCCGCGCGAGCTATCTTGACCCGCGGGTCATCGATCTGTTCGCCGACGGCGTCACGATCGAGGGCGCGCTCGACGACGTGGGCCGGGACGCGGTGGCCGGCGCGCTGGCCACCGAGGGTGCGATCGAACAGGCCGTGCTGGCGATGCTTCACCGGAACTGAATCGTTCGTCCGTGGTTACTTGATCGATCGTGACACCAGAACGTCACGCGGCCGACTTGACCGGTCTGTGTTCATGGGTCATGGTCGGTTTTGCGGAGAGTGACCGGGGGGTCTCATGCTCCGCGGCCGATTTGTCGACCAGAGGGTGCTTTCCCTGGGCACCCGCGCCGCCACCGGTGCCGTCGTTGAGCAGACAGCGACATAGAGATAACTGTTCGTATTGTCTTGACACGCCTCACGGGGGCCTGCATGACGCTTCTCGGCCACATCGGACTCGAACTGGATCCGGAGTGCCGGCTCGAACTCGCCGGCGAGGTCGACGGGGCGTCCGCGGCCCAGATGCGGCAGGCCCTCGACCTGCTCGCCGCCGCACCACCCAGGGCAGTCACCGTCGACCTCGCCCAGGCCACGTTCTTCGACGCGAACGGTGCCCGATTCCTGTTCGCCGTCCACGATCTCGTCGCCACCGCGGGTGGCCACGTGATCGTCGTCGGCGCGGGCGCACCGATCCGCCGGGTTCTGGAGTTCACCCGGCTCGACCGGGTCCTCGACGTCCGCGACTCTGCGGCGTCCGGGGCCTCGGTCCCGCCCGGGGCCGGAACCGCCACCACCACGCCGACTCCGGTCGGAGCAAGGGGTTGAGATCGATGACGACCAGCGTGACGAGCTGCCTCACCACCGCAGAGGCCATGGCCACCCCGGCCCCGCCCTGCGACCGCTGCGGGCACCCCCTCCGGATCCGCTGGGTGGACGTCGCCTCCTCGAATGCCGCCCGGCCGATGTGGCGGGTGGAGCGGCAGTGGTGCGAGACCGCGGGCTGCATGCCGAGCGACATCTGGCTCGGCTGACCGCGACGGAGATCACAGGAGGGAGCGGGGCCACGCGTGGTTGGATGGTCCGCGTGAGGCTCATGGTGAACCGCCGCATCGGGAACTTCCTGGTGCCCGGCGCCGGTAGCTCGTTCTGGCGCTGTTGCTGTCGCTGACGCGACCCCAACCCTCCAGCCAGCCGCTCGGCGGCCCTTTCGTCGGAGTTACGTTGTCCCTCCGTTCCCGCGCTGTTGTCCGCACCCCCGACCTGATCAGCGTCGCGACCACCTCGCCCCAGCCCGCCGGCACGATCGGCTTCGTCCTGTACGGGGCGGTGCCCGCCGGGGACCTCACCCAGGTCCTCGACGTCGTGGAGGCCGTGCGATCCCTCGCCGTCGAGGCCCTGCCCGGGGCCCAGACCACGGCCGCGGTCACGCTCGCCGGCGACCCCTCGACCGCCGACCATGTGGAGCGGGTGCACCAGGCGGTCCAGGAGCTGCAGTCCCCCGGCGCCGCCCGCCCGACCGCGGATCCGCCGCTCCTCGCGGTCGTGGCGCCGCCAGCGGCCGAGCACCCGGCCGGGCTCGCGATCGACGCCGCGGCCCGGCGGGTCACCGTCGGGGGCGCCGAGGTGGCGCTCACCTTCCTGGAGTTCGAGCTGCTGGCGTTCCTCGCCGAGCACCCGGGCCGCGTGTACAGCCGCGCCGAGCTGCTCCGGTACGTCTGGGGCTACGAGCACGTCGTCGGCGGCCGGACCGTCGATGTGCACGTCAAGCGCCTGCGCGCCAAGCTCGGCACCGCGCCGGACGCGCAGATCGACACGGTCCGGGGCGTCGGGTACCGGTTCGCCGGCGGCCGGCCGGCGGCCGACTAGGCCGTCCTCTTCGCCGCGGCCTTCTTCGCGGGGGTCTTCTTGGCGGTCGTCTTCTTGGCGGCGGCCTTCTTCGCGGGGGTCTTCTCGGCCGTGGTCTTCTTCGCGGGGGCCTTCTCGGCCGTGGTCTTCTTCGCTGCGGTCTTCCTCGCCGGCGCCGCGGCCTCCTCGCCGCGGCCCGACTTGGCCCGCTCGACGCTCGCCCGCAGCGCGCTCATCAGGTCCACGACCTGGCCGGTGCGCTCGGTCTTCGCGCCGGGCGTCTCCACCGTCTCCGCGCGGCCCTCCTTGGTCTCGATCAGGGCCTGCAGCGCCTCGCGGTACTCGTCGTGGAACTCGTTCGGGTCGAAATCGCCGGCCATGCTCTCCACCAGCGAGGACGCCATCTGCCTCTCCTGGGGCCGCAGCTGGACGTCGTCGTCGAGGAAGCCGAAGTCGGGCTGGCGCACCTCGTCCGGCCAGAGCAGCATCTGCAGCACGATCACGTCGTCGCGCACCCGGAGCGCGGCGAGGCTCTCCCGCTGGCGCAGCGCGACCTTCACGATCGCCACCCGGTCGGTCGACTTCAGTGCCTCCCGGAGCAGCACGTACGGCTTGGTCGCCTTGCCCTCCGGCTCCAGGTAGTACGTCTTCGCGTACATCACCGGGTCGACCTGGGAGTCCGGGACGAACTCCAGTACGTCGATCTCGCGGCTCGTCTTCAGGGGCAGCTGCGCGAAGTCCTCGTCGGTGAGGATGACCGTCTCGCCGTTGTCGAGCTCGAGGCCCTTGGCGATCTGGTCGTACGACACCTCCTGGCCGTCGACCGAGCACGTCCGCTTGTACTTGATCCGCCCGCCGTCCTCCCGGTGCACCTGGTGGAACCGGATGTCGTGCTCCTCGGTGGCCGAGAACAACTTCACCGGGATGCTGACGAGCCCGAAGGACACCGCTCCCTTCCAGATGGCCCTCATCGCACGTACCCCCTCCTCGACCTGCACGGTGTTCGACCTGCGCAGTCCCGCCGTACTGGGCAGGATGACACCGTGTCACACCCCGCCGCGAGTCCGATCCGGACACTCACCCGATGAGCGAGGCGAAGGTGCGGGTCGAGGTGGCGGGCCGGGAGCTCACCCTGACCAACCTCGACAAGGTGCTGTACCCGCGGGTGCACTTCACCAAGGGCGAGGTGATCGACTACTACAGCCGGGTCGCCGACGCCCTGCTGCCGCACCTCGCGGGCCGGCCGCTGACGCGCAAGCGGTGGCCCGACGGCGTCGACGGCCCGTTCTTCTTCGAGAAGAACGCGCCCCGCGGCACGCCGTCCTGGGTGCGCACCGTGACGCTGCCGGTACCCGGCAGCACCAAGCAGCGCGAGACGGTGGACTTCGTGGTGGTGGACGACCTCGCCGCGCTCGTCTGGACGGCGAACCTCGCGGCGCTCGAACTGCACACGCCGCAGTGGCAGGTCGGCCCCCGTGGCGCGGTACGGGACCCCGACCTGCTGGTGGTCGACCTCGACCCGGGGCCGCCCGCCGGGCTCGCCAAGTGCCTGCGCGTCGCGGTGCTGGTCCGGGACCGGCTCGCCGCCGACGGGCTCACCGCGTACCCGAAGACCAGCGGCAACAAGGGCATGCAACTGTGCGTGCCGATCTCCGGCCGGCAGTCCTCGGACGTGGTCTCCGAGTACGCGCACCGGATCGCCAAGGAGCTGGCGGCCGAGCACCCCGACGAGGTGCTGTCCCGGATGACGAAGGCACTGCGCCCCGGAAAGGTGTTCCTGGACTGGAGCCAGAACAACGCCGCCAAGACGACGGTCACCCCGTACTCGCTGCGTGGCCGGGAGGAGCCCACCGTGTCGACCCCGCTCACCTGGGACGAGGTGGCGGCGGGCGAGCCGCTGCGGTTCTGGCCGGCCGACGTCCTGGCCCGGCTGGAGGAGCACGGCGACCTGCTCGCCCCGCTGCTGGAGCGGGGCCCGCGGGTGCCCACGAGCTGACCCCCTCCCACGTCGGGAGGGGACCAGAGCGGGGGTCGCCACACGCGGATACCCTTTGCCACCATGACGTACGCGCCGCAGTGGCCGCCCACCCCGGCGCCCGCTCACCCGCTGCCCCCGCCGCAGGGCGCGGTCTACCAGCCCCTCCGCAAGAGCCGGGCCGGCCGGATCCTGCTGCTCGTCGCGCTGGTCACCGTCTTCACGCTGTGCGCGCTGGTGCTGGCCGTCATCATCGGGTTCCAGTTCGGGCCCTGGATTCCCCTTCTCGGCGTCGTCGCCGCGGCCCTGCCGGTGCCGATCGTGGTGCTGACCCTGCGCTGGCTCGACCGCTACGAGCCGGAGCCGTGGCGGTACCTCGTCTTCACGTTCCTGTGGGGCGCCCTCGTCGCGACGGTGAGCGCGCTGGTCCTGCAGATCGTCGCCGGCCGGGTGGTCGCGGAGGGCGCCTCGGCGGTGCTGGTCGCGCCGCCGACGGAGGAGTTCGGGAAGGCGCTGCCGGTCCTGCTCCTGCTGCTGTTCCGGCGGCGGGAGTTCGGCGGCGTCGTCGACGGCATCGTGTACGCCGGGATGGCCGGCATCGGCTTCGCGTTCACCGAGAACATCCTGTACTTCAGCAGCGCGTACCAGTCCGGGGCCGAGCAGGGCCACGGGCTGCTCGCGCTGGTCGTCCTGTTCATCGTCCGCGGGATCATGTCGCCGTTCGCGCACCCGCTGTTCGCCGCCTGCGCGGGTATCGGGTTCGGCCTCGCCGCGATGTACCGCCGCCCGCTGATCCGGTGGGGCGCGCCGATCGCGGGATACCTGCTCGCGGTGCTCCTGCACGCGCTGTGGAACCTCATCGCCTCGGCGCAGTCCCTGGCGGTGCAGCTGCTCGGGTACCTGTTCGTGATGGTGCCGGCGTTCGGGGCGATGGTGGCGATCGCCCTGTTCGTCCGGTCGCGGGAGGCCAAGGTCGTCCATCGGGTGCTGCCCGCCTACGTGACGGCGGGCTGGATCACCCCGCCCGAACTGGCGTGGCTGTCGACGATGTCGGCTCGGCGCGGTGCTCGGCAGTGGGCTCGCGCGGTGGCCGGCGAGCCGGGCGTCCGGGCGATCCACGAGTACCAGTTCAGCGCCACGAAGCTCGCCATGCTGCGGGAGCGGCAGGTTCGCGGCCACGTCGACCCGGACTTCGGCGCCCGCGAGCGGGACCTGCTCGCCGCGGTGACCCGGGCGCGGCAGTTCTTCCTGCAGTTCTCGCCGTACGGGCCGGTGCCCCCGCCGCCGCCCGCCGGATACCTCTCGGGCTACAGGTAGAGCCCGGTGGCGCCCGTCTCGACCCGCGGCGCCGCGACCGCGTGCACGTCTCGCTCCCGCAGCAGCATGTACATCCGGCCCTGGAGCTCGACCTCGGACCGCTCGTCCGGGTCGAACAGGACCCGGTCGCCGGCCTCGATCAGCCTGACGTTCGGGCCGACCGCGACGGTGCGGGACCACGCCAGCCGGCGGCCCATCGACGCGGTCGCCGGGATCACGATTCCGGAGGTGGACCGGCGCTCACCCTCGATGCCCTCCTCCACCAGGACGCGGTCGTGCAGCAGCCGGATCGGCAGCCCGGTGTCGAGGTCGGCGGGCGTTGTGTCGTGGGTCACGGTTCATCACCGTACAAGGGGTCGTGCCCACACCGGCCGGGAGGCCGCGACTCGGTTACGGTCATCTTCCGGCGGAGGGATGGAGCATGACGGTGGCATGGCTGGACAGGGTCCGGACGACAGCCCGGGAGCGGCTCCACCGCGCCGAGGTGACCGAGGTCGAACCGGTGGCGCACGGTTCGCCGGAGCCCGAGGAGCACCGCCCCGAGGAGGACGTGCCGCGCGGCATCCGGGTGGCCTCCGCGTGGGCGTGGCGCCTACTCGTCCTCGCTGCCGCCATCTACGCGCTGGCCTGGGTCGCCGCCCGGCTGTCCACCGTGCTGATCCCGGTGGCGGTGGCCCTGTTGCTGGCCGCGCTGCTGCACCGGCCGGTCCGCTATCTCCGTGAGCGGGGCGCGCCCCAGTCGCTGTCCGCCGCCGTGGTGCTCGTCGGCGGCCTCGCCGTGGTCGGCGGCACGCTCGGCGTGGTCATCAACGCGATGGTCAACGGGTTCGCGGACCTGTCCAGCAACGTGACGCAGGGCGTCGGCAAGGTCCGGGACTGGCTCGTCGGTGGCCCGCTCGGGCTGTCCCAGACGCAGATCGACAACTACATCGACAGTGCCACCAAGGCGATCTCGGACAACCGGTCCACGATCACGTCCGGGGCGCTGAGCACCGCGACGACCGTGGGGCACGTGCTGGCCGGGTTCTTCATCGTGCTGTTCGTGACGTTCTTCTTCCTGCGCGACGGCGCGCAGATCTGGGCGTTCCTCACCCGGTTCCTGCCGCGGGGCGCCCGGGCGCCGATGTGGCGCGCGGGCAACGACGCCTGGGAGACGTTGCACTCGTACGTGAAGGCCACCGTGTTCGTGGCGTTCGTCGACGCGCTCGGGATCGGTATCGGCGCCGCGGTCCTCGGCGTACCGCTGGCGCTGCCGCTGGGCGCCCTGGTGTTCCTCAGCTCGTTCATCCCGGTGGTCGGCGCCACGCTGTCCGGCGTCGTCGCGATCCTGGTCGCGCTGGTCGCCAAGGGACCGGTGACCGCGCTGATCATGGTGGCCATCGTGATCGGCGTGCAGCAGCTGGAGGGGCATGTGCTCCAGCCGTTCGTCATGGGGCGCGCCGTGGCGCTCCACCCGCTCGCGGTCATTCTCGTCCTGACGGCGGGCATCGTCATCGCCGGCATCGTCGGTGGCCTCGTCGCCGTGCCGATCCTGGCGGTGCTCAACACGGCGGTACGCAGTCTGGCGGCGACTCGGAACGGGCCGACGAGCGGCGGCGCCCCACCCGGTACCGCGCCGCTCGCCGGACCCCGTGCCCCGGGTGCCGAGCCGGTGGCGGGCAGCGGGATCGCGGCCGCCGCCGCCCCGGCCGCCGACGAGCCGGTCCGCGCGGAGGCCCCGGCGAACTGATCCGTCAGCCCGCGGCGGTGCGGTCCGTCCGCGCGCTCTCGTCCAGTCGGCCGAGCGCGGCCAGCACCACGTCGCGCTGCGTCGTGTACCAGAACGGCGGCAGCGACCTGCGCAGGAAGTCGCCGTAGCGGGCGGTGTGCAGCCGGGAGTCGAGCACGGCGACCACGCCGCGGTCGCCCGCGGACCGGACGAGCCGGCCGGCGCCCTGGGCGAGCCGTACCGCGGCGTGCGGGACCGAGATCGAGGCGAACCCGGAGCCGCCCGCGTCGTCCACCGCCTTCGACCGCGCGGAGGACAGCGGGTCGTCCGGCCGCGGGAACGGCAGCCGGTCGATCACCACGAGCTGGCACGCGGGCCCCGGTACGTCGACGCCCTGCCAGAGCGACATGACGCCGAGGAGGCAGGCCCGCGGGTCCTCCCGGAACTTCCGGACGAGGTGCCCGAGGGTGTCCTCACCCTGGACCAGCACCGGGAGGTCGGTGCGGGCCCGGAGGACCTCGGCGGCCTGCCCGGCGGCCTTCCGCGAGGAGAACAGCCCGAGCGTCCGCCCGCCCGCGGCCTCCGCGAGCGCGACCAGCTCCTCCTGGGCGGGGTCGGACAGCCCGGACATGCCGGGCCGGGGGAGCCGGGCCGCGACGTACAGGACGCCCTGCCGCGCGTAGTCGAACGGGGAGCCGACGTCGAGCGCCCGCCACGGCTGCGGCCCCTGTTCCTCCTCGTCGTCGGAGGGCTCCGGCGGTTCCTCCGGTCGCGTGTCGCCGTTCGCCGGCGTGCGGCCGTACCGCTGCTCCAGCCCGAGGGACCGCGCCACCAGGTCGAACCGCCCGCCGAGCGCGAGCGTCGCGGAGGTCGCGACCACCGCGCGGTTGCGGTAGAGCCCGCCGCCGAGCAGGGCGGCGACCGACAGCGGGGCGACGGCGAGCGCGCGGCGGCCCCGGTCGTCGCCGGTGGTCCAGGCGACGTCGTACCGGTCCTCGGTGAGCAGCCGCTGCGCGGTCTCGGTGAGCCCGTCCACGGTGGACTTCGCCTGGGCGATGGCGACCGCGTCGGGGTCGTCGGTCGAGACGTTGCCGATCCCGTCGAGGACGCTCCGGCACGCGGCGTCGAGCAGGGTCAGCGC
Source organism: Actinomycetota bacterium (assembly GCA_030840805.1). GTDB lineage: Bacteria > Actinomycetota > Actinomycetes > Mycobacteriales > HKI-0501 > JAVEDU01. The sequence goes on from JAVEDU010000060.1 coordinate 38,920, forward strand.
CTCCCGCAGTCCGGCGGGGAGTCCGGTCAGCCGGCCGACCGGGGTGCCGTCCAGTGCGATCCGGAGCAGCTCGCCGGCCTCCTCCAGGCGGTCGTGGGCGGCGGCGTCGACCTGCGGCCGGACCCGGCGGGCGGCTCGGGAGATCGCCTCGCCGGACAGCTCGGCCTGCGCGGCCGCGGTCACCCGGTCGACCAGCTCGTGCGCCTCGTCGACGACGAGGAGGTCGTGCTCCGGGAGGATCTGGCGCGAGGCGACCATGTCCACGGCGAGCAGGCTGTGGTTGGTCACCACGATGTCGGCGGACCGGGCCCGGGCGCGGGAGGCCTCCGCGAAGCACTCCTCCCCGAACGGGCACCGCTGCGCGCCGATGCACTCCCGCGCCGGCATCGACACCGTGCGCCAGACGGTGTCGTCCACGCCGGGGTCCAGCTCGGTGCGGTCGCCGTGCTCGGTCGTGTCCGCCCACTCCCGGATGCGGGTCATCTGCTGCCCGAGCCGGCCCGCCTGCGCCAGCCACTTCGGACCGTCGTCGAACAGTCCGTCGCCCTGGTCCTCGGCGGCCGAGCCGTCCAGCCGTGCCCGGCACAGGTAGTGGTGACGGCCCTTGAGCAGCGCGTACGTGGGACGGCGGCCGAGGACCGGGGTCACCGCGTCGGCGAGCCGGGGGAGGTCGGACTCGACCAGCTGGGCCTGCAGGGCGAGGGTCGCGGTGGACACCACCACGCGGCGCCGGCTGTGCAGGGCCGGTACGAGGTACGCGAGCGACTTGCCGGTACCGGTGCCCGCCTGGATCAGCAGGTGCTCGCCGGTCTCGGCGGCCGTCGCGACCGCGTGGGCCATCGCGTGCTGGCCCTCCCGCCGGGTGCCGCCCGGGACGACGGCGACGGCCGCGTCGAGCAGCTCGTCCAGTGACGGGTTCTTCGCCGTCTTCCCCGTCGTTCCCACGGACCGAACGGTACCGCCCGCAGTGGGCCGATCCGCGCCGTCCACAGGCGCGCCGTGCCGCAGGTCACCCCCCACCCCGCGTTGATCATGGACTTTGCAGCACGACACGCCGG
>JAVEDU010000074.1 GCA_030840805.1 Actinomycetota bacterium
GCGCCGGCGGCACCGTCGCGCTGCCCCGGCTCACCGGGGGGCGGGTCCGCGAACCGGCCGGGCCCGAGCCCACCGGGCCGGAACCCGCCGAGGTACCGGGCGCGGTGTTGCCGGTGGCGGAACCCGCGGCCGGTCGACGACCCGTCCCCGCCACCGAGGCCGCGACGGAACCCGACGACCGGGGGCCGGACGCCGGCGGAGCGGTTGCCGGAGTGGCGGCGGACCGTGCGGTCGGCGTGCCCGCTCCGGACGCCGGCGGAGCGGTTGCCGGAGTGGCGGCGGACCGTGCGGTCGGCGTGCCCGCGGGGGCGCCGTCCCTGGGACGCGCCGGGCCCTTCGGGCCCGACCCGTCCACCGGCGCGGTCGTGTCGGACTTGTCCGGCTCGACCGGCGGGACGACCGCGCGGCCGACCGCATTACCTGGCGTGGAACTGCCGTCGCTCATGTCTACTCGTCCTGTCCGTCCGGCTCGTCGGCGTTACGAGCCACCGCCAGCAGGGTCACTCCGTCCGGCAGGTCCATGAGCTTGACGCCCTTGGTCTGCCGCTTGGTCGACCGTACAGGCTTGACAGGCGTCCTGATCACTCCACCGGACGACGTGATCGCGAAGAGTTCGTCGTCGCGGTGGACGGCGAGCGCCGCCACCAGCGGGCCACGCCGCGCGTCGTACTCGAACGTCCGGACACCCTTGCCGCCGCGGTTGTGCGTCGGGTACTCGTCCACCGAGGTGCGCTTGGCGTAGCCGTACGCGGTGGCGATCAGCAGCTCGAGCCCGTCGCGAACGACCTCCATGGACAGCAGCTCGTCGTCCATGCCGTACCGCATCCCGATCACACCGGACGTCGCGCGGCCCATCGGCCGGAGCGAGTCGTCCGAGGCACGGAACCGGTTGGACTGGCCCTGCCGGCTCGTCATCAGCAGGTCGTCCTCGGCACTGATCAGGGCCGCGGAGACGAGTTCGTCGTCGTCCTTCAGGTTGATCGCGATGACGCCACCCTGCCGCGCCGAGTCGAACAGCGTCAGCTCGCTCTTCTTGACCAGGCCCCGCTTGGTGGCGAGCACCAGGTACGGCGCGACCTGGTAGTCGGCGATCTGGATGACCTGGGCGATCTTCTCGTCCGGCTGGAACGCCAGCATGTTGGCGACGTGCTGGCCGCGGGCGTTGCGGTTCGCCTCCGGCAGCTCGTACGCCTTGGCGCGGTACACCCTGCCCTTGTTCGTGAAGAACAGGATCCAGTGGTGCGTCGAGCCGACGAAGAAGTGGCTGACGATGTCGTCCTGCTTGAGCTGCGCGCCCTGGACACCCTTGCCGCCGCGGCGCTGCGACCGGTACAGGTCGACCTTGGTCCGCTTGGCGTAGCCGGTGCGCGTGATCGTGACGACGACGTCCTCTTCGGGGATCAGGTCCTCGACCGACACGTCGCCGTCGAACGGGATGATCCGCGTGCGGCGGTCGTCGCCGTACTTCTCGACCACCTCGGCGAGCTCCTCGCTGACGATCTGCCGCTGCCGGTCCTCGCTCGCGAGGATGGCCTCCAGCTCGGCGATGTCGGCCATCAGCTGCGCGTACTCGTCGGTGAGCCGCTGGCGCTCCAGGGCGGCCAGCCGGCGCAGCTGCATGTCGAGGATGGCGGTCGCCTGGAGCTCGTCGATCTCCAGCAGCCCCATCAGGCCGGTGCGTGCAGCGTCCACAGTGGCCGATGCACGGATCAGTGCGATGACCTCGTCCAGTGCGTCGAGCGCCTTGAGCAGCGCACGCACGATGTGGGCGCGCTCCTCCTTCTTCCGCAGGCGGAACCGCGTACGCCGGACGATGACCTCGATCTGGTGCGCGATCCAGTACTGCACCAGCTGGTCGAGCCGCAGCGTCCGCGGCACACCGTCCACAATGGCCAGCGCGTTGACGCCGAACGTCGTCTGCAGCTGGGTGTGCTTGTAGAGGTTGTTCAGCACGACCTTGGCGATCGCGTCCCGCCGGAGCGTGATGACGATCCGCATGCCGATGCGGTCACTCGACTCGTTCTGGATGTCGGTGATGCCGGTGAGCTTGCCGTCCTTGACACCCGCGGCGATGTTCTCGATCAGGTTGTCGATGTTGACCTGGTACGGCAGCTCGGTGATGACGAGGATGGTGCGCCCCTTGGCGTCCTCCTCGATCTCCACGACCGACCGCATCCGGATCGAGCCGCGGCCGGTCCGGTACGCGTCGGCGAACCCCTCGGTACCGACCACCAGCGCACCGGTCGGGAAGTCGGGGCCCTTGATCCGCAGCATCAGCGCCGCAAGCCGCTCCTCGTCGGAGACGGTCGGGTTCTCCAGGCACCACTGCACGCCGGCCGCGACCTCGCGGAGGTTGTGCGGCGCCATGTTCGTCGCCATGCCGACGGCGATGCCGCCGCTGCCGTTGACGATGAGGTTCGGGATACGCGACGGCAGGATCGTCGGTTCCTGGGTACGGCCGTCGTAGTTGTCGACGAAGTCGACGGTCTCCTCGTCGATGTCACGCAGCATCTCCATCGCCAGCGGGTGGAGACGGGCCTCCGTGTACCGCATGGCGGCGGCCGGGTCGTTGCCCGGCGAGCCGAAGTTGCCCTGGCCGTCGACCAGGGGGTACCGCAGCGACCAGGGCTGGGCCAGCCGGACCAGGGTGTCGTAGATCGACGTGTCACCGTGCGGGTGGTAGTTACCCATCACGTCACCGACGACGCGGGAGCACTTCACGTAGCCGCGGTCCGGGCGGTAGCCCGAGTCGTACATCGCGTACAGGACCCGGCGGTGGACCGGCTTGAGTCCGTCGCGGACCTCGGGCAGGGCGCGGCCGACGATGACCGACATCGCGTAGTCGATGTAGCTGCGCTGCATCTCCTGCTGGATGTCGACCGGCTCGATGCGGTCGTGAGGCGGCGGGACCAGAGTGTCGGTCACGAACTACCTTCCGGTGTGGATGGATCTGTGGAGACTGTGGATGAATGTCTGTGGATTGTGACGACCGGTACCAGCGCCGTCACTACACGTCGAGAAAACGGACATCCCTGGCGTTACGGGTGATGAAACTCCGTCGCGCCTCGACGTCCTCGCCCATCAGCACGCTGAACAGCTCGTCGGCCGTCGCGGCGTCGTCGAGCGTCACCTGGAGCAGCACCCGGTGGGCCGGGTCCATCGTGGTCTCCCACAGCTCCTTGGCGTTCATCTCGCCGAGGCCCTTGTAGCGCTGGATCGCGTCGTCCTTCGGGAGCTTCCGGCCGGCCTCGAGGCCCGCCTTGATCAGCGCGTCGCGCTCACGGTCGGAGTACGCGAACTCGGCCTCGCCGCGGGGCCACTTGATCTTGTACAGCGGGGGCTGGGCCAGGAACACGTGACCGGCCTCGACCAGCGGCTTCATGAACCGGAAGAGCAGCGTCAGCAGCAGCGTGCGGATGTGCTGGCCGTCCACGTCGGCATCGGCCATCAGCACGAGCTTGTGGTAGCGCAGCTTCGACAGGTCGAAGTCGTCGTGGATGCCACAGCCGAGCGCGGTGATGATCGACTGGACCTCGGTGTTCTTCAGGACCCGGTCGATCCGCGCCTTCTCGACGTTGATGATCTTTCCGCGGATCGGGAGGATCGCCTGGAACATCGAGTCACGCCCGGACTTCGCCGACCCACCCGCGGAGTCACCCTCCACGATGTAGACCTCGCTCCGGCTCGGGTCCGTCGAGCGGCAGTCGGCCAGCTTGCCCGGCAGGCCGCCGATCTCGAGGGCCCCCTTGCGGCGCACCAGCTCCCGGGCCTTGCGGGCGGCCATCCGCGCCTGCGACGAGGACACCGCCTTGGAGATGATGACCCGCGCCTCCTGCGGGTTGCGCTCGAGCCAGTCGGCGAGCCACTCGTTGGTGGCCTTCTGCACGAACGACTTCGCCTCGGTGTTGCCGAGCTTGGTCTTCGTCTGGCCCTCGAACTGCGGCTCGGCGATCTTGACCGACACGATCGCGGCGAGGCCCTCGCGGATGTCGTCACCCGTGAGGTTGTCGTCCTTGTCCTTGAGCAGCTTCTTGTCCCGCGCGTACTTGTTCACGACCGTCGTCAGCGCCGCACGGAAGCCCTCCTCGTGCGTACCGCCCTCGTGCGTGTTGATCGTGTTCGCGAACGTGTACACGCTCTCGCTGTAGCTCTGGTTCCACTGCATCGCGACCTCGACGTCGATGCCGTCACCCTTGCCGGCATACGCGACGACCGAGCGGTGGATCGGCTCCTTGCTGGCGTTGAGGTGCCGGACGAAGTCCTCGATGCCACCGGGGTAGCAGTAGGTGACCTCCTTCGGCACGCCCTCGACCTGCGCGGTCGGGCGCTCGTCCCGCAGGGCCATCGTGAGGTTGCGGTTGAGGAACGCCATCTCCTGCATGCGGCGGGAGATCGTCTCGAAGCTGTACTCGGTGGTCTCGAAGATGTTCGGGTCGGCCCAGAAGGTGAGCTGGGTGCCGCTCTCCCGCGTCGCCTCGCCCTTGGCGAGCTTCGCCGCGGGCCGCTGGTCCACGTAGGGCTGGAACCAGATGAAGCCGTCCTTCTTGATCAGCACCTCGAGGCGGTGGGACAGCGCGTTCACCACCGAGACGCCCACGCCGTGCAGACCACCGGAGACCGCGTACGCCTTGCCGTCGAACTTTCCACCCGCGTGCAGCACGGTGAGGATGACCTCGACCGCCGGCTTCTTCTGGGTGAGGTGCATGTCGACGGGCATCCCACGGCCGTTGTCGGTCACGCGGACACCGCCGTCGGGCAACAGCGTCACCTCGACCCGGTCGCAGTGCCCGGCCAGCGCCTCGTCGACCGCGTTGTCCACGACCTCCCACACCATGTGGTGGAGGCCTCGCTCACCGGTCGAGCCGATGTACATGCCGGGGCGCTTGCGAACCGCGTCGAGCCCCTCGAGAACGGTGATCGAACTGGCGTTGTAGCCGTCGTTGCTCTGCTTACCAGCCACGGGTGACGGGCCTCGGCCTTCTCTTCAGCCCGCGCGGTATCGCGGACACTGTGGATCTGACGGGCGGTCGGGCGGCGTACGGGCCACCGCCGTGCGAAGGGCCTGCGCGCCGGCTGGGAACCTCCCGGAGTGCTCGACCTGAGTCGCCCGGGACCTCACCGGCCTGGCCTTCAGACACCCGTACGCACGGGTTACATCTCGATTCTAGCTCGGTCCGGGCCCTGAACCGTGCATTGCCACCCCCTGGGGACGGCGCTGGCGCGTCGGGAGGTGGGCGACGAATGCCCATACACGGTCCGGGGCCCTGCTCGTCACGGTCGACGCATACGCGGCATCTGCGGGCCCGATCAGCCGTAGGTGTCCCGGGGACCCCGGCCTGGAACCGAGCGGAGGCCCTTTTTCCAGTTCGGCGCGACCGGTCCGTGGATGCGCAGCTTCTTCACGACGCCCGCCCCGAGCTGGTCGGCGATCTTGCGGAGGATCGCCGTGGACATCAACGTGAGCTGGGTGGCCCAGGCCGTCGACTCGGCCTGGAGCGTCAGCTCGCCCTCGCGGAGCCCGACCGGCCGGCAGTGGGCGGCGATGTCCGGCCCGACCACCGTCTCCCAGGCGCCGAGCACGGTCGCCTCCGCCGCCGGGCGCTCCCAGCCCCGGTCGCGGACCATCCGCCGGATGAGGCCGCCGAACGGCTGGGGATCCCGCGGGTCCGGCCCGGAACCGGTGTACCCGCGGCGGCGGCGCGGCTCCTCGCCGTCCTTCGCCGGGGCGCGACGGCGCGTGGACGGCGTCCGGCCCGCGGCCCGGGCGGCATCGAGCGCGGCGCGGGCGAGGTCGGGACCCCGCAGGGCGCGGTCCGGCTTCTCGGCCGGGACCTCACCGGACACGGCGCACCTCCCCGGCCATCACGTCGTACCGGGCACCCTGCAACGCCTCGGGCACATCTCCGGCCACCGCCGCGGTGACCAGCACCTGCTCCGCGCGGCTCACCAGCTCGGCGAGCCGCTCCCGACGCTGGGTGTCCAGCTCCGCGAACACGTCGTCGAGGATCAGCACCGGCTCGCCGCCGTCCGCGGTGAGCAGGTCGTACGACGCGAGCCGCAGCGCGAGCGCGTACGACCACGACTCGCCGTGGCTGGCGTAGCCCTTCGCCGGCAGGTCCCCGAGCGTGAGCACCAGGTCGTCGCGGTGCGGCCCGACCAGCGTCGTGCCGCGGTCGACCTCCTGCTGACGGGCCCGCGCGAGCGCCGCGAGCAGCCGGGCGTTCAGCACCTCCCGATCGGCGGCGGGCACCTCGTCGTCCTCGGCCTCGACCCAGGACGGCTTGTACGAGATCGTCGCCGGCCCCTTGCCGCGGCTGATCGCGTCGTACGCCTTCGTGACGTACGGGGTGAGCGCGGCGACGAGGTCCAGCCGCCCGGCGAGCAGCGCGGAGCCGTGCTCGGCGAGGTGGTTGTCCCACACGTCGAGGGTGCGCAGATCACCCGACGAGCCGGCGCGGCGCGCGGAACCCGCGGTCTTCAGCAGGGCGTTGCGCTGCTTGAGCACCCGGTCGTAGTCGGCGCGCACCCCGGCGTACCGCGGGTGGCGCGAGACCAGCAGGTCGTCGAGGAACTTGCGCCGCTCGGACGGGTCGCCCCGGATCAGCGCCAGGTCCTCCGGCGCGAACAGCACGGTCCGCAGCGCGCCGAGCACCTCACGAGCCCGCGCGACGGGAGCCCGGTTGAGGCGGGCCCGGTTCGCCCGGCCGGGCACGATCTCCAGCTCGACGACGAGCTCGCGGCCGGCCTGGACGACCGCGGTCCGCACGATCGCGCGCTCGGCCCCGGCCCGGACGAGCGGCGCGTCCTGCGCGACCCGGTGGCTCCCGAGGGTCGCGACGTAGCCGATCGCCTCGACCAGATTGGTCTTCCCCTGGCCGTTCGGGCCGACGAAGACGCTCGCGCCGGGGTCGAGGGCCAGCTCCGCGGTGGAGTAGCTCCGGAAGTCGACCAGGGACAGATGCCGGACGTGCATCAGCGGCGCCGTGTCATGGGTGCGGCCCTGTCACCGGGTGTCGCCGGTGCCCGAGGTCGGGCCGGCCACGGCCGCGCCGTCCTCGGCCGGCGGCTCACCGGTCCGCGTGTCGCCGGTACCGGAGGAGGGACCGGCCACGGGGGACGCCCCGACCGCCTCGACGGCATGGCCGCCGAACTGGTTCCGCAGCGACGCGACCGCCTTCATCGCCGGGGAGTCCTCCTGCCGGGACGCGAACCGGGCGAACAGCGCGGCGCTGATCACCGGCAGCGGCACCGCGCGCTCGATCGCCTCGTGCACGGTCCACCGGCCCTCGCCGGAGTCCTCGGCGTACCCGCGGACCTTGTCCAGGTCGGCGTCGCCCTCCAGGGCCCGGACCATGAGGTCGAGGAGCCAGGACCGGACGACCGTCCCCCGCGACCAGGCCTTGAAGACCGCGGGCACGTTCGTGACGAGATCCGTGGCGTTCAACAGCTCGTAGCCCTCGGCGTACGCCTGCATCAGCCCGTACTCGATGCCGTTGTGGACCATCTTCGAGTAGTGCCCGGCGCCCACGCCGCCGGCGTGGACGAAGCTCTCGTCGCGCGGGCCCTCCGGCCGCAGCGCCTCGAAGATCGGCATCACGCGCTCGATGTCGGCCTCGTCGCCGCCGGCCATCAGGCCGTAGCCGTTCTCCCGGCCCCACACCCCGCCGGACACCCCGCAGTCGACGTAGTGGACGCCGTTCACCGCCAGCAGTGCCGCGTGCACCTGGTCGTCGGTGTACCGGGAGTTGCCGCCTTCGACGACCAGGTCCTCCGGGGCGAGCAGCTCGGCGAGATCCTCGATCGCGCTGTGGGTGACCGGGCCGGACGGCAGCATCAGCCAGATGACCCGGGGCGTCGCGAGCTTGCCGACCAGGTCCTCCAGGCTCGCCGCGTCGCTGACCTCGGCGTTGCGGTCGTACCCGATGACGGTGTGCCCGGCTGCGCGGAGGCGGTCACGCATGTTGCCGCCCATCCGGCCCAGTCCGACGAGGCCGAGTTCCATGGTGCTCTCCCTGGTCGGTGATGCTCGGGGGTCACGGTCCCGGGGTGCCGCGCCCGCCGCGCGGCGCCCCGGAGGCTTGCGATCGACGGTAGCCCCGCGTTCGGGGGGCCGCCGGTCCGTCGCCCGGGTCAGCCCGAGAGCCGGACCGGCATCAGCAGGTACCGGTAGTCCGACACCTTGTCGGTGGCCTCGTCGCCGCTGTAGCCGGTGAGCACGGCAGGCTTCTGCGGCGAGGTGAACGACAGGACGGCGGTGTCTGCATCGATCGCGCCGAGCCCGTCGAGCAGGAACTGCGGGTTGAACGCGATCGTCATGTCCTCGCCGGTGTACTTCGCCTCCATCGACTCGGAGGCCCGGGCGTCGTCGGAGCCGCCGGCCTCGAGGGTCAGCTCCCCGTCGGCGAAGCGGAGCCGGACCGGGGTGTTGCGCTCGGCGACCAGCGACACGCGCTTGACCACCTCGACGAGCGCGCCGGTCGTCACCTCGGCCTGGGCGGCGTGGCTGTCCGGGAGCAGCGAGCGGTACTTCGGGAACTCGCCGTCGAGCAGCCGGGTCGTGGTTCGGCGGCCGGAGCCGGAGAACCCGATGATCCCCTCGCCCGCGCCGGGCTGGCTGAGCGCCAGGACGACCTCGTCCCCGGACGCCATCGCCTTCGCGGTGTCGGACAGGGTCCGGGCCGGGACCAGCGCCTGGATCGTGGCGTCGGCGGTGCCCGGCCGCCAGGTCACCTCGCGGACCGCGAGCCGGTACCGGTCGGTCGCAGCGAGGGTCAGCCGCTCGCCGTCCATCTCCAGCCGGACCCCGGTGAGCACCGGCAGCGTGTCGTCCCGGCCGGCCGCGACGGCGACCTGGGCGACCGCGGCCGCGAAGACGTCGGCGGAGATGGTCCCCGCGACGGTCGGCATCGCCGGCAGCGTGGGGTAGTCCTCGACCGGCATGGTCGGCAGCGTGAACCGGGCCGTGCCGCAGGTGATCTCGGCCCGTGCGCCCTCGACGGAGACCTGCACCGGCTTCTGCGCCGGGAGGGACCGGGTGATCTCGGCGAGCAACCGTCCCGAGACGAGCACCCGGCCGGCGGTCTCCGCGTCCACATCGATGCCGACCTGGCCGGACACCTCGTAGTCGAAACCGGACACCGTCAGCCGGTGGTTGTCGACCTCCAGCAGGACACCCGCCAGCACGGGGACCGGCGGACGGGCGGGGAGGCTCTTCGCCGTCCACGCCACGGCATCGGCGAGCGCCTCGCGCTCGACCCGGAACTTCATGCGGACCCTCCTGGGGCTGACGGTGCAGCGGTGGTGCTCGGTACAGAGCGGGCCATCTGCGATGTGGTGCCTAGGGTGCCATCCCGCTCTTGTCCCCAGGTCGGCCCGGGGTGACTGTCGTTCTTGTCATTCTCTGAAGAGGACATCATCGTCTTCTTCGCTTCTGTGAACTCTGTGGACAACCGGCATCGTCGCAGGTCAGCGGCGGGAAGAGCATGTGGACGCCGTGTGGGTTGTGCCGGGCCGGCGACGGACAACCTGGTGACGGCCGCCGGGTCGTCGCCGAGTTTCCCCCGTCGTCCACCGTCGTCCACAGCACTTTCCCCAGGCTGTGCACCGAGGCTGTGAACTGTGACGGCCGCCACAGTAGACCCGGCGTGCGACAGCGTTGCGGTCACTGGTGGGCCCGCTGCTTGATGCGGTTGGTCAGCTCGGCGATCTGGTTGTAGAGGCTGCGACGCTCGGCCATCTGCTGCCGGATCTTGCGGTCGGCGTGCATGACGGTGGTGTGGTCGCGGCCGCCGAACTCCTGGCCGATCTTCGGCAGGGACAGGTCCGTGAGCTCCCGGCAGAGATACATCGCGACCTGGCGGGCGTTCACGAGCACGCGGCTGCGGGACTGGCTGCGGAGGTCGTCGAGCGACAGTCCGAAGTAGTCGGCGGTCGCGCCCATGATCTGGGCGGCCGTGATCTCCGGCCCGCCGCCGGCCGGGATGAGGTCCTTGAGGACGATCTCGGCGAGTCCCATGTCGACCGGCTGCCGGTTGAGGCTCGCGAACGCGGTCACCCGGATCAGGGCGCCCTCCAGCTCGCGGATGTTGCTCTGGATCTTGCTGGCGATGAACTCCAGCACGTCCGGCGGCGCGTTCAGCTTCTCCTGGGCGGCCTTCTTCCGGAGGATCGCGATCCGCGTCTCCAGGTCGGGCGGCTGGATGTCGGTCAGCAGGCCCCACTCGAACCGGGTCCGCAGCCGGTCCTCCAATGTCGACAGCTGCTTCGGCGAGCGGTCGGAGGAGATCACGATCTGCTTGTTCGCGTTGTGGAGCGTGTTGAAGGTGTGGAAGAACTCCTCCTGCGTCCGCTCGCGGTTCTCCAAGAACTGGATGTCGTCGACGAGCAGGATGTCGACATCGCGGTACCGGCGCTGGAACGCCTGGGTCTTGTCGTCCCGGAGCGAGTTGATGAAGTCGTTCGTGAACTCCTCCGTGGACACGTACCGCACGGTGCGGGCGGTCCCGATGCTCTGCGCGTAGTGACCGATCGCGTGGAGGAGGTGCGTCTTGCCGAGTCCGGAGCCGCCGTAGACGAACAGCGGGTTGTAGGCCTTCGCCGGCGCCTCGGCCACCGCGACCGCGGCGGCGTGCGCGAACCGGTTGCTGGACCCGATGACGAACGTCTCGAAGACGTACTTCGGGTTGAGCCGGGCCGGCTCTGCCTGACCCTGGTTCCGGCGGTCGTCCCGCCCGGTGCCGCGACCCGACAGGTCGAAGACCCGGGTCGCCTCACCCATGGCCGGGGTCCCGAAGCCGGTGGTGCCGTCCGCGCCGTACCGGCGGGCCGGGTCGATGCCGTACGAGCCGGACGCGGTCCCGCTGTGATCCGGGGGCGCCGGTGGCTCCTCGTCCCGGGGGCGCGGCACGCCGTCGGTCGGCTGCTGCAGCTCGTCGTCCGCGGGCCGGACGGTGACGGCCACCGTGATCGGCCGGCCGATCCGCTCGGACAGCGCCTGGGTGATGACCGGTCGGAGGCGCGAGTCGAACGCTTCCTTGGCGAACTGGTTCGGCGCGGCCAGCACGGCGGTGTCCTCGACGATGGCGAGGGGACGGGTCAGGCGCATCCAGGCTCGCTGCTGGGGACTGAGGGCATCTTCGCCCAGCCCCTCCGTGGTCGCCGCCCAGATCATCTCGAGATCAGGCGTGTCGTCGGGCACCCGCATCCTCCTCGTTCATTGTGTAATGCCCCGGCTACGACGCTGTCCGCGCACATTGAGTCACGTTCAGTCACCAATATCCCGGTCAATCGACGTGCAGACGCTGTTGTCCACACTGATGTCCACAACCTGTGTACGCGCAGCGTCACGAGTAGTGGGCGGCCTGAGACGACTCCGCCATACCCGGACCTCGGCGTACCACCGGGGCGCGCGACAGCGCCCGAAAGTAGCCGCGCGTGGGCGCGGTTCCGCTTTGGGGCACGTCGGTGGGGAAAGACCGGCACCCTGAAGTTAACAGCGCGCCGAGCGGCGGGACAAGGCGTTGTCCACAGGCCGTGGGCGTTGCTCGGCGTGTCCCGCCGGGTGTGTTTGACCGGGGTCGGGTGCGGACGTACCCTGAGGCGGTCTATGGCCGTAGGCGGGTCTCCCGCCGTACGGCCGTCCCGGATGTGAGGGCCGAGGGGCGGCATCGGCAGACCCCCGGGTCTGTGCGGACGCCGGTCCTGCCGGGATCCAAAATCCTGGGGGACACTCGTCCCTGGGGGACCCGATCTCTCGGGGCCCACCATAGTCGTTACGGAGAACTCGACGTGAGCAAGCGCACCTTCCAGCCGAACAACCGCCGTCGCGCGAAGACCCACGGTTTCCGGCTGCGTATGCGCACCCGTGCGGGCCGCGCGATCCTCGCTGCCCGCCGTCTCAAGGGCCGCGCGCGCCTCTCCGCCTGAGGCGGGTCACACGTGCTGCCGGCGAGCGCTCGCCTGCGGCGGCGCGAGGACTTCTCCAGGGTGGTGCGGTCCGGCCGTCGGGTCGGTCGCGGCGCCCTGGTGGTCCACGTCGCCGGTGCGGGGTTCGGGCGTGTGCCGGCCGGCACACGGTCCGGTGAGGATTCGCCGGGCGGCAGCTCCCCCGCCTCGGGCCACCCGGCCCGGGCGGGCTTTGTCGTATCCAAGGCTGTCGGTCCCGCCGTCACGCGGAACCTGGTGACGCGGCGGCTGCGGCACCTGCTGCGCGACCGGCTCGACCTCCTTCCGGCCGGCGCCGACCTGGTGGTCCGGGCGCTGCCCGCCGCGGCCACCCGGCCGTACGACGAGCTGGCCGCGGATCTCGACGCGGCGCTCGCCAAGGCGGTGCGCCGTCCGGAGAGGGCGGCGGCTCCCGCGCCATGACCGGCACCCGTCCCGACGGTCGGCCGGTCGAGGGGCAGCGCGGCCCGGGCAGGACGGCCCGGCTCCTGATCGTGGTCGTCGGCGCGTACCGTCGGTGGGTGAGTCCCGCCCTGCCCCCGCGGTGCCGCTTCCATCCGTCGTGTAGCGCGTACGCCGCGGAGGCTCTCCGGGAGCACGGCGCCGCGCGCGGCAGCGCGCTCACGCTCCGGCGTCTGTTGCGCTGCCAACCGTTCCACCCCGGTGGGTACGATCCCGTGCCCCCGGCCCGTTCGACTCGGACCCGCCCGCGCCCGACCACCGCCCCAGGAGCCAGCCGGTGAGTGACCTGAACCTGAACTGGATCTACATCGCGATCTCGTGGATCCTGCTGCGCTGGCACGACCTCTGGTCGGTGGTCCTCGGCGGGAACTCCGGGCTCGGGTGGGTGCTCTCGATCGTGTTCCTGGTGATCACGGTGCGGATCATCCTGTTCCCGGTCTTCGTGAAGCAGATCAAGTCGCAGCGGGCGATGCAGACCCTGCAGCCTCAGGTGAAGGCGCTCCAGGAGAAGTACAAGGGCGACCGCGAGTCCCTGCAGCGCGAGATGATGGAGCTGTACCGGCGGGAGAAGGCCAACCCGCTGATGGGATGCCTGCCGATCTTCCTGCAGATCCCGGTCTTCATCGGCCTGTTCCACGTGCTCCGGATCATCGACCCCACGAAGCCGAAGTACTTCAAGGCGATGACCGAGGAGTACTTCTGGAAGCCGGTCGAGTACACGGGTGCCGCGGCGGCGAAGATCTTCGGTGCTCCGATCACGGCCCAGTTCGGTGACACCGCGAGTCGACTCAAGGATCTCGGCGCCTCCTCCCCCGGTGCCGTCAAGACGGTTGCCGCGGTGCTGATCGCGACGATGGTCATCACGACCTACGTGACGCAGCGTCAGATGATCTCCCGGACCGGCCCCGCCGCGGACCCGCAGCAGGCGATGATCCAGAAGCTCATGCTGTACGGCGTTCCCGCCTCCCTGCTTGTCTCCGGTGCGCTGTTCCCGATCGGTGTCGTCATCTACTGGGTCACCACCAACCTCTTCTCGATGGGGCAGCAGTTCTACGTCCTGAAGAAGATGCCGCCGCCCGGTGGCGTGCAGGCGGACAAGGACAAGGTGCCGGCCGATGCGAAGGCGCTCGCGCCCAAGCCCGGCGTGAAGCCCCAGAACCCGAAGAAGGGTGCTCGCCCGGCCGCGTCGGCGGCACCCGCCGCGGCCACGACGACGGCGACCGCGACCGACGACTCCGCGCCGGCCACCGAGGGGGAGGCCGCCGTCCCCGCCCGCCGGGCCACCGGCGGTGCCGCGTCTGGCGGGACGGCCGCCACGCGGCGGCCCGCGAAGGCCGGCGCCAAGAAGCGCAAGGGTGGCCGGCGTTGACCGTCACCACTCCCCCCACCGCCAGCGCCCGCAGTTGGGCGCGCCCGACCACGGAGACGATCGCGTGACCGAGACGCCCACCGCCACTGATTCCCCGTCCGGCCCGGACGAGGTCACCACTCCCGAGGTCGAGGACGGCTCTGGCGACGACCTGCTCGTGCGCGAGGGGGACGTCGCGGGTGACTACCTCGAGCGACTGCTCGACATCATCGACTACGACGGCGACATCGACATGGACGTCGAGGGCGACCGGGCCGTCGTGGCCGTCGTGGGTGACCGGCTCCAGGCGCTCGTCGGGACCCGTGGGGTGACCCTCGACGCGCTGCAGGAGCTGACCCGGCTCGCGGTCGTGCAGCAGACCGGAGTGCGCAGCCGCCTGATGCTGGACATCGGCGGGTACCGGGAGAATCGCCGTACCGAGCTGATCGGTGTCGCCGAGGACGCGGCGCAGCGCGCGAAGGACTCCGACGGTCCCATTCGGCTCGACCCCATGAACCCGTTCGAGCGCAAGGTTGTCCACGACGCGATCGCCGGTGTGGACGGGGTGCGGAGCGACTCGGAGGGCGAGGAGCCCGAGCGGTTCGTCGTCGTTCACCCCGAGGTCTGATGCTCGATCCCAGGCCCGGTGACGGGCTGCTGTCGAGCCCCGTCGAACTTCCGGCGGGGCTCGCTGCTGTGGCGAGCCAGGTGTTCGGTCAGCGTCTCGGCCTCGCGGAGCGGTACGCGGCAATTCTCGCGGGCGCCGGGGTCCAGCGCGGCCTGATCGGTCCGCGGGAGGCTCCCCGCCTCTGGGAGCGCCACCTGCTGAACTGTGCGGTGGTCGGGGAACTGCTCGAACCGGCGACGCGAGTGCTCGACGTGGGCAGCGGGGCCGGACTTCCCGGTATCGTTCTAGCGGTGGCGAGACCGGACCTGGAGATCACCCTCCTGGAGCCGCTCGCCCGGCGCGCGACCTTCCTCGACGAGGTGGTCGGCGAGCTCGGACTCTCCACGGTGACCGTGGTGCGGGGGCGCGCGGAAGAGCAGGCATCCCGGCTGCGGTTCCCGGTCGTCACGGCGCGGGCCGTGGCACCACTCGATCGACTCGCGCGCTGGTGCCTCCCGCTGGTGGAGACCGGCGGACGGCTGCTGGCCCTGAAGGGTGCCTCCGCGGCAGACGAACTCGTCGAGCACGCCGTGGAGGTGACCCGGCTCGGTGGACGGGATACCTCGGTTGTGCTGTGCGGTTCGGGAATCGTGGAGCGACCGACCACGGTGGTGAGTGTCGTGCGCGGCAGGACCGGCAAGTCCGGTGGACGGAGGCCTCGATGAGTGACGCCGCGGTGGGTCGGATGGCGAGCCCGCTGGGCTGGCCCGGTGATCCGACGGCGCACCGTCCCGGCTCCGCCGGCCGGCCGTCTCCGCTGGGGTGGCCCTGGAGCAGGACCACCCCGATCCCCGACACGATCGACCCCACGGTGAGCGAGCCCGAGCAATCGGCCGGTGCCGAGCCCGGCGCGCAATCCGAATCAGGATCCGAGACAGAGGAAGCTCTCATGGTGGACGCGGGACCCCAGGGCGGGTCACCGGACGGCGCGGCGACGGATGCGAGCCACCGGCGGATCCGTGAGGTCCTGGATGCGGCCACCGTTTCACGTGAAACCGCGCCCGATCCTGTTTCACGTGAAACGGATGACGACCTCCCCATCGCCATCGAGGCCCGGCGGGCCGTGGCGGTGCTGAACCCGTCCGGGGAGGCGATGCCCCGCCCCCCGGCGACCCGGATCATGTGCGTCGCCAATCAGAAGGGTGGCGTCGGCAAGACGACCTCGACGGTGAACCTGGCGGTCGCACTGGCCCTTCACGGCAGCCGCGTGCTGGTGGTGGACCTGGACCCGCAGGGCAACGCCTCGACCGGACTCGGGGTGGACCACCATGCCGGCATTCCCAGCATCTACGACGTACTCATCGAGGGTGTGCCCCTCGCCGACGTCGCGGCGCCGGTCGAGGGAGTACCCGGGCTGCTGTGCGTCCCCGCGACGATCGACCTCGCCGGTGCGGAGATCGAGTTGGTCTCCGTGGTTGCCCGTGAAACGCGCCTCCGTCGCGCGATCGAGGCCTACGACGGAGACCTCGACTACGTGCTCATCGACTGCCCGCCGTCACTCGGCCTGCTGACCGTGAATGCCCTCGTGGCCGCCCGCGAGGTGCTGATCCCGATCCAGTGCGAGTACTACGCGCTGGAGGGTCTGGGTCAGCTGCTCCGCAACGTGGATCTCGTGAAGGCGCACCTCAACAACGACGTCGAGGTCACCACGATCCTTCTGACGATGTACGACGGGCGGACCAAGCTGGCGGACCAGGTCGCGGCGGAGGTGCGAGAGCACTTCAAGGACATCGTGTTGTCCACAGTCATCCCCCGCAGCGTCCGGGTGTCCGAGGCGCCCGGCTATGGTCAGTCGGTCATGACGTACGACCCGGGCTCCCGGGGTGCGACGAGCTATCTGTCGGCGGCTCGCGAGATCGCGGTACGCGGTGCAAAGGAGGCGGCGGCAACATGAAGAACCGACGAGGTGGTCTGGGGCGCGGACTTGGCGCCCTGATCCCGAGCGCGCCGGTGTCGCCGGTTCCGCCGAGCTCCTCACCGACCGATGTGACGGTGGTGGTGCCCGGTCAGGGAGGTCCCACCGGGGGCGGCGCCTCGCCCATCACCGACGAGGTCGTGCTGGAGCCGACGCCGGGTGCGCGGTACCGCGAGATCCCGCTGGCGTCCATCTCACCGAATCCGAAGCAGCCCCGCACCGTCTTCGACGAGGACGCGCTGGAGGAGCTGAAGGCGTCGATCCGTGAGGTCGGTGTCCTCCAGCCGGTCGTCGTCCGGGAGACGATGCCCGGCCGGTACGAGCTCATCATGGGCGAGCGCCGGTGGCGGGCGTGCCAGGCGATCGAGCGCGAGACGATTCCGGCGATCATCCGTGAGACGGCCGACGACCAGCTGCTCCGAGACGCGTTGCTGGAGAACATCCACCGCAGCGACCTGAACCCACTCGAAGAGGCCGCGGCGTACCAGCAGCTGCTGGCGGAGTTCGGTGTCACCCACGAGGAGCTCGCCCAGCGGATCGGCCGGAGCCGTCCGCAGATCTCCAACACGATCCGCCTGCTGAACCTCCCCGCCGCCGTGCAGCGCCGGGTTGCGGCCGGCGTCCTCTCGGCCGGTCACGCCCGCGCGCTCCTCGCGTTGGAGGACACCGCGCGGCAGGACGCGTTGGCCACCCGGATCGTCGCGGAGGGGTTGTCGGTCCGCGCGACCGAGGAGCTCGTGACGCTCGCCCTCTCCGAGGGACCGGTGTCGACGAAGCAGACCGTTCGCCGCAACAAGCCGCACGCCCCCGCGCTGGAGGAGCTGGCGGGCCAGCTCTCCGACCGATTCGACACCCGGGTCAAGGTCGACCTCGGCCGGCGCAAGGGCAAGATCACGATCGAGTTCGCCTCGGTGGACGACCTGGAGCGCATCGCCTCGGCGATGGGTGTCCGTGGGCGGTCCGACGGCGCGCAGTGACGACGACCGCGCCTCGGTTGCGCGACGGCGTGACCCTCGTGGTCGATCCCCCGGTCACCGCCCCGTTCCTCGGCGAGATCGTGGATCTGTGGGTACGGGTCACCAATGCCGGTGGAGCCGTCGGCTTCCTCCCGCCGATCGACGCGGCGATGGTCCACCCGGTGGCCGAGGCGACGCTCCGCCGGGTCGCCGCCGGGGTGGACACGTTCGTCGGGCTTGTCGACGGCGGCGGTCACCTCCTCGCCTGGTGCGTCCTGGAGGACGGCGGCGGTGGGCTCCGGCGGCACTGGCGCACGGTGGTTCGGGTGATGGTGGACCCCGACCGACAGGCCGCCGGGTACGGCCGGATGCTCCTCGACGCCGTCCATGATGTCGCGCGCGACCGGCTCGGGCTCGACGCCCTGATGCTCCAGGTCCGCGGCGGAACCGGGACCGAGGAGTTCTACCGCCGGTCCGGGTACGAGCTCGTGGGCCGGCTGCCCGGAGCAATCCGGCTCGCCCCCGGCGACGACCGCGACGAGCTCGTCATGTGGCGTCGGCTCGGGGACCTCGCTCCCTAACGGGGGTCGGTGGGGCCGCTCGGCGTCTCGGTGCGAAAGCGGCTTCGTGATCCGGGGTTCGACCACGGGTACCGGGGACGGGACGCCGATCGCGGACAACGGCGCACAGGAGCGCCGCTGCGGGCACGTCGTGGCTCCGCACAGACCCTCGCCCCAGACCGCAAGCCCGTGACCGTGCCGTCGCTCTCCGCGGCCTTACGGCGACGACACGACGTCGAGCATCGGCCAGAGACGACAGCCGGGGAACGCCCCGCCGCCCCGGCTCCCGCGGATCGAACGGCGCGCGGCGCCGCGGACGCGGCCGCCGAACGCCTCGTGAGGCCCGCTCGGCACGCCGACCCGGCGCGGGCCGGACGGGGTGATCGCTCCACCCGGTGACGGCAGCGGTCTCGTCCGTCGCGCGTGGACGGCCGGGCGGATTTCGAGGGGAAGTGGACGAACCGCGCCTCCGCGGCGCGGACGGGCTCCCTGATGGTGGAATCGGGTACCGGTCGGTGTTCGGCTCCTCGGCCGACGGCACCGCGGCCTGCCGCCTCGGCCCTCCACACGGTGACCGCTGGTCGGTCGCGCACCCGTCGACTTCCCCCAGGTCACGACAGCTTCCGACCCGCGCGCCCGTCTCGGGTAGCCCGGGCCGAGGCGGCCGGACGGGTTCCCGGTGCACGTCGTCCGGCACGGCGTGTGGTCGACCCGCGCGCGCGCCGTAGTTCTGGCGCGGGTAGGGGCCGGAGAGATCGGCGCGGTGCCGGAGGCCGGCTGGGGCGCGGCGCCCGCCGCAGGCGTTGCCGGTGCGGATCCGTGCGACCGGGGTGGGCCAGAGCTGGGGGCCGGGCGGAGGGGCGGCGCGGGAGCCCTCCGCAGGTGGCACCGGCCTCGCCGCCGGGGTTCCCGGCGTAAGGGCATCCGGGGCGTGGTCGGCGATCCCGCAGTGTGCGCAGGCATGGCCGCCCCGGCGTCCACGGTCGGTCAACCGCCTGACGCGGTGGTGCCGTCAGGATCGCGACCGGCCACCCGCCAGCCGTCGGGCGCCTTCTCGTCGATGTGCACCAGCTCGTCGGGTGGCACGCCGGGCCGGGCCGGGCAGTTCAGTGAGAGCAGCCGGAACAGGCCATGGCGGCCCAGCGCGGTGGACCGGCGCCGCCGAGCGCCGCGGCGGCCCGGACCGGCCCCGTCGCGCCGCATCCGCCGGTCGACCTCCGCGGACAGCGGTGCGGCCGGGGCCGGTCGCCCGGCCGTCTCGTGGCCCTCGGCCCGTCGCCTGTCGCCCGTTGTCGGCCTGATCCCCCGCACTGCGGCGACGGGAGCGACCGACCGGGCGGGCGGATCGGGCTGCGAGGAGATCGGTCGCACGGTTCCGTGTGGGGCGCGGCAGGATCGGCAGGCGCCGGGCCTCGGACGCGGTGACCGTGGGACCCGTCCGGCCGACTCGTCCGCCGGCGCGCGGATCGCACGTGAGGGGGTGGCGCGGGCGGCGGCACGGAGATCGATCGCGGCTGCGGCCACCCGATGAGGCCGGGATGCGCGAGTCGGCCGCTCGGCGCCCTGTCGGGCCCGGCGCGACACGATGGGCCGGGCCGAGCGGGCGTGGCGGCGCGGCGGACCGCCACGGCTCACGGCGTGCGGCGAACGGAACGGGCGGGCCGGTCGTTCGGCGAACCTCGGGCCGCCCGGGACGGATCGCGCTGCGACTCGGGGCGGGGTACCGGACGTCACGCAGCAGACCGATCGGGGTGCCGCCCCGGCAGGCGTGTCCGGTCGGGGAGGAGTGGAGCGGCGGGACGCGCCGGCGGGCGCCGGAGTCCGGCACCGGTCCCGCCGCGGAGGGTCAGCCCCGCGCCGCGGCCCGTTCCACCAGTGCCCGGCAGACGACGCCCAGGTCGAGCTCGGCCGCCGACACCGCGAGCGGCACGAGCGACGTCTCGGTCATGCCCGGCGAGACGTTGACCTCCAGCACGTGGACCGCCCCGGTCGCGGACACGATGGTGTCCACCCGGGACAGGTCCCGAAGACCCAGCGCCGCATGGGCCCGCAGCGCGGTCTCGGTCACCTGGTCCCGCACCGCGTCGGTGAGCCGGGCGGGGGCGTGCCAGCGGGTGGTGCCCGCGGTGTACCGCGCGGTGTAGTCGTACACCCCGTCGATGGGCTCGATCTCGACCGGCGGCAGCGCGCGCAGCCCGTCACCGGTGTCCAGCACCGTGACGGCGACGTCCACACCGGCGACGAAACGCTCGACCAGTGCGGTGCCGCCGTACGCGAAGCAGCTCATCATCGCGGCCGGGAGATCCGCGGCGTCGAACACCGGGGTCGCACCGAGACCGGAGCCGCCGTTCGCCGGCTTCACCATCAGCGGCAATCCGAGGTGCTTCACCACGCGTTCGAGCACCGCCCCGGCGCCGAGCTCCCGGAACGTGTCGTGCGGCAGGGTCAGCCAGTCCGGGGTGTCCACCCCGACGCTGCGGAGGACGGTCTTCGCGACGGGCTTGTCCCACGCGAGACGCGAGGCGGCGGCGGACGGGCCGACGTACGGCACCCGTGCCGCGTCGAGGACGCCGCGAAGGGCGCCGTCCTCTCCCACCGCACCGTGGAGCGCGATGTAGACGGCGTCCGGGGTGGTCTCCGCGAGGGCCGCCAGCAGACCGGCGTCGGCGTCCCGCAGCGTCGCGTCGATCCCCGCGCGGTGCAGGGCGTCGGCGACCCGGCGTCCCGAGCGCAGCGACACATCGCGCTCGTACGACAGTCCGCCGGCGAGAACCGTGACCTGAAGCGTCATCTCACACCGTTCCGGGGTCGGGTGCCTCGCTGCCGCGGGACGCGGTACGTCCGCCGGCAGGGTGGGGACGGACCTCGAGTGCACCGAACGTGTCGCGGAGCTCCGCCTCCTCCTCGAGGACGCCGGCGAGGCGCCGGACACCCTCGCGGATCCGCTCCGGCGGGGGGTAGCAGTAGGACAGTCGCAGATGCCGTGCGCCGTCGCCGTCGGCGTAGAAGCCGACGCCCGGCACGTACGCCACCTTGTGCGCGAGCGCGCGCGGGACCATCGCCTTCGCGTCCCAGCCCGGCGGAAGGGTCAGCCAGACGTAGAACCCGCCCTTCGGGTGGGTCCAGGTGACGCCCTCGGGCATGTGCGAGGTGAGCGCCTCGAGCATCGCGTCGCGGCGCTCCTGGTACACCTGCTGGAAGACCTTGATCTGCTCGCGCCACGGGTACTTGGAGAGGTACTCGGCGACGACCTTCTGGGTGAGGTTCGACGGACAGAGCACCTGCGCCTCGCTCACCATCACGAGCTTGTCGCGGACGGCGTGCGGCGCGAGGACCCAGCCGACCCGGAGCCCGGCGGCGAACGTCTTGGAGAACGAGCCGAGGTAGATCACCCGGGACTCCGACCGGGAGCGCAGCGCACGCCCCGGGTCCTCCTCGAACCCGAGCAGCCCGTACGGGTTGTCCTCGACCACGAGCAGGTCGTACTGCTCGGCGAGGGCCATCACCTCGTCGCGGCGCTCCTCGGAGAGCGTCACGCCGGCGGGGTTGTGGAAGTTCGGCACCGTGTAGAGGAACTTGGCGCGGCGGCCCTCGGCCTGGAGGCGCTCCAGGGTGCTGCGCAGCTCGGCCGGGATCAGCCCGTCGGCGTCCATCGGGACGTGGACCACCTCGGCCCGCGCGGCCTGGAACGTGCCGAGCGCGCCCACGTACGACGGACCCTCCGCGAGCACGACATCGCCCGGGTCGAGGAACACCCGGGACACCATGTCGAGCGCCTGCTGCGACCCGGTGGTGACCACGACGTCGTCCGGCGAGGCGGTGATGTCCTCGAGGTCCATCACCTCACAGATCAGCTCGCGCAGCTCGGGCAGGCCCTGCCCCGACCCGTACTGGAGGGCAACGGCGCCTTGCGCGGCCACCACCTCCGCCATCAGCCCGGCGATCGACTGCAGCGGCAGCGCCTCGACGAACGGCATTCCGCCGGCGAGCGAGACGACCTCGGGCCGGGAGGCGACGGAGAACAGTGCCCGGATCTCCGACGGCGTCATCCCCCGCATCGCCTCGGAGTAGCGATCGGTGTAGTCGTCCAGGGTCGTGCTGTGCGCGCGAGGCGCGACCGGGTCCGGAACCGGCGCGGTGGGTGCGTCCGCCCCCGGTACGAACGGCGGCACCACGGCGGGCCCGGCGTCTGCCGGGCCGGGTCGTGACGGATCGAGCTTCTCCGGCGGTGTGCTGCCGCTCACGCGAAACCTCCCGCGGCCAGGTGGAAACCGCAGTCTACGCGGCGCCCGGCCCGACCCTTTCCCGATCTGCGCCCACGTCCGTACCATCGGAGGGCCGGGCCGCCCATGGGGCATCGTGGGCCCGCGTCGCTGTGTCGACAAATCCCCACCCAGGACGGCGGGCATCGATGTCACGACGGATCGTCAGCCTCACGCTGGACACCCTCGAGGACCTCCCCAAGCGTTGCCGGCACTGCGTGTTCTGGGAGCTCGACCCGGTCAGCCGCAATCGCGCGATCAAGTGCGGCGACCCCGGGTTGGAGAAGGAGGCCTGGGTGTCCTCGACGTTGCTGGAGTGGGGGTCCTGCGGCAAGCTCGCGTACGTCGACGGCGCTCCCGCGGGGTACGTGCTGTACTCGCCGCCGGCCTACGTGCCGCGGAGCATCGCGTTCCCGACCAGCCCGGTGAGCTCCGATGCGGCACTGCTGATGACCGCCCACGTCGTCGAGCCGTTCGCCGGCCAGGGGCTCGGCCGGATGCTCGTCCAGAGTCTGGCGAAGGACCTGGTGAAGCGGGGCCTCAAGGCGGTGGAGGCGTTCGCCGACCTGGAGCATTCGGAGCCGGACTGTGTGGTGCCCGCCGACTACCTCCTCGCGGTGGGCTTCAAGACCGTGCGCCCGCACCCCCGGTGGCCGCGGATGCGGCTGGAGCTGCGTACCGCGGTCTCCTGGAAGTCCGATGTGGAGTACGCGCTGGAGAAGCTGCTCGGGTCGATGACCCCGCAGGTCGCCCTCCGCCGCGCGGAGCCGCGCACGTGAGGGTCAGGCCCCGCGGGCGAGCCCCTCGCGCAGCGCCGACACGTTCAGCGACCCGGTCGTGACGTCGGCGTCCGCGGGCAGGAACACCCGCTGCACGGCGACCAGGATCGCGTCCGCCACCGCGTCGCGGAACGACGGGTCGACGAGCCGCGCGCGGTCGGCCGGCGAGGTCAGGTAACCGGCCTCGACCCGCACGGCGGGCATCCGCGTGAGCCGGAGCAGCGCCCACGTCTTGCGGTGTGTGCGGGCGTCGGGCATCCCGGTCCGCACCACGATCTCCCGCTGCACGAGCCCGGCCAGCCGCTCCCCGACCGTCGACGCCTGGCCGGAGCCGAGCCCGTAGTAGTAGGTCGCCACGCCGGACGCGGCCGGGTTGTGGTGCCGGTCGAGGTGCAGGGACACCAACAGGTCGGCGCCGCTGGTGTTGGCGAACTCGGCGCGGTCCCGGTCGTCGAAGCCGGTGTGGCGGCCGCGGGTGAGGTCGGCGCGTACGCCGAGTGCGGACAGCCGGCCCTCCAGCCGCGCCGCGAGGTCGTACACGAGATCGGCCTCGGACCAGCGCAGCAGCCCGTCCTCGACCACGGCCCCGCGGTCCGCGCCACCGTGGCCGGGGTCGATCACGATCCGCTTGCCGACGAGGGCCGGGCCGGCGTGGTGCAGCAGCAGCGTCTCGCGGAGCAGCTGGGGGCTGCCGCCGACGACCCGCCGGCCGAGCTGCCGCAGGGCGCGCATCGTGGTCGGCCCGAACGTGCCGTCCGCCGGTACGCCGACCTCCCGCTGGAACGCCCGCAGTGCCTGGGTGGTCTTGGGACCGAGGACACCGTCGGCCCGGCCCGCGTCGTACCCGATCTCCAGGAGCCGCTCCTGCAGGGTGTGGACGTCGTCGCCGACCATCGGCTCGGTGACCGACCAGGTGAGGACGCGGTCGCCGAGCCGCCAGCGCGCGGCCACCAGTGCGTGCCAGGTCTCCGGGCCGACCGCGCCGTCGACGGTCAGCCCGCGCGCCTGCTGGAACTCCCGCAGGGCCAGCTCGCACGCCGCGTCGAACAGCGCGTCCGCGCCGGTCGGGTCCGGAGTGCGGTGGTCGCCCGCCGTCCCGGTGAGCAGGCCGAGCGCGACGAGGGTGGACCGTACCTCGAACGCGGCGGGACCGCGGTCCCCGCGCCGGATCACCTGCATTCGGGACGGACTCCTCTGCGTGGACGGGACGGACGACGGTCGCCGGGCGACTGCTCACCGTAGGCGACCGGGAACCCGGCGGCGACCCGACGGCCGCGGGCGCCCATGATGCCGCGAGGGCCGGGTCCCGTGTGGACCCGGCCCTCGCGCGTGCAGGTACGGACTAGAGCGCGGACTCGATCATCTTGATGATCGTGCCCTTCGGCTGCACGCCGAGCACGGACTGCACGGCCTGACCGTCCTTGAAGACGGTCAGCGTCGGGATCGACATGATCCCGTAGTCGCGCGCGGTGTTGGGGTTCTCGTCGATGTTCAGCTTGACGATCTGGACCTTCTCACCGAGCTCGGACGCCGCGATCTCGTCGAGTACGGGGGCCACCTTGCGGCACGGGCCGCACCACTCCGCCCAGAAGTCGACCAGCACCGGCTTGTCGCTCTGCAGGACGTCGGTGGTCCAGGACTGATCGGTGACGGGCTTTGCGTTCGATGCCACGGTGCGTTCTCCTCGCTGTACGAATGGGTGTGGTGGGTCAGCCGACGAACTTGGCGCTGGCCTCGAGGGCGGCGTCGCTGGTCGGGCCCCAGACCGCGCCGAGGGGCTCCTCGTCGTCCGAGAGGCCCTCCAGGAAGCGCTCGGCGTCGAGCGCCGCGACACACCCGGTGCCGGCCGCGGTGATCGCCTGCTGGTAGGTGTGGTCGACGACGTCGCCGGCCGCGAACACCCCGGCCACGTTGGTGCGGCTGGACGGGTGCTGGACCAGGACGTAGCCGTTCTCGTCCAGCTCCACCTGGCCGCGGAACAGCTCGCTGCGCGGGTGGTGGCCGATCGCGACGAACACGCCGGTCACGTCCAGCGTCGCCTCCTCGCCGGACTCCGTGTCGGCGACCCGGATGCCGTTGACCTTGCCGCCGTCACCGAGGATCTCCTTGACCGCGGTGTTCCAGCGGACCTTGATCTTCGGGTTGGCGAGCGCCCGGTCGGCCATGATCTTGCTGGCCCGGAACGAGTCGCGCCGGTGGAGGATCGTCACCTCGTCGGCGAAGCGCGTGAGGAAATTCGCCTCCTCCATCGCGGAGTCCCCGCCGCCGACGACCACGATCTTCTGGCCGCGGAAGAAGAACCCGTCGCAGGTGGCGCAGGACGAGACGCCGTGGCCGAGCAGCTCCTGCTCCCCGACGACCCCGAGCGGCTTCCAGGCCGATCCGGTCGAGATGACGACGGCGCGGGCCGAGTAGGTCTTGTCGCCCACCGTGACGGTCTTCACGTCGCCGGTGAGATCCACGGCGGTGGCGTCGTCGGTGATGAACTCGGCACCGAAGCGCTCCGCCTGCTTGCGCAGGTTGTCCATCAGGTCCGGACCCATCACGCCCTCGGGGAAGCCCGGGAAGTTCTCCACCTCGGTGGTCGTCATGAGGGCGCCACCGGACTGCGCGCCCTCGATCACCAGGGGGTTCAGGTTCGCTCGGGCAGCGTAGACGGCTGCGGTGTACCCAGACGGGCCCGAGCCGATCACGATGACGTTGCGGATGTCGCCGCTCACTTGGATTCTCCCTCGCACGATCACTGCCCGGGCAAACGTCATCGTAGGGCGAACGATTCCCGGTGACTCGGGTGCGTCAGGGCGTACCGCCCGTCCGGGAGATCAGGTCCACTCCCCCGGCACCGCAGTCCGGGCCCACGGCGAGAACCTGGGGACGCCCGGCGGGTTCCGCGGTGAGCACGATCACGAGCGCCGGTACGCCGCCGAAGCGGGCGAAGTCCGCCGACCGCGGCGCCGGTGACGTGGCGCCGACGAGGGCCCGCACCGCCTCCAGGCAGGCCTCCAACGCGGCCGGCGAGGTGAGCCGTGCCAGCGCGAGCGGCACGGGCGAGGCGGGCGGGGGTGCGGGTGGCGGCGAGGAGTCGGTCCCCGCGGCGGAGAGCCCGACGGGGGGCGCCGGAGACCGGAGCGCGTCCTGGGCGGCCACGGTGCCGTAGTCGAGGCCGGTGCTGGTGATCAGGGTCTCGCCGAGGTGGTCCGGCAGGACCGTCCCCGGGACGGAGGCGACCGTGGGCGCCGACGGGTCGGTGCGCAGGGCCGCCACCACGGAGAACCCGAGGAGGACGGCGACGGAGGCGGCGGCGGCCGCGAGCACCGGCGCGACCACTCGACGGCGGCCCCGGCGCGGCCGGACGGCGAACTTCCCCGGGCCCCCCGCGGTGGCCAGCGCCGCATCGAGTCGGTCCGCCACCTCGGCCGGCACGGGACCTACCGGACCCAGCGCCGCCAGGCCCGCCCGGACGGCCGCCAGCGCGCCGGTCAGCTCGGCGTACGCCGCGGACCACGCCGGGTCGGCGGCCAGCCGCGCGGCCACCTCGTCGCCCTCGGGGGTCCCGGCGAGCAGGCCCTCGGCGTACTCGGCGAGGAGGGCGGGGTCGGGCCGGTGGTCGGCGCTCACGTCCCCCCCTCCGCTCGCCGTGACGCGGGTGGGACGCGGGAGGCGTCCGGGCGGTTCCCGTCGTCGTCCCGGAGGTGGCCGAGCAGGACCGCGAGCCGGGCGCGGCCCCGGGCGCACCGGCTCTTCACGGTGCCCTCGGCGACGCCGAGGATCGCCGCGACCTCGGCCACCGGCAGACCCTCCAGGTCCACCAGGACGAGCGCCGCCCGCTGGTCGGCGGGGAGCCGGGTGAGGGCGTCGCGGATCACCAGCCGGGTCGTCAGCGTGTCGGCCGACTCGGTGGCCGCGACGGGCTCCCGCTGCGCGGTCTCCAGCGGCACGGCAGGCCGGACCTGCCGGCGGCGGGCCCGGTCGAGACAGGCATTCACCACGATCCGGTGGAGCCAGGTCGTCACGGCCGAGTCGCCCCGGAAGCCACCCGCCGCCCGGTACGCGGAGAGGCACGCGTCCTGCAGTGCGTCCGCGGCGTCTTCGCGGTCGCCGAGGGTGCGCAGCGCCACCGCCCACAGCCGGTCCCGGTGCCGCCGGACGAGCTCGCCGAACGCGTCGGGGTCCCCGTCGACGTGGGCAGCCAGCAGCGCCCGATCGTCCCGGGGGTCGTCGCCGAGCGGGCCGCTGCGCACGCCCGCGACAGTAACGCGCCCTCAGCGGTTGAAGACGATCTCCCGCACCGCGATACCGAACCCGCTGTCCTTCGGCGGGAGCGAGGTGATCCAGAGCAGCCAGTACCGGCCGGTGACGTTCGCCGGCACGTCGAACGTGACCGAGTCCGCGGCGTCCTGCCGGCCGGCGACCGTCCGGTACGCCGTCGGGTCGTCGCTGTCCGGGCCGGTCCGGAGCTCGAACGAGGAGCCGGGGGCACTGAGCCGCACGGTGATCTCGCGGACGTGCTCGGCGCGCCCCAGGTCCACGCGGACGCCCATCCCGGTCTTGCCGGGGATGCCGCCGAAGTTGGGCCGGGTGTACTCCTGCGTCTCCCAGCCGGTGTCGTCCTTGCCGTCGACGGCAAGCTCGGCACCGCCGAGCTCGGTGCCGTCACCCCCGGGGTCGAGGATCCGGGCGCCCGCGACGGGCACCGGCTGCAGCGAACCCACGGCGGCGCCGCCGCGCGGCTCGGTCGGGTCCTTCGTGCTCGGGTACCGGCCGGTGACCGAGGACAGCGGGCTGATCGCGACGAGCCAGGCGAGGAGCACGAACACCAGGATGCCGACGCCGGGCAGGGCGAACTTGGCCCATCGCGTACCGCGGGGGGTGTCGTCGAGCGGGATCGCGTCGAGCACTCCGGCGTCCGGCGCCTCGACGTCGTACCGGCGCAGCTCCGTCACCAGGTCCGCGGCCGACGGGGCCGGGAGCGCCGGGTCGAGCAGGTCCATCGCGAGGGCGTCGAGGTACGCGGGGATGCCGGCCCGGACCTGACGGGGACTGCACGGCCGGCCGTAGGACCGCACCGCGTCGGGGAGGCCGGGCTGCGGCGCCGGCACCTCGGCCGGCCACCGTCCGGTCAGGGCGGCGTACAGCAGCGCGCCGATCGACCGGACGTCCGCCGCCGGGGACGCCTCGTCGCCGGGCCGGAGGTCGGTGAGGGTGACCTTGTCGTCGGCGTCGACGATCACCGAGGCGGGGTTCAGGTTGCCGTGGGCGACACCCGCGGCGTGGAGGGCGGCGACGCCCTCGGCCGCCGAGCGGACCACGGCGGCGGCGCGTTCGGGCGCCATCGGAGTCTCGCGGACGCTGGTACCGAACGAGGTGCCCTGCACCCACTCCCGGACGATGTACGCCCGGCCGCCCTCGTCCACGGCGTCGTACACGCCGATCACGGCGGGGTGGACGATCCGGGAGACGGTCATCGCGGCGGTGAGGAAGTCCTCGGCCTCGCCGCCGCCGGGGACCCGGAGCTCGACGGCGACCCGGCGGGCGAGGATCTGGTCGGTGCCCCGCCACAGCGTGCGCTGGGTCCGCGGGTACTCGGCGAGGCACTCGTCCAGCCGGTATCGGCCGGCGAGCAGCTCGCCCTGTACGGGCGTACCCACCCGCGTGCTCAACGTGCCTCCTCGACGTGCCTGGCTCACGGTCGCAGACGTCGCCCAAGGGTAGGCCCTGAGACGCGGGCGCCCGGCCACGACATACCGCCGCGGCCGTCACCCGGGTGTCTCATCGTCATCCGCAGGGACGATGTTTGCAGATCCGGTCCGTCACCCGTGGCCGGTTCGGGCCCGGGATACGCCAAGGGGACGCACACCCCATGGTGCGCGCCCCCCTGGGCGTTCTGCGATCCGCCGATCAGACCAGGCGGCGCACGGTGTACGTGTTGCTCCAGATCTTCTTCTTCGCGACCGGCTTACCGCTGGTGGAGGCGTCCCACATCTGGCCGCCCCCCGCGTAGATGGCCACGTGGCTGTACCGGCCACCGCCGCCGAAGAACAGCAGGTCACCCGGCTTGATCGAGCCCCTGCCGACGGACTTGCCGTACCGCGCCTGGGCGGTCGCGCTGTGCGGCAGGGTCTTGCCGTGCTTCTTCAGCACGTACTGCGTGTAGCCCGAGCAGTCGAACGCCGACGGTCCGGCGGCGCCGTAGCGGTACGGGCGACCGGCGAGCGAGGCGGCCGTCTTGACGACCTCCCTGCCCTTGTCGGTGATCACGCGGACGATCACGCGGCCGGACGCGCTGGCCGACTTGATGCCCTGACCCGGGAAGACGAGTCGGTAGTAGGTCGACCGCGTCGGGTGGATCGAGAAGTGGACCTTCCCGTTGCTGAAGGTCCGGCCGCTGCTCGCCTTGGCCCACCCGTTGCCGGTGGAGGCCTGGAGCTGGACGTTGGCGTAGCGGACCGGAGCGCTGCCCGAGGTGACCGAGCCGGTGACCGTGGTGGACTGGCCGGACGAGATCGTCCGGGCCGGACCGAGGGTCGACTGCGTGCTGGACGCTGCGAACGCCGCAGGGGCGACGACAGCGCCCGCGCCCACGACACCGATGAGGGTGCCGAGAGCCCAGCCGATCCTGGTCTTCTTCTGGGTGGGTCGACGATGCGATCTCACCGCATGCACAGGCAATCCTTCCTGCACGCCTGCGAGGTGAGCTGTCGGGTTCGGGCGGGAAGGTGCCCGGCCACCGGTAGGCGGCTTCACCCCGAGGAGGGTGTTCCGGGCCGCGTGATGCGGTCCGGCCTCCGAGGAACCTGGGTCCCCCGCTCCTGCCCGTCGGTTCGATTTCTCGAAAGTCATCCAGGGTCCGTCGGGCAGGACTCGGCGTGTCCGGACCCAGGATGGGCGCGCTAGGTGCGCGCACAATTACTTATGGTGCATCGGCCTGGGCGCGGAAGTCGTTACCCGCATGTGGTGTCGGTCACCTGAACGCGAGGCGTATGACGGGTAATGCCCGCATTACGGACCGTCCGGGGGATCCGCGCCTCGGCCGATCAGCCGAGGCGCTGCGAGCTCTGCACCGACGCGTCGGCGGTGATCTCGGTCCAGGAGCGGAGGGACCCGATCCGGCCGAGCACCAGCGTGTGGGCGGTGCCGTGGACGCGGAGTGCGATCGTGCCGTCGGTCGTGATCGAGAAGTGGTCGGGTGAGATGCCCAGACCGTGGTCGCCGACCCGCTCCAGCGTGGCCCGGTACGCGGTGTCGACGTTCCCGGCGAGCTTCCAGGAGTCCGCGGCCGCGATCGCGGACCCGTCGGCGGCCTCCTGGGCGCGAAAGGAGATCAGGGCCACCGAACAGACGTCGTAGCCGAGCGTCCCGAGCACGGTGAGAAGGACAGCGGCCCGGACGAGTCCCCACGGCAGGGCGGCGCCGAGGTCTCCGCCGGCGCGGCACGGCCGGCGGGGGCGGACCCGGGGTGCCGGGTCGGACACGGTGGTCACCCGGGAAGCGTCGACACACTCGGGCGGCCGCTTGAGTGGCGGGAGCCGCGGGGTCAGGCGCGCCCGAGCCGCCGCTGCACCATCCCGAGGACGTGGTGTACCTCCCGCACCCGCAGCAGCAGCGCCGCGCAGACGTACGCCACCCCGCCGGCCAGCAGCCCGGCCAGCAGCGCCAGGATGCCGCCGACGTGCCCGGTGCCCGCCACGGCGCGGATGCCGGCGTCCGCCGCCCAGGTCACCAGCAGGGCGGGCACGCTCGCTGCCGCGATCCGGGCGATCGTGCTCGCGGTGTTCCGTCCGCGGACCGTGCCGAGGCGCCGGCGCAGCAGCATCCCACCGACGACCATCGCGACGAGGTACGACAGCGAGTTCACCGCCATCAGCCAGTGCAGGACGTGGTCGACCGGCGCGAGGGCCGCGACCGCACCGGCACCGGCCACCCGCACGGCGACCGCGGCCGCGTTGACGAGCGTCGGCGTCTTCGCGTCCCGCATCGCGTAGAACGCGAACGTCTGCATCTGGCTCACCGCGAACGGCAGCAGCCCCAGGCAGGCGACCGCGAACACCGCACCGGTGGTCTTCGCCTGCGCGGCGCTCGTGTTGCCGTACCCGAACAGCACCAGCCCGGCCGAGCTGCCGAGGAACACCATGATCGCCGCGGCCGGCAGCAGCACGGTCGCGGACAGCCGGGTGCCGAGCGCCAGGTCGTCGGCAAGCGCCCGGAACCGTCCGTCGACGGCGGCGCGGCTCATCCGTGGCAGCAGCGCGGTGATCACGCTGACCGCGACGATGCCGTGCGGCAGCATGAACAGCAGGTACGCGTTGTTGTAGATCGCCACCGAGGGGCCGCCCGCCTCGCCGGCCGCCTTGGCGACGCGCATGATCGCGACCACGCCGAGCTGGCTGAGCAGGACGTACAGCAGGAGCCACCCGGCGAGCCCGCGCGCCTCGGCGAGCCCGGTGCCGCGCCAGTCGAACCGCCACTTCCAGCGGAACCCGAGGCGGCGCAGCGGGATCCACAGCGACACCGCCTGGGCGGCGATGCCCAGCGTCGTCCCGAGCCCGAGCACGATGATCTGCGGCAGCGTGACGCTGTCCGCGGTCGGCGTGCCGAACCCGTGCATCGCGAGGAACACCCCGCCCGTCGCGATGACGACCGCGTTGTTCAGGACGGGCGCCCACATCGGCGCGGCGAACCTGCCGCGGCTGTTCAGGACCGCGCCGAACACGGCCGCGAGCGCGTAGAACACGATTTCCAGCAGCAGTAGGTACGCGAACGCGGTGGTGAGGGGCCGCTCACCGGGATCGCCCACGAACAGGAGCGTGATCAGCGGTGCGGCGACGACGGCCACGGCGGTGATCACGGTGAACACCGCGAGCGTCATCGTCAGCAGGCGCTGGATGAACGCGATGCCCCCGTCGGGCTCCTGTTTCTCCGCCTTGACGAGCAGCGGGACGATGACGCTGGTCAGCACGCCGCCGAGCAGCAGTTCGTAG
The DNA here is from genome assembly GCA_030840805.1 of Actinomycetota bacterium. Classification (GTDB taxonomy): domain Bacteria; phylum Actinomycetota; class Actinomycetes; order Mycobacteriales; family HKI-0501; genus JAVEDU01. Next base: position 31,871 of record JAVEDU010000074.1, read on the forward strand.
ACCATGTTCGGGAACGTGTTGGCGAGCGTGTACGCGTCGGCGAAGAGCGTCGAACCGATCACCACCGTGAGGATGATCTGCCGCAACAGGCCGCTCGCGCGGGATGCGATCGTGCCGATCGCCATGACCGCGGAGTTCCGGGCGACACCGGCGGTGTCCTCGTCGTCGCGCCGGAGCTCGACCGGGACCACGCCACCGAGGTCCAGCAGACCGGTGTGGTCCATGCCCGGCATGAGCTGGGCGACCTCGACGATCTCCACGACCGGCACGGCGCGGATGTCCGCGGCGCTCGCCCACTCCCCCGCCTCGGCGAATCCGGAGCGGTACACCGTCCCGACGGCACGGCCGACCCGGGCGGTACCGACCGCACGACGACGCCGGCCCGGGCCCGGAAGGCTCGGTGGTGTCACGCGGACCGGGCCAGGAGCTCGGGTACGGCGGTCACCAGGCGTCGCTCGTCCGGGTACACGAGCCGGTCACCCAGCTCGGTCAGGGGCACCCACGCCACCTCGGTCACCTCCACGTCCGCGTCCGACAGCTCACCGCCGACAGCGCGGAGGAGGTAATGGTGCACGGTCTTGTGGATGCGGCGCCCCTCGGCGACGAACCAGTAGTCGACGACCCCCAGGGGGGCGAGGACCCGGCCCGAGATGCCGGTCTCCTCGGCCACCTCGCGGGCCGCGGTCTGCTCCAGCGTCTCGCCGTCCTCGACGTGCCCCTTCGGCAGCGACCAGACGAGCCGGCCGCGCCGGTCGAGCTTGCCGATCAGGGCCGCGGACGCCGTCGGCCCTTCACCGCTCACGACGAGTCCCCCCGCCGAGACCTCCTCGACGCGGGTCAGTCGATGCCCCCGGCGCGATCCGGAGCGTTCTCCGGACCGCCGCGGAGCAGGGCGTCGGGCCATGGAGCGACCATAGCGCGCCGTCACCGGGCGACCACGCCGTCCACAGGCGTGGCGCCGGCGGGTCGGATCGCACCGGCGCGGTCGTCGGGGCGGAGCACCGTTAGGCTCGACTCCCGTGCCCGCCGAACCCACCGCCGACCGTCCCGCCGAGACCTCTGTCTCCGCGGCCGATCCTCTCTCTGCGGCACAGCGCGTCGCCGTCGCCGAGCTGATGCGGGTCTCCCCGGTGACGGACGAGCTGGGGCGGATCTTCGCCGCGGCGGGCCACGAGCTGTACCTGGTCGGCGGGTCCGTCCGGGACGTGCTGCTCGGCCGCGCCGGAACAGACCTCGACTTCTGCACCGACGCCCGCCCGGAACGGGTCCTGGAGCTCGTCCGCCCGTGGGCCGACGGCGTGTGGGACCTCGGCATCGAGTTCGGCACGGTCGGCGCCGCCAAGGGCGGGCTCCGGCTGGAGATCACCACGTACCGCGCGGAGGCGTACGACCGGGTGACCCGGAACCCTGTCGTCCGGTACGGGGAGTCGCTCGCCGACGACCTGGTCCGCCGGGACTTCACCGTGAACGCGATGGCGGTGAGCCTGCCCGAGCACCGGTTCGCCGACCCGTACGGCGGCCTGGCGGACCTCACCGCCCGCGTGCTGCGGACGCCCGGCACCCCGGAGGAGTCGTTCGGGGACGACCCGCTGCGGATGCTGCGGGCGGCCCGGTTCGTGGCCCAGCTCCGGTTCACCCCGGCGCCCGAGGTGGTCGCGGCGATGCGCGACATGGCCGGGGAGATCGAGCGGATCACCGCCGAGCGGGTCCGGGACGAGCTGACGAAGCTGATCTGCGGGGCCGACCCGGTGGCCGGGTTGCGGCTGCTGGTCGAGACCGGCCTCGCCGACCACGTCCTCCCGGAGCTGCCCGGGATGCGGATGGAGATCGACGAGCACGCCCAGCACAAGGACGTCTACGAGCACACGCTCACCGTGCTGGAGCAGGCCGTCGCGCTGGAGGAGGACGGCCCCGACCCGGTGCTGCGCTGGGCGGCCCTGCTGCACGACATCGGCAAGCCGGCGACCCGGCGGGCCGAGCCGGGCGAGAAGGTGAGCTTCCACCATCACGAGGTCGTCGGCGCCAAGCTGGCGCGCAAGCGGCTGAAGGCGCTCCGCTTCCCGAAGGACACCACCGAGCAGATCGCCGACCTGGTGTTCCTGCACCTGCGGTTCCACGGGTTCGGCCGGGGCGAGTGGACGGACTCCGCGGTGCGCCGGTACGTCACGGACGCCGGCGACCTGCTGCCGCGGCTGCACAAGCTGGTGCGTTCGGACTCCACCACCCGCAACAGGCGCAAGGCCGCCCGGCTGTCCGAGGACTACGACGCACTGGAACAGCGGATCGCGGCCCTCCGCGCCCAGGAGGACCTGAACCGGGTGCGCCCGGACCTCGACGGAAACGCGATCATGACGCTGCTGGGCGTGCCGCCCGGCCCGATCGTCGGCCGGGCGTGGAAGCACCTGAAGGAGCTGCGCCTGGACCGCGGCCCGCTGTCCCGGGACGAGGCGGAGGCGGAGCTGCAGCGCTGGGCGGTCGCCGAGGGCATCGCGCGACCGGACCGGGAGTGACCGCGGGGGTCCCGGCCGATCGGGCCGCGACCCCCGCGACACCGACTAGAGCGTGTAGAGCAGACGGTTCGGCGATCCGGAACCAGGGCTGCCGACGACGTTCGTGGTGGCCTTGTTCACGAGCGCGTCGCGCACCGTGGCCGGACTCGCTCCGGAGTTACCGGACAGGTACAGCGCGGCGGCACCGGCGACGTGCGGCGAGGCCATCGAGGTGCCGCTGATCGTGTTGGTGCCACCGTCGGACCACGCCGACGTGATGCTGGACCCCGGGGCAAAGATGTCCAGGCAGCTTCCGTAGTTCGAGTACGACGCACGGGCATCGCTCGACGTCGTCGCGCCGACCGTGATCGCGGCCCCGACGCGGGCCGGGGAGCTGTTGCAGGCGTTGGCGTTGGAATTGCCCGCCGCCAGTGCGTAGGTCACCCCGGAGTTGATCGACCGCGAGACCGCACTGTCGAGCGCGCTGGAGATACCGCCGCCGAGGCTCATGTTCGCCACTGCGGGCCTCACGCGGTTGCCGGTCACCCAGTCGACGCCCGCGATCACCTCGGAGTTCGTGCCGCTGCCGCCGCAGTCGAGGACCCGGACGGCCCGCAGCCTGACGCTCTTCGCGATGCCGTAGGTCGCGCCGCCGATCGTGCCGGCGACGTGGGTCCCGTGCCCGTTGCAGTCCTGCCCGTTGCCCCCCAGGGCGTCGTAGGCGACCCCGGCCCGGCCGCCGAACTCGCTGTGGGAGGTCAGGATGCCGGTGTCGATCACGTACGCGGTGACGCCAGACGTGTTCTGGTTGTAGGTGTACGACCCGGACAGCGGCAGGTTCCGCTGGTCGACCCGGTCGAGGCCCCAGGTGGCGCCGGACTGCGTCGTGTCGATGTGCACCACGCTGTCCTGCTCGACGTAGGCGACGGCGGGGTTCGCCGCGAGGCGCCGGGCCTGCCGGGCGGACATCTGTGCCGAGAAGCCCTGGACGGCCGCCGAGTACCGGTGCCGGACGGTAGCGGCGTACCGGGTGGCCAGCGTGGTCGTCCGGGAGAGGACCGTCCGGTCGGACAGCGTCGAGCCGGCCGCGAGCACGACGATGTAGCTGCCGCTGACCGGCGTCGCGCCGGCGGCCGTGTGGATGGTGCCCTCGGCGGGGGCCGCCGAGGCCGGGGCGGACGCGCCGATCAGTGCACCGACGGTGACGCCGGTGAGGAGGGCCGCACGGAACGCGGCGAGGGTCCGGCTGCTGCCGGTCGAGGCTGAGTGCATCGCTGTTCCTCCAACGTGGGGGGCGGCGGGTAGCCGCACCGTGGAACCGCCCGCGGGTCTCGCCGGCGGTGGGAGGGCCGTGTGGCTCACGGCAGCGACTCCACACGGTTTGTGTGGAGATGGTGACAAAGGGTGGTTAGTCGGGACTCAATAGTCAAGAGTCATTCAAGTTCTCACTCCGGTACGGTGCGTGATCCACTTCCGGCCGGCTGGGGACGGTCGACCGACGGCAGATCCCGGTTCCGGTACCAGCGCGCGGCCGCCCAGCCGTAGCCGGCACCGATCAGCGCGTACCCCGCGGCGATCGCCGCGAGTACCGCATCGGACCTGCCGTCGGGCGGCAGCGTCAGCGCGCCGGCGAACAGTCCCGCCACCAGCGCCACGTTGAACAGCGTGTCGTACAGGCTGAAGACCCGGCCCCGGTAGTCGTCGTCGCACTCGACCTGGACGGCCGTGTCGGTGACGATCTTCACGCCCTGGGCGGTGATCCCGATCGCGAACGAGGCGGCCACCACGGCCGCCGGGACGTACGGCAGGCCCAGCGCCGGCTCGACGACGGCGGCGCCGAGGAGCAGGCACGTCACCCAGGTGCGTGCCGAGAGGTGCCGGGTGACCCACGGCGTCACCGCGGCGGCGACCAGCGCGCCGAGCGCGCCGGCCGCCACGACCTGTCCGAGCCCGGCGAGCCCGGCCTTGAAGACCGGTCCGTCGGTGAAGTGGTTCCGGTACAGCAGGAGCGTCGCGATCAGCGCGACGCCGAACAGCACACGGTGGGCGGTCAGGGCCAGCAGCGCGTAGCCCGCCCCCCGGCGCGCGGCCACGTGCCGGGCACCCGCGACGAGCCCCCGCAGCACCGCGGTGACGGTGGTGCGGGCGGCCCGCTCGGCGGCGCCGGGCCCGAGGTACGCGGCGGGGAAGCCGCGCGCCGCGGCGGCCGATGCCAGGTACCCGAGGGCGCTCGCCCCCGCGACCAGCGCGTACCCGTGGTCGTCGGTGCCCACGATCCCCAGCAGCCCGAGCGCGAGGAGGCCGCCGGTCGTGAACGCGACGGTCCCCGCGGTGGTGGACAGGGCGTTCGCGGTGACCAGCCGGTCCGGGTCCACGACCCGGGGCAGCGACGCCGACAGCCCGGCCAGGAAGAACCGGTTGACGCCCACGACCGCCAGTACCAGCAGGAAGAACGTCCCGGTCCGCCCGCCCGACCAGACGTACGCGGCGGCCGCCGGGACCGCCAGGGCGCGGACCAGGTTCGCGACGACGAGGACGTTCCGCCGGGAGATCCGGTCGAGCAGGACGCCCGCGAACGGTCCCAGCAGCGAGTACGGCCCGACCAGCACCGCGAACCCGATCGCCACCGCCATCGGGTCGGCCCGGTTGGCCGGGTTGAAGAACACCGAGCCAGCGAGGCTCGCCTGGAACACCCCGTCGGCGAGCTGACCGGCCAACCGGGTGCCGAGCAGCCGGCGGAAGTCACCCCGCCGGAGGACGGCGCGCAGGGTCCCGGCGGTGTGCACACCGTCAGGGTAGGCCGCCCCGGTCCGTCCATTACGGACAGTGGCGATGGGCCAGCCGATCGGTCCCCGCTCTGGCAGCATGGCGCCCGTGGACCTCCCCTGGCGCACCTTCCCCGCGGCGGGCGCCCTGGTGGTGCGCCTCGGTGCGGACCCCGCCGCCGACCGGCTGCTCATGGTCCGCCAGGCCCGTGCCGGGGGGATCCGGTGGGAGGTGCCGGGCGGCAACCAGGAGTCCGCCGAGTCGTTCGAGGAGGTGGCGGCCCGTGAGGTCGCCGAGGAATGCGGCCTCGCCGTGACGATCGGGGATCTCGTCGCCACGTACCTGCTGGTACGGCCGTCGGTGCGACGGAGCGGACTCGGGGCGTTCTTCCTCGCTACGGCGGACGACCCGGCCGCCGAGCCGCGGACGCGGGTGCCGGAGGAGATCCTGGAGGCGGCGTACCTCGACCCGCGCACCGTCCCGCCCGACGAGCTGGGGCCGGTCACCGGGATCATCGTGGCGCGGTGGTGGCCCCGGCGGCGCGAGCCGGTCCGGTCGCCGTTCCACGTCGCGATGCGGCGGGCCGCCGGCGGGTACGTCGAGACCCCTTAACTGTCTACAAAGGACGACAGGGCCGTACCCCGTCGCCGGGGTCGGCCCTGTCGTCCGGCGCGAAAGCGTCAGCGCGTCAGCGCTCGACCTCGCCGCGGATGAACTGCTCGACCTTCGTCTGCGCGATGTCGTCCGCGTACTGCTCCGGCGGGGACTTCATGAAGTAGCTGGCGGCCGACAGGATCGGGCCACCGATGCCACGGTCCAGCGCGATCTTCGCCGCCCGGACGGCGTCGATGATGATGCCGGCCGAGTTCGGGGAGTCCCAGACCTCGAGCTTGTACTCCAGGTTCAGCGGGACGTCACCGAAGGCGCGGCCCTCGAGGCGGACGTAGGCCCACTTGCGGTCGTCGAGCCACTGCACGTAGTCCGACGGCCCGATGTGGACGTTGCGGGCGCCGAGGTCGTGCTCGATGTTGCTGGTGACGGCCTGCGTCTTCGAGATCTTCTTCGACTCGAGCCGGTCGCGCTCCAGCATGTTCTTGAAGTCCATGTTGCCGCCGACGTTCAGCTGGTACGTGCGGTCGAGGACGACACCACGGTCCTCGAACAGCTTCGCCATCACGCGGTGCGTGATCGTGGCGCCGACCTGGCTCTTGATGTCGTCACCGATGATCGGGACACCGGCGTCGACGAACTTCTGCGCCCACACCGGGTCGGAGGCGATGAACACCGGCAGCGCGTTGACGAACGCGACCTTCGCGTCGAGGGCGCACTGCGCGTAGTACTTGTCCGCCGCCTCGGAGCCGACCGGCAGGTAGGCCACGAGCACGTCGGCCTTGGTGTCCTTGAGGACCTGGACGATGTCGACGGGCGCCTCGTCCGACTCCGTGATCGTCTCGCGGTAGTACTTGCCGAGGCCGTCGAGGGTGTGTCCGCGCTGGACGGTCACCCCGGTCGCCGGGACGTCGGCGATCTTGATCGTGTTGTTCTCGCTGGAGCCGATCGCGTCGGCGAGGTCGAGCCCGACCTTCTTCGCGTCCACGTCGAACGCGGCGACGAACTCGACGTCGCTGACGTGGTACTCGCCGAACTGCACGTGCATGAGGCCCGGCACCCGGCCGGACGGGTCCGCATCCTTGTAGTACTCCACGCCCTGGACGAGCGAGGCGGCGCAGTTGCCAACGCCGATGATGGCGACGCGTACGGATCCCATGGTGGGGTCCTCCTTCTGTCAATGGCCCGGTCGTGCCGGGAGGGTCGGGCAGCTGTCTTTTCAGGTTGTGCAACAGGTGGGCGGTTGTCGGTCCACCGGGGAACGGGGGCTGCTACTCGGGCAGGTCCCGCTCCTCGGCGCCGCCCTTCTTGGGGGTCGTGACGGTCGGCGGCCGGCCGGCCTTCTCGTGGGCGATGAGCTCCTCGAGCCAGCGGACCTCACGGTCCACGGATTCGAGCCCGTGCCGCTGCAGCTCGAGGGTGTACGCGTCGAATCGTTCGGCGGTGCGGGCCAACGTCTCGCGCAGGCCCTCACGTCGCTCCTCGACCCGGCGGCGGCGCCCTTCGAGGATCCGCAGCCGCGTCGCGGCATCGGTACGGCCGAAGAACGCGAAGTGCACGCCGAAGCCCTCGTCGTCGTACGTCTCCGGCCGCACGTCCGCGAGCAGCTCCGCGAACCGTTCCTTGCCGTCCGCGGTCAGCTCGTAGACGACCTTGCCGCGACGGCCGGTGAGCCGTGGGGCCTCGTCCGTCGCGCAGGGCCCGTGCTCGGTGATCCACCCGCCGTCTTCGAGCCGGCGCAGCGTCGGGTACAACGACCCGTAGGAGATCGCCGCTCGGAAGGGACCGAGCAGCATCGTGAGCTTCTTGCGGAGCTCGTAGCCGTGCATCGGTGACTCGTGCAGCAGGCCCAGGACGGCGAATTCGAGCAATCCGGACCTCCCCTCCCGCACGTGCACCGCCCCCGCCGCGATCGGCGGGGAGGCCAACGATATATCGGCCCGATACATCGGACGATATGCCCCCCGACGGGAGGCGTAAACCCCGCCGCGGCGTTGCGGGCGTCGAGACGGCGCGGGTCGGCTTCGACGGCGGGCCACGCCGGCGTTCATGGCCCCGTGCCGGGCGATCGTGAGGCTCCCCACGAGCGGCCGGAGCGACCCGCCCACCGGGCGCGTCCGGCGTACCCTCGTCCGGGTGAGAACGCAGCGACAGATGGTCGACTACGCGTTGCAGCGGCGTGCGTTGCTCCGCCAGGTCTACTCCGGCCGCGTCGGCACGATGGAGGTCTGTGACGCGTCGCCCTACCTTGTGCGGGCGGCGAAGTTCCACGGCGATCTCACCGAGAAGCCGTGTCCGGTGTGCCGCCGGGAGCACCTCTGGCACGTGAACTACATCTACGGCGAGCAGCTGAAGACGTCGGCGGGCCAGGCGCGGCCGGCCGTGGAGCTGCCGGTGCTGGCGATGAGCTACCGCGAGTTCGACGTGTACGTCGTCGAGGTGTGCCGCGGGTGCGCGTGGAACCACCTCGTCGAGAAGTACACCCTGGGCCGCGACGGCCTGCCCGCGGACGAGTCCGCCAGCGGTTGAACCTCGTCGCGATGCGGCCCCGGTATCTCCGTCCGGGGGACGGAGCCCCCCGACTGTTGCGCTGCGAAGTACCCTCTGCCGTGGCGGAACACGCCCGGGTTCCGGCCACCGGGCGACGTAACGGACGTACGGAGGACCCGGTTTGGCTCCCGATCGCGGCTTCGGCCACAGTGGTGGGATGGATCCCCGTACGCCCCCTGCCCGGGGTGTTGCCCGTGTGACCCCCTCCTCCGGCGCCTCCTCGGGCGCCGGTTCCCGTGCCAGGGGCAGTGCCTCGGTGGGCGGCGCGCCCGGCGGAGCCGGGCGGTCCGGGCCGACGCGGAACGTCGCCCCGAAGGCGAAGAAGGGCCGTCGCCGGCTGCGCAGGATCTCGGCGATCGCCGGTGTCACCGCGCTGCTGCTGATGCTCGGCGGGATGAGCTTCGCGTACGTCGCACTCCAGGTGCCACTGCCCAGCGACAACAACGTCAAGCAGCTGTCCCGGATCTACTACTCCGACGGCAAGACGCTGATGGCGGCCCTCGGCTCGGAGAACCGCACCTACGTCACCCTCGACAAGGTGCCGGTCGAGATGCAGCGCGCGATCATCGCGGCCGAGGACCGGACGTTCTACCAGAACAACGGCATCTCCATGGGCGGCATCGCCCGCGCGGCGTGGGCGAACGTCCGCGGCCAGGAGGTGCAGGGCGGGTCGACGATCACCCAGCAGTACGTCAAGAACGCGCACCTCACCGACGAGCGGACGCTGAGCCGCAAGTTCCGGGAGATCGGGTGGGCGATCAAGGCCAATCAGAAGTACAGCAAGGCCGAGATCCTCGAGTTCTACCTGAACACCATCTACTTCGGCCGGGGCGCGCACGGCATCCAGGCCGCGGCGGAGGCGTACTTCGGGGTCGGGGCGTCGAAGCTCACGGTGGCCCAGAGCGCGGTGCTCGCCGGGATCATCAAGGCGCCGAGCGTCTACGACCCGGCCGTCGACCCCAGCCGGGCGAAGGACCGCTGGGACTACGTCCTCGAGAGCATGGTGGGGATGAAGTGGCTCACCCCCGATGAGCGGGCCGCACAGAAGTTCCCGAAGACCCGGAAGGTCAAGCCCAACAGCAGCGGCTCCCGGAACCTCGACGGCTGGAGCGGACTGATCGTCCAGCAGGTCGAGAAGGAGCTGAAGAACCACGGGATCGACGAGCAGACCATCCGCACCGGCGGCCTGAAGATCGTCACCACGATCGACAAGACGGCCCAGGACGCGGCGGTCCAGGCCGCCGCGGACGTCTTCGAGGGCCAGCCCAAGGAGATGGAGAAGGCGCTCGCCGCGGTCGAGCCCGGCACCGGCCGGGTCAAGGCCTACTACGGCGGTGAACGGGGGTACGGCAACCTCGACCTCGCCAGCAGCCGCTTCCGGCCGGGCTCGTCGTTCAAGGCGTACACGCTCGCGGCGGCGATCGCCGACGGCGTCAGCATCAAGTCGTACTGGAACGGCTCGGACAACCAGGCCTTCCCGGGCGAGACGATCAGGGTGCAGAACTCCGACGGCGAGTCCTGTGCCCGGTGCAACCTCATCGACGCGACGGTGAAGTCGCTGAACACCACCTACTACGCGCTCACCCAGAAGGTCGGCGCGCAGAAGGTGCTCGACCTCGCCACCGCCTCCGGCGTCGTCGACCCGAAGGTGGAGGAGCGACTGAGCCTCACCCGCCAGGTGGCGCTCGGTGACCTCCGGGTCTCGCCGCTGTCCCACGCCGACGGGTTCGCGACGTTCGCCGCCGGCGGCGTGCACGCCCCGACGTACTTCGTCGAGCGGGTCGACCAGGCCGGCAAGCGGATGTACACGCACCCGAAGGCGCAGACGGAGCGCGCGTTCAGCGCGGACGTCGCCGCCGACGCGACCTACGCGATGCAGCAGGTGTACCGGCAGAGCACCCGGGCCAAGATCGGCGACGGCCGCCCGGCGGCCGGCAAGACCGGCACCGCGCAGCTGGGCAAGACCGACTTCAACTCCGATGCGTGGATGTGCGGGTTCACCCCGCAACTCGCCGCCGCGGTCTGGGTCGGCCACTCCGCCGCGGACGCGAAGCTGGTCAACGCCCAGAGCGGGGCCAGCATGTACGGCGCCGGGCTCCCCCGGTCGTTCTGGGCGCAGTTCATGAGCGGCGCGCTCCAGGGCAAGGAGAAGCTCGACTTCCCTCCCCCGAAGTACATCGGCATCGCGGACAGCGGGAACGTGGCGTCTCCGGAGCCCGTGCCCACCCCGACGGCGACGCAGCCCACCCAGGATCCGATCCCGACGGCCGGACCCACCGCGTGGCCGATCCCGACCAGCGAGCCGCAGCCCTCGCCGGAGCCGTCCCAGTCCTCGCCGCCACTGTTCCCGGATCCGTCCACATCGCCGACTGGCGGTGCGGGCCGGAGTCCGGGTCGATAAGGCAGGATCGGCGGCGTGCAGGTCGACCAGCCCTCCCGCTCCGACCCCGTCGTCGGGGGCCTCTCCCAGGTCCTCGGCGGCCCGCCGGGCCGGTACGCGGATGAGCCCCGGCGGTCCTTCTGGACGCCGCTGCGAGTCGTGCTCGCGATCGCCTGCGTCGTGCTCGGGCTCGCCTGGGCGCAGAAGTCACCGTGCCAGGACGGGCAGTGGGCGAACGGCAGCCAGTACCACGCCTACTGCTACACCGATGTCCTCGCGCTGTACTACGCCGAGGGGCTGAACGAGGGCAAGGTGCCGTACCTCGGGCACCCGGTCGAGTACCCGGTGCTGACCGGCGCGCTGATGGGCGTCGTCGGCCTGCCGGTGCACTGGCTCGCCCAGCACGGGGTGGTGCACAACGAGCCGCGGGTGTTCTACCTCGGCACGGCGGCGGTCCTGGCCGGCTTCGTGCTGCTCACCGTGTGGGCCATCGCCCGGATGCGGCCGCGACGGCCGTTCGACGCGGCGATGGTCGCCGCCGCGCCCGCGATGGCCTTCACGGCGTACGTGAACTGGGACTTCCTCGCGATCGGCCTCGCCACGCTGGGCGTCTACGCGTGGTCCCGGCGTCGCCCCGGGTGGGCCGGGGTGCTGCTCGGCCTGGCCGCCGCGGCCAAGCTGTACCCGGTGTTCCTGTTCGGCGCCCTGCTCGTGCTGTGCCTGCGGGCCCGGCGCATGACCGAGTTCCGGATGGCGCTGGGGTCGGCGCTGCTCGCGTGGTGCGCCGTCAACCTGCCCGTCCTGCTGCTGGCCCCGGCGGCATGGCAGCGGTTCTACGTGTTCTCCGGCTCGCGAGGCGTCGACTGGGGCACGTTCTGGTACGTCGGGTCGAACCTCCAGATCGGTCGGGACCCCGGCTCGGCCGCGCCGGCCCGGTGGGTGCACGACTTCTTCGCGGGCCTCGCTGCGGACATCCCGACGCTCAACGTGCTGAGCGGGCTGCTGTTCGCGGCGGCGTGTGCGGCCGTCGCGGTCCTCGCGTTCCGGGCCCGGCGGCGGCCCCGGCTGGGGCAGCTGGCGTTCCTGATCGTGGCGGCGTTCCTGCTGACCAACAAGGTGTGGTCGCAGCAGTTCGTGCTGTGGCTCGTCCCGCTCGCCGTGCTCGCGCGGCCCCGCTGGGGCGCATTCCTGGTGTGGCAGGCATGCGAGCTGGGGTACTTCCTGGCGTTCTACCAGACGCTGATCCGGGCGACGCCCGGCCTGAAGTCGGGGATGCCCGACTGGGTGTTCCTGCTCGCGTCGGTGGCGCGGGCCACGAGCCTGCTGGTCCTCTGCGGACTGGTGGTGTACGAGATCCTCCGGCCGGAGACGGACGCGGTCCGCGCGGACGGCACCGACGACCCCGAGGGCGGGGTGCTGGACGGTGCGCCCGATGACCCTCCGTCACTGCTGGCGCGGTGGATGCCGCCCAAACAACTCGCCTGACCTGCGGTCACTCCGCTGCGTCATGCCCGAGCGACGCTGCGTCAACCACCGGTTGGCGCATGGCCCGGACCGTCTTCCCGTGCGACCGTGGTGGTTCCGACAACCCCATGAACTGCCGGGAGGCATCGTGTACTCGCTGGTCAGCCCGGCAGAGCTGGCCACGGCACTGGTGCGCCACGGCACCGCCCTCGAGGTCACGGACGTCCTCGACCGGGCCCTGCGGATCGATCGCACCGACCTCGGCCGGCTCTCCCTGGCCTACCGCGACGAGCTCCGCCGGCACGCCGCCTGGGGCCGGGTCGGCGAGCTCGCCGGGCTGACCGCGCCGGCCGACGAGGCCCGGGTCGGGACCGGACCGCCGGCCGGTGGTCCGTCGCCGGGTGCCCCGGCCGTCGATGCCGCGGCCGGCCGGGCCGCGGACCCCGCGGCCGCCCGCGCGTCGGCCGAGCTGCACCTCGGTCACCTCCTGGACCTCGTCCGCGAGGAGGTCCTCGGCTGGAGCCGGGAGCAGGTGGGCGACCTGGTGATCCAGACCGACCCCGGCGGCGCCACCGCCGTCGCGGACGCGCTCGGCGGCGCCTGGGCCGGGGCGGACCTCACCCCCGACGACCGGGACCCTCTCGATCGGCCGTGGCGGACCGTGTTCGGCGAACTGCCGGTCGTCGCGGGACCCGAGGACCTCGGTGCCAACTCCGGACAGGTCCGGCAGCTCCTGGACAACCTCGTCACCACCTCCGCCACGACGCTCGCCCAGCTCGGCGAGGCGTACCGGCTGCAGGCGCCACCCCGGCCGTCCGGGGTCCGGCCGTGGGACGTGGCGATGCGGCGGGCCTGCCAGGCCTCGTTCGTGACCGGGAACGTCCGGCAGGTGGCGATGGCCCAGTTCGCGGCCGTGCGCGCCCAGTTGCTGCCCGGCGGGGCGGCCGGCCTGCCCGGCACGCCGGCCGGCGACGCGGTGGCGCAGGCCGTCGCGGGCACTGTGCAGGCGGTGGCGATGCGGGAGACGCTGGACCCGGTCGTCTACCGGTTCCTGGTCTTCGCCTGGGAGGCGACGCTCGGCCCGATACCGGGCTGACCCGTCAGCGCGGCGCGCGCACCGTGAACACCACCGCGTCGCCGACCCGCTCCCGGCGTACCGGCAGGGCCCCGATCGGCCGGCTGAGGACACCCTGCCAGGGCGTGCCGTTGAGCCGAGCCGGGAAGACCACCACGGTCCGGATTCCCTCGTGCCGCAGCCGGGCGACGCTGGCCCGGTCCGGGAAGGTCCGCAGTGCCGCCCGGGTGTCGTACTGGGACAGCGGGGCCACCCCGCTGCCGCCGTTCACCATCGGCACGTACCGGTCGGTGTTCCACACCATCGTGAGGACGTCCGGGCCGTAGTCGCTCGGCAGCACGATCATCGGCCCGCGTACCTCGTCGAACACGGCGGGCTGCGGCGGGACCGGGACCTGCGGGACGGTGTTCACCCCCTCGCCGAGCACGAGGGCCGCGGGCAGCAGCAGGGCCAGGCCGACGACCCGGGTCGGGCGCCGCTCCAGCAGCGCCGTCACCGCCCCGGCGGCGAGCAGGCACAGCACCAGGGTCAGCCAGAGGACGAGCCGGCCCGGTGTGCGGATCCCGTCCCATCCGGGCAGGTGGTCGAGCAGCGGAAGGTACGTGTACCGGCCGTGCCACGGTCCCGCCGTGCCCATCGCCAGCGCCAGCGCCAGCAACCCTCCGGCGGCCAGCAGGAGCCGGTGCCGTCCCCGCCACACGCTGACCAGGAGGCCCGTCGACCCGAGCACGAGCAGCACGAGCCCGGGGAACAGCGCCATCTCGGGCGCCCACACGAGGGTCTCCCGGCCCGCCGCATGCGCCGGGCCCCACACCAGCGAGTCCGCCGGTGCGAGGAAGAAGCCGCGGAACGGTGGCGAGAACAACTGCACGTCGAGCAGCCCCCGTCGCGCGTACGGGTGGTCCTCGACGACCCGGAGGTACGGCTGCGCCATCAGCGCGCCCACCGCGGCGAACGCAAGGCCGCCGAGGCCGTCGGCCAGCAGCAGGCGCCGGGGGAGGCGCGGCCGGCCCGTCAGCAACCAGCCGGCCGCGGCCGCCGCGCACAGCAGCAGCAGCACGTAGACGAACGGCAGGCCGACACCGAACCCGATGAGCAGCTGCCAGCACGCCACCGCCCAGCCCGCGGCCGCCCAGCCGGGCCGGGCCCGGCTGGGCGAGTAGCCGGTGCGGAGGGAGAAGCCGTGGCCCCGGGCCAGCATCGCGAGCGCGAGGGCGATCCCGCCCGTCGACAGCACGTGCAGGTGGCCGGCCTGGGAGATCCGCCACGGCGCGTACGCGAACGCGGCACCGGCGAGCGCCGCGCCCTGCCACCGTGCGCCCAGCTGCCGCGCGAGCGCGTACGCCCCGACGAACGCCAGCGCCGCGACCAGCACGAACAGGACGTTGTACCGCACCAGTGCGGCGGTGGGCCCGGTTCCGATCAGCCCGAAGGGCAGGTAGCCGAGCAGCGAGTCGCTGAACGCGAGGGTGTCGTGCTCCGGGTAGAAGGCGTTCGTGTCCCACAGGTGCGCGGGGTCGGTCCGCATCGCGTGTCCGCCCCAGCCGAGCAGGTACGTCACCAGCGCCGGGTCACCGAGGTCTCCGGGCAGCGTGCCGGCCGGCCGGCGCAGCGCCGGCCAGGTCATCGCCACGGCGATCGCGACCGCCGCGACCGGCATCGCCACGAACTCGCTGCGCAGCAGCCGTCGCCACGGCGGCGTGCCGCGCGACCCCGGCCGGGCCGGGACGAGACCCGGCGCCGCCTCGGTCGTGGTGCCGCGCGTCAGGGTCATGCCGGCAGGTGGTCACGGAGGTACGCGATGTCTGCCGCCTGCCCGTCGGCGCCCCCGGGGGTCTCGCACACCACGGGCGCCCCGGCGGCGGCGATCACGGCGACGATCAGCTCCGGGTCGATCTGGCCGCTGCCGAAGTTCGCGTGTCGGTCGGCGCCGGAGCCGAACCCGTCCCGGGAGTCGTTCGCGTGGATCAGGTCGATCCGGCCGGTGATGGCCTTCACCCGGTCCACGATGCCGAGCAGGTCCTCCCCACCGGCGTGCGCATGACAGGTGTCCAGGCAGAACCCCGGGTCGTACTCGCCGATCGCGTCCCACAGCCGGGCCAGCCGGTCGAAGCGCCGCGCGATGGCGTGGTCGCCGCCCGCGGTGTTCTCGATCAGGATCCGGACCGGGAACCCGCCGCTGTCCGCCGCCTGCGCGAACACCTTCCGCCAGTTGTCGAACCCGATGTCCGGGTCGTCCGACTTCGTGACGTGGCCACCGTGCACGATCAGGCCCCGGGCCCCGATCTCCGCGGCGGCCTGGGCGTGCGCCGTCAGCAGGCTCCGGGACGGGATCCGGATGCGGTTGTTCGTGCTCGCCACGTTCAGCACGTACGGCGCGTGGACGAACAGGTCGACCGCCCCGCTGTCGGCCGCCGCCCGCAGGCCCGCGGCCTCCGGGTGCGGCTTCGGCTTCTTCCACCCCTGTGGGTCGGCGAGGAAGAACTGCAGGACCTCCGCGGAGCGCGCGGCGGCCTCGGCCAGCGGGTCCGTCGAGTCGACGTGGGCTCCGATCCGGAGCGGCGCCGGACCGGCCGTACCGGCGCCTCCGGACGCGGCGACGGGAGACTGTTCAGTGGGCATAGGGCGAGCGTACGACCGAGGGCGAGGGCGCTCGGTATCTCGGCTCGCCGAGCGCCGACCTGACCCGCCGTACGGGTGAATCCTGAGTTCACGGGGTGGCGCCCGTCACCGCGGCGGGGGATCCTCGTTGAGCTATGCGTAGCGAACGCACAGCTGTGTTGTGTGTGTGGTGACCTGGGGAGGTCTTTCAGTGGAGACGACAAGGCGTATCGGCGGCCATCGGCGAGTCGGACCGCGGCGTCGCGGCCGCGTGGCCGTGATCGCGGGCGGGCTGCTGGCGGCGGTGGCGCTGTCCTCCGGCTCGGGCGCGCAGGCGGCCACGCCGACGGTCTCGTTCAGCGGGCTCTGCGTGCTCGGGCTGGCGAACGTGATCACCCCATCCCCCTCGGGGGTCTCGGTGGGTCCCGCGGGTGCGGTCCAGGTGACCAACAAGGCCTCCGGGAGCCTCAAGGTCAGCTCGAACGGCAAGTCGGTGACCCTCGGAAAGGGCGACAGCACCGTGTTCAGCTACCCCGGTAGCGACGCGGTCCGCAGCTATCCGGTCAAGGCCTCCTGCGCGGCGGTCGACCTCAGCAGCGCGGCGACGGTCACCGTCGCGGCGAACCCCGCTCCGGCCAAGCCGGACCCGAAGCCGGCCGACGACACCCCGGCCCCCGGCGCGGGTAGCGGCAGCGGTACCGGTACCGGTTCGGGTTCGGGTTCGGGTTCCGGTTCCGGCAGCGGTACCGGCGCGGGTTCCGGCACCGGAACGGGTTCCGGCACGGGCGGCACGACCGGCGGCACCAGCCCGGTCGCGGGAGTCCCGGTGACCGGCGCACTTCCGCCCGGGTTCGGGAACGTGCCGGTCGCCCTCAGCGCTCCCGGGGCCGGCAACCTGCCGATCCCGGACGTCCAGGCCGCGGTCCCCGGCTCGCCCGGCGAGGCCGCGCCCCCGGCCGTCGACCTGCTGACCTCGGGTGACGACGCGCAGGCCGCGGCTCAGCCGGCCACCCGCCAGGTGGCGCAGAGCCGCACCAGCTCGCCGAGCATCCACATGCTCCTGATCTTGGTCGCCACCGTCTTGTTCCTCGGGGTCGGTGCCGCGGCGGTGCGAGCGGTGCGGGCGACCCGTCCCGGCGGCGCGGCCCTGGCGCGCGCCTGACCTGCCCTCTCCCGAGCCCCACGGGGCGCCGGAATCCCCGTCTGGTGTGGTCGTTCCTCCCCAGGTCCCACCCACGGATTCGGAACCGGCGCCCCGTGGCTGCTAATGTTCTCCTTCGTGTGCTGCCTCCAGTGCAGACCACGAAAGACGCTTCAAGCCCTCCTGCCGCGGATGGACCGCGGCCGTGTAGACCACAGGAGGTGGGTGCTCTCTTGCGTCACTACGAAGTTATGGTCATCCTCGATGCCGATCTCGAGGAGCGCACCGTCGCCCCGTCCCTCGACACCTTCCTCAACGTCATCCGCACCGCGGGTGGAACCGTGGAGAAGGTCGACGTGTGGGGCCGGCGTCGGCTTGCCTATGAGATCGACAAGAAGGTCGAGGGCATCTACGCCGTCATCGACCTGCACTCGGAGCCCGACGCCGTCGTGGAGCTCGACCGTCAGTTGAACCTCAACGAGTCGGTCCTGCGCACGAAGGTCATCCGGCCCGACCAGCGCTGACGCGGCCCCGGAGGAGTTTCCACAATGGCAGGCGACACCGTCATCACCGTCATCGGCAACCTGACCGATGACCCCGAGCTGCGCTTCACCCCGTCGGGTGCGGCCGTCGCGAACTTCACGATCGCGTCGACGCCCCGCATCATGGACAAGCAGACGAACGAGTGGAAGGACGGCGACGCGCTGTTCCTCCGCTGCTCGATCTGGCGGCAGGCCGCGGAGAACGTCGCCGAGACGCTCACCCGCGGCGCTCGCGTGATCGCTCAGGGGCGGCTTGTCCAGCGCTCCTACGAGACGCGCGAGGGTGAGAAGCGCACCGTCGTGGAGCTGCAGGTCGACGAGATCGGCCCGTCGCTCCGGTACGCCACCGCGAAGGTCAGCAAGACCTCCCGCGGCGGTGGCAGCGGCGGCGGCTTCGGTGGCTCGGGCTCGGGCTCCGGTTCGAGCCCGGGTGGCGGACGCTCCTCCGGTGGCGCCGGTGCCGACGACCCCTGGGCGTCGGCGGCCCCGGCCGGTGGCGGCTCGTCGTTCAGCGACGAGCCCCCGTTCTAGATCCCTCAGACCTCACGAGCGAGAACACGGAGCACCAACATGGCGAAGCCGCCGGTGCGGAAGCCTAAGAAGAAGGTCAATCCGCTCTTCAAGGACAAGATCGACTACATCGACTACAAGGACACCGCGCTGCTGCGGAAGTTCATCTCCGACCGGGGCAAGATCCGTGCCCGCCGGGTCACCGGGGTGACCAGCCAGCAGCAGCGG
This sequence comes from Actinomycetota bacterium, assembly GCA_030840805.1. GTDB lineage: Bacteria > Actinomycetota > Actinomycetes > Mycobacteriales > HKI-0501 > JAVEDU01. Next base: position 50,226 of record JAVEDU010000074.1, read on the forward strand.
CAGGTCGCCCGCGCGATCAAGAACGCGCGCGAGATGGCCCTCCTGCCCTACTCCAGCACGGCCCGCTGAGGAGGCTGACCTATGAAGCTCATCCTCACGCAGGACGTGACCGGGCTCGGTGCGCCGGGCGACGTCGTCGAGGTCAAGGACGGCTACGGCCGTAACTACCTCGTGCCGCGCGGCTATGCCATCGCCTGGACCAAGGGCGGCGAGAAGCAGGTCGTCACGATCAAGCGCGCGCGCAACGTGCGCGAGGTCCGCGACCTCGGCCACGCCAAGGAGATCCAGCAGCAGCTCTCCGGTCTGAGCGTGCGCCTCGGCGCCCGCTCGGGCGAGGGTGGCCGTCTGTTCGGCTCGGTCACCGCGGCCGATGTCGTGGACGCCGTCAAGGCCGCCGGTGGTCCGCAGCTGGACCGTCGCCGCGTCGAGCTGCCCGGCCACATCAAGGTCGCCGGCAAGCACGACATCACGGTGAAGATCCACCCCGAGGTCACCGCGACCGTCACGGTGGACGTCGTCGGCGAGTAGTCCGCACGTCAGTTCGAGGGCCCGGCTTACCTGGTGAGCCGGGCCCTCGTCCGTTCGGGCGACGGTTCCACGGGAAACATCGGAGCGCCGCCGTGGTCACCCACCGTGACGCCATGCAGCCGCGTACCGTCGAGCCGATCGACGTCCGGCGTGCCCTGCCGGCACGAGCGGGACGCTGGTGCGGCAGAGGGCGTGGTTGCCGGTCCACGGGAGCCTGATGGACGCCATGGGGCTGGCACTCGCTGGCCATCGTGGGCCGGCAGTCGTGGGGTCCCGGCTACGCCGTTGTTCGCGATCGTCATCCTGGCACGATTCGTGGTGGACATGCGGACCGGCATCACGCTCCCCCGGCTGTCGACGGGCCGGCCGACCGCGACGGGCACCGGTCTACCGGGCGATCGGGCCTCGGCTGTTCGGGATGTTCCTCGTGAGACGCCGGAGCGCCCGTGTCGTTCCTCCTCATGCGCGACACCCCGGACACCGTGCGGATCCGCCGCACCTCCGCCCGAGCGCGTCTGGCTCGTGGGCGCGATCGGCTTTGCCGGCCTCGGCGGGCCACCCGCGCGGACCCGCAGTGGCACGACTTCAACCTTGCGTACATCTGGGCGATCAACTTCTTCGTGATCGACCGCCAGGGCATCACGCTCACGCCGGAGGTGGCAGCCCGGCGGGTGCCGTGGGCCGAGGTCCAGGCCGTGACCCAGGGAGCCGACCGGCTGGGGAGCCACCGCCGTCACGCTGTGGCCAGCGGACCGGAAGCGGCTCCGACTTCACGCGCCCACGCGCGCGTTCACCTGGGAGAACCCGAGGTTGGAGGAGGAGTGGCGCACGCTCGGCGACTGGTGGGTCGCCCACCGGGGGACGGACTGGCAGCCGGGATACCGCGGGTCCGCGCCTGCTCAGGTGGCGGGCGGCGCGGCCGGGGCCTGACCGGCAGGGGGGCCGAACTCTCCGATCCGGACCGCGTACTGCTGCTGATGCGGCATCTGCCCCGCCGAGACCATCGCGTGGTACTGCCGCTTCGCGTCGTCGGTGACCGGGTCGACCCAGACGGCGGTGCCGTAGGCGCAGATCTCGTTCCACTGTCCGGCGATCTCACCGGTGTCGTACCGCATGGCGAGGATCGCGTTGGCACCACGCTGGCGGGCCTCGTAGATCATCCGCGCCATCGCCTCGTTGCGGCTCTGCACGAGCAGCTTGGTCATCTCGGGCAGCTCACCCCCGCCGAGGGAACGGAACCCGGCCAGGAAGTTGGCCCCGATGTTGCGGGACCGGACGGTGATTCCGAAGACCTCGCCCATGACGGCGCGGACGGCATACCCGGGGACGTCGTTCGACGTGACGATCAGCACCGAGAGAACCTACCCCGAGATCTATTTGCAGGAAACTTTCCGTCCACCCCTGTGGACACTGTTTCCGCAGGTCAGAGGCAAGATTCTTCGCACTCTGCACAGCTTGTCCACAGCACCCGGGACGCTTCACACAGGCTGCGCACAGCCCACCGCGGCTCATCCACACCCTTGTCCCCCGGTGGCCTCACAGGCTGGTTTGTGTGCGCCCCCGCGCGCTCCTAGTGTCGGCCCGACGCCCGGCCAGGCAGGGGTGAAGATGTCGTACAGGCGTTCGATACTCTCGACGCTGTACGAGCACAGGGGAGGCAACAGCCGTGGCGGTGTCCGACGAGGTGCGACCGTCCCTGACGGTCGCACCCGAATTCGAACGCACGCCACCGCAGGACCTGGCCGCGGAGCAGAGCGTGCTCGGCGGGATGCTGCTGTCCAAGGACGCGATCGCCGACGTCGTCGAGATCCTCCGGTCGAACGACTTCTACAAGCCGGCGCACAGCACGGTGTTCGACAAGATCCTCGACCTGTACGGCTCGGGCGAGCCGGCCGACCCGGTCACGGTGTCCGCGGCCCTGTCGGACTCCGGTGACCTCGCCCGGATCGGTGGCGCGGCGTACCTCCACACGCTGATCTCCAGCGTGCCGACCGCGGCGAACGCCGGGTACTACGCCCGGATCGTCAGCGAGCGCGCGGTGCTGCGCCGGCTGGTCGAGGCCGGCACCCGGATCGTCCAGCTCGGGTACGGCGCGGCGGCGGGCGGCGGCCGTGACGTCACCGACGTGGTCGACATGGCGCAGCAGGCCGTGTACGAGGTCACCGAGAAGCGGTCCAGCGAGGACTACACGATCCTGGAGGAACTGCTCCAGCCGACGATGGACGAGATCGAGGCGAGCTCCTCCCGCGGCGGGATGATGACCGGCGTCCCGACCGGCTTCGCCGACCTCGACCGGCTCACCAACGGCCTGCACCCCGGCCAGCTCATCATCGTGGCCGGCCGCCCGGGTCTCGGTAAGTCGACCGCCAGCCTCGACATCATGCGGTCCTGCTCGATCCGCCACGGGCTCTCGTCCTGCATCTTCAGCCTGGAGATGAGCAAGACCGAGATCGTCATGCGTCTCCTGTCCGCGGAGGCCCGGGTGCCGCTGCACAACCTGCGCACCGGGCAGATGAGCGACGACGACTGGACGAAGCTCGCCCGCTCGGTGGGTGAGGTGAGCGAGGCGCCGCTGTTCATCGATGACTCGCCGAACATGACGATGATGGAGATCCGGGCCAAGGCGCGGCGGCTCAAGCAGCGGCACGACCTGAAGCTCATCATGGTCGACTACATGCAGCTGATGAGCTCGCCGAAGAAGACCGAGAGCCGGCAGCAGGAGGTCTCGGAGCTCTCCCGTGGCCTCAAGCTGATGGCCAAGGAGCTCGAGGTCCCGGTCATCGCGGTGAGCCAGCTGAACCGTGGCCCCGAGCAGCGCACCGACAAGCGGCCGCAGCTGAGCGACCTGCGCGAGTCCGGGTCGATCGAGCAGGACGCCGACATGGTGATCCTGCTGCACCGCGACGACTACTACGAGAAGGAGTCCCCCCGCGCCGGCGAGGCGGACTTCATCGTGGCGAAGCACCGTAACGGCCCGACCGACACGATCACCGTGGCGTTCCAGGGGCACTTCAGTCGCTTTGTCGACATGAGCGCGGGCTGAGACCGCCGGGGTCTATCGCAACCCGGCGCCCGGCGCGCGGTTCTTCCGGCGGCGACGGGTCCGGGGGCCGTGCGTCTCACCGCCACCCAGTCGGGGACGACGACGGGGCGCGGCGATCGCTCGCCGCACCCCGTCCGTACGTCGGGGCTCAGTGCCCCCGGGCGATCCACTCGTCCAGGTGCGGGGCTTCCTCGCCGATCGTCGTGTCGTCGCCGTGGCCGGGGTGGACCACGGTCGCGGGCGGCAGCGTCAGCAGGCGCTCGCGGATCGACTTGATGATCGTCGGGAAATCGGAGTACGACCGGCCGGTCGCGCCCGGGCCGCCCTTGAACAGCGTGTCGCCGCTGAACAGGAGGCCCTCGTCGGCCCAGTGGACGCAGCACGCCCCCGGCGCGTGGCCCGGGGTGTGCAGCACCTCCAGCGTGGTCCCGGCGACGGTGATCTCGAGGCCGTCCTCCAGTTCGCCGTCCGGGCTCAGCTCCGGGTACACCTGGTCCCAGAGGTCCCCGTCGTCCGGGTGCAGCAGGATCGGCGCGCCGGTGGCGTCCGCGAGCGCCTCCGCCACGTTGATGTGGTCGTTGTGCGCGTGGGTGCAGACGATCCCGGTCAGCCGGCGGTCGCCGACCGCCGCAAGGATGGCCTCGGCGTCGTGCGCGGCGTCGATCACCACGCACTCGGAGTCGTCGCCGACGATCCACACGTTGTTGTCGACATCCCAGGTGCCGCCGTCGAGCGAGAACGTTCCCGACGTGACGAGGTGATCCACCCGTGCGCTCACTTGAAGACCACCACGGAACGCAGGACCTCGCCGCGGTGCATCTTGTCGAATGCCTCCTCGACCTGGTCGATCGTGATCGTCTCCGAGACGAACCGGTCGAGGTCGAGGCGGTTCTGCAGGTACAGCTCGACCAGCGCCGGGAAGTCGCGGGACGGCAGGCAGTCGCCGTACCAGGAGGACTTCAGCGCACCGCCGCGGCTGAACAGGTCGATCAGCGGCAGCTCGAGCGTCATGTCCGGGGTCGGGACGCCGACGAGGACGACCTGGCCGGCGAGATCACGGGCGTAGAACGCCTGCTTGTACGTCTCCGGGCGGCCGACCGCCTCGATGACGACATCCGCGCCGTGGCCCTCGGTGTAGCCGCGGATGGCCTCGACCGGGTCGGACTGGCGGGAGTTCACGGTGTGGGTGGCGCCGAAGCCCTTCGCCCACTCGAGCTTCTTGTCGTCCACGTCCACGGCGATGATCGTGCGCGCACCGGCGAGGTACGCACCGGCGATCGCCGCGTTCCCGACGCCGCCGCAGCCGATGACCGCGACCGTGTCGCCGCGGGACACGCCGCCGGTGTTGATCGCCGAACCGATGCCCGCCATGACGCCGCAGCCCAGCAGGCCGACGGCCTCGGGTCGGGCCTCGGGGTTGACCTTGGTGCACTGTCCGGCGTGGACGAGCGTCTTCTCGGCGAACGCGCCGATGCCCAGCGCCGGGGTCAGCGGGGTCCCGTCGGCGAGCGTCATCTTCTGCGTGGCGTTGTGCGTGTCGAAGCAGTGCCAGGGGCGTCCGCGGCGGCAGGAGCGGCACGTGCCGCAGACCGCGCGCCAGTTCAGGACGACGAAGTCGCCGGGCGCGACGTCGTCGACACCCTCACCGACGGCCTCGACGATCCCGGCCGCCTCGTGACCGAGCAGGAACGGGAACTCGTCGTTGATCCCTCCCTCGCGGTAGTGCAGATCGGTGTGGCAGACCCCGCAGGCCTGCACCTTGACCAGCGCCTCACCAGGACCCGGGTCGGGGACGAGGATCGTCTCCACGGACACCGGCTGGCCCTTCGCGCGGGCAACCACACCGCGCACCTCGTGCACCATCGTGTCTCGAACTCCTCGTACTGGGGGCGTCGCGCAGCGCCGCGGGAAGAAAGGGGATCGCGAGTATCGAAACATCACGATGGACGGATCCGCCACTGCGGGTCCCGAGCAGCGGAGCGGTATGCCGACGCGAGGTGAGCGCGGTCACCGCTCGGTCGTGGTCACCGTCGCCACCGGGTCGCCGGACCCGGGGCCGACCGAGATCGGCAGCACTCCGCCGGGCAGCGTCACCGGGAGCCGCCCGAGCCGGTAGGAGCGCCGCGCCGCGCCCGGCCGCCCCCACGGGGCCGCCCACCACGGGGCCGCCACGCGAGGCGGTCGACCCAGGCCACACCGTTCCGCCCGGGACGCGCCGCCGGCGCTCGGCCGCCAGCGGGATGGCGACCGAGCGCCGGTGTGCGCCTCCGGGTTGGGTGGATGGGTGGGTGGCGGAACTGGTCAGACTGCCGAGCGGACCTGCTCCTGTTCGGCGCGGAGGCGGCGAGGGCGCTGGGCCGGTACGGCGACCGACCCGGCCACCAGCCGCGCGCACGCCCGGCAGGTGCCGGCCGGCGCGGAGGCCGCCTCGAACCCGAGGCTCCGGACCCGCACCCGGGCGCCACAGAGGGCGCTGTTGGTGCGATCGCGCAGCGGGACGGCGTGGCTGAATACCCGCCCGTCCGCCATCCGCTCCTGACCGAGCAGGAACAACGGGGCCGGGTCTGGGACGAGGTGCAGCGTCATGTGCTCAATGCTGGGCGCCGCGTGTGACGAGCGGGTTTCTCCGACGTCAAGGATGCGCGACAGCCTCAGGTCCGTCCGCGATCCGCCGAACAGGAGAGTGGGGAGGCAACCATGACCACGGATGACCGCACTGCGCCCGACTGCAGCGACTACATCGGGGTCGACTGCACGGACGGAACGGCGGTGAGCGTCACGCCGTATCGGCCGCCGGTCCCGCGTACGCCCACGGACGACGCCGACCGCACGTCCTGATCCCGCCGGGCCGCGTCGCGGTTCCTTCGGCGGGAAGGCCCGGCCACGCCGGTGTCGCACCGCCCCGCCGACCGGGCAGACATCCGCATCCGCGGCGGGTACGTTCTCGTCGTGCCGCATTATCGGATCTCTGAGGCCGCCGCCCTCCTCGGCGTCAGTGACGACACCGTGCGCCGGTGGGCCGACGGCGGCCGCCTGCCCGTCGACCGCGACGGGGTGCGGATCACCGTCGAGGGCAGCGTCCTGGCGTCCTTCGCCCAGGAGCTCGCCACCGTCCCCGAGCTGGGCAGCCGTGCGGTCGAGAGTGCACGGAACCGGTTCACCGGCCTCGTCACCCGCGTCCTCGTCGACGGGGTGATGGCGCAGGTGGACCTCCAGTGCGGTCCGTTCCGCGTCGTGTCCCTTATGTCGCGCGAGGCGGCGGAGGAGCTCGGCCTCGCCCCCGGGGTCCTCGCGGTCGCGTCGGTGAAGTCCACGCAGGTGATCGTGGAGGTGCCGCAACCGTGACGACGCGCAGACCCCTGGCCACCGTTCTGCTCGCCGGAGTGCTGCTGTCGGCCGCCGCCTGCGGCAGCGGCAGTTCCGCGACGAAGTCCGGCGGCGACACGGAGAAGGTCGCCGGATCGATCACGGTCTTCGCGGCGGCGTCGCTGACCGGGACGTTCACGGCGCTCGGCACGGCGTTCGAGAAGGCGCACCCCGGCACCGAGGTGGGGTTCAACTTCGGCGCGAGCTCGACCCTCGCGCGGCAGCTCACCGAGGGCGCGCCCGGTGACGTGTTCGCCGCGGCGAGCGGTACCACGATGGCCACCGTGACGAAGGCGGGCGCCGCCGCCGGTACCCCGGCCGTCTTCGCCCGCAACCGGCTGGAGATCGCCGTCCCGGCCGCGAACCCCGGTCACGTCCGGGGGCCGGCCGACTTCGCCCGGCCGGCGCTCCGGATCGCGATGTGCGCACCCCAGGTGCCCTGCGGGGCCGCCGCGACCAAGGCGTTCGCCGCGGCGGGGATCACCCCGAGGCCCGACACGCTCGAACAGGACGTCAAGGCCACCCTCGCCAAGGTGGTCAGCGGCGAGGCCGACGCCGCGCTGGTGTACCGCACCGACGTGCGGGCCGCCGGTACCGCGGTGCGCGGGCTGGACTTCCCCGAGGCCGCGAAGGCCGTGAACGACTACCCGATCGTCGCGCTCCGGAGCTCCGGGAACGCGGCGACCGCGGCGGCGTTCCGCGACTTCGTGCTCTCCCCGGCCGGCCGGTCGGCGCTGGTCGCGGCCGGTTTCGACGCTCCGTGAGACCGCTTCTCCGGGCCCGCCCCACGGGGGGCGGGCCCGGTCGCGCACCCGCGTTCCTCGCGGTGCCCGCGGTGCTCGCGCTCGCGTTCCTCGTGCTGCCGCTGGCCGGCCTGGTGCTCCGCGCGCCGTGGCGGGAGGCACCGGAACTGCTCGCCGGCGCGGGGGTGGGGCAGGCGCTGCGGCTCTCCCTGCTGACCGCGTCGGCCGCCACGGTGGTCTGTCTGCTTCTCGGCATCCCGCTGGCGTGGTTGCTCGCCCGGCCCGACCTGCCGGGCCGCTCCGCGCTCCGGGCGCTCGTCACCGTGCCGCTGGTCCTGCCGCCGGTCGTCGGCGGTGTCGCGCTGTTCACCGTGCTCGGGCGCACCGGCCTGATCGGGAGGCCGCTGTACGAGCTGACCGGGTTCGCGTTCCCGTTCACCACGGCGGGGGTGGTGCTGGCGGAGGCGTTCGTCGCGCTGCCGTTCCTCGTCCTCGCCGTCGAGGGAGCCCTGCGCGCGGCCGACCGCCGGTACGAGGAGGCCGCCGCGACGCTCGGCGCGTCACAGTGGACGGTGTTCCGCCGGGTCACGCTGCCGCTGGTGGCGCCCGGCGTGGCCGCCGGGGCGGTGCTCTGCTGGGCCCGGGCGCTCGGTGAGTTCGGCGCGACGATCACGTTCGCCGGAAACTTCCCCGGCAGCACCCAGACGATGCCGCTCGCGGTCTACCAGGCGCTGGAGGGCGCCGACCCCCGCGCCGCCGTGCTCCTGTCGGTCCTCCTGCTCGGGGTGTCGGTCGCGGTGCTCGGCCTCCTCCGGGACCAGTGGGTGAACCGGCTGTGACCGTCGACGCCCGCATCGTCGTCCACCGTTCCGGGTGGTCGCTCGACCTCGAGCTGGCGGTGGGCGCCGGCGAGGTCGTCGCGCTCCTCGGGCCCAACGGCGCCGGGAAGACGACTGCCCTCCGGGTGCTCGCCGGGCTCCAGCCGCTCGACGCCGGGCATGTCGTCATCGCCGGGGAGACGGTGACTGATCTCCCCTCGGCCCGGCGGAGCGTCGGGGTGGTGTTCCAGGACCACCTGCTGTTCCCGCACCTGTCCGCGCTGGAGAACGTCGCGTTCGGGCCGCGGGCGCGGGGCGTCCCGGCCGCCGTGGCCCGGCGGACGGCGCGGGAGTGGCTCGATCGGGTCGGCGTCGGTGAGCACGCCGCCGCCCGGCCCCGCACGCTCTCCGGCGGACAGGCGCAGCGGGTGGCCCTCGCCCGCGCGCTCGCCGCCGAGCCGCGCCTGCTGCTGCTGGACGAACCGCTCGCGGCCCTGGACGCGCGCACCCGGCTCACCGTGCGCAGCGACCTGCGGCGGCACCTGGCGTCCTTCGGTGGCGCGGCGGTGCTCGTCACCCACGACCCGTTCGACGCGATGGTGCTCGCCGACCGGATCGTCGTCGTCGAGGACGGCGCCGAGGTGCAGACCGGGACCCCCGCCGAGGTGTCCCGGCGGCCCCGCACCGAGTACGTCGCCCGCCTGGTGGGGCTGAACCTGCTCCGGGGCGTCGCCACCGGGCACCACGTCGACGTGGACGGCGGCGGCGAGCTGGTGACCGCGGACAGTGCGTTCGGGCCGGTGTACGCCGCGTTCCGGCCGGCCGCCGTGTCCGTGTACCCGGAACGACCCGCCGGCAGCCCGCGCAACGTGTGGCCGGGCCGGGTCACGACCGCGGAGCCGCACGGGGACGCGGTCCGGATACAGGTGGACGCCGCCGGCCTGCCCGTGCTGGTGGACTGCACGACGGCCGCGGTGGCCGAGCTCGGGCTGGGGCCCGGCTCACCCGTGTGGCTGTCGGTGAAGGCGTCCGAGATCGAGGTGTACCCGTCCTGAGCGGCGAGGGGTGTGAACCGGGGCGTCCGGGCGATCTAGGCTCACGGCATGGCTGACGAGCAACGGCTGACCCACGTGGACGAACGCGGTGCCGCCCGCATGGTGGATGTCTCCGCGAAGGACGTGACGGTCCGGGTCGCGGTCGCCACCGGTGTGCTGCGGACCACGGCCGAGGTGGTGGACCTGCTCCGGCGCGACGGCCTGCCGAAGGGCGACGCGCTCGCGACCGCCCGGATCGCGGGGATCATGGGCGCCAAGCGCACCCCGGATCTCGTCCCGCTGTGCCACCCGATCGCGCTCAGCGGGGTGAAGGTCGACCTCGTGCCGGGTACCGACAGCATCGCGATCACCGCGACCGTGAAGACGGCCGACCGGACCGGCGTGGAGATGGAGGCCCTCACGGCCGTCGCCGTCGCCGGGCTCACGCTGGTCGACATGGTGAAGGCCGTCGACCCGGCCGCGACGATCGACGCCGTGCGGTGCGAGTCCAAGTCCGGCGGGAAGTCCGGCGAATGGCGGCGACCCGCATGAGCGACGAGACCCCGCTGAGCGCCCGTGTCGTCGTGGCCTCGAACCGCGCGAGCGCGGGCGTGTACAGCGACACGTCCGGGCCGCTGCTGGTCGAGGGGCTCCGCGCGCTCGGCTGCGTGGTGGAGGAGCCGATCGTGGTCCCGGACGGCGACCCGGTCGAGGTGGTCCTGCGGGCCGCCGTGGACGAAGGCGTCGATGTCATCCTCACCTCGGGCGGCACGGGGTGCTCCCCCACCGACGCGACCCCCGAGGTGACCCGGCGGGTGCTGGACTTCGAGATCCCCGGCATCGCGGAGGCCGTCCGCGCGTACAGCCGCGAACGGGTGCCCACGGCCGTGCTGTCCCGCGGGCTCGCCGGGGTCGCCGGGGCCACCCTGATCGTGAACCTGCCCGGCTCGACCGGCGGTGCCCGCGACGGCCTTGCCGTGCTCGCGCCCATCCTCGCCCACACCGTGGACCAGATCCGGGGCGGCGACCACTGATGGACGCCAAGACCTGGGACGACGCGCGGGCCACCGTCCACGGCTCGGCGCCGCCGCTGCCCACTGTGGACACTCCGCTGGCCGAGGCGGACGGGACCGTGCTCGCCGCGCCGCTCACCACGCTCACCGACATCCCGGCGTTCGACACGTCCAGTGTGGACGGGTACGCGGTACGGGGTGACGGGCCGTGGCGCCTCGCCGGGCAGGTGCTCGCCGGGAACGTGCCCGAGGCCGTCGGGGACGGCACCGCGGTCGTCCTCGCCACCGGCGCGATGGTCCCGCCCGGCACCGACCACGTCCTGCGGGTCGAGAACACCTCGGAGTCCGCCGTGAACGGCACCACGCTGGTGCACGGCGAGGTCCCGGCGCGGCGCGACTGGCGCGACGCGGGTGAGGAGGCGACGAAGGGCGAGGAGCTGTTCGGCGCCCACACCGTCGTCACGCCGGCGGTGATCGGCCTCGCCGCGTCCTGCGGGTACGACACGCTGACCGTCCACCGCCGGCCCCGCGCGCAAGTGCTGGTGTTCGGCGACGAGCTGCTGACCGCGGGGCCGCCGCACGGCGGGCGCATCCGCGACTCGCTCGGCCCGGCGCTCCCGGCCTGGCTCCGCCGCCTCGGCGCGGAGGTGGTCGGGCCCGACGCGATCGAGCCGGTCGAGGACACCCTGCCCGCCCACATCGCCGCGATCCGCGGGGCCGCCGACCGGGCGGACGTCGTGGTGACGACCGGCGGGACGATGCACGGCCCGGTCGACCACCTGCACCCCGCGCTCGCCGCCCTGGGCGCCGAGTACGTCGTCGACACCGTCGAGGTGCGCCCCGGCTTCCCGATGCTGACGGCCCGGCTGCCGGACGGCACCTGGGTCGCGGGGTTGCCCGGGAATCCGCAGTCGGCCACCGTGGCGCTCGTGACCCTGGTGATGCCCCTGCTGGCGGGACTGCGAGGACTGCCCGTGCCCCGCACGACGCGGGTCCGGCTGGGTGCCGACGTGCCGGGCCGCGGCGACTTCACCCACCTGGCGATCGTCCGGCTCGGCGAGGACGGCTTCGCGTACCCGCTGTCGCATGTCGGCTCGGCGATGCTGCGCGGCGTCGCGGCGGCCGACGGGTTCGCCGTCGTACGGCCGGGCCAGGACGCCCGCGCCGGGTCCGAGGTCGACCTGGCGCCACTGCCGCTGCTGATCGGGGAGAGGTCATGAGCGAGCACAAGGTCGTCCTGGCGGAGCTGTCGGAGGCGACGCTGGACGCGGCGGCCCACCTGGCGGCGGTGTCCCACCCGGCGGCCGGCGCGACTGTGGGCTTCTCCGGCGTCGTCCGGGACCACGACCACGGCCGCACGGTGCTCGAACTGGAGTACGTCGCCCACCCCTCCGCCGCGGAGATCATCGCGGAGATCGCCGCGGAGATCGCCGCCCTGGAACACGTCGAGGCCGTGGCGGTCAGCCACCGCGTCGGCCTGCTCGGGGTCGGGGACATCGCCCTCGCGGCGGCGGTCAGCACCGCACACCGCGCCGAGGCGTACGAGGCCTGCTCGCAGCTGGTCGAGGAGGTCAAGGCGCGCGTGCCGATCTGGAAGCGACAGCGGTTCGCCGAGGGCGACGAGGAGTGGGTGGCCTGCCCGTAGGGGCTCCGTTGCCGCCCCGGCCGGAAAGTCCGTCCGGCCCGGAGTGAACCGCTCGGCCGCCGGGGCCGAACGGTGGATGTGATCATCGACCGGACAACCGATACCGGCCCCACCAGGGCGCAGCGTCTCGCGCGCACTCTCCTGGCGGGTGTCTCCGGGATCCTGGCCGCGGGGGTCGCCCTCGGGGTTGCCGAGCTGGTGGCCGTGGCGATCGGCCCGACGAGCTCCCCCGTCGTCGCGGTCGGCCAGGGCGTCATCCGTCTCACGCCCGAGTGGGCCAAGGAGTTCGCGATCCGGACGTTCGGCGAGCAGGACAAGGTCGCGCTCGTCTCCGGCACGTTCATCCTGCTGGCGGTCGCCGCCTTCGTACTCGGCCTCGTCGCGGTGCGGTGGCGCCGGGCCGGCCTGGTCGGCGTCGCGCTGTTCGGCGCGGTCGGCGCCGTCGCCGCCCTCGCCCAGCCGGGCGCCGGTCCCGCGACCGTCATCCCCTCCCTCGTCGGCGCCGTGGCCGGGATCGTCGCGCTGGCGGCCCTTGCGCGGCAGTTCGGCGGCGTGGCGCCGACAGGGCCGGCCGGGGAAGGGCCCGTGGAGGACGCCGCGACGGCCGCCCCGGCCGGCTCGCTCCTCTCGCGGTACATGCAGGACCGCAAGGGGCCCGGGTTCAACCGGCGCGGCTTCCTGATCTCCTCGGGTGCGGCCCTCGCGGTCGCGGTGGCCGCGGGTGGCGCCGGTCGCAGGCTGCTCCAGCAGCGGTTCGATGTCGCCGGCGCCCGGGCCGCGCTCCGCCTGCCGGCCCCGAAGAGCGCCGCCCCCGCGCTGCCCGCCGGGGTCGATCTCGAGCTTGCGCAGCTCACCCCGTTCGTGACGCCGAACAGGGACTTCTACCGGGTCGACACCGCAATCGTGCTCCCGCAGGTCGACCCCGACACCTGGCAGCTGCGCATCCACGGCCGGGTCCGCAGGGAACTGACCCTGACCTTCGACGAGCTGAAGTCCCGCGACCTGATCGAGCGCGACATCACGCTCACCTGCGTCTCCAACGAGGTCGGCGGAAATCTCGCCGGCCAGGCCCGGTGGCTCGGGGTGCCGCTCAAGGACCTGCTCGCGGAGGCGGGGGTGGATCCGGGGGCCGACCAGGTCGCCACCACCTCGGCCGACGGCTGGACCTGCGGTACGCCGACCAAGTCCTGTCTGACCACCCCGGACGCGATGCTCGCGATCGCCATGAACGGCGAACCGCTGCCGATCGCACACGGGTTCCCGGTCCGGATGCTCGTGCCGGGCCTGTACGGCTACGTGTCCGGTACAAAGTGGATCGTCGACATGGAGCTCACCACCTTCGACGCCTTCGACCCGTACTGGGTGAAGCGCGGCTGGAAGGCCGACGGGCCGATCAAGGTCGCCTCCCGGATCGACACCCCCCGCGGGCTGTCGGAGACGAGGGCGGGCCGGACCGTGAAGGTGGCCGGTGTCGCCTGGGCCCAGACCCGGGGCATCGACGAGGTCGAGGTCCGCGTCGACCGTGGCCCGTGGCAGCGGGCGACGCTCGCGGCACAGGCCAATGTGGACACCTGGCGGCAGTGGGTCTGGGACTGGACCCCCACCGGCTCGGGGCTCCACACGCTGGAGGTACGGGCGACCGACGGAGCCGGCGTCGTCCAGACCGGGACCCGCAGACCACCGTTCCCCGACGGCTCCACCGGCTGGCACAACGTGGTCGTCACCGTCACCTGACGCCCGACCCGCCCGGCCCACCACCCCACAGACCACGTTCGCGGCGTCCGCCACGAGCGTCCGGCACCTGCCGGAAAACCCCCACACGGAAGGAGATCCACCGGTGCTCACCAACCGTTGGACCCGTTTCTCGGCCGTTGCGGCCGCCAGTCTGGCGGCTGTTTCGATGGCCGCCTGCAGCAGCAACGGCTCGTCCGGCAGCACGGACAAGAGCACTCCGTCGCAGAGCGCGATGGCGTCCCCGTCGTCGTCCTCGATGACGGAGGCGTTCGGCCCCGGCTGCGCCATGGTTCCCACCGACCCGTCGAACAAGGGCAGCTTCCAGGCCATGTCGCAGGTCCCGGTCGCCACCGCCGCGTCCGGCAACCCGCTGCTGACCACCCTCGTCACCGCGGTCAAGAAGGCCGGGCTCGTCGACACGCTGAACGGCCTGCCGGCAGCCACCGTCTTCGCCCCGACCAACGCGGCGTTCGCCAAGCTGCCGAAGGCCACGCTGGCCAAGGTGCTGGCCGACAAGGCGCTGCTCACCAAGATCCTGACCTACCACGTGGTGCCGGGCGAGAAGGTCGCTCCGGAGGCACTGGCCGCCAAGCCGCTCCCGACGGTCGAGAAGGCGACCGTCAAGGTGACCGGGTCCGGCCAGGACTTCACGGTGAACGGCAGCTCGAAGGTCGTGTGCGGCAACGTGCAGACCTCTAACGCCACCGTGTACCTGATCGACACGCTGCTCATGCCCCCGGGCATGTAGTTCGCTCCCCCGCGGCAGCCCCTCCGTTCGCCGCGGAGGGGCTGCCGCGTGTTCAGAGCGACTGAGTCCGCAGGTACCGGCCGAAATGCGGCACCGTGAACGCGATGGTCCCCCGTTCCGCGCTGTAGATCAGCCCCTTCTTGATCAGGCTGTCCCGGGCCGGCGAGAGGCTGGACGGCTTGCGGCCGAGCGCCGCCGCGACGTCGGAGGTGGACACCGTGCCCTCGCCGTCGCCGAGGGTCGCCATCGTCCGCATGTACTCGCGCTCGGCGGGGGTGGCCCGCTCGTACCGGGAGCCGAAGAAGCCGACGGCCAGCTCGGTCTCCGCCTCGGGGGCCGCCACGCCGACGTCCTGCGCCCCGATCGGGTTCGTCGGGGCGAGGTCCCAGGTCGCCTTCCCGTACGCCTGGACGAAGTACGGGTACCCGCCGGACGCCTCGTACATCGCGGCGAGCGCCTCGGGGGTCCACGTCACGCCCTCGCGCTCGGCCGGGGCGAGCAGCGCGTGGTCGGCGGCCTCCCGCTCCAGGCGGTCGATGCGGACGTACCGGAACAGCCGCTCGGAGTAGGACTTGGACGCCGACAGGACGCTCGGCAGATGCGGGAGCCCGGCACCGACCACGATCAGCGGCGCGCCGGTCTGGGACAGCTCGTGGCAGGACGCGCACAGCGCGGAGACGTCCTCGGGTGCGACGTCCTGCATCTCGTCGATGAACAGCGCGATCCCGGCGCCGACGTCGGTCGCCACGCTCGCCGCGTCCGCGAACAGCTCCACGAGGTCGATCTCGATGTCGCCGGAGTCGGCCCGGCCGGTGGTGGCGGGGACGTCGATTCCCGGCTGCCAGCGGTCCCGGAGCCTGCCGTTCGCCGGGTTGGACCGCAGCGCAAAGGCCTTGAGGACGCCGAGGAACTCCTCGATGCGCTCCGGGGCCCGGTGCCGCGGCGCGAGTTCGCGGACCGCCGTGTGCAGCGCGGCCGCGACGGGTCGCCGCAGCGAGGTGTCCGGGCGGGCCTCGATCTTGCCGGTCCCCCACAGTCGCTCGATGGCCTTCGACCGGAGCGCGTTCAGCAGCACCGTCTTGCCGACCCCGCGCAGGCCCGTCAGGACGAGGCTGCGCTCGGGACGGCCGCGCATGATCCGTTCGAGCACGACGTCGAACTGGCCCAGCTCCAGATCGCGGCCGGCGAGCTCCGGGGGCCGCTGACCGGCGCCGGGAGCGTACGGATTGCGTACGGGGTCCATGCCCTAGGACAGTATCGGGCCGTCTAGTGCTGGCGCTAGAGAGGCGTAGAGACGGCTGGCAATGTATCTAGCATGAGAGCTAGATACCGCTAGACAGGACTAGCGGGCCCGGAGCGTGAGGATCGTGATCTCCGGCGGCGCCCCCACCCGCACGGGCGGACCCCAGAAACCCACCCCGCGCGAGGTGTACAGCCAGGTCCGCCGCACCCGGGACAGCCCGGCAACCACGGGCTGCTGGAGCCGCACCAGCAGGTTGAACGGCGCGAGCTGGCCGCCGTGCGTGTGGCCGGACAGCTGGAGATCGACGCCGAGGTCGGCGGCTTCTTCGACCAGGACCGGCTGGTGCGAGAGCAGCACCACGGGCCGGCCGGTGTCGCGGTCGGCGAGCGCCCTCGGCAGGTCGGTGCGGTGGCCCGGCACGCCGGAGGCCGCCGCGGTCACGTCGTCCACCCCGGCCAGGTCGAACGCGGCACCGCCACGACGGATCTCGACCCGCTCGTTCCGCAGCACCCGGACGCCGAGGGTGCCGAGGTGACGGGTCCACTCCGCGGCACCGCTGTAGTACTCGTGGTTTCCGGTGACGAAGAACGTCCCGTCCCGCGACACCAGGTCGGCGAGCGGCCGGGCTGCCCCGCCCAGCGTGGCGACGTCGCCGTCGACCAGGTCACCGCCGAGGGCGACGAGGTCCACCCCGGCCCGGTTCACCCGGGCCACCACGTCGGCGAGGAACGCCCGGCCGGTGATCGGTCCCAGGTGCACGTCGGTGAGCAGCGCGATCCGGTACCCGTCGAACGCCGGGTCCAGCCGGTCGAGCGGGACGGTGACCCGCTTCAGCCCGGGCCGGCGCGTCTGCGTCACGCCGTACCCGACGGTGCCGACCGCGGCGACGGCGACCGTACCGGCCAGCGCCCGCCCGAGGAACAGCCGGCGGGAGGCGTCCGGTTCGCGGCGGCGCAGCGCGAGGCGGGGCAGCTCGACCAGGAGCAGCCCGACGAGCAGGTAGAACATCAGCGCGAGCGCGAGAGACCCGGCCCACGCCAGTGGGGTCGCCGCGCCGGGCGGGAGCATCCGGCTGCCGACCAGCCCGCCCACGATGAGCAGCGCGAACGCCGCGATCGCGGCCGTGCCGAGCCGCCGGGCGCGGCGGGAGTCGGTGGTGTCGCGTACCAACCGCAGCCACAGGTAACCCTGGATCCCGGCCAGGACGGCCAGGGCGACGACGAGGAACACTCAGCCGCCCGCGAAGGGCGGGAGCACGTCCACCGTCGCGCCGTCGTAGAGCGGCGTGGTCTGGTCGCGCGCCGCGAGGCCGTCGACCAGGAACGAGCAGACGGCGAGCACCCGTTCCAGCGGCTCGCCGCGCCGCGACAGGTCCGCGACCAGCTGGGCCACGGTGCCGGCCGACAGCGTCTCCTCGGCGACGCCCGCGGCGGCGCGCGCACCGGCGAAGTACCGCACCGTCACCGTCACGTCAGCCACCGATCGCGGACATGGGCCGGTCGGGCTGGAGGAAGCCCGGGTCGTCGATGCCGTGCCCCGGCTTCTTGCCCCACATCGCGATCCGCCACAGCTCCGCGATCTCCTCGTCCGAGGCCCCCTCGCGCAGCGGGGTGCGCAGGTCCGACTCCGACCGGGCGAACAGGCAGTTGCGCACCTGGCCGTCGGCGGTGAGCCGGGTGCGGTCGCAGGCCCCGCAGAACGCACTGGTCACCGAGGCGATCACGCCGACCCGGACCGGCCCGCCGTCGACCAGCCAGGTCTCGGCCGGGGCGCCGCCGCGTTCGGTGGGGTCCGGCGTGAGCGTGAAGCGGGTGGCGAGCCGCGCCAGGATCTCCTCGCGGGTCACCATCGTCTCGCGGCTCCACGCGTGCTGCGCGTCCAGCGGCATCTGCTCGATGAAGCGCAGCTCGTACCCGTGCTCCACCGCGAACTCCAGCAGCGACACGGCCTCGTCGTCGTTGACCCCGCGGAGCAGTACCGCGTTGATCTTCACCGGCCCGAGCCCGGCGTCACGGGCGGCGTCCAGCCCGGCGATGACATCGGTGATCCGGTCTCGGCGCGCGAGCTCCCGGAAGCGGGTGCGGTCGAGGGTGTCCAGCGAGACGTTGATCCGGTCGAGCCCCGCCGCGGCGAGCGGCTCGGCGAGCCGGGCGAGACCGATCGCGTTCGTGGTCAGCATGGTCTGGGGGCGGGGCTCCAGCGCGGTCGTCCGCCGCAGGATGTCCACCAGGCCGGAACGCAGCAGCGGCTCACCGCCGGTGAACCGGACCTCCTCGATGCCCAGCCGCTCGACCGCGATCCGAACCAGCCGGACGACCTCGTCGTCGGTGAGGACCGCGGGCGTCGCCAGCCACGGGAGCCCCTCCGGTGGCATGCAGTACGAGCAGCGCAGGTTGCAGCGGTCGGTCAGGGAGACCCGGAGATCCGTCGCCACCCGCCCGTACGTGTCGAGGAGTCTGAGCTCCGACGCGTTGCGCGGGGGAAGGATCATGCGGGAAAGGGTACGTCGCTGGGCGCGACCGTGTCGGCAGGCAGCCCCACGCCCGTGATCACCACCGGGCTTTCGTCGTCGGAGCGCGAAAAACCGGTGGTGATCACGGGGTGGCGGGGGTGCCCACGGTGAGGCGGAGGCCGCCGTCACCGCGCTCGAGCCGGAACCGCACCCCGCCGATCCGGCGCTCGGCCGGCGTCCCCCTCAGCACCTGCTGGGCCACGGCGCGGACCCAGACCGTCGCCCGGTCGGGGTCGGCGGCCGCCGAGTCGGCGCAGGTCTGCAGGAACCCGAGCGCGGTCTCCATTGCGGCGAGGACGTCCGGGTCGGGCTCGGAGTCGGCCCCCACCCGCACCGGGGCGGCGAACTCGCCCCGCGCCGGGGTGGCCGTGCACGCGTAACCCCGCACGCGCGCACCGTCCGCGCGGCCGGTCACCGCGAAGCGGACCCCGGACGGCGCGTCGGTGCCCGTGCCGCGCAGCGTGCCGCCGGAGTTCGCGAGGCGGACACCCCACACCGACGACAGCTGCCCACTCAGGGTGCCGACCCGGGCCGCTGGGACGCCCTCGACCGCCGCGGCGCCGGGCGCCGGGTCCAGCGGCAGATCGGCATCCGAACCGGCCGCCGGCGTGCTCTCCGCCGATGCGGACGGTCGCGGCGCGGCCGCGGGCTCGGACGCACCGGTGCATCCCGCGGCCAGCGCCGCCGCGGCCACGAGGGGCAGCCAGCGGATCAGTAGATGATCGTTCCCCACGGGTACATCGCCCTCGTCACGTTGTAGGCCTGCTTCTCGCCACGGGACTGCGGCAGCGATCCGCCGTACTGGGTGAACACGGTGAACGCGTACCGGCTGCCCGGGCCGAAGAGCCCCGTGGAGTTGACCGTCCAGAAGTAGCAGCACGGCCAGCGCCACCAGCCGTTCTTGTTCATCTCGACGCGGAATCGGTCGGGGTTCGCCGCCGGGACGCCCCAGCGCTGCGACGGCGTCACGGTGCGCATCTGGTACATCAGGAAGCTCGACAGCTTCGCGTTGAGCGCGCGACCGTCGGCGAGGCAGTCCAGGACCTGCGCCATCTGGAGCGGCGTCGGCCGGCTCATCGACCAGGTGTTGTTGTAGACCTTGATCGACGTGCCGCACCGGCTGTTGACGCGCTGCACGACGTTGGCTCCGCCGCGAGACCGCCAGTACGACCAGGTGATCGCGTCGTTGGAGTTGCGGATCATGCTGCGGAGCTTCGAGGCGGTCGCCGACGGCGGGGTGCTGCGGCCCTGGCCGTGGGAGTCGCGGAGGACGTCCATCGCCACCATGACCTTCGCGACGCTCGCGGTGTAGAACGTCGACTGCCCGTGGCCGTAGTTGTAGGACTTGCCGGTCTTCCGGTCGATCAGGCCGACGCCGACCTTGAGCCCGCTCGCCCGCACGGACCGGACCATCCGGTCGATCTGCGCCTTGTCGAACGGGTCGTGCCGGGACTCCTGCAGCACGAGGCCGGACAGGGCGGCGGTGTGCGCCGGGCTCTCCGCCGACCGCACCCGGTACTCGATGAGCTGGGCGGACGCGGTCCGGGCGGTGAAGACGAACGACCCGTCGGCGGTGGTCGAGGTGTCGGCGTACCGCTTCCAGGCCTGGCCCTTGAGCCTGCGCTCCACGGTCAGCGGCAGGTCGGCCACCGGGTTGCCGTCGTCGCCGGTCACCACGCCGGCCACCCGGGCGGCGGTCGCGTACGGGACGGTGCGGACCAGCGGGTTGGTGACCGCGATCCGCAGCGAGGTCTGGACCGCCACCGCGTACGTCGACGAGGTGGCCTCCGGCCGTTCGCCCGCCGCCGCCACCCGGGCGCGGAACAGACTGCTGCGGGTCGGGGCGACGCCGAACCGGACGCCGCCGTCGTCGTCGGTCACGGCGTGGCCGACTTCGGCCCACCGGGGGTCGGCCGGCACGTTCCGACCGTCGAAGTCCGCGCGGTCGAGCGCCACGGTGAGGCCCGTCGCGGGCCTGCCGTCGGCGGTGGCGACCCGGCCGGCGAGGGCGACCGTGGAGCCGCGCTCCGCGGAGGCGGTCTGCACCCCACCGGCCGCCTCGGCGTCCCACCGGACGGTGAGCCGGTCGGCGGGCATGGCGGACGGCGTGGGACTGGCCGAGGGCGCGGGGGTGGCGGCTCCCGACGGTGACGGGCTCGGGTCCGCGAGCGCCGCGCTGGGGAAGGAGGTCACGATGAGTGCGGCAGAGGCGCACGCGATGACAACACCGCTGAGCCGGGAAACTCTGGGCACGGCCGTCCTTGGGAGATCCGACGAGCGCTGATGCACTCGTTCGCGTTCGCTTTACCCATTCTGTACGGCATTCATGCCTCAGCGTGAAGGAATGTCGCACCAAGTCGTACAAGTATCGCTCAGCGTCACAGCGACCGGCCGGGGCAGGCCGTCACATTACGCTCGGCCGGTGCACACCGGACCCACGAACACCCTCACCGATGTCCGCGGCATCCGGGTCGGGCACCACCAGGTGTGCGGCGACGGGTGGCTGACGGGGACGACCGTGGTCCTCACGCCCGGCGGCGGGGCGGTGGGTGGGGTGGACGTCCGCGGCGGCGGTCCCGGAACGCGCGAGACGGACCTGCTCGATCCCCGCAACCACGTGGAGCGCGTCGACGCAATCGCGCTCTGCGGTGGCAGCGCGTACGGGTTGGCGGCCGCGGACGGCGTGATGCAGCGCCTCGGTGCCGCGGGACGGGGCGTGGTCGTCGGCCCCCGATCCGGCGACACCGTGCCGATCGTGCCCGCGGCGGTGATCTTCGACCTGGGGCGCGGTGGCGAGTTCACCCGGCGGCCCGACGCGGGCTTCGGAGCGGCGGCGTTCGACGCGGCGATGTCCGAGGCCGGCGCGGGGCCGGTCCCGCAGGGCGCGGTGGGCGCGGGCACCGGCGCGGTCGCGGGCGGACTCAAGGGCGGTGTCGGGTCGGCCAGCGTGCTGCTGTCCGGCGGTACGACGGTCGCGGCGCTCGTCGTGGTGAACGCGGTCGGCGCCACCGCGGACCCGATGACCGGCGAGCTGTACGGGGCGCGGTTCGGGCTGCCCGGCGAGTTCGGGCTGACCGTCCCGAGCGAGGGGCCGCTTCCGGGGTCCGGCTCGGCGCCGGCCCTCGCGACGACGATCGGCGTCATCGCCACCGACGCCACGCTCACCAAGGCGCAGTGCGCCAAGGTCGCCGGGGTCGGCCATGACGGGCTGGCCCGCGCGGTACGCCCGGTGCACTCCATGTTCGACGGCGACACCCTGTTCAGCCTGGCGACCGGCGCAGAGCCCGGGCCCGACCCGGCCGCCCTGCACGAGCTGCTCACCGCCGCCGCCGACTGCGTGAGCCGCGCGGTGGTCCACGCCATGCTCGCCGCGGTCACGGTGACCACCCCGGCCGGGACCTGGCCGGCGTACCGCGACGTGTACCCGTCCGCGTTCGCCGGGACCTGAGCGCGCCACTGGTGGGTGCCGGAGGCGTGTCGTACCGTCGGATCGGGAGGATGCCATGCGCCTCGAACATCGCTTCCGGGTCCCCGCCGGCCTCGACGACACGTGGGCCCTGCTCCTCGACGCCCGGGCCGTCGAATCGATCCTCCCGGGCCTGCGACTGGACGAGATCACCGCCGACGAGGTGGCGGGCAGCGTGCGGGTCGACCTGGGCGACCGCTGCGTGACGTACCGCGGCGAGGCCGCGTTCCAGCGACTGGACCCGGACGTCCGGAGCCTGGTCGTCGAGGCGGCCGGCCGGGATGACGAGGAC
Organism: Actinomycetota bacterium; assembly: GCA_030840805.1. Lineage (GTDB taxonomy): Bacteria > Actinomycetota > Actinomycetes > Mycobacteriales > HKI-0501 > JAVEDU01. The sequence goes on from JAVEDU010000074.1 coordinate 72,411, forward strand.
GGCCGTGCCGCCTCGGCAACGCTGGCCCTCGCGCTCGAACCGGACGGCGCGGCCACCACCGTCGTCCTGCTCGCGGACCTCGACCTGGCGGGCGGCGGACCGGCCGACAGCGCCGAGGCGTCGGCCGTCGCGGGTCGGGTGGTGGACCAGCTGGCCGGTGGGGTCGCCGGGCGGTTCCGGTGCCCCTCGCCGCACACCGACGACCCCGTCCACCAGGAACGCACCGCGCTCGTGCGGCGTGGCGTCGCCGCGCCGGTCCCGGGCCACCGGCCCCCCTCGCCGGTCCGGCGGGCCGGTGCGGCCCTGGCCCGGCCGGCGACCGACGAGACCGCCCGCTGGGTGCAACGCGGGGCCGTCGTCGCGGGCGTGGTGGCGCTGCTCGCCGTCCTGCTCTGGTTCGTGCGGACTCTCCGCCGCTGACCCTCGGAGGCCGCCGTGCGCCGCATCCGCCTCGCCGCCGCCGCAGTCGCCCTGGCGGCCCTCCCGGCCCTGGCCGGCTGCTCCCCGGCGCATCCCGCCGGGGAGCAGCCGCGCGCGGCCGTGCAGCGCGCCGCCCCGTCCCGGGCCGCCGCGGTTCCGCGGCCGTCACACGTCGTCGTCGTGATCTTCGAGAACAAGGGGGCGGGCGGGATCATCGGCAGCCCGCGGGCGCCCTACCTCACCGCGCTCGCCCGGCTCGGCACCACGTTCTCGCGCTCGAACGCCGTGACCCACCCGAGCGAGCCGAACTACCTCGCGCTGTTCTCCGGATCGACCCACGGCGTGACCTCGGACCGCTGCCCGGTCACCTTCCCGCACGCCGACAACCTCGGCCGGCAGCTCCTCGCCGCGCACCACTCGTTCGCCGGGTACTCCGAGGGCCTGCCCCGGGCGGGTTACGCCGGCTGTACGGCGGGCCGGTACGCGCGCAAGCACAACCCGTGGGTCGACTTCCCCACGGTGCCCGCGTCGGCGAACCGGACCTACGCGCAGTTCCCGGCGGACCCGGCCGCGCTGCCGCGCGTGTCGTTCGTCGTGCCGGACCTGTGCCACGACATGCACGACTGCCCGGTCGCCACCGGGGATGCCTGGGCGCGCCGGCACCTCGCGCCGTACGCGCACTGGGCCCGCGCCCACCACAGCCTTCTCCTCGTGACGTTCGACGAGGACGACCGGTCCGAGGGCAACCGGATCGCCACGTTCGCCGTCGGGCAGGACGTCCGGCGCGGGACGTACGCCGCCCGGATCGACCACTACACGGTGCTGCGGACGCTCGAGGCGATGTTCGGGCTGCCGGCGCTCGGCAACGCCGCCCACCGCTCGCCGATCACCGGGATCTGGACCCGCTGAGGCAGGCCGTCAGGGGCAGGCGCGTGCGGCGGCCCCGGCCCGGGCTCCGTACCCGCCGCCGAACAGCACGGCGTGCACCAGCAGCGGATGCAGCTGATGGACGCCGACGCGGGCCCGCCAGCCGGTCGCGAGCGGGTGCGCCTCGTCGTACGCCGCGAGGATCCGGTCGAGCTGCGGGGCGCCGAACAGGGCCAGCATCGCGAGGTCCGTCTCCCGGTGGCCGCCGTGGGCGGCGGGGTCCACCAGCCACGCCCGGCCGTCCGCGGCCCAGTGGACGTTGCCGTTCCACAGGTCCCCGTGCAGGCGGGACGGCGGCTCGGCCGGTACGTCGAGACGGTCCAGCACCCGCTCGATCGCGGCGGCGTCCGGTGCCGACAGCGCGCCCCGGTCACGCGCCGCCCGGAGGTACGGCCGGACCCGTCGCTCGGCGTAGAACTCCGGCCACGCGGCGGCCGGGGTGTTGTCCAGCGGCAGCGATCCGAGGTAACCGGGAGCCGGGCCGCCGAAGCCGTCCGCCCCCGCCCGGTGCAGCGCGGCCAATCCGCGGCCGAGCTCCTCGGCCGCCGCCGGGGTGGGCACGCCGGGCGACACCCATTCCAGCAGCAGCAGCTCGTCGGTCACCGCGATCACCTCGGGCACCGGTACCGCACCGGCCGACGCGAGCCACCGGAGCCCCGCGACCTCCGCGGCGAAGAACCCGTCGGAGGCGCCGGCCAGCGACTTCGCGAACACGTCGGTGCCGTCGTCCAGGGTCAGCCGCTCGGCGGTGCACACGGAACCGCCGGGCACCGGCGTGGTGCGGATGCGCTGGTGGGTGAGCAGGCGGTCGATGTTCTGCGGGTGCGTTCGGAGGTACTCCAGGTCCACCCCCTCACGGTAGGGGGATAGCGTCGCGCGCATGGCGGACACTCCGAGGTCGATCATCATCGTTGGCGCCGGGCCGGGGCTCGGTGGGGCCGTCGCGGCCCGATTCGGCGCGGAGGGGTTCCGGGTGGGCCTGGTCTCCCGGAGCGAGTCGCTGATCGCCCCCGCGTTGGCCGCCGCCGGGATCGAGGTCTACACGGCGTGCGGCGACGCGGGGTACACCGGCTCGCTGCACGACGCCCTCGACACGCTCACCGACACGCTCGGCGTACCGGACGTCCTGGTCTACAACGCGGCGATGCCGATCCCGGGCCGGCCGTCCACGCTGGACAGTGTCCAGCTCCTTGCCTCGCTGGCCACGAACGTCGGCGGCTTCGTGGACTCGGTCCAGCGGGTGGTGCAGCCGATGCGGGTGCGCCGGAGCGGCACGATCCTCGCGTCCGGCTGCGGGATCGCGCTCCAGCCGTGGGTCGACGCCGCCGGGCTGTCGGTGGGCAAGGCGGCGCTGCGGACGATGGTGCACGCGCTCGCGAACGAGGTCGCCGATGACGACGTCCATGCCGCGATCGTCACGGTCAAGGGGATCATGAGTCCCCGCACCGCGCTGGCACCGGAGCGCGTCGCCGAGGAGTTCTGGCGCGTGTACTGCCAGCCGCGCGCGGAGTGGCAGTGGGAGCAGGTGTACGACCCGGCCCCCGAGGACTAGTCCAGTTCGAGCTGGGTGGTGCGGCGAGGCATCATCAGCAGCGCGGCGAGACCGAGCACCGCGACCACGACGAGCCCCAGGAACACGTGATGCGAGGCGTCGCTGAGCGCGCCCCGGACGAACGTCGTGACCGGCCCGTCCCCGCCCTGGCCGCCCAGCACCAGGCTGGTCGCGTCCACGCCGCCCGGCAGGTCGTCCGCGATCGCCGCCGGGGGGTGGGCGAAGCGATCGGCGAGGGTCGCGTTCGCGATGGCGCCGAAGATGGCCACCCCCACGGCGCTGCCGACCGACCGGCAGAACATGTTCGTGCCCGTCACCACGCCGCGCCGCTCCCAGCCGACCACCGACTGGACCGCCACCAGGGTGGGGCTCGACGAGAGACCCAGCCCCACGCCGATGACGAAGCACGCCGCCGCGACCATCCACACCGCGGACTCCGTGCCCAGGAACGCGCCGACGATCGTGCCCGAGACGATGACGGCGCTGCCGATCAGCGCCGTGTCCCGGAAGCCGATCCGCAGGTACAGCCGGCCGGACAGGGTGGCCGCGAGCGGCCACCCGATCGTCAGCGCGGCGAGGGCGAAGCCGGCGACCACCGCCCCGGTGCCGAGCACACCCTCCACATAGGTCGGTATGTACGAGCTGAGCCCCATCATCAGCGCGCCGACGGTGAGGGCGACGAGGTTTCCGCCGGTGAGCGTGCGATGCCGGAAGACCCAGAGCGGCAGGATCGGCTCGGCGGCGCGCTTCTCCACGAACACGAACGCGACCAGCATGACCGCGCCCACGGCGAAGATCGCGATGCTGGGAACGGACAGCCAGGCCCACGCGACGCCACCCTCCAGCAGACCGAGGATCGCGAGCGAGCAGCCGAGCGTGAGCAGGACCGCCCCGGCGTAGTCGATGCGGTGCGCCCGGTGCGTGATGTTCTCCCGGAAGTGCCGGGCCAGCATCCATGCCGCGATCGCGCCGAGCGGGAGGTTGACGAAGAAGATCCAGCGCCAGGACAGGTACTCGGAGAAGACGCCGCCGAGGGTGGGGCCGAGGACGGCGGAGATGCCCCACACGCTGGCGAGGTAGCCCTGGACCCGGGCCCGCTCCTCCACGGTGTACATGTCGCCGACCATCGTCATGCTCATCGGCTGGATTGCACCCGCGCCGATGCCCTGGATGGCCCGGGCGGCGATCAGGATCGGCATGCTCCACGCGATTCCACACAGGACGGAGCCGAGCAGGAACACCGCGATCCCGAAGAACATCACGGGTCGCCGGCCCACCACGTCGGCGAACTTGCCGTACAGCGGCACGGTCACGGCCTGGGTGAGCAGGTAGATCGAGAACAGCCACGGGAACTGGGAGAAACCACCCAGGTCGCGGACGATCGACGGCACTGCCGTGGCGATGATCGTGCTGTCCAGGGCGACCAGTCCGGTGCTGAGCATCAGCGCCCCGAGCACGGGGCCCCGCTCGGAACGGAAGCCGACCTTGCTCTTCGCCGCGGGGGCGGTGCTCGTCGTCACGTGGAGATACTCCTCGATGTGCTGCCGGGGCAGACCGTTGCCCGGCGCAACCGACCCCCCGCCACAACGGTTTCCCGCCCGCGCCCCATTCCCGCCCCAGGGTGTGGCGGATGTCGCGTCGGGGACCGGTACGCAGACAGCACGGGCAGGTGCTCCGGGGGGAGCACCTGCCCGTGCCGACCTGCCGCGGTGTTACCGGACGCTGATCTGTACGCGCCGGTTGGCCGCCTGGCCCGACATGCTGCCGTTCGACTTCGTCGGGTGCTTCTCACCGGTCCACCGCTTCATGAGCGTGACACCGCGCAGAGCCCTGGCCAGGGCACCCTGGACCGAGCTCACCCGCTGCTTCGACAGCTTCATGTTGTACGCGGCGGTGCCGGTGTTGTCGGTGTGCCCGGTCAGGCATCCCGCCGTGAAGCCCTGCGTGCGGATGAGCTTCGCCACCCGTGCCAACTCCCGCTTCGCCTGCGGCGTGAGCCGGGCGGAGTCGGTCGCGAACAGCACGGTCCCGACGGTGACGCAGCCGCCCGCGCGGTGCCGCGCGACGGCGGCGGTGGAGCGGGAGCTGTCGCTACCGAGCGCGATGACCTGGACGTTCGACTTCGGTCCGAGCACCCCCGGCAGCGTGCAGGACAGCGAGGACGTCACGCAGACCTTCCGGCCGTTGACGCGTACCTCGTACTGCTTGACGGAGGTCGTCGCCGACCGCTTCCAGCTCACCACGGTGCGCCCGTTCGCCAGGGTGCGGGTGACGGTGGCCACCGGCGCCGGGGCGAACACCACGACGGCGGTGAACTGCACCGTCGCGGTCCCGTTGACCATCGTGACCGGGACCCGGATCGTGCCGGAGAAGCCGGGCTTCGGCGTCACGACGATCTTGCCGTTCGCGTACGACACCGCGGACGCGCCGGGAACGGTCGCCGGGACGGTGACCGTGGCGCCCGCGGGCACCCCGGTCACCGTGACGGTGCCGGGCTTACCCGGATCGGCCTTCGCCGGAGGCGCCACCGGGGTGATCGCCGCCACGGTCACCGTGATCGTCGAGGTGGCCGCGCGACCGAGCTGGTCGACGACGCGGTAGATCACGGTGTGGGAACCGCTGAAGGTGCCCGCCGGGGTGAACAGGACGGCACCGTCGGCGTCGACGACGTACTCGCCGACCCCCTCGACCGTCAGGGTCCGGACCGGCGTGCCGGCCGAGTCGACCAGCCGCGTCGCGGCCGGGTCGAGCGGCACGGCGGGCGAGGTGCCCGCCGGCGTGATCGTCAGGGCCT
>JAVEDU010000101.1 GCA_030840805.1 Actinomycetota bacterium
GGACCCGGCCCAACCCCGCGTTGATCATTGGGTTTTCAACAGAAACGCCGGCGTGTCGTGTTGCAAAGCCCATGATCAACGCGGGGAGGCCGAGCTACATCGCGCGGTAGTCCCGCACGGTCGCCCGCGGTCCGAACCGCGGCTTGCGGTATCCGAACTCCACCAGCCGGACCACCCGCTGCCGGTGCCCCGCGTACGGGGCCAGCTCCGCGAGCATCCCGTCGTCGTCCAGGGGTCCGCCGGTGAGGGCCCAGCCGACCCAGGCGGCGACGTGGTAGTCCCCCACGCTGACCTCGTCCGGCGCCCCGAGCGCCCGCTGGACCACCTCCGCGGCGGTCCACGCCCCGATCCCGGGGAGCAGCCGCAGCCGCCGTACCGCGTCGGGCACCGGCATCGTGACGCATTCCTCCAGCCGCCCTGCCACGGTGGCCGCGGCCCGGACGGCGCGCCGGCGCGCCAGGTCGACCCCGGCCCGGTGCCACTCCCAGTCCGGCAGCGCCAGCCACTCGGCGGGCGAGGGCAGCAGCCGCATCCCGGTCGGCGCCGGCCCGGGCGGGACCGCGCCGAACCGCCACAGCAGCTCGCGCCACGATCGGCGGGCCTCCTTGCCGGTCACCTTCTGCTCCAGCACGGCGGGCACGACCTGCTCGAACACGAGCCCGGTCCGCGCCAGCCGCAGCCCGGGCATGCTCCGCGCGGCCTCGGCCACATAGGGATGGTGTGACGCGAACCCGGCGAGCGAGTCCGACGCCCCGAGCAGGTCGGGCACCGCGTCCAGCAGCCAGGCGGCGCCGGCCCCCCAGGCGTCCGCCCGGACGGCCCCGGAGAACACGAGCCGCAGCGTCCCGGCCCCCGCCGGCGTCACGGCGGTACGCCACACCGACCCGTCCGGTAGGACGCGGTGGGTGGGATCGCCGGGGCCCCGGCCGAGCGGGCCCAGGGTCAGGCGCGGGTCCAGCGGCCCGTCCGGGCGCCAGACGCGGGTCAGACCGTTCACACCAGGTCGGTGGAGCCGCGCGCCTTGAGGACGTCCACGATGCCCTTGACGTCCTGGGCTCTGTCGCGGGCGACGACCAGCACGGCGTCGTCGGTGTCGACCACCACGACGTCCCGCAGCCCGAGCAGCGTGACCAGCCGGCCGCCGGCCGGTACCGCGACGCAGTCGACCGTGTCCACGGCGAGGACCCGTGAGGCGTCCCCCACCACGGTGACCGGGGAGCCGTTGGACGCGATCACGCCGAGCCCGTCCCAGTCCCCGACGTCACTCCACCCGAACGACGCCGGCACGGTCGCCACCAGCCCCTCGGCCGCGGCGCCCTCCATCACGGCGTGGTCGACCGAGATGCGGGGCAGCGCGGGCCACAGCCCGCCCAGGGTGTCCTCGCGCCGGGGCGTGTCCCAGTCCGCGGCGATGCGGCGGAGGCCGTCGTGGAGCTGAGGCTGCTGCCGCTCCAGCTCGGCGAGGAACACCGAGGTGCGCCACACGAACATCGACGCGTTCCACAGGTACTCGCCGGACGCGACGTACTTCTGCGCGATCTCCAGCGCGGGCTTCTCGGCGAACTCGGTCACCGCGTACGCGCCGCCGACGCCGAGCGTCTCGCCCCGGTGGACGTACCCGAACCCCGTCTCGGGCCGGGTGGGCGTCATCCCGACCGTCACGAGCCGGCCCGTCTCGGCGACCTCGATCGCGGAACGCAGGGCCGCCACGAAACCGGCACCGTCCAGCACCACGTGGTCGGAGGCGAAGGACCCCATCACGCCGTGCGGGTCCCGTTCGTGCAGGATCGCGGCGGCGAGCCCGATCGCCGGCGCGGAGTCCCGCGGCGAGGGCTCCACGACGACGTTCCGGGACGGCAGGGCGGGCAGCTGGCGGGCGACCGCCGCCGCGTGCGCCCCGCCCGTCACGACGAACGTGCGGTCCGGCGGCGCCAGCGGGCCGAGCCGGTCCACGGTGGCCTGGAGCAGCGTGCGGCCGGTGCCGGTGAGGTCGTGCAGGAACTTCGGGTCGTGTGACCGCGACAGCGGCCACAGCCGCGTACCGCTGCCGCCGGCGGGGACCACCGCCGAGAACGTCCCCGGAGCCGTCACGCGGCAGCTGCCCGCGCGTAGGCCGCCAGGTGGGCCTCGGCGCTCGCCTGCCAGGTGAACTGGTACGCCCGCTCCAGCGCCGCGGTGCCCAGCTGGGTCCGCCGGGCCGGGTCGTCGAGCAGCGCGGCGAGGTCACGGCCGATGGTGGCCGCGTCCTCCCCGGTGTACGCGACGGCGTCGCCGCCGACCTCGGGCAGCGAGAGCCGCGGGGTGGTGAGCACGGCCGAGCCGCAGGCCATCGCCTCGAGCACGGGCAGGCCGAAGCCCTCGCCGTGGCTCGGGTACGCCACGACCTCCGCACCGCCGAGGAAGCCGGGCAGGTCCGCGTACCGCAGGTACCCCGGCCGCAGCAGTCGCAGGTGCGGCGGTACCTCGGCGATGGCGCGGTCGATCTCGTCGTCGTGGCCGGAGCCGCCGGCGATCACCAGCGCGGGCGGGTCCGTGCGGTCCGCGGCGGCAGCGACCCAGCCGCGGATGAGGTTGGGCACGTTCTTTCGCGGTTCCTGGGCGCCCAGGAACGCGAGGTACGTGGACCCGATCAGGCCGAGGCGCGCCCGCACCCGGGCCTGCTCCGCCTCGTCGGGCGCGTGGAACAGGTCGGTGTCGACCCCGTGGTAGGCCACGTCGAGCCGGGTCGGGTCGGCGTCGAGGAGCCGAATCAGCTCGTCCCGGGTCGCCTTGCTGGGCACGATGACCCGCGCGGCCCGGTGCAGGGACGTCTTGGTCGCGGACCGGAAGAAGGTGCCCCGCGCCCGCTCGTAGTGTTCGGGCTCGGTGAAGAACGTGGCGTCGTGCAGGGTCACCACGACCGGGACCCCGGCGCGGAGCGGAGAGGTGTAGTACGGCGAGTGGATCACGCCCGCGCCGACCTGCTGCGCCATCATCGGCAGGCCGGTCTGCTCCCAGGCGAGCCGCGCCGACCGGTGCGTGATCGCGGCGGGTCCGGGCACGACCGTCGCGGCCGGCGCCATCCGGCGGTACCGCTCGGCGTCACTGCGCTGGGTCGCCACGACGAGGTCCGCCCCGCCGGCGGCGAGCGCCGCGACGAGTCCGTCGACGTACCGCCCCACCCCGCCGCGGTCGGCCGGAACGGCCGTCGCGTCCAGCAGGACCCGGGGTCCCCTGGACGCGTCGTCGCTGGCGCTGCTGCGTTCGGATTCGACGCCGGTCACACTCTCACTCCGGAAGGCACGGTGGCTGACACGGGGCCCAGCCTACGACGCCGCGCCGCGGGCGGAGTAACCCTCACTCCGGCGGGGACACCGGGATGTCGTCCGTGCCCGGCTTGCCCCAGGTGAACGACGGCAGTCCCTTCGGGAACCAGTCCGCCGTGGACGGCCGGTACCGCATCAGCTCGGCCCTGCCGTCGCCGTTGTAGTCGCCGGGCACCGGGACGTCGCCGGTCTGGCCCCAGACGACCGGCGCCGCGCCCCGGATGTACCAGGTGAGATCGGCCGGCCGGTAGACCGCGATCTCGGCCCGGCCGTCGCCGTCGTAGTCCGCCGGCACCGGGATGTCGCCCGGCCGGCCGAACACGACGGTGCCGCCGCCCTTGAGGTACCAGGTCGAGTTCGACCGGCGGTACAGCATGAGGTCGGCCCGGCCGTCGCCGGTGAAGTCACGCAGGATCGGCAGGTCGCCCTGCTTGCCCCAGCGGACGCCGGACTGGCCGCGGATCGACCAGCTGCCGGTGCTCGGGCGGAAGATGCCGACCTCGGTGCGCTTGTCCCCGTTGCGGTCCCCGACCACCGGGATGTCGTTCTTCTTGCCCCACCCGAACGGCGTCGCGCCCTGCACGGTCCACCGGCCGGTGGCCCGGTCGAAGGTGGTCAGCTCGACCTTGCCGTCCCCGTTCCCGTCGGCCACCAGCGGCGTCGAGTACGCGGTGCCCTGGGCGAACGCGGTACCGCCCCTCGGGTTCCAGGTCCGGTCCGACTTCCGCCACACGGTGGGCACGGGCGCCTGCGGCGCGACCACGGCGGCCGCGGCGGGCGTGCCGAACGTGAAGTAGGTGCTCCGCAGGCCGAGGGCGCTGCGGAACGCGTTCCCGCCGAACGACTTGCTCGCCGCGGCGCCGGTGGAGGTGGTGCCGTCCACGACGAGCGCCTTGATCCGGCCACCCCAGGAGCCGTGCCCGTCGCGCGAGGTCACCCGCACCCGGGTCACCGTGGCGAGGCCCGCCAGCGAGCGGAGGGTCGCGACCGGGACGGACTTCGTCCAGCTCGCGTTCGGGTTGTTCGAGTACTGCTCGTACGGGTCGGCCCTGGCGACCAGGTACGGCTTCGACCCGGCGGCCGAGTACCCGCCGTTGGAGGACGAGAACTGGGTGAACGCCGGCGTGCCGCCGTAGGTCCGGATCTGCCCGGCGGTCGCCGCGATCGCCGCGTCGGTGCTGGCCGCGTGCGCCGCCGCGCCGTCCCAGCACTGGTCGCTGGTGGTGTCCCAGACGTCGTACCAGCTGCCCGGACCACTCTGGAAGCCGGCGTAGGAGCGGGCGGCGATGCTCTGCGCCTGCAGGGCGGCGGCCGGCCAGCTCGCCGGGCTCTCCGACGGCACGACGCCGCGGAGGTAGTAGTCCCGCTTCAGGTAGGCCGCACTGCGCTGCAGCCCGCCGTCGGACAGCGTCCGCAGGTTCCCGGTATAGGACACGGCGGACAGTCCCTTGCAGTCCCCCTTGGCACGCAGGAACTGCACGGTGATCGTGGCGGGGCCGCCGACGGTGACCGGACCCGGTACGGAGCGGACGGTCGTGTACGCGCCACCGGTGAGCTTCTGCAGGGCGAACGTCTTCGTGGCGGGCTGCCACGCGATCCGCCACGAGGTGGTCTCCGCGGCCGAGAGGGCCCAGCGCTTGCCCGCACCGTCCGTCGCGACGAGCCCGGACTTGGCGGCGACCGCGACGGGCCGGGACTCCACGGCGGCGAGCCGGACCCGGATCGTCGGGTCGGCCTGCGTGGTGAGCGCGGTGCCCGGGTAGTAGAAGTCGGTGATCTGCCTGGCGGTCTGGCCGCGGGTCGCGGCGCCCTTCGCGCCGTACTGGCTCATGCCGTTGCCGTGCCCGAACCCCTTGCCGGTGATCGTGTACGACCCGGAGGCGGGCACCGGGTACACCTGGTCCGCGGCGGCGGCGGGGTGCGCCGCGGCGAGGAGCAGGCCGGCCGCGAGCGCGCTCACGGCGACGGCGGCGGTGCTCCGCCGGTGGCGGCGAGCGGGGCGGACTGACTGACCTGCGGACATGAGGTTCTCCAGGGACGACCCGGACGGGGGGAACGGGCGGAAAGGGGCCGGGCCGCTAGCGGAAGAGGAAGGGACGGTGCGTCGGTTTCCCGACCCGCGCCGTCGTGACGGTGGCGGCCTTGTTGTTGCTACGAATGTAGAAGGTCGCTTCCTGGGAACGGAACACCGCGAAGTCGCCGGTCTTGTCGGCGTCGTACCGGCCGGGCACCGGGACGTCGCCGGGCTGCATGCCGAACACGACGGTGGCGCCCTTGCGGATGAGCCACTGACCGGACCGGGGCCGGAAGACGGCGATCTCGGCCTTGCCGTCGCCGTTGTAGTCGGCGGGGACCGGGATGTCGCCGGCCCGCCCGAACGAGATCACCGGCTGGCCCTTGATCGTCCAGTTGCCGGTCTTGGGAGTCCACACCGCGAGGTCGGTGCGGCCGTCGCCGGTGTAGTCGGCGGGCACGGGCTTGTCGCCGGGCCGGCCGAACGTCACCGCGCTCTTGCCGCGGACCGCCCACTGCGCGGTGCCGGGGCGCCAGAACGCCTGGGTGAGCCGCTTCGGGTCGGCGTAGTTCGCGGCCACCGGGATGTCGCCGGCCTTGCCCCACACGGACGTCGCGCCGCCCCGGAGCAGCCACTGGCCGGTCGACGGCCGGAACACCATCAGGTCGGGCTTGGCGTCGGCGGTCCACTCACCCGGCTGGGCGACGTCGCCCTTCCGGCCGAACGGCACGGTCACGCCGTTGCGGAAGTACCAGGCACCGGTCGCGGAGTCGAACGTGCTGATCTGCGCCGTGCCGGTCGGCGGCGCCGGCGGCTCGGTGGGCTTCGGCGTGGGCTTCGGCGTGGGCTTCGGCGTCGGCGTGGGGGTCGGCTTGGGGGTCGGGGCCGGCTGGGCCCGGAGGAGTGCCTTGGCCCGGGTGCGGATCCACGGCAGGGCGTTCATGCCGCCCGCGCCGGGGCAGGCCGTCGCGCTGGTCATCCGGTGCGGGAAGATCACCGGCAGGGTGACGGTGGTGTTCTTCGGGTACTTGGTGCTCGGGCCGCCGGTCAGCTTGGTGGTGCCGGTCGGGTTGCCGCCGTACAGCGACAGCTTCCAGGCCGCGTACTTCGCGACGGCCTCCTGGACGGCCTTCGGCACGGCCAGGGTGCTGTAGTCGCCGAGCATCGAGATGCCGGCCGTCTGGTAGTTGAACCCACCGGCGTGCGCACCCTGTACCGCGCGGCTCAGACCACCGGCCCGGCCCTCCCAGAGCCGGCCGAACCGGTCGACGATCACGTTGTAGCCGATGTCGCCCCAGCCGTTGCTCACCGCGTGGTAGCGGTAGATCGCGCGCAGCATCGCCGGCACGTCGGCCGCGGCGTAGGTGTTCGAGTTCACCGTGTGGTGCAGCGTGATGGCCTTGATGGTCGGCGAGGTCTGCGGCGCCCACTTCATCTGGCGCTCGTCAGCGCCCCACGCGGCGCGGCTGTAGATCTTGGGCATCGCCAGCGCGGCGGAGGCCTTCGCGAGCGGCGCGCCGGCGTCGGGGTTGCGGTCCGCGGCCGACGTGCCGGGGTCGATCAGCTCGAGCCGGACGTCCCGCGGCGCGCGGCCGGAGACGGCGGTCACGGCCACCTCGACGCCGCGGGCGGGGCCGGTCCAGATCATCCCGGAACCGGCGCGGACGCCGGCACCGGTACGGCCGGCCTCGTCGGCGTCGGCGGCGCTCCACCGACCCCAGGTACCGGCGGCGGTCTTGACCCGGACGGCGACGGACACGCCGGTGACCGTGGCGTCGTTCGCCCAGGTGACCCCGACCGCGGAGAACTCGGAGAGCGACTCACGCCGCACGGTGATCGTGGCGGGCGGGGCGGCGGCCCGAGCGGCGGCGACACCGGCCCGCGCGCGGCTCGTCAGCGTCCACCGGGCGGCGGCGTCGGGCGCGAGCGCGGCCCCGGCGGGAAGGCCCGCCGACCGCCGCACGCCGGCGGCCGGCGCGGCGAGGTCGCCGAGCCGGAGCTCGGTCGACGAGGTGTCCACGGGGTGCGCCTTGGCGGCCAGCGGGTTGCTCAGGACGGGGGCGACCAGCACCAGGGAGGTGAGGCCGACCGAGAGGGCGAGCGAGCCGGTCACCATGCGTCGCATGCCGGGGCATCTCCTTGAGGTCGGGACCGCGGACGAAGATCAACACGCCGCGCACGTAGATAACTGCTTTCTGTCGTCCTAGCCCTCATCGGCGGAATCGCTCGATCACTTGAGGGCGCGCCGCGGGTTCACGAAGCCTGAACATTCGACGGGTGCGATGCGTCCGACCGGGGGTCGTTAGGGTCGACGGCGTGCCCCCGACCACCCTCACCGAGCTGCTCGCCGCCGCGCTGCGTCGCGACCCGGCCGGACCGCTGTTCACGTTCTACGACGACCGCACCGGCGAGCGCGTGGAGCTGTCCTCGTCCACACTGGACAACTGGGTCGCAAAGACCGCGAACCTCCTGACCGACGGCGCGGGTCTCGGTCCGGGCGACCACGCGACCGTGCTCCTCCCGGCGCACTGGCAGACCGCCGCCGTGTTGCTCGGGTGCTGGGCCGCCGGGCTCACCGTGGCCACGGAGGGCGCGGTGGCGGACGTCACCTTCGCGGCCGCGGACCGGGTGGTCGAGTCGCTCGACACGGGAGCCGCGGACGTCTACCTGCTCTCGCTCGCCCCGCTGGGCGCGCGGCTGCGGGAGGTTCCGGCCGGCACCCAGGACTACGCCGTCGAGGTGCCCGGATACGGCGACCACTTCCCCGGCGGACGGGTCACGCCCGCCACCCCGGCACTGGCCGCCGCCGGGCAGGAGACCGGGCACGCGGCCGCGGTCGCCGCCGCGACCACCCGCGCCGCCGAGCTCGGCCTCGGCCCCGGGGACCGGCTGCTCGTCGTCGAGTCGCCCCGGGTCGGGGTACTCGACTGGCTGCTGGCCCCGCTCGCGGGCGGGGCCTCGGTGGTGCTCGTCCGCGGCGCGGACCCCGCGAGCCTGCCCCGCCGGGCCGCCGACGAGCGCGTCACTGCCACCCTGGGCACCGACATCCCGGGTGTCCGGCGAGCCGGCTGAGCACCTGGCATCATCGCCGGACCCGGACCCGCCCCCAACCGCCGAGGAGCTCCACGCATGAAGTTGTCGATCCTGATGCCCGTCTACAACGAGGAGACCACCGTCGTCTCCGCCGTGGAACGAGTACTGGCCGTCGACTACCCGTGTGATGTCGAGCTCGTGGTCGTGGACGACGGCAGCCGGGACGACACCGCGGTGGCACTGGACAAGTTGGACGATCGGCGGATCCTGCGGCGCAACCACCCGGTGAACCGCGGCAAGGGCGCGGCGATCCGGACGGCCGCGACCTCGGCGACCGGCGACTACATGATCATCTGTGACGCGGACCTGGAGTACGCGCCGGAGGAGATCCCCTCGCTGCTCCAGCCGATCCTGGTCGGGGACAGCGAGGTCGTGTTCGGGACGCGGACGTTCGGCTCCCACTCGGCGTACTCGTTCTGGTACGTGATGGGCAACAAGGGCGTCACCACCGCCGCGAACGTGCTGTACAACTCCTACATCTCGGACCTGGAGACCTGCTTCAAGCTCCTGCCGGTGGCGCTGTACCGCGAGCTGGACATCCGCGAGCCCGGCTTCGGCATGGAGGCCGAGCTGACCGCGAAGCTGCTGCGCCGCGGGATCCGCCCGTACGAGGTGCCGATCTCCTACCGGGCCCGCGGGCGGGAGGCCGGCAAGAAGATCACCTGGAAGGACGGCGTCGAGGCCCTGTGGATCCTGGCCCGGCACCGGGTGGGCCGGCCCCGGTGACCCTCGGTCGGGCCGCGGTGGGCCTCAGCCCGGCTGCGAGCCGCCCCGGCTGACCAGGATCGCCTGCCGCTGCGCGAGCCGGTGCTCGCGGCGGATCACCGCTTCCCGGAACCGGCGCTCGTCGGGGTCGTCCTGCGGGACCACCGGCGGGATCTGTCGCGGCGCACCGGTCGCGTCCACGCCGACGAACACCAGGTACGCGGTCGCGACGTGCACCGGCTCGGTGCCGCCGCGGTCCCACGGCTCGGCGGTCACCGTCACGCCGACCTCCATCGACGTCCGGCCCGTCCAGTTCACCTGGGCCGACGCGTGTACGAGATCGCCGACCCGGACCGGCCACAGGAACTGCATCTCGTCCATCGACGCGGTGACCGCGTTGCCGCCGGAGTGGCGGGCGGCCGAGGCGCCCGCGGCGTCGTCGACCAGCTTCATGATCACGCCACCGTGGACGGTCCCGTACAGGTTCACGTCCACAGTGGACATGATCCGGCTGAGCGTGACGCGGGATGCCTCCGTGGGAACTCCGGGCAGGGGGTCCATACCGACACGGTACGACGGACGGCGGCGGTCGGGTCCGACCGGCCCGGCGCGAGGAGGGCCGGTGATCCTTTCGCGGTGCGGACCCGGCGGAGAGAGAGCACGATGGTGCCGTGCATCCGGGCCCGCATGGGCAGCCCCGGCGCTTCCGGCGCCGGGACCTCCTGGCGGTCCTCGCCGCGCTGGTGGCCCTCGCGCTGGCCGTCGCCGGCGCGGCGAGCTTCGCCGAGCGGCACACCACCGAACGTGCGCAGCCGGTGCGCCTCAGCCACGCACCCGGTGATCTCGGGGCCACCACCGCGGCGACCGAGGACAGCCTCCGGCAGTACTGGTCCGATCAGCTGCCCCGCACGTACCACCGGGCCTTCCAGGACCTCCGCGGCGGTTTCCAGCCCAAGACCCCGAAGAGCCCTCCGTTCACCTGCGGCGGCGCGGGGCAGACCTACGGCGACGTCCGGGGCAACGCGTTCTACTGCCCCGCCGACGACTATGTCGCCTACGACGCCGCGCTGCTGTTCCCGCGGCTCGACACCGTGTTCGGCACCGTGTCGCCCGCGATCGTGCTGGCCCACGAGATGGGCCACGCGATCCAGCACCGGGTCGGCGTGCAGGCGCCGTCCATCGTCGTCGAGCTCCAGGCGGACTGCTTCGCCGGCGCGTGGATCGAGTTCGCCCAGGCCTCGGACACCGACCGGGTCGCCGTGGTCGACGCCGCGCTGGACAGTGCGGTGGCGGCGATCCTGACCCTCCGGGACCAGCTCGGCACCCCCGTCACCAACCCGAGGGCACACGGCCTCGGCTTCGACCGGGTGAACGCGTTCCAGACCGGGTACGACGGGGGCGCGGACGCGTGCGCCCCGTTCCCGGCCCAGGGCGTGGTCACCACCGAGCTGCCGTTCCCGACGGTCAAGGAGCAGCTCATCGGCGGGAACCTGCCGTACGACACCGCCGTACCGGTGTTCGCCGACAGCCTCGACGGCTTCTGGGTCGCGTCGCTGCCGACGCTCCGGCCGGACCGGCGGTTCGTGCCGCCCCGGCGGGCACCCCGGCCCGCGCCGCCGCTGCCGCCGTGCCCGGGCGGGCGCACCGACGACCCGCGCACCGTGATCGCGTACTGCCCGGCCACGAACACCGTCGCCTGGGTGAACCCGCTCCTGCGGCGGGTGCACGACACCCTCGGCGACTTCGCCACGGCCACCCTGCTCGCCGAGCAGTGGGGCCGGGCCGCCCAGACCCGGGCCGGCCTGCCGGTCGACGGCCCGCAGGCGGGTCTGCAGCGCGACTGCTTCACCGGCGCGTGGATATCGGCGATCGGGTCCAGCGGAGTGGCCCAGTTGCTGCTGTCTCCGGGTGACCTCGACGAGGTGCTGCTCACGATCCTGGTGACCAGCTTCGACCCGCGAGTCGCCCCCACGAACCGCGGCACCGCCTTCGAGCGCACCCAGGCGCTCCGGCGGGGAGTCCTCTCCGGCCGCTCGGCCTGCCGCTGACATCCGGTCCGAATGCCCTGCCCAGGAGGCCCCCATGTCCACCGAGGTTCCCCTCGAGGAAGCCCGGAAAGCTTCCGTCCTGTCCGTCGTGCTCGGCGCGCTGCTCGTCGCCGCCGGTGTGCTCGGCCTGATCTACGTCTACGTCGCCACGATCACGTCGGCGATCCTGTTCGCGTGGCTCCTGCTCCTCGCGGGCGTCGCCGCGCTCGCCGATGCCTGGCGGCGCCGGGGTCGGGACGGGTTCTGGGCGAGCGCCATCACCGGCGCGCTCAACCTCGCCGCGGCCGTCGTCATCTTCTGGCGGCCCGCCGAGTCGATCCTCGCCCTGACCATGCTCGTCGCGGTGTTCCTGCTCGTCGGCGGTGTGCTGCGCGTCGCCGGTGCCGTTGCCGGCCCGGTGGCGGGCGCCGGCTGGATGGCCCTGCACGGGATCGTCGACATCCTGCTCGCGGTGCTGATCCTCGCCACGCTGCCGGTGTCGAGCTTCTACGTCCTCGGCACCCTGCTGTCGGTGTCGCTGCTGGTCGACGGCATCGCGCTCGCCGTGCTCGGCGCGGTGGCGCACCGGGGGCTCGGCCGGATCGGCTCCCTGTTCGGGCAGCGGCCGGACCTCGCCGGCCGGTCGGCCCGGCACGCCTGATCAACCGGAGGTCGTGCGCTCCGGCTCCGGCGGTACCGGGAACCGGAGCGACGCGATCGCCACGTGCTCGGTCAGCGGGGTGTCGGCCACCACGTGCTCCACCGTGCCGCTCTCCTCGATCACCGCCTGGACCAGGTCGTCCAGCACGTCCGGGGTCTGCCGGAGGCGACTCGAGCAGACCGGGCAGGCCTCCCCCGCCAGGCCGAGCCAGCCGCAGTTGTCGCATGCCACCCCCGGGACGACGGCGCCGTCCTGCACGAGCAGGGTCTGGACGGCGGCCATCGAGCCCGCCCACAGGCACTCCGGCACCCCGATCGCGGCGGGCTTGTGCTCGGCCGCCCGCTCCAGCACCTCCGCGACCCGCTGCCGCTCCCGATCGCGCTGGTACCGCTCCAGGAGCCGCCCGGCCTCGGACCTGATGACCCCGCGGTCGACCGTGTCCGGGTCGACCACGAACGTACCGATGACGCGTTCCCGCAGCTCCCGGGGCAGGTGGTCGAGGAACCCGGGAATCTGCTCGGCGTGGCCGCCCACCATCAGCACGTCGTACCGGTGATCGTCGGCACGGTCCTGCAAGACGTCCACGACGTGGCGGAAGTGTTTCTTGGCCAGTTCGTTCCCCTTGCGCTGGATCTCCGGCTCCCGCCAGCCGCGCCAGCCGGCGGCGGCCGAGAGGCTCGTCGTGCGGAGCTTCCGGTCCGTGAGGCGGGCGTCCTCCGCCAGCTCGTCCTGGTACAGCTCCCAGAGCTGCGCGTCGGCGCGGTCCACGATCACGATCCCCGCGCGGAGGTACTCGTCCAGGACCGCCAGCATCGGGCGCACCCACGGCGTCTCGTCGACCATCACCCGGTCGGGGACGGCCCGTGGCAGGGCGATCTCCTCGTACAGGTCCGCGCCGCTGCACGAGAAGAACGCCATGCCGCCGGGCGTCAGCCGCTCCTCGGTGACCGCCTCGCCGATCCGCCGGATGTCGCCGCGCACCGACTGCTGCGCGTCGTGGTCGAGCGTGTCCCCCTCGGCGAGCGGTTCCAGCCGCTGGAGCAGGCTGACCGCCTTGCCGTGGACGGCGGCGCGGTCCTTCACGTCGACCGGGATCTCCATGTACACGGACACGACCGGCAACCCGTGGGAGTCGAAATGGGTGATGCGGTCGATCGTCTCGGCGGTGAGCATTCCGTCCCCCCGGGGATGTACGGACACGTCGCAGCCGGTCGTACCCAGTCCGTGCGGGAATACCCCGCCGCTCCGCGTTCGGCCCGCCGCGTGCGGGGTATTCCGCAGACGGCAGGTGCCGTTCCCAGCCGAGGCGGAGACACCCATGGAGTACCGCGATTTCCTCTCGAGCGTCGAGCAGCAGACGCACCTGGACTCCCCCCGTGCCGAGCAGGCCGTCCGGGCGACCCTCCAGACGCTCTCGGAGCGGTTGTCGAAGGGGCAGGCGCGGGACCTGCTGGAGCACCTGCCGCCCGAGCTCAAACCGGTGGTCTACAAGGAGGACGACGCCCAGGCGTTCACCCTGGAGGAGTTCCTCCGCCGGGTGGCCGCGCACGAGGGGACCGACGACGCCACCGCGTACCGGCATGCGCGGGCCGTGTTCTGGACCCTGGGCAGAGCGGTACCGGAGAAGGAGATCGCGGACGTCGCCGCCGAGCTGCCCCAGGAGTTCGCGCCGCTCGTCGCCGAGGCGCGGGGGGTGTTCCTCGACGTGCTGCCCGCCGACGACTTCCTCCTGCGGGTCGCCGAACGCGCCGACGTCGACCTCGACACCGCCCGCCGCGCGGCCGAGGCGACGCTCGAGACGCTCGCCGAGCGGATCGCCGGCGGGGAGGTCGAGGACCTGCTCGCCCATCTGCCGCTGGAGCTGCACGGGCCGCTGCATCGGGTGAAGGACGACCGTCGGGCGGCGGCGCAGCGGATGTCGCTGGACGACTTCGTGGAGAGGATCGCCGAGCGCGAGGGCACGGACCGGTTCACGGCGTTCCCGCACGCCCAGGCGGTCTTCGTGACGCTGCAGGACGCGGTGGGCGAGGAGTTCTCCGACGTGCGGTCCCAGCTCCCCCCGGAGTACGCCGAGCTGCTGAGCGGGCCGCCGCGCTCATGATCACCAGGAGCCGGTGCTAGCGGCGGGCGCGGTTCTCTTGACTCGTTCCAGGCGGGGCGTAGCGTCGGTGTCGTGAGCTCGGCCCGCTCCGGCGCCGGGACCGCGGCCGATCTCGACGACCCGGCCCTCCTGCTCCGCGCGGCCGGGCTCCGGGTCACCCGCCAGCGCACGGCCGTCCTCCAGGCCCTGTCCGCCGCACCGCATGCCGATGCCGACACCGTCGCGCATCACGTCCGCGCCGAGCTGGGCACGGTGTCGGTCCAGGCCGTGTACGACGTCCTGCACGCCCTCTGCCGCACCGGCCTGGCGCGCCGGGTCGAGCCCGCCGGCAGCCCCGCCCGGTTCGAGCTGGAGGCGGGAGACAACCACCACCACGTCGTCTGCCGGAGCTGCGGACGCACCGCCGACATCACCTGCGCGCTCGGGACCGCGCCGTGCCTGACGCCGTCCGAGTCGCACGGGTTCCTGGTCGACGAAGCCGAAGTCACGTTCTGGGGCCGGTGCCCCGACTGTAGGGAGGACCAGCGATGACCGAGACCGAACGCAAACCCACCACCACCGATGCCGGTGTCCCGGCGCCCAGCGACGAACACTCGCTGACCGTCGGGCCCAGCGGTCCGATCGTGCTCCAGGACCACTACCTGGTGCAGAAGATGGCGCAGTTCAACCGGGAGCGCGTCCCCGAGCGCGTGGTCCACGCCAACGGCGGCGGCGCGTACGGCTTCTTCGAGACCACCGAGGACGTCTCCGAGCTGACCAAGGCGGTCATGTTCCAGCCGGGCCGGCGCACCGAGATGTTCGCCCGGTTCTCGACCGTCGCCGGCGAGACGGGGACCCCGGACACCTGGCGCGATCCGCGGGGGTTCGCGCTGAAGTTCTACACCGAGCACGGCAACTACGACATGGTCGGCAACAACACTCCGATCTTCTTCGTCCGGGACTCGCAGAAGTTCCAGGACTTCATCCACTCGCAGAAGCGCCGCGCCGACAACCACCTGCGCGACAACAACATGCAGTGGGACTTCTGGACGCTGTCCCCGGAGTCCGCCCACATGGTCACCTGGCTGATGGGCGACCGCGGTATCCCGAAGACGTGGCGGCACATGAACGGCTACTCCAGCCACACGTACTCGTGGGAGAACGCGGGCGGCGAGCGGCACTGGGTCAAGTACCACTTCAAGACCGACCTCGGCGTGCAGCACCTCACGCAGGAGGAGGCCGACCAGCTCGCGGGCGAGGACCCGGACGTCCACCAGCGGGACCTGCACACCTCGATCGCGGCCGGCAACGCGCCCTCGTGGACGCTGTACATGCAGGTGATGCCGTTCGCGGACGCGGCGGGATACCGGTTCAACCCGTTCGACCTGACCAAGGTGTGGCCGCACGGCGACTACCCGCTGATCAAGGTCGGCCGGATGGTGCTGGACCGGAACGTGACCAACTACTTCGCCGAGGTCGAGCAGGCGGCGTTCGAGCCCGCGAACATGATCCCCGGCATCGGGCCTTCGCCGGACAAGATGCTGCTGGGCCGGTTGTTCAGCTATCCGGACACGCACCGGTACCGGATCGGCCCCAACTACCTGCAGCTCCCGGTGAACCGGCCCAGGGGCGAGGTGCACAGCTACAACCGCGACGGCGCGATGCGGTACGAGAACATGCCGGACCCGACGTACGCCCCGAACTCGTTCGGCGGCCCACGGGCGATGCCGGAGCTCTACGGCGGGGTCGAGGTGAGCTGGTTCGTCGAGGGCGGCGAGCTCATGCGCGCGCCCTACGCCCTCCACGCCGAGGACGACGACTTCGGCCAGGCGAACGCGATGGTGAACAAGGCGATGGACGAGGGCGCCCGGGACCGGCTGGTGCACAACATCGTCGGGCACGTGCTCAACGGGGTCCGGGAGCCGGTGCTGAGCCGGGTCTTCGACTACTGGCACAACGTGGACAAGGTGATCGGCGACCGGGTGGAGCAGGGGGTCCGGAGCGGTGCCGCGGCGCCGACCACCGTCACAGGTGCGTGAGGAACCACTCGCGGGCGAGCCGGGCGACCTCCTCGAGGCCGCCCGGCTCCTCGAACAGGTGGGTGGCTCCGGGCACGATCTCCAGTCGGCAGTCGCCGCGCACCCGCTTCGCGGCGGTCCGGTTCAGCGCGAGCACCTCCGGATCGCGTTCGCCGACCAGGAGCAGCGTCGGCTGGTCCACCAGGCGCAGGTACTCCCCCGCCAGGTCCGGCCGTCCACCGCGGGACACCACGGCGACCACTTCGGACGGTCGCGCCGCGGCGGCGATGAGCGCGGCCGCCGCACCGGTGCTGGCGCCGAACAACCCGAGGGACAGGCCGGACATCGGCTCGTGCCTCGCCAGCCAGTCGGTCAGCGCGATCACCCGCACCGCGAGCAGGTCGATCGCGAACCGCAGCCGATCGTCCCGTTCCTCCTCCGCCGTGAGCAGGTCCGCGAGCACGGTGGCGAGGCCGGCCCGCCGGAGCTCGGCGGCGACGTACCGGTTCCGGGGGCTGAACCGCCCGCTGCCGCTGCCGTGCGCGAACGCCACCACCCCGCTCGCGTCCGGCGGCACGGCGACGTCCGCGTCCAGCACGACGCCCGCGGCCGGGATCTCCAGCGCCGACGTCATACCGCGAAGGGGTAGGTCTCCGGCACCTCGCCCGCCTCCCAGCGCGCCGTGCGCTCCAGCGGTTCGAGCGCCCTGGTCTCGTCGAGGTGGATGACCGCGTCGAACTGGCCGGAGACCCGGCAGCGGAAGTAGTGGCTCTGCCGTTCGGTCTCCGGGCGGTAGATCACCCCGATCGCCCGTTCCAGCCGGGCGGCGCCGAGGATGTCCTCGGCCCGGGGCGCGAGCGGGAACGACAGCATGAACTCGGACCACCCCACCTGGTGGAACAGCTCCTCGACGCTGCCCGGCAGGCCCGGCCGGACGTTCTTCCGGTCGGCGGCGCCGCCCCAGTCGTCCGCCGCGGTCACCGTCCCGGTGTAGGTGGTGAACCCGATCGACCGGCAGTCCCCCGGGTGCCGCTCCCGCACGAGCTGGCCGACGTTGAGCTCGCCCCGCATCCGGGACTCCGTCGCCCGCGCGTCGCCGAGGTGGGAGTTGTGCTCCCACACCACGATCCGCGCCGGCTCGCGCCGCTGTTCGGTCAGGTGGGCGGCGAGCGAGTCGAGGGTGTCGACCATGTGGGTGTCGCGCAGGTTCCACGTGTTGACCCGCCCGCTGAACATGCCGCGGTAGTACTCGGCGGCCGCCTTCACCACCCTGGCGTTCTGCTCCGCGGAGAACACCTCGTCCTGGGGCAGCGCCCGGGCGTACTCGGGGGCACGGCGCTCGAGCTCCACCAGCTGGTCGACGATCCCCTGCTCGCACGTCTCCCCGGCGCCGTACGCGGCGGCGAACCCGTACGCCTGCCCGTCGTCGGCCTCGAAGTGATCGAAGCACGAGTACCGCTCGCGGGCCCGCGCGGCCGCCTCCGGGTCGACCCGCTCCAGGTACGCGATCACCTCGTGGACGGACCGGTGCAGGCTGTAGACGTCGAGGCCGTAGAAGCCCACGGGATCGCGCCGCCCGTTGTGCTCCCGGAGCCAGCCGACGAAGTCGAGCACGACCGTGTTGCGCCACATCCAGGTCGGGAACCGCTCGAAGCCCCGTAGCGCCTCCTCCGCGTCGGCGTCGTCGCTCTGGCCGCGGACGTAACGGTTGACCCGGTACGCGTCGGGCCAGTCGCCCTCCACCGCGACCGCGCAGAAGCCCTTCTCCTCGATGAGCCGCCGAGTCATCCGGGCCCGGGCCTCGTAGAACTGGTGCGTGCCGTGCGACGCCTCGCCGATCAACACGTAGTGGGCGTCCCCGACGAGGTCGAACAGCGCCACGTCCGGCGGGACGCCGTCGCTCACCGGGAGCAGGTCGGCGCGGAGGAGGTCCGCCTCCGACGCCGCCTCGGTCGGCGCGACGGCGGCCGCCGAGGCGTCCCGCAGCAGGTCGCGCACCTCGTCGTCGGTGGTCTGGGTGAAGTCCCAGTAGGACGCGCCGACGGCCAGGAACGGCGACGGCGTCGTCGCGCAGATCACCTCGTCGACCTGCGCCTCCAGCTCGCGGCAGGTGGACTGCGGCGCGGCCGGCACCGCGACGACGACCCGGGCGGCGCCCAGCGTGCCGAGTGCGTCGACGGCGGCCCGCATGCTCGCGCCGGTCGCGAGTCCGTCGTCGGCGAGGATGACGGTGCGGCCGTCGAGGGCGAGGGCGGGGCGGCCCTCCCGATAGGCGTGTTCCCGGCGGACGAGCTCCCGGCCCTCGCGCACGGCGGCGTCCCGGATCGTCTCCGGGCGCAGGTCGAGCGCCCGGATCACGTCGTCGTCGAGCACGACGACGCCGCCGCCCGCGATGGCGCCCATCGCGAGCTCCTCCTGGCCCGGTACGCCGAGCTTGCGGACCACGAGCACGTCGAGCGGGGCGCCGAGGGCGGTGGCGATCTCGTACCCGACCGGCACCCCGCCGCGGGGCAGGGCCAGCACGGTCACGTCGGACCGGCCGCGGTGGTGGGCGAGGAGCCCGGCGAGCATCCGCCCGGCGTCGCGGCGGTCACGAAAGAGGCGGTCGGCCATCACTGCCCCCGGCGGGGTTCCGGTGTGCCCTGGCTGGAGTCCACGCTACGCCCGGGCCGGGGGGTGCGCCCGCTCAGCGCCCGGCGAGCACGCCCCAGCCGTGGCCGTCCACGGTCAGCTTCCCGCCCCGGATCTCGGCGTGCCCCGCCGCCGGCGCCCACTCCCCGGCCGGCAGCGGCCGGACCAGCTCCGCGTCGTCGAGGTTCAGCGCGACGAGCAGGCTGCCCGCGTCCGATGTGGACCGGTACACGAGCTGCCGGTTGTCGAGGTGCTCGACCGCCGTGTCCGCGCGCACGAGCCACGGGTGGCGCCGCCGGAGCGCGATCAACTCCTGGTGGACCGCGAACACTCCGGCGCCCCATGTGGACAGTTCCGCCGGGTCGGCCGGGAACTCCGGGCGTACCGCGTCGTCGCCGTGCTCCCGGTCTTCCTTGACGCCGGTGAAGCCCTGCTCGTCGCCCGCGTAGATGCTCGGTACGCCGGCGACGGTGAGCAGGACCGCGACGGCGTGCGGCAGGTGCCGCGGGTCGGGGAGCTGGCTGGCGATCCGGGTCACGTCGTGGTTGCCGAGGAACGTCTGCGGCACGAACACGTCGAGCAGCTCGGTGTGCCGGTCCAGGGCGTGGGCGAGCTCGTAGAAGTTGCCGTCCGCCAGGCCGCTCCAGACCGCCTTCCACAGCTCGTACTGGGTGACCGAGTCGAGCCCGCCCTCGGTCACGAACCGCGGGTAGTCGCCGTGGATGACCTCGCCGACGAGCCACGCCTCCGGGTGCGCCCGGTGCACCCGGTCGGAGACCGTCCGCCAGAACGCCGTGGGCACCGCGTACGCGGCGTCGAGCCGCCAGCCGTCGACGCCGCGGTCCAGCCAGTGCGTCATCACGGCGGTGACGTGGTCGGCGACCTCGGGGTTCTCGTGGTCGAGCGCGACCAGCCGGTCGTGCCCCTCGAAGGTCGCGGGCTGCCCGTCGGGCCCGCGCCGCCGCCAGTCCTCCACCCTCGGGAAGCTCCGCGCGACGTGGTTGAACACGCCGTCCAGCACGACCCGGATGCCGCGGCGGTGCGCCTCGTCGATCAGCCACCGCAGGTCGTCCTCGGTACCGAGGCGCGGATCGACCCGGAAGTGGTCCACGGTGTCGTAGCCGTGCGTCTCGGACGCGAACACCGGACCGAGCAGCAGCCCGTTGGCGCCGAGGTCGATGAGGTAGTCGAGCCAGCCGCCGAGCCGGCGCAGGCGCGGCACGGGGTCGGCACCGTCCGCCTCGGTCGGTGCGCCGGTGAAGCCCAGCGGGTAGACGTGCCAGAAGATCGCGTGCTCGGGCCAGTGGGTCACGGTGACACCGTGCCATCGGTCGCGTTGTACCGCTCCAGATAGCCGGCGAACGCCCGCAGATCCGCCTCGTCCCAGCCGGCGAGCCGGCGCGCGAGCGCCTCGCGCTGCCCGGCCGCGGCGGCGGCCAGCTCGGCGAGGCCCGCCGCGGTCACCCGGAGCCGCTGCCCGCGCCCGCCCGGTTCCCGTTCCAGCAGGCCGCGGCGCTCCAGGTCGGCCACCTGGCGGCTCACCGTGGACTTGTCCAGCTGGTACAGCGCGGCGAGGTCGACGGCCCGGCACCCGCCGGTCGCGCGGGCGTGCCCGAGGAGCGTGTACGCCACGAACGACAGCGCGGGGTGCAGCCGGTGGGCCTCGGCCCGGACCCGGCGGGCGAGGGTGTTCAGCTCGCGGTGGATGGCCTCGTCGCTCATAGAGTTGTACTCTACAACTACGTCAAGTTGCAGATGACAACTCAGGAGCGCCCCTCCGATGCAGAACCGTACGGTGATCCGGCACGTCCTGACCCACCTGCTCGTCCCGTTGTTCCTCGGGACCGGGATGGCGCTGGCGTACCTGGGCGGGTTCCACCAGCCGAGCCCGCACGGCGTCCGGGTCGACGTGGTCGGCCGCAGCCCGGAGGTCCGCGTCCTCGCCCAGACGCTGCAGGACGGGCTCGGCGACCGGGTCACCGTCCGCACGGTCGGCACCGAGGCGGAGGCGCGCACGCATCTCGCGGACCAGGAGACGTCCGGCGCGTACGTCCCCGACGCGCGGCGCCCGGTGCTGATGGTCGCCACCGCGGCCTCCGACACGACCGCGGTCACCGTCGAGCGGATGTTCGCCCCGGTGGCCCTGCGCCAGGGTCTCCCGCTGGAGATCACCGACGTCGTGCCCACCCATCCGAGCGACCCGACCGGACAGGGCATCTTCTTCTACCTCGTCGCGCTCACCGTCGGCGCGTACAGCTCCGCCATCGCGATCGGCGTCGTCGGCGCCCGGCTGCCGATGCGACAGCGGCTCGCCCTCGCCGCACTTGCCGCCGGGGCGGTCAGCCTGCTCTCGACGCTCGTCGCGGGTCCGCTCTACGACGCGCTGCCCTCGCATGTCGTGGCGGTCGGGATGCTGTCCTGGCTGTACACCGGCGCCATCGTGGTCCTCGGGGTCGGCCTGCACACGTTCCTCGGCCGGTTCACCACCGCGACCCTCGTCGCGCTGTTCGTGATGCTGAACTTCACGTCCTCCGGCGGGGTGTTCGCGCCCGCCCTGCAGCCCGGGTTCTTCGGCGCGCTGCACAGCTTCTGGATCGGGTCGGGGCTGGTCGAGGGCGGCCGCAAGCTCCTGTACTTCCCGGAGCTCGGGATCGGCCGCGAGGTGCTCACGATCTCGCTGTGGCTGGCCGCGGGGCTCACCGTCGCCGGGGCCGCCGTCCTGGTCGAGCGGCGCCGCGCCCTACCGCTCCCGGCGGCCGACCCCGCCGAGGAGGAGATCGAGGAGGCCGTCGTCGCGGCGTGACCGGCGCCCCACCGTGGGGCCGCGCGGGCGAACATCCTCCGCCTCGCGGCATCGGGCGGCGATGCCCCGATCCGGTGGGCCGGGTCGCGAGGAGATGTCGAGTGGTGCGCAGCGCGGGCGTCGGACGCCGGCTGCTGGTCGTGTTCGGCGTCGTGGGCGCGCTGCTCGCGAGCAGGTCCAGGCCTTCGCAGGCGTTCACGCACCTGGCCTTGATCAACGCCGTGCTGCAGGTGATCCGGGTCGAACAGGGTGCCGCGGGCGATTGATCCCGGACGCTCCGCGCGGAACGATCGGTCCCGTGCCGAGGAGGCCGGGATGACCGATGTGCGCGCGCCGTACGACGCCAGGGTGGACGGCGAGCTGGACCCGAACCTGAGCCGCTGGCTGTGGCTGGTGAAGTGGATCCTCGCGATCCCGCACTACGTGGTGCTGCTGTTCCTGTGGATCGGGCTCGTGGTGGTGACCGTGATCGCGTTCTTCGCGATCCTGTTCACCGGCCGGTACCCGCGGCCGCTGTTCGAGTACGCCGTCGGGGTGCTGCGGTGGAACTGGCGGGTCGGCTTCTACGCGAGCAACCCGCTCGGCACCGACCGGTATCCGCCGTTCACCCTCGCCGACGTGGAGGACTACCCCGCCCGGTTACGGGTGGTCCACCCGGAGCGGCTGTCCCGCGGTCTGGTGCTGGTCAAGTGGTGGCTGCTGGCCCTGCCGCACTACCTGCTCGTCGCCGCCTTCACGACCGGCATCGGGTACACGGCCGTGCGGGAGTCGGAGCGGGGCGGCCGGCAGTTCGGCGGGCCGGGCCTGGTGGGCCTGCTGGTGGTGTTCGCGGCGATCGCGCTGCTGTTCACCGGGCGGTACCCGCGCGGGATCTTCGACTTCGTGATGGGGCTGAACCGGTGGGGACTGCGGGTCGCGGCGTACGCGGCGCTGCTGACCGACCGGTACCCGCCGTTCCGGCTGGACCAGGGGCCGCACGAGCCCGACGGGTAGAACGGCGTGGCCCCGGCGAGGTGTTCCCGCCGGGGCCGCGCCGTCTCCGGGCGACTACCGCAGGAGCTGCCGCGCCATCACCATCCGCTGGACCTGGTTGGTGCCCTCGTAGATCTGGGTGATCTTGGCGTCGCGCATCATCCGCTCCACCGGGAAGTCCTGCGTGTACCCGGCCCCGCCGAAGAGCTGCACGGCGTCGGTGGTGACCTCCATCGCCACGTCGCTGGCGAAGCACTTCGCCGCGGCGGAGATGAACGTCAGGTCCTTCTCGCCCCGCTCGGCGCGGGCCGCGGCGACGTAGATCATCTGGCGCGCGGCCTCGATCTTCATCGCCATGTCGGCGAGCATGAACTGCACGCCCTGGAAGTCCGAGACGGACTTCCCGAACTGCTTGCGGTCCTTGGTGTACGCGAGCGCCGCGTCGAACGCGCCCTGCGCGATGCCGACCGCCTGTGCGCCGATCGTCAGGCGGGTGTGGTCCAGCGTCCTCATCGCGGTCGCGAAGCCGGTGCCGGGCTCGCCGATGATCCGGTTCGCCGGGATCGCGCAGTGGGTGAAATAGATCTCGCGGGTGGGCGAGCCCTTGATGCCGAGCTTGCGCTCCTTCGGCCCGACCTCGAAGCCCGGGTCGTCCTTGTGGACCACGAACGCCGAGATGCCCTTGGTGCCCGCGTTCGGGTCGGTCTTCGCCATCACCGTGTAGTACTCGGAGACGCCGGCGTTGGTGATCCAGCACTTGGTGCCGTTGAGCACCCAGTGGTCCCCGTCCAGCACGGCGCGGGTTTTCATCGCACCGGCGTCGGACCCGGCCTCCCGCTCGGAGAGGGCGTAGCTGAACATCGCCTCGCCCCGCGCCACCGGCGGCAGCACCTGCGCCTTGAGCTCCTCGCTCGCCGAGAGCAGGACCGGCATCGTGCCGAGCTTGTTCACCGCGGGGATCAGCGAGCTGGACGCACAGACGCGCGCCACCTCCTCGATCACGATGGCGGTGGCGATGGAGTCCGCGCCGACCCCCTCGTAGGCCTCGGGGATGTGCGTCGCGTGGAACCCGGCCTGCACCAGGGCGTCGTGGGCCTCCTGCGGGAACCGCGACTCGTCGTCGACCTCGGCCGCATGCGGCGCGATGGCCTTCTCCGAGAGCTCCCGGACGGCTTCCCGAATGTAGTTGTGCTCGTCGGTGAGCCGGTATGTCCCGAATGAGGCGTCCAAGGCCGTGATCCCTTCCTGAACGATCGCTTAGGAGAGGCAGCGTACCCGTCGGTAATCTGGGAAGTCAGCGGGATGTTCGGGTGCCCACGTATCCTGACCGCGATCTCCCCCCGCATCCAGTCCCTCCGCTGCGCCCCGGCATCGCGAGAGCCCATCGAGGAGGACCCCGCGTGGTCGCCTTCACGTCGCAACGGCCCCGGCTGACCGTCCTCGGCACCGGCTACCTCGGGGCCACCCACGCCGTGTGCATGGCCGAGCTCGGGTACGAGGTCCTGGGGGTCGACGTCGACGAGGCGAAGATCGCCAAGCTCAACGGCGGTCAGGTCCCGTTCCACGAGCTCGGACTCGAGGCACTGCTCGTCCGCAACCTCGCGTCCGGCCGGCTGCGGTTCACCACCGACCATGCCGAGGCGGCCCGGTTCGGCGACGTCCACTTCGTGTGCGTCGGTACGCCGCAGAAGAAGGACTCCCTCGCCGCCGACCTCACCTACGTCGAGTCCGCCGTGCTGTCGCTCGCCCGGCACCTCGACCGGCGGGCGCTGGTGGTCGGCAAGTCCACCGTGCCGGTCGGTACGGCGGAGCGCGTGGAGGCCGTGCTCCACGCGAACTCCCCCGCGGGCAACGAGGTCGAGGTCGCGTGGAACCCCGAGTTCCTGCGCGAGGGCTTCGCGGTCGAGGACACCCTGCGACCGGACCGCCTGGTGTTCGGCGTGAAGTCGGGCTGGGCGAAGGACATGCTCGACGCGACGTACCGGGGCGTGTTCGAGCTCGCCCGGGCGGAGGACCGCGAGGTGCCGGTCGTCGTCACCGACTTCGCGACGGCCGAGCTGGTCAAGGTCAGCGCGAACGCCTTCCTCGCCACCAAGATCTCGTTCATCAACGCGATGGCGGAGGTGTGCGAGGCGTCCGGCGCCGACGTCACCGAGCTGGCCCGAGCCATCGGCTACGACGTCCGGATCGGCAGCGCTTTCCTCCGCGCCGGGGTCGGCTTCGGCGGCGGGTGCCTGCCCAAGGACATCCGGGCGTTCCGCGCCCGGGCCGCCGAGTTGGGCGTCGGCCACGCCCTGGACTTCCTGTCCGAAGTGGACAAGATCAACGATCGCCGCCGGCAGCGCGCCCTCGACCTCGCGACCGAGCTCGCCGGGGGCAGCCTCGCGGGCGTGAAGGTGGGCGTCCTGGGCGCCACGTTCAAGCCCAACTCCGACGACGTCCGCGACTCCCCCGCGCTCGCGATCACCGCGATGGCGCACCAGGCCGGCGCGGTGGTCACGGTGTACGACCCGCAGGGCACCGACAACGCCCGCCGCGCGCTGCCCGACGTGGCCTATGCGTCCTCATTGGACGAGGCGGCCGACGGCGCCGAGGTCGTACTGCTCCTCACCGAGTGGGAGGAGTTCCGCCACGTCGAGCCCCTCGCGCTCGCCGAGGTCGTCGCCCGGACCCGCATCGTGGACGGCCGGAACTGCCTGGACCCGGCGGTGTGGCGCGCCGCCGGCTGGGAGCTCCGGCTGCTCGGCCGCCCCTGACCGAGTACAAGTACTCTTCACCGCCCCGGCCCCACCGCCGATGCTGAGGGCATGACGAGGACCGGACTCTGCCCCGACTGTGCGGCACCGCTGGGCGCCGCACCCGCCCCGGCCTGCCCGGTGTGCCATCTCCCGCTGCTGGGGCCCGTCGCGGCCGAGCTGTGGACGCTGGACCTGCGCCTGGCCGCGCTCGACGCCGAGCGCGGCGACCTCCTCGTCCGGCGGCCGGCGCTGGTCCAGCGCTGCGGGCAACGGCACGGGTGCCGGCCGCCCGCACCGGGCCGCCGCCGGCGGCGGCTCCGACGGCCGCGGCGGCGCGGCGGACGTCCGGCCGCACCGTCCAGAACGTCCTGCTCTCCCTCGGCGGCCTGCTGCTCGCGGTCGCCGCCGTGGTGTTCACCGTCGTGGCCTGGGGCCGGTTCGGCATCGGCGGCCGCGCCGCCATCCTCGCGGCGGTCACGGCCGCGACCCTCGCCGTGCCCCGGGTCCTCGTCCGGCGCGAGCTGCGGGCGACCGCGGAGACGATCGTGACGCTCGGGCTCGGGCTGCTCCTCCTCGACGGGTACGCCGGCTGGCACGTCGGCCTGTTCCGCGGCCTCGACGGCAGCACCTACGCGGGGCTCGTGGCCGCCGTGGCCGCCGCCGTCGCCGCGGCCTATCCGGCGGTCGCGGGCGTACGCGTCGCGCGGCCGTTCGCCGTCGCGCTGGCCCAGCCGGTACCGGCGCTCCTCGCGCTCTCCGCGCGGCCCGGCCCGACCGGGTGGGCGCTCGTCGCGGCCCTCACCGTGGCGGCCGACCTCGCGGTGGCGGTGTTCCGTACCGGGCGGCGGCCGGAGACCGTGCCCGCGCTTCTCGGCGCCGGTACCGCGTGGGCCCTCGGAACCCTCCTCGGTCTCCTCGGCCTGGTGACCGCCGCCGACGCGGGACGTGCCGCGGCGGCCGGGCTGGCCGTCGTCCTGCTGGGGCTGCTCGGCACGACGGCCGGAGTCGTGCTCGCCCGGAGGGTCGTCCGGGAGGTCGCCGCCGCGTGGACCGTGGTGGCGGTCGCGCTCACCGCGTGCGTCGCGGCCTCCCATGTGGACGGTGTACCGCTCGCCGTCGTGCTCGCCGCCACCGCGGTGGTCCTCGCGGCCGGGACGGTGGCCGTGCCGGCGTCGTGGCGCGTCGGCCCGGCCGCCGGTGCGCTCGCGGTCACCGTCGCCGCGGCGGCCGTCCCGGCGGGGTGGACGCTCGTGGCGGGCCTCCTGCCGCTGTCCTGGCTGGTCGAGCCGTGGAGCGCCCACGGTGGGTCCGCACGGACGATGCTCAGCGCGGGCGGGGCATGGCCCGCCGGTGCCCCGCCGGTGCTGGCGGCGTGCCTGGTCGCCGCGGCGGCCGCCGTCCTCGGCGCCCGCCGGTCCGGCCGTCGCGCCGCCGCCCGGGTGGCCGTGGGCGCGGTGCTGCCGGTCGTGCTGCTCGGCGGGTTCGCGCTCGACCTGCCGTGGACGGTCCTGCTGGCGGCCGAGGGGCTGGTGGCGGCCCTGCTCTGCGCGTCGGCCGCCCGCCGCACCGGCCGGGTGTGGAGCGCCGCGTACGCCGCCGGGCTGGTGCTCGCGCTGCACGCCACGCTCTGGGCGGTCGCGGGCCGGGTGCCCTCGCTCGTCGCGTTCGGGGTGTGGGTCGTGACCGGGGGCGCGCTGGCGGCGTACGGCCGGCGCGACGTGTTCGCCGCGCCCGCCGTGGCGGGCGGCCTGCTGGCCCTGGCCGCGGAGGCCGGGGCCCTCGGCGCGTCCGCCGGCCACGGGGGCCGGACGGTCGCCCTCCTCTCCGGGCTCGGCGCGGTACCGGCCCTCGTCGCCGTCGCCGCGTTCCGCCGCCGGTGGCCCGTCACCGCGACCGCGGCGGCGTGGACCGTCCCGCTGACCGTCCCGGTCGCGGCGGCCGTCGCGATCGTCGACGGCGCGGAACCCGAGTTCGCCGCCGCGCTCGCCGCGCTGGCCGTTGCCGTGGCCGCTCTCCCGGCCCCGGGTAGGCGGAGCCGGTGGGGGCTCGGGGCGGTGGCCCTCGTCGGTACCGCGCTCGCCGCGGCGGCCTCGGCGGAGCACGTGGCCAGGGCGCTGGCCGCCGCCGCCGACGGTCCCGGGCTCACCCCGGTGACCCTCGCCGTGGTCGCGCTCGCGGTCGGACTGCTGGCCCGGGTCCCCGGCTGGCGGCCCGCCGCGGCCGCGCTGCCGTTCGGGGCGGCCGCGCTGGTCACCGTCCCGAACGCCCTCGGGATCGGCTGGTGGCCGGCCCTCGCCTGGCACACCGCGCTCGCCGTGGCCGCGGCGGTCGCGGCGGCCCGGCTCCGGGATCGCGCCGCTGCCGCTGCCGCGACCGCCGTGACGGTCCTCGTCGGCGCCACCGCGGTGCTGTGGTCCCTCGACCGCGCTCCCGCCGCGCTCGCCGTCGCCGGTACCGCGCTGGTGACCGGCGGGGCGCTCGCCGCCACCGCCCGGAGCGCGACGGGCCGCCGGATCGCGACCGCGGTCGCCGTCGCGGCGCTGCCCGCCCTCACCGCCGCGATCGGGGCGACGCTCGGCCTGGCCCCGCGCTGGCAGGCCCTCGGAGTGCTCGCCGCCGCCGCGGCCACCGCCGGGGCCGCCGCGGCGCTGCGTACCGCCTGGCCGGTCCGTTCCCGGATCGCCGAGGTGGGCGCCGCGGCCGGTACCGTCGTCGCGGTCGGCCTGACCGCCGGGCACCCGTGGCACACCGGGCTGGTCCTCGCGCTGGCCGGGGCCGGGCTCGCCGCGGTCGCCCTGCGCCCGGACCGCCGTCCCGCCGCGGTCGCGGCGATCCTCGCCAAGCTCGCCGCGTCCTGGGCGTGGCTGGCCGCCGCGGACGTCACCGTTCCGGAGGCGTACACGCTGCCCGCCGCGCTCCTCGGGATCGGCGTCGGTCTCGTGGCGTTGCGGCGGCGCCCGGCGACGTCCTCGTGGTCCGCGCTCGCGCCGGGTCTCGTCGCAGCGCTGTTGCCGACGCTGCTGCTCGCCCTGACCGGCCCGGACCAGCCGGTGCGCCGGTTCCTGCTCGGCGCCGCGGCGCTCGGCGTGACGCTCGGGGGCGGGGCGACCCGGCGGCAGGCGCCGTTCGCGCTGGGGGCCGTGGTGCTGGCCGTCGCCGCGCTGCGCGAGCTCGGCCCGGTGGCCGCCGACGGGTTCGCCGCGGCGCCGAGCTGGGTGCCCCTGTCCCTCGGCGGGGTGCTCCTGGTAGCGGTCGGAGCCACGTACGAGCAGCGCCGCCGTGACCTCGCCCGGCTCCGGGCCGCGGTGCTCCGGATGGCCTGACCGGGCAGGATGAGCCGCAGCGACGACGAGACGAGGGACAGATGGCACGCGGGGACGCGGGGACGATCGAGAAGGTGCTCCGGCAGGAGGTGTGGGCGGTCGTGGGACTGACCGGCGATCCCACCCGGCCGGCCTACGGCGTGGCCCGGTTCCTCCAGCGGCACGGCAAGCGGGTCATCCCGGTGAACCCGCGCGGCGAGGAGGTGCTGGGCGAGCCCGGCTACCGGTCGCTCGCCGACATCGAGCGGCCGGTCGACGTGGTGGACATCTTCCGCCGGGCGGACAAGGCCGGTGCCCACGTGGACGAGGCCGTCCAGATCGGCGCCCGGGCGGTGTGGATGCAGCTCACCGTGGTCGACGAGGACGCGGCGGACCGGGCCGCGGAAGCCGGGCTCGACGTGGTCATGGACCGATGCCCGGTCATCGAGTGGCCGGCCCACGGGCCGGCCGCGTAGCGCCGCCGCTACCCGCCGAGCGTCGCGTTGAGGGCCGCGTCCTTGTCGGCCACCATGGCGCGCAGGGACTCCTGGTGGGCCACCATCGCGTCGCGCAGCGCCGGGTCCGACGCCCCGAGGATGCGGGTGGCGAGCAGCCCGGCGTTCCGCGCGCCGCCGATCGACACCGTGGCGACCGGCACGCCGGCCGGCATCTGCACGATCGACAGCAGGGAGTCCATCCCGTCGAGGTACCTCAGCGGTACGGGCACGCCGATCACCGGCAGCGGTGTCATCGACGCGACCATGCCGGGCAGGTGCGCGGCGCCGCCCGCGCCGGCGATGATCACCCGCAGGCCGCGCCCGGCGGCCCCCTCGGCGTAGTCGAGCATCTCCCGCGGCGTGCGGTGCGCCGACACGACGTGCACCTCGTGCGGCACGCCGAACTCCGTCAGGGCCTCGGCCGCGCCGGCCATCACCGGCCAGTCCGAGTCGCTCCCCATGATCACGCCGACCTGCGGGCTCACGCGCTCTCCTCCATCTCGCCGGTGCCGTCGACCAGCCAGCGGGCCGCGTTCCGGGCCCGTCGCCGTACGTCGGCCATGTCGTCGCCGACCACGGTGACGTGGCCGATCTTCCGGCCGGGCCGGACCGCCTTGCCGTACAGGTGCACCTTCGCGCGGGGCTCCGCGGCCAAGAGGTGGTGCAGCCGCTCGTCGAACGACATCCCGCCGGGTTCGCCGCCCAGCACGTTGACCATGCAGACGGCGGGGGCCACGGCGGTGGTGGCGCCGAGCGGGTAGTCCAGCACCGCGCGCAGGTGCTGCTCGAACTGGCTCGTCACGGCACCCTCGATCGTCCAGTGCCCGGAGTTGTGGGGACGCATCGCCAGCTCGTTGACGACGAGCCCGGCAGAGGTCTCGAACAGCTCGACGGCGAGCACGCCGACGACGTCCAGCGCGGTGGCGATCCGGATGGCGAGCTCCTGGGCCGCGACGGCCAGCTCCTCGCCGAGATCCGGCGCGGGGGCGAGCACCTCGACGCAGATGCCGTCCTCCTGCACGGTCTCCACGACCGGCCACGCGGCCACCTGCCCGTACGGCGAACGGGCCACGACCGCGGACAGCTCCCGCACCAGCCGCACGCGCTCCTCGACGATCAGCGGGACGCCGCTGTCGACGACCGCCGCCGCCTCCGCCATCGAGCCGACCACCCAGACGCCCCGGCCGTCGTACCCGCCGCGGGTCGCCTTGAGGACCACCGGCCACTCGCCGCCGGCGAACGCCCCGATGTCCTCCACCGTGGACACCGGCGCCCAGCGCGGGGACGGCACGCCCAGCGCGGTGAGCCGGGTGCGCATCACCTGCTTGTCCTGGGCGTGCAGCAACGCGTCCGGCCCGGGAAGGACGTTGACGCCCTCGGCCGCGAGCGCGCGCAGGTGCTCGGTCGGGACGTGCTCGTGATCGAACGTCACCACCTCACAGCCCGCGGCGAACGAGCGCAGCGCGGCCAGGTCCGTGTGGTGTCCGAGGTGCACGTCCGCGGCCACCAGCGCGGCGCCGTCGTCGGGGTCGGCGGCGAGCACGCGCAGGGACTGGCCGAGGGCAATGGCCGCCTGATGGGTCATCCGCGCGAGCTGGCCTGCGCCCACCATGCCGACGACCGGCAGCCCGGTACGGGAATCCATGATTGCCCAGCGTAATGGGCGGTGGTCCGGGCGGAGAACGGGGTGGCGGCAGGCCCCCTCCTCCTGCCGCCACCCCAGCCCTTCCCTCCACCCGCGCGGGCGGGCCTACCGCGCGAGATCCTCGAGCACCGCGTACGCCTCGGACAGCCCGCCGGGCAGCCCCTCGACCCAGACGCGTGAGGGCTCCCCGTCCCCGGGCACACCGGTCACGGTGTCCCCGGCGCCCCTCGCGCCGCCCCCCTCGGTCTCCCCACGTACCGCGGTACCGGTGGCCACCTCGATGAGCCTGCGGCGCAGTGCCTCCACCATCGCCGCGAGCAGCGGTGTCCGGGTGACCAGCCCGACCACCACCGAGGGCCCCAACCCGGCCAGCGTCTCCCCCCCGGAGAACACCGACCGCAGGCACTCCCCCAGTGCCAGCCGGCGCAGCAGCCCGTCCCACCGGGCCACTCCGTCCAGACCGGTCGGCACGACCACGAGCGCGTGCGTGGCATGCACGCTCCCGCCCTCTCGTTCGGCCTCCCGGTACACCTCCGCGAGCCGCGTCCGCAGATGTGCGGCGGACGTCAAGCCCGTCAGCGGGTCCTCGCAGGTCCCGACCCGCAGCGGTTCGAACCCCACCTCGACCCAGGCCTCGGCGAGCGCCCGGACCACGGCGGCGGGCGCCGCGCGTTCCGCGAGCACCGCGTACAGCGCGGCAACGTCGTCGAGCGTCTCCCCGAGCCCGACACCGGCCTCGGCCCGGGCCCGCCCCAGTCGAGAGAACATGCCGAGCAGCTCCCGCCGCCCGGCCACCGCCTCGCACACGGCATCGACCTCGACGCACCACCAGTCCTGCGGACGTGCCCAGCCGATCACCAGCGCGGCCCCCCGCCACGCCAGCCGCAGTGCGGCCGGGTCCGAGACCTCGACGCAGAACTCGTCCGGCTCGGCCAGTGCCGCCCGCAGCGTCATCGGGTCGAAGCCGGTACGAACGGGCCACCCGGCCGCGACGAGACGCGAGTCCACACCCGCGCCGGTCGCCGCCCACGGTCCCCGCTGCTCCGGCACCCGCCCACCTCCACGGTGATCGTGTGTTTCAACTTGACGACGTGGAACACCTGCCGTCGTGACGCGGTTCGGGCCTAGTCTTGGCGACGCAACGACGGGCCACTTCCCGGAGGCGCGATGACGGACCGGACCCCGGCCGAGCACAGCACCGCGATCGAGGGTGATGCCGAGCTCATCACCGCGACCCGCGGTGGTGACTCCGCCTCCTTCGGGACTCTCTACCTGCGGCACGTCGACGCGGCGCGGCGGTTGGCCCGGACGCTGGTCCGGAACCAGGCGGACGTGGACGACCTCGTCGCGGAGGCGTTCGCCAAGCTCCTCGCCACGCTGCGGGCCGGGCGCGGCCCCGACCTCGCGTTCCGGGCGTACCTGCTGACGAGCCTGCGGAACACGTTCTACGACCGGATCCGCCGCGACCGCCGGCTGGAGGTCACCGCCGACCTGTCCTCCCACGATCCGGGTGTGCCGTTCGTCGACACGGCCGTGGAGGGGCTGGAACGGTCGCTGGCGGCCCGCGCGTTCGGCCGGCTGCCGGAGCGGTGGCAGATGGTGCTGTGGCACCTGGAGGTGGAGGGCGAGACGCCGGCCGAGGTCGCGCCGCTGCTGGGCCTGACGCCCAACGGCGTGTCCGCCCTCGCGTACCGCGCCCGGGAGAAGCTCCGGCAGGCCTACCTCCAGGAGCACATCGCCGACCACGCCGGGGTGGACTGCGACTGGACCGCCGAGCGCCTCGGCGCGCATGTCCGCAGCGGGCTGTCCCGGCGCGAGGAGATCCGGGTCCGCGAGCACCTGGACGACTGCCCGCGCTGCCGCCTGCTGTACGTCGAGCTGGACGAGGTCAACTCCAGCCTCCGCGGGCTGCTGGCGCCGCTGGTGCTGGGCTCCGCGGCGGCGGGTTACCTGCTCGAACCCGGCACGGCGGCCGCGGCGGCGAGCGGCGCGGCCGGGGCCGCGGGAACCGGTGGCGCAGCCGGCACGGTCGGAACGGGTGGCGCGGCGGGCACGGGCAGCGCCGCGGCCGGCACGGCCGGAACGGGAGGCCCGGCGGGCACGGTCAGCGCCGCCGCCGGCACGGCCGGAACCGGTGGCGCGGCGGGCACGGTCGGAACGGGTGGCGCGGCGGGCACGGGCAGCGCCGCCGCCGGGTGGGCCGTGTCCTCCCCGGCGATGGCGGTACTGGACGCCGGCCGAGGGGCGTTCGGCTGGGCGCGGCGGATCGTGACGAACACCGGCCCCACCGGGGTGGTCGCCGGGTCTGCCGTGGGCGCCGCGGTGCTGGCCATCGCGGTCGGCACCGCGATCTTCGCCGGGACCAGGCCCGACTCCGGCACCCCGACCGTCCCGAACATCGCGAACTCGCCGCTGCCCGGTGAGCTCCCCCTCCCGCTCGGGACGGGCACCTCCGGACCGCCGGAATCCCGCCCACCGAGCGCGGGCCCGACCGCGACGCCGAGCGCCACGACGAGCGACACGTCGAGCCCGGGCACCGGGGCAGGCACCGCACCCGCCCCCGGATCGGGACAGAACGGCGCGCCCGGCGCGCCCCCCGGCCCGGCGCCCGCGCCGACGTCCACCCCCGCCCCGACGGGACCACCCGTACCGGTGCCGACCCTCCCGCCGGTGCCGACCCTCCCGCCCGTGCCGACCGCCTCGTTCCGCCCGCTCCTGGTCCTGACGGTCCGGGCTGCCGTCCTCGGGCCGCTCCGCCCCGGCCGGGGCGGCACCGTGACGGTGACGGTGACGGTCGGCGCGCCCGCCCTGGGCGTCCCGGAGCTCACGGTCCCCGTGTCGTTGCTGGACACCGGCACCCTGCGGCTCGGCGTCGACCTGCCGCCGGGCGTCCGCATCGCGCGGGACGCGGCCGGGGACGGCTGGTCCTGCACCGGGACGTCGTGCCACCGCACCGCCCTCGGGGCCGGGAGCCGGTCGACCGCCCTGCTGCCGCTGGCGATCGACCGCGGCGCCCGGGGCGACCTCACGTTCACGGTGTCGGCGCTCGGCGCGGCCACCGCGAGCGTCACCCTGGCCGACCCGATCCTGCCCGGCCTCACCCCGATCGACCACCTGCGGCCGATCGGCCCGGGTCCCACCGCCCGGTGGCTCGGCGGTACGTCCTGCGACGCCGCGCCCTGGGCGCCGGGGGCGTGCTCCCCGGCCCCGTCGATCCACCCGAACCGGGGGAACACCGTTGACTGACCCCGCTGCCCGTACCACCCGTATCCTGTCGCGGTGAACCTCCTCCGCCGCCTCTACGACGGCTGGCACCGGCTGATCCGCGAGTTCACCAAGTTCGGCATCATCGGGGTCGTCAACACGGTCCTCGACTTCGCGATCTTCAACGCGCTGCTGCCGATCGGACCGCTGAAGGCCCAGGTCGTCGCCACGACCGTCGCCGCGACGTCGTCGTACTTCATGAACCGGCACTGGACCTTCCGGCACCGGGCGCGCTCCGGCCTCCGGCGCGAGTACGGGCTGTTCTTCCTGTTCAACGGCATCGGGCTCGCGATCGCGCTCGCCGTGCTGGGCGTGACCAAGTACGGGCTCGGCCACGATGACCGGGTGTCCATCAACATCGCCAAGGCCGTCGGGCTGGTGCTCGGCACGCTGTTCCGCTTCTGGTCGTACCGCAAGTGGGTGTTCCTGCACCCCGAGGACACGCTGTACGAGCCGGCGGAGCAGAAGCCGGAGCCCGGTCGGCCTAGTCCCGTTCGAACCTGAACCCGATCCCGCGCACGGTGACCAGGCGGCGGGGCGCCGCGGCCTCGTCGCCGAGCTTGCGGCGCAGCCAGGACACGTGCATGTCGAGGGTCTTGGACGTCGCCGTCCGCGGGTCGCCCCACACCCGTTCCGCGGCCGCCTCCCGGGTCACCACGCGGCCCGCCTGTTCCAGCAGCAGCTGGAGGAGGCCGTACTCCTTGTTCGT
Source organism: Actinomycetota bacterium (assembly GCA_030840805.1). Classification (GTDB taxonomy): domain Bacteria; phylum Actinomycetota; class Actinomycetes; order Mycobacteriales; family HKI-0501; genus JAVEDU01. Next base: position 34,465 of record JAVEDU010000101.1, read on the forward strand.
GAGGTGCAGCTCGGCCTCGTCGCACCACACCCGCCGGGAACCCACGTCCAGCCGGACGCCCGACGCCGCCAGTTCCGCGCTGCCGCCGCGGCGGAGCAGGGCCCGCACCCGGGCCAGCAGCTCGGCCAGCCGGAACGGCTTGCCGACATAGTCGTCCGCCCCCGAGTCCAGCCCGACGACGCAGTCGACCTCGTCGCGGCGCGTGCCGAGCATCAGGACGGGGAGCGGGGAGTGGACGGCCCGGATCCGGCGGCAGACCTCCAGGCCGTCCATGTCGCGGACACCTTCGTCGAGCAGCAGGAGCTGCGTCCCGCCCGCCAGCGCGGTACGCAGGGCCGAGTCGCCGTCGAGACACACCGTCACGGTGTGTCCCTCGCGTTCGAGGGCCCGTGACAGCGGCTCCGCGACGGCGCCGTCGTCCTCGGCCAACAGCACTGTGGCCACGCGGTCAGCCTACGACCGCCGTGCCGTCATCGATGCCAGGCTGACCGGATGAGAAGTGAGCAATCCGTGACCATCTGGTACGACGATCTCGTGCCGGGCCGGGTGTTCGACCTCGGGACCACCGTGGTCGACCGCGACGAGATGCGGGACTTCGCCCGCCGGTATGACCCGCAGTGGTACCACCTCGACGAGCCGCGGGCCGCGGCGAGCGAGTTCGGCGGGCTGATCGCCAGCGGGTGGCTGACGGCGGCGCTGTTCATGCGGCTGTACGCCGAGGCGGTGCTGGCCACCGCGGACGCCCACACCTCGCCCGGCGTGGAGGAGCTGCGCTGGCTCGCGGCCGTATACGCCGGGGACGTGCTGCGCGGACGCCTGGAGGTGCTGGACCGCGCACCGTCGACCGCCCGTCCCGGCAAGGGCACGGTGACCCTGCTCGGGGAGCTGCACCGCGATTCGGTGCCGGTGCTGCGGTGCCGGTTCCGGGGCTGGTTCGGAATGCGCGACGCTCAGTGACGGGGGCGGCGTCGACGACGGCCCCGGCGCCGTGGCTCCTCGTCGTACTCCCGGTCGTCGGGCCCGTCGGCGTACTCCGCCCGGTCGTGGCCGGGATCGTCGTCGGGGTCGTCGTCGTACCCGCTGCGGACCGCCCGCGCGCGGCGCAGGCTGTCGTCCTCGATCAGCCCGTACAGCGTGCCCTGGACGTACTCGACCTGCGGCACGTCCGTGAGCACCACCAGGCCGCGCTCCCCTGCCGACTCGACGGTCAGCGTCCCGCAGCGCAGCATCCGTTCCACCGGGCCGTGCTCGAACGACACGTCGTTCACCCGCCCCAGCGGGATGTCCCGCCCCGACCGGGACAGCACGCCGGCACGGATCAGCACCCGGTGCGTGGTGAGGATGAAGTGGGTGTTCGCCCAGCGGAGCACCGGCCACACGCTGAACGCCAGCACGATGCCGACCCCGAGGCTCCCGATCACCCACCGTACGATCGGCTCGTCGACGTACCCGGCCGCGAAGCTCCCGCCGCCCGCGGCGGCCAGGAACACCAGCACCGGCCGGACCAGCGTCTTCCAGTGCGGGTGCAGGTGCAGAACGACCTCTTCGTCCTCGGCGAGCAGCTTGTCCGGGTAGGGCACCGCTCCTCCTCGACTCATCAGGTTTCGGCTCGTCCTGCCGATGCAGACGCTAGAGCATGTGGAATTTTCGACAGCCGACGAATCAGGGAGTCGACGTGGCGGCACGGCACGAGAGCGGGACCGGTACGGCGCGGAGGGCACTGCTGGCCGCGGTGCTCGGGCTGGCCCTGGCCGGCGCCGCGGCGTGCGGCACCAACGGCGACGACACCGCGGCCGCCACCCCGACCCCGGTGAGCACGGTGACCGAGGCGCCCGCCTCCGAGGCGCCCAGCCCCGAGCCCACGGTCACGGACGCGCCCGCCTCCCCGGCGCCGAAGCCGACGGCCGCCGCGGTCGCCAACGGCCCGATCGTCATCCTGTCGCCCGCCGAGGGCTCGGGCGTCGCGCGCACGTTCGTGGTCAGGGGCCGGTCGGTGTCGTTCGAGGGCACGATCGTCTGGCAGCTGCTCAAGGCAGACGGCACCGTGGCGACCCAGGGCACCGCGCAGGGCGGGGCGGACAGCCCGGCGCCGTACCAGTTCACGGTGAAGACCCCGGCCGCCGGCACCTACACGGTCCGCGTGTTCGAGGAGTCGGCGAAGGACGGCAAGGCGGTCCACGAGGTACGCCGCACGGTCTCCGTCGGCTGACGCCCTCCACGCTGCGTTGATCATGGGGTTGGCAACCGACACGCCAGCGTGTCGTGTTGCGAACCCCATGATCAACTCGGGGTAGGGCCCGGGCGGACGTGCACCACGTCCCCGGCGGCCACCGCGACGTCCGCCCCGCCCCGGTCGGGGCGGACCACCAGGCGCCCGTCGGCATCCACGCCGACCGCCTCGCCGGCCAGGACGGCGTCCCCGGGCAGCTGCACCCGCACGTACCGGCCGATCGTGTCGCACGACTCGGCGTACACCCGGCGCAGCCCGCTGACCTCCGGGTCCCCCTCGGCCGCACGCCAGGCCGTGTAGTCGTGTTCCAGCTCGCGCAGCACCGCCTGGAGCAGCGGGCCGCGATCCGTGCACGCCGCGCCCTCCAGCCGCAGCGAGGTCGCGTCGGGTCGCGGCAGCTCCTCGGCCAGCGTCGTCACGTTGAGGCCGATGCCGACCACGACGCCGCCGTTCGCCACCTCGGCGAGCAGGCCGGCTCCCTTCCTCCGGTCCGGCCCGAGCAGCAGGTCGTTCGGCCACTTCAGCCACGCGTCGACCGCGCCGAGCCGGCCCACCGCGCGGGTCAGCGCGACACCCGCCAGCAGCGACAGCCAGCCCCAGCGCGCCACCGGCACCCCGGTCGGCCGGAGCAGGACGCTGAACGTCAGCCCCGCCCGCGGCGGGCTCACCCACTCCCGCCCCTCGCGCCCCCGGCCGGATTCCTGCGCCTCGGCAACCAGCACGGACCCCTCCGGCGCGCCCGCGCGGGCCGCGGCGGCCAGGTCCGCGTTCGTCGACCCGGTGACCGATACGACGGTCAGGTCCCGCCAGAACGACCCGGGGCAGACCAGGGACCGGCGCAGCGCGGCCGGGTTCAGGGGCGGCCGCCCCAGGTCGGAGTACATCCGAACACCGTAGGTCAGACCGCGCGACGGCCCGCGACGCCGCCCACGTGCGCGGCCGGCACGACGCCGTCGACCAGCATCGGCAGCACCTCGTCCGGGGGAACGGCGGCGGAGTACAGCCAGCCCTGGACGAGCCGGCACCCCGCGTCGGCGAGCCAGCGGGCCTGCGCGGGCCGCTCCACGCCCTCGACGATCAGGTCGAGATCGAGCTCCCGGCTGATCGCCACCACCGCCCGGGTCAGCCCCCGCCCGGAGCCGAGCTCCTCGGTGAACGAACGGTCCACCTTCACCGTGTCGACCGGCAGGTGCTGCAGATACGACAGCGACGACCACCCGGTGCCGAAGTCGTCCAGCGCCAGGTGCACCCCGAGCGCCCGCAACCGGCCGAGCGCCGTCGCCGCCCCGTCGTCGACGAGCACGCTCTCGGTCAGCTCCAGCATCAGCCGGTCCGGAGGCACGTCGTGACGGGTCAGCGCGGCGTGCACCTGGGCGGGGAGCCGGGGGTCGAGGAGCTGGCGGGCGGAGACGTTCACCGACAGGAGCGGGTCGTGGCCCGCCTCCCGCCAGTCGGCGAGCTGCGCGCACGCGGAGTCGAGGATCCACCGCCCGATCGGCACGATCAGCCCGGTCTCCTCCGCCATCGGGACGAAGTCCACCGGCTCCACCGGGCCCGTCGGGCCGTCCCAACGCAGCAGCGCCTCGACCCCGGTGAGCCGGCCGGTCGTGAGGTCGATGATCGGCTGGTACGCGAGCCGCAGGTCGCCGCGGTCCACGGCCACCCGCAGGTCCCGCTCCAGCTCCCGGCGGCGGACCGCGGCGACGTGCATCGACGGCTCGAACAGGGTGCAGCGGTTCCCGCCCGCGGACTTCGCCCGGTGCATCGCGAGGTCGGCGTTCCGCAGCACGGTCGTCGCGTCACCGGACCCGGCGGCGGCCAGCGCGACGCCCGTGCTGGCGGTGACGGTCACGGTCTCGGAACCGAGCACATACGGCCGCGCGAGGACGTCCCGGACGGACTCGGCCAGCCCCAGGAGGCCGGGCGAGGAGGCGGTGCGCTCGCGGAGCAGGGCGAACTCGTCGCCGCCCAGCCGGGCGACCGTGTCGCGCGGCCCGGCGCACTCCGCGATCCGGCGACCCGCCTCGACCAGCAGCCGGTCGCCCGTACCGGGCCCGAGACCGTCGTTCACGGCCTTGAACCCGTCGAGGTCCACGCAGAGCAGCCCCACCGGACGCGTTCGCAGGGCCTCGTCCAGCCGCTCGGCGAGCCGGGCGCGGTTCGCGAGGCCGGTCAGCTCGTCCCGGCACAGCCGCTCGACCAGTTCCCGCCGGTCGTCCTCCACCAGCGTCAGGCGGCGCGCCAGCCGGGCGTGGTCGAGGCCCGTGACGACCTGGCTTACCAGCAGCAGGGCCACCACCACGACACCGGCGAGGATCAGCGGCGGGTCCGCGGTGCCGGCGGAGGCCGCGACGGCGACCGTCGCGGCGACCGGGAACACCGCCGCGTACGGCAGCAGGACGCACCGCAGCGGGGTGGCGCCCGCCGACCGGCGTACCGGCTCCGGCGCCAGCGCGGCGACGGCCGCGAACACGTACCCGGCCACCCAGGCCGCGTCCACCAGCTGACCGGCGGGCCGCACCAGGAGCGCCCAGCCCACCGCGAGCACCAACCCCGCCACGAGCGCGACGTCCAGCCCCGCCCGGCGGGCGTCCCGCCCCCTCGTCGGCTGTCGCGGCAGCAGCAGCAGGCCGCCGACCGTGCCGGCGAAAGAGGCGAGATGACCCACGTCCCACAGCGCGCGCGGCGCGCGGTCGGCCACCACCCAGGAGAGCACCCCGGCGGTGAGCAGGAGCCAGGCCACCCGGGTACGGCCGCGGGACCGGAGCGCGCGCCACGAGATCGCCACCGCGGCCAGGACGGCGCAGACTGGCAGGGCGAGGCCCGAACCGGACATCGTCACCCCCCAGTCGCTGTGAATCGTCATTGCAGGAATCCCCATCATGGCCGCACCTCGGGATGGCCGCCTTCCCGGTGAACCGCGCCACCCACGTCGCCGGCGTCCCGGGACGCTGGATACGCTGCGTCAAACCCGCCCCCACGGAGGATCGATGAGCGCCGAGCCCCTGCCCGATGTGGACGTCGACATCCACACGACCGCCGGCAAGCTCGCCGACCTGTACCGGCGCAACGACGAGGCCGTCCACGCCGGCTCGGCCCGGGCGGTGGAGAAGCAGCACGCCAAGGGCAAGATGACCGCCCGCGAGCGGATCGACGCGCTGCTGGACGAGGGCTCGTTCGTCGAGCTGGACGAGCTCGCGCGGCACCGCTCCACCTCGTTCGGGATGGACGCGAACCGCCCGTACGGGGACGGCGTCGTCACCGGCTACGGCACGGTCGACGGTCGGCCGATCTGCGTGTTCTCCCAGGACTTCACCGTCTTCGGCGGGTCCCTCGGCGAGGTGTTCGGCGAGAAGATCGTCAAGGTCATGGACCTCGCCATGAAGACCGGCTGCCCGGTCGTCGGCATCAACGACTCCGGCGGCGCGCGGATCCAGGAGGGCGTGGTCTCGCTCGGCCTGTACGGCGAGATCTTCTTCCGCAACGTGCGGGCGTCCGGCGTGATCCCGCAGATCTCGCTGATCATGGGCCCGACCGCGGGCGGGGCCGTGTACTCGCCCGCGGTGACCGACTTCGTGGTGATGGTCGACAAGACCTCCCACATGTTCATCACCGGGCCCGAGGTCATCAAGACCGTGACCGGTGAGGACGTCGCGTTCGAGGACCTCGGCGGCGCCCGCGCGCACAACACGAAGTCGGGCGTGGCCCACCACATGGCCCCCGACGAGCTGGAGGCGATCGAGTACGTCAAGGGCCTGCTGTCGCACCTGCCGAGCAACAACCTCGACGAGCCGCCCGTGTTCGACGTCGAGCCGGACAACGACGTCAACGACGTCGACCGGGAGCTCGACACGCTGATCCCGGACTCGCCGAACCAGCCGTACGACATGCACACGGTCATCGAGCACGTGGTGGACGACGGGGACTTCCTCGAGGTGCACGCGATGTTCGCGCCGAACATCATCTGCGGCTTCGGCCGGGTCGAGGGCCGCAGCGTCGGCATCGTCGCGAACCAGCCGATGCAGTTCGCCGGCACGCTGGACATCGACGCGTCGGAGAAGGCGGCGCGGTTCGTCCGCACCTGCGACGCGTTCAACGTCCCGGTGCTGACCTTCGTCGACGTGCCGGGCTTCCTCCCCGGCACCAGCCAGGAGTGGGACGGCATCATCCGCCGCGGTGCGAAGCTGATCTACGCGTACGCCGAGGCCACCGTCCCGAAGGTCACCGTCATCACCCGCAAGGCGTACGGCGGCGCGTACGACGTCATGGGGTCCAAGCACCTCGGCGCCGACATGAACTTCGCCTGGCCCACCGCGCAGATCGCCGTGATGGGCGCGCAGGGCGCGGTGAACATCCTGTACCGCGCCGACCTGCGCGACGCCGAGCAGAACGGCGAGGACCCGGCGGAGGTGCGGGCCCGGAAGGTCACCGAGTACGAGGACCACCTGGCGAACCCGTACATCGCCGCCGAGCGCGGGTACATCGACTCGGTCATCCCGCCGTCGTACACCCGGTCCTACGTGGCCAAGGCACTGCGGACGCTGCGCGGCAAGCGCGAGACGCTGCCGCCGAAGAAGCACGGGAACATCCCGCTGTGACGACCGCCCCCGACGAGAAGGCCGCCCCCGGGCGTCCGTTCCTCCGCGTGGTCCGCGGCACGCCGGACGACGCGGAGCTGGCCGCGCTCACCGCGGTCGTGCTGTCGCTCGCGGCGGCCGGGTCCGACGCGCCGCCGGAGCCGCCGTCGCTCTGGCGGGACCGGGGTGCCCTCGTGCACGCTCCGCTCGTGGCCGGGCGGGGCGCGTGGCGCGCATCCGCCCTGCCGCGCTGAGCCGGTGACCGCGCTCGCGAGCGGGCGGCGAGACCTCGTGCTGGCCAGCGCGTCGCCCGCGCGGCTCGCGACGCTGCGCGCCGCCGGGATGGACCCCCGCGTCGTGGTGAGCGGCGTGGACGAGGATGCGGTCGCCGCCGCCCTGCCGGACCCCTCGCCGTCGAACGTGTGCCACGCGCTCGCCGAGGCCAAGGCGCGCGCCGTGGCGGGTTCGGTGCCCGGCGCGCTCGTCGTCGGCTGCGACTCGATCCTCGAGCTGGACGGCGAGATCCACGGCAAGCCGGCCTCGGCCGCCGACGCCCGGGAACGCTGGGGACGGATGGCGGGGCGTTCCGGCACGCTGCTGACGGGCCACTGCGTCATCGACACGGCCACCGGACGGGAGGCCGCCGGCGTCGCGGCGACGACCGTCCGGTTCGGCCGGCCCACCGACGCCGAGCTGGACGCGTACCTCGAGACGGGTGAGCCGCTGCGGGTCGCGGGCGCGTTCACGATCGACGGGTTCGGCGGCCCGTTCGTCGACTCGATCGACGGCGACCCGCACACCGTCGTCGGCCTGTCACTCCCCCTGCTCCGGCGGCTGCTCGCCGACCTCGGGGTGGGGATCACTGAGTTGTGGGTCACAGGCACCGACGCCTGATCCGGCCATAGACTCCGCGCAAGGGCAGTTCCGAAGGGAGCCGATCGAAGTGCAGAAGGTGCTCATCGCCAACCGTGGCGAGATCGCGGCGCGGGTTGCCCGCGCGGCCCGTGACGCCGGCCTGGCCAGCGTCGCGGTGTACGCGGACTCCGACCGCGACGCGGTGCACGTCCGGCTCGCCGACGAGGCGTTCGCCCTCGGCGGCGACACCGCCGCCGATACCTACCTGAAGATCGACAAGCTCATCGACGTGGCCCAGCGGTCCGGCGCCGATGCGGTCCACCCCGGGTACGGCTTCCTCTCCGAGAACGCCGACTTCGCCCAGGCCGTCATGGACGCCGGGCTGACCTGGATCGGGCCCTCCCCCGACGCCATCCGCGCGCTCGGCGACAAGGTCGAGGCCCGGCACATCGCGACCAAGGCCGGCGCGCCGCTCGTGCCCGGCACGCCGGACCCGGTCGCCGGGCCCGGCGAGGTGGTCGCGTTCGCCGAGGAGCACGGCCTCCCGGTCGCCATCAAGGCGGCGTTCGGCGGTGGCGGTCGCGGGCTCAAGGTCGCGCGCACGATCGAGGAGATCCCCGAGCTGTTCTCGTCCGCGGTCCGCGAGGCCGAGGCCGCGTTCGGGCGGGGCGAGTGCTTCGTCGAGCGGTACCTCGACCGGCCCCGCCACGTCGAGGCGCAGGTCCTGGCCGACAACCACGGCAACGTGATCGTCGTGGGAACCCGCGACTGCTCGCTCCAGCGGCGGCACCAGAAGCTCGTCGAGGAGGCGCCCGCGCCGTTCCTGTCCGACGAGCAGCGGACCACCATCCACGAGTCCGCCAAGCGGATCGTGCGCGAGGCCGGGTACTCCGGCGCGGGCACCGTGGAGTACCTGGTCGGCACCGACGGGACGATCAGCTTCCTCGAGGTCAACACCCGGCTCCAGGTGGAACACCCGGTCAGCGAGGAGACCACCGGGCTCGACCTGGTGCGGGAGCAGTTCCGCATCGCCGACGGCGAGGAGCTCCGGTACACCGCGGACCCGACGCCGCGCGGACACTCGTTCGAGTTCCGGATCAACGGGGAGGACCCGGGCCGCGGGTTCCTCCCGGCCCCCGGCACGGTCACCACGTTCGTGATCCCCACCGGCCCCGGCGTCCGCGTGGACACCGGCATCGAGTCCGGCTCGGTGATCGGCGGGAACTTCGACTCGCTGCTCGCCAAGCTCATCGTCACGGGCGAGAACCGTGCGGAGGCGCTGGCCCGCGCCCGCCGCGCCCTGGCCGAGATGGTCGTCGAGGGCATGGCGACGGCCCTGCCGTTCCACCGCGCGGTCGTCGACGATCCGGCGTTCACCGCCGACCCGTTCGCCGTGCACACCCGGTGGATCGAGACCGAGTTCGACAACACGATCCCGCCGTTCGGGGACGCCGCCGAGGCGCCGGACGAGGACGCGCCCCGGGAGACCGTGGTCGTCGAGGTCGGCGGTCGCCGGCTCGAGGTCTCCCTCCCCGGTGGCCTCGCGGCCCGCTCCGGCGGTGGCGGCGGCAAGGCGGCCCCGAAGCGCCGGTCCGCCGCGAAGGCCGGTGCCGCCGCGGGCGGCGACGCCGTGGTGGCGCCGATGCAGGGCACGATCGTGAAGATCGCCGTAGAGAACGGGCAGGAGGTCGCCGCCGGTGACCTGCTCCTCGTCCTCGAGGCGATGAAGATGGAGAACCCGGTGACCGCACCCAAGGCCGGGATCGTCGGCGAGCTCACCGCCGAGCCGGGCAGCACGGTGACCTCCGGGACCGTGCTCCTCCAGATCACGGACGCCGGCTGACCGGGCCCCAGCTCCGGATCGGGGACCGCGAGCGCGAGGCGGCCCTGACGGCGCTGGGTGCGCACCTCACCGCCGGCCGACTGGATCTGGACGAGTACGGCCGGCGCAGTGCGCTCGCCACCCACGCCGTGACGCGGGGGGACCTCGCCGCGCTGTTCGCCGACCTGCCGGCGGACGGTGACCTGCCGGCGTATCCAGACCAGCCCGCACCGGGTCGGGACCGGGAGCCGGGCAGCGGCCCGTCCGCGTCGCCGGTCCCGGCCCGGACCTGCGCCGGGCCGGCCCTTCCGGCCGAGCAGGCCGGGCGGCGCGCGCTCGCCGCGTCCGTGGGCGTGATGTGGGCGGTCGGCGTACCGCTGGTGTTCATCGTCGGTCTGCCGTGGTGGCTCATCTTCGTACCGATCGCGGTGTCGGTGTTCACCGCGCGGTACTTCGGCGGGAACCGGCGCGGACCGCACCGGTGAGCGTGGTCGACGGGCTGCTGCTGATCCTCCCCGGCCGGGACGACGCCGAGATCGTCGCGGCCGAGCTCACCGAGGCCGGCTGGGTGCCGTGCGACCTCCACCCCGAACGGCTCGCGGGCGACGACGACCCCGAGGCGGTGGAGTGGGTGCTGACGCTGGCCACCGCCCCGGACGGCTCACCGGCGGCCGGTCACCGGACGTCGCTGGAGGCGCTCGCCGACACGTACGACGGGTTCGTCGCGGCCTGGACCGGCTGACCGGCCGATCACGGGCCGGTCAGTCGAACTCGTGCCGCATCAGCTGGCGCGCCGCCTCGGTGATCGACCCGGACAGCGACGGGTAGATCGAGATCGTGTGCGCGATCTGGTCCACCGTGAGGTGGTTCTCCACCGCCATCGCGATCGGCAGGATGAGCTCGCTCGCGTGCGGGGCGACCACCACCCCGCCGATCACCTGACCCGTCGCGGGACGGCAGAAGATCTTCACGAAGCCGTCGGTCAGGCCCAGCATCTTCGCGCGGGCGTTCGTGCCGAGCGGCAGCGTGACGGTCCGCGCCGGCACCATCCCGGCGTCCACGGAGGTCTGGCCGAGGCCCACGGTGGCGATCTCCGGGTTGGTGAAGACGTTCGCGGCCACGGTCTGGAGCTTCAGCGGTGCGACGGCCTCACCGAGCGCGTGCCACATCGCGATCCGGCCCTGCATCGCGGCGACGGAGGCGAGCATGAGCACGCCGGTGACGTCGCCCGCGGCGTACACGCCCGGCACCGAGGTCCGGGACACCCGGTCGATCCGGACGAAATCGCCGCGGTCCAGGGCGACCCCGGCCTCGGCGAGCCCGAGATCGGCGGTGTTGGGCACGGAACCGACGGTCATCAGCGCGTGGCTGCCCTCGACGGTCCGGCCGTCCGCCAGCTCGACCAGGACGCCGGTGCCGGTGTTCTTCACCGAGGACGCCCGGGCGTTCTTCAGGATCGTCATGCCGCGGCGGTCGAACACCTGCTCGATCAGCTCGGCGGCGTCCTTGTCCTCGTGCGGCATCACCCGGTCGCGGCTGGAGACCAGCGTGACCTGGACGCCCATCGCGAGGTACGCGCTCGCGAACTCCGCACCCGTCACGCCGGAACCGATGACGACGAGGTGTTCCGGCAGCTCCGGCAGGTCGTACACCTGACGCCAGGTGAGGATCCGCTCGCCGTCCGGCTCCGCGCCCGGGATCACCCGCGGGGTGGCGCCGGTGGCGAGCAGCACGATGTCGGCGTCCACGGTGCGGGGCTCGTCGTTCGCGGGGCTGATCTCGATCGGGTGCCGGTGTCCGTGGCCCGCGCCGTCGGCGAGCCGCGCGGTGCCGGTGACGATCTCCACGCCGGAGGCCACCAGCGAGGCGCGGATGTCGTCGGACTGGGCGAGCGCGAGACCCTTCACCCGGCCGTGCACCGCCGAGGCGATGACCTGGACCTGATCGGGACGGCACGCCTCGACGCCGAGCCGGTCGGCCTGGCGGGTCGCCGTGACGACGTCGGACGAGGCGATGAACGTCTTGCTCGGGACGCAGTCGTACAGCACGCACGCCCCGCCGAGTCCGTCCCGCTCGACCACGGTGACCTGGGCCCCGAGCTGCGCCGCGACCAGCGCCGCCTCGTAGCCGGCCGGTCCTCCTCCGATGATGACGATCCGGGTCACAATCTCCCTCTCGTGGCGTCGGTCTCCCTTGCACTGCGCATCCATTGTCCCCCATTACAGTGACTGACCATGACGCTCTACGCCGCGTACGCGTCCAACCTCGATCCGGCCCAGATGCGAGAGCGCTGTCCGCAGTCGCCTCTCGCGGGTACCGGCTGGGTCGAGGGGTGGCGTCTCACCTTCGGGGGCGAGGACCTCGGCTGGGAGGGCGCCCTCGCCACCCTGGTGGAGTCCCCGGGGGAACACGTCTTCGTCGCCCTGTACGACGTGTCCCCCCAGGACGAGCCGAAGCTCGACGCCTGGGAGGGCGCCGACAGTGGGCTGTACCGGAAGCTGCGGGTCCGGGTGCACGCGCTGGACGGGGACACGGTGGCGTGGCTGTACATCCTGGACTCGTACGAGGGCGGCCTGCCCTCGGCGCGGTACCTGGGGCTCATCGCGGAGGCCGCCGAGGCCGCCGGCGCGCCGGCCGACTACGTGAACGCGCTCCAGGGCCGCCCGTGCCGCTCGGTCGGCCCCTGACCGTCGGGCGGCTCAGCTCACCTCACGTCGGGCGGCGGCAGCCCCGGCGCAGGGCCCGCCGGGGTCGGTGACCGCCGTGCGGGGAGCAGCTCCGCCAGCTCGTCCACCGCCGCCTGGAACGCCGGGTCCCGCGGGTAGTGCGAGTGCCGTCCCGGCGGCGGGGGCGTGAGATCACCCGGCACCGGGTCGTACCGGGGGTCCACCAGCCGCCGGTCCCGTCGGTCCACCCGGGGCAGGCCGGGCTCCATGACGTGCCACGGGTCGAGGTCGATCGGACCACCGAGGTGGTCGCTGCGGCGCCACAGGTTCCGCCACCGGCACGCCGCCGTGTCGCCGGTGAGGTCCGTGCCGAGCCGCGCGAGCACGTCGTGCCCGAAGTACGCCGGGAAGTAGCGGGCGTACAGCCGCCGCAGCACCGACCCGTAGCCGAGGAACGCGACGTGCGGCAGCACCGGGCCCGCGGCGGGATCGAGCCGGTCCGCCGTCGCGAGCTGGGCGAGCAGCGCGACGCCGATGACCGTGCCCTGGCTGTGCCCGGCGAGCACCACCGCGCCGGCCGGGTAGTCCGACGGGTCCCGCCCGCCCACGTACCAGCGGACCCGGGTGAGCAGGTCGGGAATGGCGCGTTCGGCATAGCAGGGCGCCCCGAGCGGGTGCGCCGCCCGCGGCCAGAAGCTCGCCAGGTCCCACAGGATGCCGACCGACCGCCGGGTCGCGGCCGTCCGGAACGCCAGCGCCCCGAGGGCGACGAACAACAGCAGGAAGCCCACCACGAGGTACGCCCCGACCGCGACGACCTGCGGCCGTTCCACCATGCCGTCGATGAACCGGAGCGCCACGGCGAACCGCCGCTGGGCGGCGCCCGCAACGGCGACCACCACGGCGAACGCCAGCACCGGGACGACCAGCACGCCCACGAGCCGCCCGGCGTGGTCGACGAGCCGCGCCTCCCACCACACCCGCAGGATCTGGGCGTCCCGTCGCGGGGTCCGCGCGGCGTCCGGGTACTCCTCCCCCAGCGCCGCCTCCCCGCGCCGCCACCGCCGCGGGCACCGGAGCCGGTACGTCACCCAGCAGGTCAGCGCCAGGAGCACCGCCCCGGTCCAGACCGCGACGACCACGAAGCTCACCGCGCCCACCAGCATCGGTTGCGGCACCTCCACCGCGGCGAGCGTCTCCCGTACCGCGGCGAACGACGGGCGGAGGGTGCCGGACCGGAGCCAGGCCGCGGCGAGGATGTACACGCCCGCGGAGAAGGCCCCGGCGAGCAGCAGCGCCACCGAGGTGACCGCCACCGTGCCGAAGCCGGCGAGCGGCGCCCGCGCCGGGTGCGCCCGCCGGAGCGCCAGCACGCACCCGGCGACCGCGAGCACGAGCAGCGTCTGCCCGGCGAAGAACACGGTGGCCGTCCCGGCGTAGCCCGGCAGGCCGCTTCCGGGCGCCCCCACGTCCCGCGCCGTCAGCAGCGCGACGAGTCCGAGCAGCACGGTGACCAGGGTGAGGCCCCACAGCACGACCGGGGCGTGGTGGACCGGCGTGAGGTCCGGCCGCCGCCCGGCGACCGTGAACGAGCACACCAGCGCGGCCGCCGCCAGCAGCACGAGCACCGTCGCCACGAGGGCGGCCGACGCGAGCGGCCCCCGCACCGGCGCGACGGCGACCCCGACGACCGTCACCACGCCGACCTGCAGGTGCAGGTGGCGCAGGCGGCGGACGAGATGCTGGCCGTACCAGAGCGCCGGGTGGCCGAGGCCCGGGTCGACGTCGTCCGTGCCGGGTCCGTGCGCCCGGCCGTGCGGCGCCACCGCCTCGTACCGCGCCGCCGTGGTCAGGCTGGCCACCGCCAGCACGCCGAGGAGCAGCAGGGGCACGACGGCCCCGACCGCCAGGCGCGCCCCGGGGCTCAGCCCCGACACCCACTGCATCACCCAGCGCGGCGGTCCCGCGCAGCCGCCCTCGACCCCGCCCCGGCCGCACTGCCAGCCGAACAGGTCCACGCCCACCCCGGCGGCGGTGAGCACGATGCCGGCGGTGAGGCTCAGCGCCAGCAGGCGCGTCGTGGTCCACAGCCCGCGGAGTGCCCACGCGGGTCCGTCGGCCGGCGGGCGGAGCCGGGGCGCGACGTTGACCAGGGTGAACGGCAGGAGCAGCAGCCACAGCGCCCGCGACGGCGCCCCGGAGGTCAGCCCACCCCAGCTGTACGCCTCCAGCGCCGCGCCCCGCCCGGCGGAACCCGGTGGGTCGTCGGTCCGCTCCACGGCGAGCCGCGGCCGGTAGAAGCCCGCGGTCTTGTCACCGGCGACCTGGCGCACGAGCGGCCGGTCCAGGAGCTCCTCCGGCGGTGTGCCGGAGACCCCGTGGACCCGCAGTTCGACGACCTCGGACGTCTGCACACCGGGCAACGTACCGGGCAGGGCCGACGAAACCAGGCCCTCGGGCGAACCCAGGCCCTCAGGCGCTCAGTGTGGCCAGCACCGCGTGCGCGAGGAGCCGGACGCCGGCGCCGATGGCCCGCTCGTCCACGTCGAAGGAGCCCTGGTGCAGGTCGAGCTGCTCCCCCGGCCGCCCGACCCCGAGCCGCGCCATCGCGCCCGGCACATGCTCCAGGTACCAGGAGAAGTCCTCGCCGCCCATGCTCTGCGGCGTGTCGACCAGCGCGTCCCGGCCGAGCGCGTCGCCGCAGGCGGCGGCGAGCAGGGCGGTGGCGCGGGGCTCGTTCACCACGGGCGGTACGCCGCGGGTGTACTCCACCTCGGCCGTGGCGCCGGTGGGCGCGACGACCTCGTGGACCAGCCGCGTGATGAGCTCGGGGGCGGTCTGCCAGGCGTCGCGGTCGAGCACGCGGACGGTGCCCGTCGCGTACCCGGTCTGCGGGATCGCGTTCGCCGCGCGGCCGGCCTGGATGGACCCGAACACCAGGGACAGACCGGCCCGCGGGTCGACCCGGCGGGCCAGCAGCGCGGGCACCTCGGTGACGACGCGGCCGAGCGCGTTGACGAGGTCGGCGGTGTTGTGCGGGCGGGCGGTGTGGCCGCCCGGACCGGACAGGGTGATCCGGATGGCGTCGGCGGCCGCGGTGAGCGGGCCGAACCGCAGCCCGACCACGCCGGCCCCGATCTTCGGGTCGCAGTGCAGCGCGTAGATCGCCGAGACCCCGTCGAGGGCACCCGCCGCGATCACGTCGGGCGCGCCGGACGGGAACACCTCCTCGCTCGGCTGCAGGATCAGCCGCACCCGGCCCGGCAGGTCACCGGTGGCGGCGAGCGCCAGCCCGGCGCCGATCACGACCGCGACGTGGACGTCGTGCCCGCAGGCGTGGCAGACCCCGTCGACGGTGGACCGGTACGGCACGTCCTTGGTGTCCGGCAGCGGGAGCGCGTCGAGGTCGGCGCGCAGGGCCACCAGCGGGCCCTCGTCGTCCGGGTCGGCCGGTCCGCCGTCGGGGCCGATGTCGCAGATCAGCCCGTTGCCGTTCGGCAGCAGCTGCGGAGCGAGTCCGGCCTCGACGAGACGCTCGAAGAGGAACGCGGCCGTGGCGTGCTCCTCACCGGACAGCTCGGGGTGCGCGTGCAGGTGACGGCGCAGTCCGATCAGGCCCGCGCCGTGCGCGGCGAGCCAGCGGTCCAGATGGGTGCGGAGGGCAGAGGTGTCCGGCTGGGTGGTGGCATGGTGGGCGATCACGCGGGCAGTCCGTCACGCATCTCGGCGAGTAGGGAGTCGACGACCCTGGTCAGGTCACCGTCGTGCTGGGCCGCGACCGCGCGCTGACGCTGGTAGCTCGCCCCGGCGGCGAGGATACGCTCCACGCCGGCGAGCTCCTCTTCGCAGTCGAGCCGTCGCGCGGTCGGCATCAGGTCCTCGACGAGGTCGGTGAGCGCCCGGCGTACCGGCGCCACGGTGCCCTTGTCGTCGACGATGATCTCCGCATCGAGCCCGTACCGGGCCGCGCGCCACTTGTTCTCGCGGACGACCCAGCCCTTCGGCACCGGGAGGGTGTAGCCGCGGTCGAGCTCGCGGTCGAGCCGCTCGACGAGGCACTGGGCCAGCGCCGCGATCGTGGCGACCTCGTCCAATGTCGACAGGCCGTCGCAGATCCGCAGCTCGACCGTGCCGTAGTCCGGGTGCGGCCGGATGTCCCACCAGACCTCGCGGATCGACTGGATCGTGCGGGTGGCGATCAGCGTCTCCATGTACGACTCGAACTGCTCCCAGCCCGCCAGCTGGTACGGCAGCCCGGCGGTGGGCAGGCCCTCGAACACCTTGCTGCGCGCGCTGGCGAGCCCGGTGTCGGTGCCCACCCAGTACGGGGAGGACGCCGACAGCGCGAGGAAGTGCGGGACGTACTGGGTCAGCGCGTTGACGATCGGGATCGCCTTGCTCACGTCCCGGACGCCGACGTGGACGTGGACGCCGAAGATCTGCAGTCGCCGCGCGAGCCACTGCATCTCCTCGATCAGGCGGTGGTACCGCGGGCTCGGACTGATCTCCTGGGTGGACCAGTCGGTGATCGGGTGGGTGCCGGAGCACATCAGGCCCAGGTTCCGCTTCGCCGCCTGCTCGTCGACGACGGCCACCGTCTCGGCGAGGTCGGCGCGGGCCTCCGCGACCGTGGTGCACACGCCGGTGATCACCTCGACGGTGCTCTCCAGCAGCTCGTGCTTCGCCTTCGGGTGCTCCCCGGCGCCGTCCGGGCGGATCGCCTCGAGGATCTCGGAGGCGCCGGAGCGCAACTGCCGGGTGTCCAGGTCGACCAGTTCGAGCTCCCACTCGACACCCAGGCTCGAGCGGGTGGACGGGGTGAACGGGATCTGCACCTGCGCCTCCTGCGGTGTCGGGGTCCCGAAGGCCGAACAGTACCGGCGGCATGTTTCGGCGCCAGTTCACCATGGCCGGTATTCCCGGGCCCGGCACTTCCGCGAGGACGGCTCCTAGAAGTACTCGGACGGCTCGTACACACCCCACACCCCGCGCAGCGCGTGGCAGACCTCGCCGACGGTGGCGCGGGCCCGGAGCGCGTCCTTCATCGGGTACAGCACGTTCTCCGTGCCCTCCGCGGCCTTCTTCAGCGCGTCGAGCGCCTTGTCGACGTCCGCCTGGTTCCGCTCCGCCCGGAGCTTGCGCAGCCGCGCCCGCTGCTGTTCCTCGATGGTGGGGTCGACGCGGAGCGGCTCGTACGCCTCGTCCGCCTCGTCCGCCCCGAGGGTGAACCGGTTGACGCCCACGACGACCCGCGAGCCGTCGTCGATGGACTTCGCCACCTGGTACGCCGACCGCTCGATCTCGGTCTTCTGGAAGCCCTGCTCGATCGCCTTGACCGCGCCGCCGAGCTCCTCGACCCGCTCCATCAGGGCGACGGCCTCGGCCTCGACCGAGTCGGTCATCGACTCGACCACGTACGACCCGGCGAGCGGGTCCACCGTCGCGGTCAGGTCCGTCTCGTACGCGATGACCTGCTGGGTGCGCAGCGCGAGCCGGGCCGCCTTGGACGACGGCAGCGCGATGGCCTCGTCGTAGCTGTTCGTGTGCAGCGACTGCGTGCCGCCCAGCACCGCGGCCAGCGCCTGGGTGGTCACCCGCACCAGGTTCACCTCGGGCTGCTGCGCGGTGAGCTGCACGCCGGCGGTCTGGGTGTGGAAGCGCAGCATGAGGCTCTTCGGGTTCTTCGCCCCGAACTCCTCGCGCATGACCCGCGCCCAGATCCGCCGCGCGGCGCGGAACTTCGCGACCTCCTCGAGGAACGTCGTCCGCGACACGAAGAAGAACGCCAGCCGTGGCGCGAAGTCGTCGACGTCCATGCCGGCGCCGACCGCGGCACGCACGTACTCGATGCCGTCCGCCAGCGTGAACGCGATCTCCTGCGCGGGCGTCGCCCCGGCCTCGGCCATGTGGTAGCCGGAGATCGAGATGGTGTTCCACTTCGGGATCTCGGCCCGGCAGTACGCGAAGATGTCGGTGATCAGTCGCAGCGAGTGCGCCGGCGGGTAGATGTACGTGCCGCGGGCGATGTACTCCTTGAGCACGTCGTTCTGGATCGTGCCGCTGATCTGCGAGCCGTCGAAGCCCTGCTCCTCGGCGACGAGCTGGTACATGAGCAGCAGCAGCGCGGCCGGGGCGTTGATGGTCATGGACGTGGAGACCTCGTCCAGCGGGATCCCGTCGAACAGCACGCGCATGTCGTCGACCGAGTCGATCGCCACCCCGACCTTGCCGACCTCGCCGTGCGCGATCGCCTCGTCGGAGTCGTAGCCCATCTGCGTCGGCAGGTCGAACGCCACCGACAGCCCGGTGGTCCCCGCCCGCAGCAGCTGGTGGTAGCGCTGGTTCGACTCCGTCGCGGTGCCGAAGCCGGCGTACTGCCGCATCGTCCACGGCCGGGACGTGTACATCGACGGGTACACGCCGCGGGTGAACGGGTACTCGCCCGGCTCGCCCAGCCGGTCGACCAGCCCGTCGGCCACGTCGTCCGGGCCGTAGAGGGGCTTGATGGGGAAGCCGGATTCGGAGTGGCGCTCGCTCATGAGGCTGAGAATAGGGCGAGTGCGGCCCGAGGTGACGGCGGGTGGCCCAGTTCACACGGTGAGGCCGCCGAGCGCGCACGGGTTGGCGGAGGGAGGGGCACATCGGGTAAACACGGACAGCGTGGATACCGGATACCGCGTCGGCGGCCGCTACACCCTGCGGACCGAGATCGGCACCGGCGGGATGGGGACCGTCTGGGGCGGTCTCGACGAGGTGCTGCGCCGGCCGGTGGCGATCAAGGAGGTCACGTTCCCCCGTGGCCTGCCGACCGCGGAGCGCGACATGCTCTGCGAGCGCACGCTCCGCGAGGCCCGCGCCGCCGCCGCGCTGAACCATCCCGCGGTGGTCCGCGTCTTCGACGTGGTGGAGGACGACGGCCGGCCGTGGATCGTCATGGAGCTGCTCGACGCGCGGTCGCTGGCCGACATCGTGCGCCTCGACGGGCCGCTGCCACCGCACACCGTCGCGACGATCGGCCTCGCGGTCCTCGGCGCGCTGGAGACCGCGCATGCCGCCGGCGTCCTGCACCGGGACGTCAAGCCCGGGAACGTCCTGGTCGGCGCCGAGGGCCGGACCACGCTGACCGACTTCGGGGTCGCCCGCAGCCCCGGTGAGTCGCCGCTGACCAGCACCGGGCTGCTGCTCGGGTCGCCGCAGTACATCGCGCCGGAGCGCGCCCGCGGACAGGCGTCCGGCCCGGCCAGCGACCTGTGGTCCCTCGGCGCGACGCTGTACGCCGCGGTCGAGGGGCGCGCCCCGTTCGATCAGGGCGACCCGCTGCCGACCATGACCGCGATCGTCTCCGAGCCGCCGCAGCCGATGACCCTCGCCGGACCGCTCGCCGCGGTGCTGACCGGCCTGCTCACCAAGGAACCCGCCGAGCGGTTCGACCACGCCCGCACCCGCGCCGGGCTCGCCGCCGTGGCGGCGGCGGGGGCGGCGGCCACCCCAGCCGCCGAGGCGGCGGCGGGGGCCGGGGCGGCGGCCACCCCACGGCGACCGGCCACCCAGCCGACGGCACCGCTGCCGCGGTTCGGCCCCGCCGCGCCGGCCCGGACCCGGCCGGTCGACCAGACCCGGGCCAACCCGCGGATCCGGGCGGACCCGCAGTCGCCCGGGCGGGCACCGGTCTCCGCCGCCCCGGCCCGCTCCGGTCCGGTCGCGCAGCGCGTCCGCCGGGCGGTACCGACCATGCTGGCCGGGGTCCCCCGGCACCGGGCCGCGCTCGTGGGCGCCGCCGTCGCGGCCGCCGTGCTCCTCGGGCTGCTCACCTACGGCATCGGCACCACGGTGCTCGGCCACACCCCGGGCGGGACGGCCGCGGTCCGGCACTCGCCGGCGCCGGTGGGATCGAGCGTGACGCTGGCGACGTTCGACCACCCGTCCGGCACGTTCTCGGTCGAGGTTCCGGAGGGGTGGACGCGCAGGGAGTACGAGGACGGCCGCTTCCGCTTCTACAACGCGGACGAGACCCAGTTCGTCCAGGTCGACACGATGGCGTCCCGCTCGGGCTCGCAGCGGGCCGTGTGGGAGGCCGCCGAGCGGTTCGTCGAGAACGGCGGGGGCGACGTCACCCGGTACGCCCGGGTCGGCGACTTCGCGCCCGCCACCCTGGCCGGGCACGACGGGCTGGACTGGGAGTGGACGTTCGTCCACGGCCGGAGCGGTACGCCGCGGCACGCGATCGAACGCGGGGCGATCATCGACGGGGTGAGCTACCAGCTCTACGTGTCCGGGCCCGAGCCGGACTTCGCGCTGATGCGGCCGCTGCTCGACGACATCGCGTCCTCGTTCCGGCTCACCTCCTGAGCGGCACCCACCCGCCCGGTAGCCTGCGCGGGTGAATCCCTCCGATCTCGCGCTCGACGCGGCGGCCACGATCGCCCGCACCACCGGTCTCCCCCGCCACGACCTCGCGATCGTGCTCGGCTCCGGCTGGGCCCCGGCCGCGGACCGGATCGGCGCCCCCGAGACGGAGCTGCCCGTCACCGATCTCGCCGGGTTCGCGCCGCCCACCGCGCTCGGCCACGTCGGCACGGTGCGGTCGGTGCGCGTCGGGGACCGGAACGTCCTGGTGTTCCTCGGCCGCACCCACCTGTACGAGGGGAACGGCGTCGAGTCGGTCGTCCACGGCGTGCGGGTCGCCGTCGCCGCGGGCTGCCGCACGGTCGTGCTGACCAACGCCGCCGGTGGCCTGCGCGCGGACATGTCCGTCGGCCAGCCGGTGCTGATCGGCGACCACCTCAACCTGACGGCGCGCTCGCCGCTGGTCGGGGCGAACTTCGTCGACCTCACCGACCTGTACTCGGCACGGCTGCGGGACCTGGCCCGCGCGGTCGACCCGACGCTGACCGAGGGCGTGTACGCGGCGCTGCCCGGCCCGCACTACGAGACCCCCGCCGAGATCCGGATGCTGCGCACGATGGGGGCCGATCTGGTCGGGATGTCCACCGCGCTGGAGGCCATCACCGCCCGGGCCGAGGGCGCGGAGGTGCTCGGGCTGTCCCTGGTCACCAACCTCGCGGCGGGCATGACGGGCGAGCCGCTGCAGCACGGCGAGGTCATCGCGGCGGGGCGCGCCGCCGCGATGCGGATGGGCGACCTGCTGCGGGAGCTCGCGGCACACGTCTGACCGGCCCGGCCCACCGACCCGGGAGCCCGCTCGCCCGCACCGGGCCACGATGATCATCCGCCCTACAGGTGACCTTTCGCACCGCCGATGAACACAGGCAGGAGACGAGAGCCGGCAGAGGGGTGGGGTCATCGTGCAGTGGCACCCCGCCGCCGTTCCGCTGGGCGTCTCGGTCCTCATCGCGGCCATCGTCGCGACGGTGGCCTGGCGCCGCCGGCACACCTCGCCGGCCGCCCCCGCGCTCGCGCTGCTGATGTCCGGCCTGGTGCTGTGGGCGAGCGCCGACGCGCTCGAACGCACCTCGGTCTCGCTCGGCGCCCACCTGTTCTGGGAGCACGCCCTCTATCTCGGCGTCGTGATGGCACCCGCCGGGTTCATGGCCCTGGCGCTGGAGATGACCGGACGCGGCCACCGGCTCACCCCCCGCATCACGCTGCTGCTGGCCGTCCACCCCGTCCTCGTCGTGCTGATCGTGGCCACCGACCCGCTCCACCACCTGTTCATCAGCAACCCCGTGCTGATCGGCGTCGACCCCGTCCTGCTCGGGTGGGAGCGGGGACCGCTGTTCTGGGCCCACACCGCGTACAGCTACGCGCTGCTCGCCACCGGCATGGGCATGCTGATCGGGGCGTGGGTGCGTTCCGCCCGGGCCTACCGCCGGCAGTTGCGCAGCATCGTGCTGGCCGGAGCGGTGCCGTGGCTCGCGAACGTGGCCACCCAGTTCCGGCTGATCGACGTCGGCACGCTGGACCTGACGCCCATCGCGTTCACCTTCACGGGCGTGGTGTTCGCCTGGGCGCTGTTCCGGCAGCGGCTGCTCGACCTCGTCCCGATCGCGCGCGAGCAGGTCGTCGACACGATGGGCGACGGGGTCGTCATCGTCGACCCGCACGAGCGCATCGCCGACCTGAACCCGGCCGCCATCGTGCTGCTGGAACGGGCCGGGAACCGCCGCGGGTCCGTCTCGGTGGGCCGCCGGGCGGCGGAGGTCTTTGCCGGCTGGGACGACCTCGTCCCGCTGACCGACGAGGTCGCCCGCGAGATCACCGTGGGCGCCGGGACGGGGGTCGTGGACGTCCGCGGCACGGTGCTCCGGGACCGCACCGGCCGCAGCGCCGGGCACCTGCTGGTGCTGCGCGACGTGACCCGCAACCGCCAGGCCGAACGGGTGATCGCCACCGCGAACCGGGCCCTCCGCGATCAGGTGTCGACGATCGAGGCCCAGCTCGCGACGATCGAGCAGCTCCGCGCGGAGCTGCAGGAACAGGCGATCCGGGACTCGCTCACCGGGCTGTACAACCGGCGGTACCTCGACGAGATGCTGGCGCGCGAGCTGGCGCGCGCTCACCGCGAGGGGTACCCGGTCAGCGTGGCGCTGCTCGACGCCGACCACTTCAAGCACCTCAACGACACGTACGGCCACGCCACCGGGGACCGGATGCTGGCCGCGATCGGCCGGCTGCTGGGCCTCGGCGTCCGGGGCGGCGACGTGGCCTGCCGGTACGGCGGCGAGGAGTTCCTGGTGATCCTGCCGAACGCGGGGCAGCCGGACGCGATGAGCCGGGCCGAGCAGTGGCGCACCGGCTGCGCCGCGCTGCGGGTGGCCGCGACCGACGACCACACCGGGGACGACGACGGCACCGACGCCGATCACGCGGACGACGGCGAGGCCACCGTCGGGGTGACCGTCAGCATCGGCGTCTCGACCGCGCCGCAGGACGGCGCCGACCCCGCGTCCGTGCTCGCCGCGGCGGACCGGGCCCTCTACGCGGCCAAGCGTGGCGGACGCGATCGGGTCGTGGCGGCGCGACCCCGGTCGGGCGCCGACCTCTGATCTCCGGGCAGGATGGCCCGATGGACAGAGCCGCTTCGAGGGACACCGACGCGCTCCGGGCGACCGCGGCGGCGTGGATCGCGAACGACCCCGACCCGGCCACTCGCGCCGAGCTCGCCGACGTCGTGGCCGGGCTGCCCGCCACCGCCGCGGAGCTGGCGGACCGTCTCGCCGGTCCGCTCCGGTTCGGCACGGCCGGTCTGCGGGGGCCGGTGCGCGCCGGGCCGAACGGGATGAACCTCGCCGTGGTCCGCGCCGCCGCCCGCGGCCTCGTCCGGCACCTGGACGAGCGCGGGGACGACGGGCCGCTGGTGATCGGGTACGACGCCCGGCACGGGTCCGCCGTGTTCGCCGCCGAGACGGCACGGGTGTGCACCGGGGCGGGCCGCCGCGCGCTGCTGCTCCCCCGCCGGCTGCCGACGCCGGTGCTCGCGTACGCCGTCCGGCGGCTCGGCGCCGCCGCGGGCGTGATGGTCACGGCCAGCCACAACCCGCCGGCCGACAACGGGTACAAGGTCTACCTCGCCGACGGGGCCCAGCTCTCCGCCCCGCACGACGCCGACATCGAGGCGGCGATCCGCGCGGTCGGCCCGCTCGCCGAGGTCCCGCTCGGCCCCGACGGCGAGGTGCTCGGCGAGGAGCTCGTCCGCTCGTACGTCGCCGACATCGCCGCGCTCGCCGATCCCGACTCGGCCCGCGACCTGACCGTCGCGTACACGGCGCTGCACGGCGTGGGCGGCGACGTGCTCACCCAGGTGTTCACCCGGGCCGGGTTCGCCGCGCCGCTGCCGGCCGGGGAGCAGCAGGACCCGGACCCCGACTTCCCGACCGTCGCCTTCCCGAACCCGGAGGAGCCCGGGGCGATGGACCTCGTTCTCGCCGTGGCGGCCCAGACGGACGCCGACCTGGCGATCGCGCACGACCCGGATGCCGACCGCTGCGCCGCCGCCGTGCCCGACCCGGCGCTGGGCGCGGCCACCGACCCCGCGGCGTGGCGGATGCTCACCGGCGACCAGGTGGGTGTGCTGCTCGCCGACCACCTGCTCGCCCGGGGGCGCCGCGGCACGCTCGCCACCACGATCGTGTCGTCGTCGATGCTGCGGTCCCTCGCCGAGCGGGCCGGGGTGCCGTACACCGAGACGCTGACGGGGTTCAAGTGGATCGCCCGGGCCGCGGACGACCTCGCCTACGGGTACGAGGAGGCACTGGGCTACGCGGTCGCACCGGAGCTGGTCCGGGACAAGGACGGAGTGTCGGCGGCGCTCCTGCTCGCCGAGTTGGCCGCCACCCTCAAGGCGTCCGGTCGGTCGCTCCTCGACCGGCTCGACGAGCTGGCGGCCGAGCACGGCGTGTACGCGACCGCCCCGCTGACCGTCCGGGTCACCGACCTGCGGACGATCGCCGACGCGATGGCCCGGCTGCGCGCGAATCCCCCTGCCACGCTGCTGGGCCGCCCGGTGACCGTGGCGGACCTCAGTCCACGCGCGGACGTGGTGATCCTCCGCGGCGACGGGGTGCGGGTGGTCGTACGGCCGTCGGGCACCGAGCCGAAGCTGAAGGCGTACCTGGAGACGGTCGTCGCCGTCCCGGACCCCGCGGGCGTTCCCGCGGCCCGGTCCGAGGCCGCCGCGGAGCTCGAAACGCTGCGCGCCGAGATGGCTTCCACGCTCGGAGTCCCGATCTCCTGATCCACAGTGCTCAAGCCCACCCCTTTCCGGCCGATTCACAAGAGGTCACCGGCAGGAGGGCAGGACATGGACGGCATGGACGAGATCGTCCAGGAGTTCGTGATCGAAAGTCACGAGAACCTGGATCAGCTCGACCGTGACTTGGTCGCGCTTGAGCAGTCACCCGGCTCAAGGGAGCTGCTTTCGAGCATCTTCAGGACCATTCACACGATCAAGGGCACGAGCGGGTTCCTGGCGTTCGGTCGCCTCGAGTCGGTGGCACACGTGGGTGAGAACCTGCTGAGCCGCCTTCGGGACGGCGTCCAGGAGATGACGCCCGGGACCACCGACGTCCTGCTGGCGATGGTGGACGTGATCCGCGAGCTGCTCGAGACCATCGAGCGCACCGGCGCCGAGGGCGAGGTGCCCGTCGACACCGTCGTGGCCCGCGTCACCGCCGTCATCGAGGGCACGTCCGAGTCGGCCCCCACCGCCGAGCCGGCCGCGGAGGCCACCGCGCCGACGCTGGTCGACGTTGCGGCGACGGAGAAGAAGCCGGCCCGCAAGCGCGCCCCGCGGGCCAAGGTCGCCACCGCCGAGGTGGAGGTCG
Organism: Actinomycetota bacterium; assembly: GCA_030840805.1. Taxonomy (GTDB): domain Bacteria; phylum Actinomycetota; class Actinomycetes; order Mycobacteriales; family HKI-0501; genus JAVEDU01. The sequence continues at coordinate 59,898 of JAVEDU010000101.1, forward strand.
AGGTGACCGCCGTCGTGGCGGAGCCGGTGGCCGAGGTCGCCGTCGAGGTGCCCACCGCCGTGGCCGCGGTGGCAGCCGAGGCCGAGCCCGGCGAGGCCCCCGCCCGCCGCTCCGCGACGGAGAGCAGCATCCGCGTCGACGTGGACCTGCTCGACTCGCTGATGCGGCTGGTCGGCGAGCTGGTGCTCACCCGCAACCAGGTGGTCCGGAGCGCCGCGACCCAGACCGACGTGGCGCTGGTCCGCGCCACCCAGCGGCTGAACCTCATCACCACGGAGCTGCAGGAAAGCGTCATGAAGACGCGCATGCAGCCCATCGACAACCTGTGGTCGAAGCTCCCCCGCGTCGTCCGCGACCTGTCCAACCAGCTGGGCAAGCAGGTCGTGCTGGAGATGCACGGCAAGGAGACCGAGCTCGACCGCACCTTGCTCGAAGCCGTCAAGGACCCGCTGACCCACCTGGTCCGCAACGCGGTCGACCACGGCGTCGAGACCCCCGAGATCCGCACCGCGGGCGGCAAGCCGGCCACCGGCGTGCTCGGCCTGAAGGCATACCACGAGGGCGGCCACGTCGTCGTCGAGGTCACCGACGACGGTGCCGGCATCGACCCGGAGATCATCGGCCGGATCGCCGTCAAGCGCGGTCTGGTCACCACCGACCAGCTCGACCGGATGCGCCGCGAGGAGATCCTCGACCTGCTGTTCCGGCCCGGTTTCTCGACCGCCGCGGCGGTCACCAACGTGTCCGGCCGCGGTGTCGGCATGGACGTGGTCCGCACGAACATCGAGAAGATCGGCGGAATGGTGGACGTCGAGTCCGCCGTCGGGAAGGGCACCACCTGGCGCCTGACCATCCCGCTGACCCTCGCGATCGTGCAGGCTCTCACCGTCGAGTGCGCCGGTGAGCGCTACGCCATCCCGCAGGTCGCCGTGCACGAGCTCGTCTCGGTCGACACCACCGGCCCGGGCGTCGAGTACGTCGCCGGCGCGCCGGTGTACCGGCTCCGGGGCCGGCTCCTCCCGCTGGTCCGCATGGACGACGCCCTGGGCGTCGGCGGCCGCGAGAACACCGGCCCGATCTTCCTCGCCGTCGTGCAGGCGGACGGCCGCCGGTTCGGCATGGTGGTCGACCGGGTGCTGAACACCGAGGAGATCGTCGTCAAGCCGCTCTCGTCGCGGCTCAAGGGCGCCGGCGTGTACGCCGGGGCCACGATCCTCGGCGACGGCCGGGTCGCGCTGATCCTGGACGTCCAGGCGCTCGCCCGCCGCACCCAGCTCGCCGCCGAGGCAGTCGCCGCGGTCGAGGCCGAGACCGAGGCCAAGGTCGAGGGCACGGCCACCGACACGGTGCGGCTCCTGGTCGCCAGCGTCGGCGACCGGCGCGTCGCGGTCCCGCTCGACTCGGTCACCCGGCTGGAGGACTTCCCGCTCTCCGCGGTGGAGCATGTCGGGCACCGCGAGGTCGTCCAGTACCGCGGCGAGATCATGCCGCTGGTCCGCCTGGGCCGTCTGCTCGGCAGCTACGACGAGGCACCGGGCGAGTCGCTCCCGGTGGTCGTCTACTCCGAGCGAGGGCGCAGCGTCGCCCTGGCGGTCGACCGGATCGTCGACATCATCGACGGCAACGTCGATGCCCGCAGCGATCTCGACGACTCTGGCCTGATCGGCTCCGCGGTCATCCAGAAGAAGGTCACCGAGATGCTCGACGTCCGTCAGGCGATCCTCGCCGCGGACCCCCGTTTCTTCGAGTCGGCCGACGTCCACGTCGGTGCGGAGGTCTGAGATGGCAGTCCGGCAGTACGCCACCTTCGAGGTCGACGGGCAGTACTTCGGCGTCGACGTCGCCCGGGTACAGGAGGTCTTCCGGCACCACGACCGGACACCCGTACCGCTGGCACCGCCCACCGTCGCGGGGCTGATCAACCTCCGCGGCGAGGTCATCCCGGCGATCGACGTCCGGACCCGGATGGGTCTCCCCCGCCGCGAGAGCGGTGACCCGATGAACGTCGTGGTCCGGGACGGCGACGAGGTCGTGAGCCTGCTCGTCGACTCGATCGGGGACGTCTCCGAGGCGGACGACGCCGCGGTGGAGCCCCCGCCGACCACGATCACGGGCCCGGCCCGGGACATGATCCTCGGCGCCATCCCGCAGGAGGGCCGGCTGCTGCTCCTGCTCGACGTCAGCCGTACGGTCGACGTCAACCAGGAGCTCGGCCGCGAGGACGCGCTCGCCTGAACTATCCGACACGACGAGGACGGGGTCACCTTCGGGTGGCCCCGTCCTCGTTGCGTGGATCGGGACGGCCACCGGTCATTCCCGGCCGTGCGGTGGATCAAGTCACCGTGGTATCGGCCGATGACCGACTGACCGACCTTCCCACAGACCGAAGGACAGCGAGCCATGGCCACCACCCACTCCCCGGCACGATGGTTCGCGGACCGCCGCGTCACCACGCGCGTCCTGACTTCGGTCGCCATCGGCATCGTGGTGGCCGCCGTCGCCAGCGCGATGAACCTGTCGGCACTCGGCACCGCCGACGCCGACGCGCAGCGCCTGCACACCCACGGGGTCGAGCGGCTCAGCGCGCTGGGCCACCTGCACCAGCAGCAGATCAAGATCCGGATGCAGGTCGCGCTGCACGGCGCGATCAGCTCCCCGGCCGGCAAGGCCGACGTCGAGGCGGCGATCAAGGAGGACGAGGCCGAGAAGGACGCCTCGCTCGCCGAGTACCTCCGGGGCGGCGACATGTCGGGCGGCCGTCAGGAGCTGGTGGACACGTTCACCGCGACCTGGGGGCAGTACCAGAAGGTCTACAACGACACGCTGATCCCGCTGTCCAAGGCGAACAAGAACGCCGAGTGGGAGAAGGCTCGTGTCGACCTGGCGAACCCGCTCACCTCGAAGGGCGCGGACACCCTGGACGCGCTGAACGCGCTCGAGCGCAAGTCCGCCGGCGCCCTTGCCACGGAGGCGCACTCGGCCGCCACGACCGGCCGCAACGTCGGCCTGGCCGTCCTCCTCGGCGGCCTCGCCGTGGCGCTGTTCCTCGGCGTCTTGGTCGCCCGGACGATCACCCGTCCGCTGCGGGTCGTCGGCCGCGCCCTGGACGCGATGGCGGACGGCGACCTGACCGTCGAGGCGCAGTGGGACGCGAAGGACGAGGTGGGCCGGATGGCGGCCTCCTTCGGCCGGGCGCAGGCGGCCACCCGGGAGGCCGTGCAGGCACTCGCGACGAACGCCTCGGCACTGACCACGGTGTCGCAGGGGCTGGCCGGCGCGAGCGGGCAGATCGGGGCGAGCGCCCACGAGGCGTCCTCGCAGGCCACGATCGTGGCCGCCGCCGCCGAGCAGGTCTCGGCGAACGTGCAGACCGTCTCCGCCGGTGCCGAGGAGATGGGCGCCTCCATCCGGG
>JAVEDU010000102.1 GCA_030840805.1 Actinomycetota bacterium
AACCCCCCGAACAACGCGGAAGGGGAGCGTCGTCCCCGACCCGGCAGGCGAACGTGACGGGCACCCCCAGCCACCCCAGCCACGCCGCGGTGCCCGCGGCCGAGCCGCCGCCGGTGAGCCGGATCGCGGCCGGGGTGGCCGACCCGGGCCGCAGCGGGCCGGCGGCGTGGACGACCACGTCCGTGACGAGGTCGCCGACGGCGAGCACCCCGCCCGGCACGAGTTCCACCCCGCCGGGCACGGGGGCCACCCCGCCCGCCACAAGTTCCACCCCGCCGGGCACGAGTTCCACCCCGCCCGGCACGGGGGCCGCCCCGTGATCACCACCGGTTTCCCGCGCTCCGGCGACGAAATTCCGCTGGTGATCACGGGACGGGGGTCGGTCACGCGGGGACGACGGCGGACCGGGTCCGGGCGGCGACGGCGATCCGCGCGGCCAGGTCGGCGTTCCGCAGGATGATCCTCACGTTCACGTCGAGACTCGCGCCGCCGGTTGCCTCGTGGAAGTGCGCGAGGAGATACGGCGTCACGGCCTTGCCCGTCACGCCCTCGCGGTCCAGTCCGGCCAGCCCCTCGGTCAGCACCCGGTCGTGGAGCGCGGGATCGAGCTGTTCCGCGACGGGCAGCGGGTTCGCGACCACCAGGGCCCCCGGCAGGGCCAGGGCGTCGCGGGCGGCGACGATCGCGGCCACCTCGGCCGGGGTGTCCACCCGCCAGTCGAGCCCGTGACCGGAGTCGCTCAGGTAGAAGCCCGGGAACCGGGTGGTGCCGTAGCCGACCACGGTGACCGACAGCGTCTCCAGACGTTCCAGCGTCGCCGGGACGTCGAGGATCGACTTCACGCCCGCGCAGACGACGGTGATCGGTGTCCGGGCCAGCGCACCCAGGTCGGCGGACTCGTCGCCGGACTGGACGAAGCCGCGGTGGACCCCGCCGAGGCCGCCGGTGGCGAAGACGCCGATCCCGGCCCGGGCCGCAAGCGCGGACGTACTGGCGACCGTGGTGGCACCGTCGGCGCCCCGCGCCATCGCGGCGGGCAGGTCCCGGATGCTGACCTTCAGCACGCCGTCGCCCAGTGCGAGCCGCTCGACCTGCGCGTCGTCGAGGCCGACGACCACCCGTCCGCCGAGGACGCCGATCGTCGCGGGAACGGCGCCGGCGGCCCGGACGGTGGCCTCGATCTCGCGGCCGACCTCGAGGTTCCGCGGGCGGGGGAGGCCGTGGGAGAGGATCGTGCTCTCCAGGGCGACCACGGGCAGACCGCGCGCGAGCGCGTCGGCCACCTCCTCCCCGAGCGCGAAACCGGCGGTACCGGGACTCGGGTGGGGCAGCGGAACGGTCACGGCCCCACGGTAACCGGCGGCTCCGGGAGCGCCGGGAGCCGGTCTTCCCCCGCCGCCGACACATGCGAGACTGGCAGTTCCAGCCGAGGAGGGATTTGCGTGAGCACGCAGACCGACGTCCGCCCTGACACCCGCGACGCCGACACCGGCCCGGAGATGTTCCATTACGTCCGCAAGGAGAAGATCGCCGAGAGCGCGGTCATGGGGACGTACGTGGTGGCCCTGTGCGGCGAGACCTTCCCGGTGACGAAGTCGGCGAAGCCCGGCTCACCGGTGTGCCCCGACTGCAAGGAGATCTACGAGTCGCTGCCGGGCGCCGGCGGTGGCGGTGGCGACGGCGAGTGACCCACCGGCTTCGCTGCCGGAGCCGGGTCGCCCGGCCGCAGCCGCTCGCCGAGCCGCTCGAGCGTGCTGCGGCGGGGGCCGCGGGGCCACCGCTGCTCCAGGGCGGCGTTGAGCTCCGCCCCGAGCAGGATCGTGAACGCCAGCACGTAGAAGTACAGCAGCGCGAGGATCGGCGCGGCGAGCGTGCTGAACACCAGCAGCCGTGACGCCACCGTCTCCACGTACAGCCGCAGTCCGAACGACAGCAGCCCGAACAGCACGAGTGCCAGCAGGGCACCCGGGTACGCGCGGCGCCAGCGGAGCCGGACCGGCGTGACGACGTGGTACAGCGTCGCCAGGGCGACGAACGTCAGCAGCGCGGTCAGCGGCCAGTACGCCAGGTTCACCACGTCCGCGATGGTGGCGTGCCAGCTCGCCGGGAACGCCCGCAGCAGGAGGTCCGGGCCGATCACGAACAGCGGCAGGAGCACCGCCGCCAGGACCAGGAACGCCAGGTAGATCCGGAGCGCGAGCAGCCGGGACCGGACGGCGCCACGGAGCTCCCGCTGCCCGTACGCGATCGTGATCGTGTTGACGAACGTGGCCATCGCGCTCGACCCCGCCCACAGGCCGAGCACGAAACCGAGGCTCACCATGTCCGGCCGGCCGCGGCCGAGCACCTCCGCCACGACGGGCCGGACGACCTCGTCGACCACGTTGGGCGCGGCGACCTCACCGGCCAGCCGCACGATCCACCGCTGGGTGGACGCCACCGCGTCCGTGCCGAGCACCGAGCCGATGTACCCGAGGGCGCCGAGGCCGGCGAGCAGCAGCGGCGGCAGGGACAGCAGCTGCCAGAACGCCGCCTCCGCGGACAGCCCGAGGATCCGGTCCGACCACGCCTTCTTCAGGGTGTCGCGGGCGAGCTCGCCCGCCGCCCGCAGGCCGTCGGTGGCGCGCCGGAGGACCGGCCGGCGGAGGGCCCGTGGGGCCGCGCGGCCGTCGGCGGGAACGGTACGCACGGAGGTCACCGGTCCACGGTACGTGCCGGATCCGCCGGCCGCGGGGAGCCCCCTTAGCCTGGCGGCGTGTCCATCGCACTGCTGAGCGTGTTCGACCTCGTCGGAGTCTTCGTCTTCGCGCTCGCCGGCGCCTCCGCCGGGGTCGCGAAGCGGCTCGACATCTTCGGTGTCGTGGTGGTCGGGGCGGCGTCCGCGATCGGCGGTGGGCTGCTGCGGGACGTCCTGATCGGGCAGACCCCGCCGTTCGTGCTCCGGGACTGGCGGTACCTCGTCGTGTCCACGGCCGCCTCGGTGATGGTCTTCTACTTCCACCCGCAGGTGTCCCGCCTGCGCCGGGTCGTGCTGCTGTCGGACGCGGCGGGTCTCGGCCTCTTCGTGGTGACCGGTACGGCGAAGGCGCTCGACGCCGGGGTGCCGGCGGTCGGCGCCACGGTGATCGGCGTGCTCACCGGCATCGGCGGCGGCGTGATCCGCGACCTGCTCACCGGAGAGATCCCGGTCGTGCTCCGCCGGGAGATCTACGCCCTGGCCGCGCTGCTGGGGGCCGGGACGGTGGTGATCGCGGACGGCCTCGGCATCGCGGGACCGGCGTCCGCCGCGGTCGGGGCCGCGGGCGTGTTCGGGATCCGGGTGCTGGCGCTGGTCCGCCGGTGGTCGGCGCCCACCCCGCGGGATGTGCCGACGACCTGAGATGTTCCCGGTCACTGCCGGGTGTCACGCACCCTCGGCCGGGGCCGGGGCGGGTTACCCTGGGGACGCCCTCACCGGCGGGACCCAGCGGTCCGCATCCCGGGAGGGCTCCGTTATGCGCGGAAGCCAGTCTCTGTTGGGACCGGGCCGTCCACCGGCGTGCCCGCGATGAAGGGAGCGCCCCGTCTCCGCCCCCGCTCCGAACGCCACCTCGACCGCCCAGCAGCCCGGCCCGTCGCTGCGTGCCTGGCAGCGCCGGGCGCTGGTGAGCTACCTCCGCAGCAGTCCGCAGGACTTCCTCGCCGTGGCGACGCCCGGTGCCGGCAAGACCACGTTCGCGCTCCGGCTCGCCGCGGAGCTGCTCGCGGACGGCACGGTGGAGCAGATCACCGTCGTCGCCCCGACCGAGCATCTGAAGGCGCAGTGGGCGCAGGCGGCGGCGCGGGTGGGGATCCAGCTCGACCCCACGTTCAAGAACACCGTCGGGGCGACGTCGGGCGACTTCCACGGTGTGGTGATCACCTACGCGCAGGTCGGCCTGGCGCCGATGGTGCACCGGCGCCGGACGGTGACCCGGCGGACGCTGGTGATCCTCGACGAGATCCACCACGCCGGTGACGCGAAGACCTGGGGCGACGGTGTCCGGGAGGCGTTCGAGCCCGCGGTACGCCGGCTGGCCCTCACCGGGACGCCGTTCCGGAGCGACGACAGCCCGATCCCGTTCGTGCGGTACGAGCGGGACGCCGGCGGGTTCACCCGGTCGCAGGCCGACTCGATCTACGGGTACGGGGACGCGCTGCGGGACGGCGTCGTGCGGCCGGTGCTGTTCCTCGCCTACTCCGGGGAGATGAGCTGGCGCACGTCCGCCGGCGAGGAGCTGTCCGCGCGGCTGGGGGAGCCCCTCACCGCCGAGCAGACCGCGCACGCGTGGCGCACCGCCCTGGACCCGAACGGCAACTGGATGCCCGCGGTGCTGCGGGCCGCCGACAACCGGCTGACCGCGGTGCGGACCGGGATGCCGGACGCCGGTGGCCTGGTCATCGCCTCCGACCACCTCTCGGCCCGCGCGTACGCCCGGATGCTCGCGGTGATCACCGGCACCGAGCCCGTCGTCGTGCTGAGCGACGACAAGACGGCGAGCGACAAGATCAGCGGGTTCGGTCGCTCGAACGACCGGTGGATGGTCGCGGTCCGGATGGTCAGCGAGGGCGTGGACCTCCCGCGCCTCGCCGTCGGCGTGTACGCGACGAGCGTCAACACGCCCCTGTTCTTCGCCCAGGCGATCGGCCGCTTCGTGCGGGCGCGGCGCCCCGGGGAGACGGCCAGCGTGTTCGTGCCCAGCGTCCCGGTGCTGCTCCAGCTGGCCAGCGAGATGGAAACCGAGCGCAACCACGTCCTGGAGCGGCCGGACCGCCCGGAGCAGCTGGAGGACGCCCTGCTGGCGGCCGCCAACCGCACCGAGGACGAGAAGACCGACGACAACCCGCGGTTCACCGCGCTGGAGGCGTCCGCGCACCTCGACCAGGTGATCTTCGACGGCGCCTCGTTCGGCACCGGCGCGCAGGCCGGGACGGAGGAGGAGGAGGAGTACCTGGGGCTGCCCGGGCTCCTCGCCCCCGACCAGGTGTCGGCGCTGCTCCAGAAGCGCCAGGCCGCACAGGTGGCCGCCCAGCAGCGCCGGAGCGCCGCCGGAGGAGCGGCCGTCCCGCCGCCGCTGGAGGAGGTGCGGACCACCTACCAGCGCCGGGCCGAGCTGCGTCGCCAGCTCAACGCGCTCGTCGGGGCGCACCACCACCGCACGAACATGCCGCACGGCAAGATCCACGCCGAGCTGCGCCGGATCTGCGGGGGACCGCCGAGCGCGCAGGCGAGCGTCGATCAGCTGGAGGAGCGCATCACCGCGATCCGCGCCTGGTAGGTGCTGGGCGAGGACCTTCGGGCGGTACGCCGGGGGAGTCCCGAACCGCACCACGGGGCCGGCGTGACGGCCCGGCGGCGGCCGGTGACCGCCAGACACGCCGGGCGGGCGCGTGGCGGGGCCGTGGCGCGCCGCCGGACACGTCGCTGCGCGCCCGGGGGGGCTGCCGCGACCGGTCACCGGCCCGGCGTGTCCCCGCCGTCACCGCACCGCGCGGGCCCGGACACGACGACGGCGGCCCGGGAACCCGGGCCGCCGTCGTCGTGGTGTCGTCGGCTACTCGTCGTCGGTCTCCATCGACACGGCGACCTTCTCGAGCGATTCGCGGTAGCGGTTGGCGTGGTGCTGGCAGAACACGAGATCTCCGCCTCCGGGGAGGACAGCTCGGACCTTTGCCGCGGCGCTGCAGCGATCGCACCGCTCTCCGGCCGCCGGCGTGGCGGTTTCGGACGGCATGAGGGTCGGGGTCATTCCGGCCTCCTCGGTTCGTTCGCGGGTACATCGGTTACCCACATGGTGCAACACGGTTACCACCGGTGACGTTCCGGCCCCCGGGGGCGATTTGGCATATCTTCGACTCCCAGGCCGTTTCCGGTGTCTCCGGCTCCGACCTGTACCGCTAACAGTGCCATGTCCCCGTCACGCTGCCACATCGGGCCGGGTCGTGTCGGAGACACTCGCAAGGTCGGCCGAACGGCTACCGGAACCGGAACGGTTTCGGCGGCGGCTTGAGGTCGGCGCGAGGGCAGCTGGCGAGGGTGTGCCCGCCGAACGCCAGCGCCTCGTCGCACAGTGTCTCGACGGTCCAGCCGGCGGCGGTGCCCACCTGGGTGACCGTCGCCCGGTAGATCGTGATCTCGTAGCGTGTCGGTGTCCCGTACGCGACCTGCATGGTGCCGATGAGCTGGGCGTCCCCCTGGGCACCGGGCTGGTCCCACGAGCGGTCGTAGCGGCGCCACTGGGTCGGCTCGGAGTTCCAGAGACCACCCGCGGCCACGTCGTGCAGGGCGAGCTCCACGAGGACGCGTCGCGCGGCCTCCTCCGGCAGCACGGCGGCCGGGCGGATCACCTCGGTGACGACGCCCTCGTCGTACGCCTCGGCGACGAGCATCTCGAAATCGTCCACCTCAGCACCTCCCATTCGACCCGACACCACTCTTGTCGGCAGCCCGCGGGCACTTCTGGAGGATTCCGGCACCGTCACTACACAACGATCAGGGGCTGCCGCCGGACACGCGAGCGTGTCGGCAACAGCCCCGGGTCGTCGGGCGGGCGGCTCAGTCCAGGTAGTCGCGCAGCACCTGGGACCGCGACGGGTGACGCAGCTTGCTCATCGTCTTCGACTCGATCTGGCGGATCCGCTCGCGGGTCACGCCGTAGACCTGGCCGATCTCGTCGAGCGTCCGGGGCTGGCCGTCGGTGAGGCCGAACCGCAGCCGCACCACGCCGGCCTCGCGCTCGGACAGCGTCTGGAGCACCGAGGTGAGCTGGTCCTGGAGCAGCGTGAAGGACACGGCGTCCACGGCCACCACGGCCTCGGAGTCCTCGATGAAGTCGCCGAGCTGACTGTCGCCCTCGTCGCCGATGGTCTGGTCGAGGCTGATCGGCTCCCGGGCGTACTGCTGGATCTCCAGCACCTTCTCCGGGGTGATGTCCATCTCCTTGGCGAGCTCCTCCGGGGTGGGCTCTCGCCCGAGGTCCTGGAGCAGCTCGCGCTGGATGCGACCGAGCTTGTTGATGACCTCGACCATGTGCACCGGGATACGGATGGTGCGGGCCTGGTCGGCCATAGCGCGGGTGATGGCCTGCCGGATCCACCAGGTGGCGTACGTGGAGAACTTGTAGCCCTTGGTGTAGTCGAACTTCTCGACCGCGCGGATGAGGCCGAGGTTGCCCTCCTGGATCAGGTCCAGGAACGCCATGCCGCGGCCGGTGTAGCGCTTCGCCAGGGAGACCACGAGACGGAGGTTCGCCTCGAGGAGGTGGTTCTTGGCGCGCTCGCCGTCGCGGACGATCCAGTTGAGGTCCCGGCGCATCTGCGGGGACAGCTTCTGGCCGGAGTCCTCGATCTGGCGGAGCCGCTCCGAGGCGTACAGCCCGGCCTCGATGCGCTTGGCGAGGTCGACCTCCTCCTCGGCGTTGAGGAGGGCCACCTTGCCGATCTGCTTGAGGTAGGCGCGGACCGAGTCGGCGGAGGCGGTGAGCTCGGCGTCGCGCCGGGCCTGCTTGAGCGCCTCGGACTCTTCCTCCTCCTCGTCGAAGGTGAACTCCTCGGCCTCGTCACCCTCCTTCTCGTTGAGGGTGATCGCCTCGTCGACCTTGAGGCCCTTGGCGCCGTCCTCGGCGCCGGGCGCGGCCTTCTTCGCCGCGGCCTTGCGGGTCGCCTTCGCGGGCGTGCCGGCGTTCAGCTCCGCCACGATCTCGGGTGTCAGGTCCAGATCGGGATCGAGCGCGTCGCCGGCGGCCTTCACCGGCGCCTTCTTCGGCGCGGCCTTGGTCCCGGCGGTCTTCTTGACCGGCGCGGCCTTGGCGGTCGCGGCCTTCGACGCCGCGGTCGCCGAACGGGCGGCGGCGACGCGCGGGCGGGAAGGTGCGGTGCTGGCGGAACCGTCCACGACCACGGTGACTCCCGCGCTGCTCAGCCCCTGAAGGATCTTCTTCCCCTGCGCCGTGGTGACGCCGGCCTCTCCGAGCACCCGGGCGACCTCCGCGGACGGGACCGATCCGGAACGCTCGGCGCGCCGGGCCAGGTCGTCGACGAGCGTACGGATCACGTCGGGCTGGGCGGGGATGCGGTCAGCGGATGTCACGAACGACCTCTCACGAGCCGGTGGGACAAGGCGCACCGGGGACGACCGGTGTGACCCGGTCGGGTGACTTCATCGGGGATGTCCCGCGCTCCGGGGGTGCGGCGCACAGGCTTGGTTCTCAATTGTAACCCGCTCTGGCGCAGGTCCAGTGCCACCCGCGCGGGATCACGCCGCGCAGTCGTGGGCGTACGCGCAGCTCAACAGTATTCCGCGCACGCCATCGCGGCGCCGACCACGCCCGCGGCGTTGCGCAGGACCGCCACCGCGAGCTCCGGCCGGACGTCGAGCAGGGGGAGCCAGCGGTCCGCCTTCTTGCTGGCCCCGCCGCCGAGGATCACCAGATCCGGCCAGAGCAGGGCGTCCGCCCTGCGCAGATAGAGCTCGACCCGGTGGGCCCAGTCGGTCCAGGTCAGATGTTCGCGTTCGCGGGCGGCCTCGGACGCCTGGGTCTCGGCGTCGTGCCCGTCGATCTCCAGGTGGCCGAACTCGGTGTTCGGCACCAGCGTGCCGTCGGTGAACAGCCCGCTGCCGATCCCGGTCCCGAGGGTGAGCGTGAGCACGACGCCCGGCACGCCCCTGCCCGCGCCGTGCCGCATCTCGGCGAGCCCGGCCGCGTCGGCGTCGTTGAGCACGGTGACCGGGGCCCCGACGGCCGCCGCCATGTCGGCGGCGACGTCGCGGCCGATCCAGCGGTGGCTCACGTTCGCAGCGGTACGGGCGATGCCGTGCTGGACCACCGCGGGGAAGGCGACACCCACCGGCCCGCTCCACCCGGCGCCGGCCACGAGGTCGGCGACCACCGCGCAGACCGCCTCCGGCTCGCCCCCGTGGGGGGTGCGGACGCGGGCGCGCGCGCCCGCCAGCTCCCCGGTGTCGAGATGTACCGGCGCCGCCTTGATGCCCGTGCCGCCGATGTCCACGCCGAAGCCGAGTGCTCCCGGGTCTCGCACCGTCACGCGGCCTCCCGCCCCCGAGCCGTCTGCCGCACCCACCCTAGGGGCCGCACCCACCCTAGGGTCGGCGGCCCGGCTGTGCTGGACTGGGCGCATGGTGACCGTCGCTGCAGCAGACCCCCCGGTCGACCCCGCGGAGCTGCTCACCCTGGCCCGTGACGTGGTGGCCCGGGCGGCGGAGCTCGTCACCGCCGCCCGCGCCGACGCGCTGGGGCAGGTGAGCACCAAGTCGACCCCGACCGATCCGGTGACCGCGGCGGACCGGGCCGCCGAGCGGTTCGTGGTCGACGCGATCCTCGCGGCCCGGCCCGCCGACGGCGTGCTCGGCGAGGAGGGTGCGGAGCGACCCGGCACCAGCGGAGTCCGGTGGGTGCTCGACCCGATCGACGGCACCGTCAACTTCCTGTACGGCATCCCCGCGTACGCCGTGTCGCTCGCCGCCGAGGTCGACGGCGTGACGGTGGCGGGCGTGGTCCGCAACGTCGTGACGGGGGAGGAGTGGTCGGCGACGCGCGGCGGCGGCGCGTACCGGGGCGAGACGCGGCTGCGGGGTTCCGCCTGCACCCGGCTGGACCGGGCACTGGTGGGGACGGGCTTCGGATACGACGCGGACCGGCGGCGGCAGCAGGCGCGCGTGCTCGCCGAGGTCCTGCCGGTGGTCCGGGACATCCGCCGGATCGGCTCGGCCGCGCTCGACCTGTGCGGCGCGGCGGAGGGCCGGCTGGACGCGTACTACGAGCGGGGGCTGTCGCCGTGGGACCTGGCGGCCGGTGAGCTGGTCGCGGCCGAGGCGGGGCTGCTCGTCACCGGGCTGCGGGGCCGGCCGCCGGGGGAGGCGATGACGGTCGCCGCGCCCCCCGCGCTGCACGCCCCGCTGCACGAGCTGCTCGTCGCGCTGGACGCGGACGAGGCGGGCTGACCGGAGGAGGCGGGCCGGGGCTCAGCAGAGCTCGGGCGGCTTGGTCGGCTTGCCCAGGCGGTCGCGCTCGACGGCGTAGTCGGCCGCCGTGGTGAACCCCTCGTACCGCATGCCCAGCACGAGGTCGACCTGCGCGTCGGCGCGCGGCATCAGCCTCGGCTCCGCGCCGGGGAACCAGGCGCGGAGCATCTGCGCGGCGCCGGCGCCCCGCGGGCCGTACCGGATCTGCACCGGGGCCTCGACGCTCTCCTGCAACGGGTCGTTGCCGACCTGCGCCACCGTGAACCGGCGGACCCTCAGCTCCTCGGCGACGGTGTTCGCGAGGCCCATCTCGGAGGTCGCGTTGTAGACGTTCACCCGGACGTCGGAGGGGCGCGCGGGGATCGCGGCCGAGAACGGCACCGTGCTCTTGACGCACGGCGTGGCCAGCCGGGCGGCGGTCTCCGTGTCCTTGGCGATGGCCCAGCCGGCCGCGACGGCGGCCAGCACGACCAGTGCGCCGAGCACCACGAGCGCCCGCACACGGGCGAGGCTCATCGTCGCTTCCCCCGGCCCGGCATGTCCCGAAGGGTAGCGTCCGCGCGCCGCCCGGTCGTATGCCGGATCCCGGCCCCGGGGCTCGGCTCGGAGCCCGCGGCGAGGGCGCCGGTCGGTCCGTTTGTCCGTCCTGGGCCCGCCGTGCTGTCGGCTCCGTCACATCTGGGTGCCGGATCGGGAACACACAGCCACCCTGAGGCGTCTTCGTGGTGGCAAAGAGGTATGGTCCACCGCCCGCGTCGGGAAATCAGACGCGCTGGGGGGCGGGATACGGAACCGGTTGTCGCGCGGCGAAACCGGGCATCACAGCACCAGGTATCTGACAGCACTAGGAGTGACACCGACATGGCGACCGACTACGACGCGCCGCGCCGTACCGATGACTCCGACCTGGGCGAGGACAGCCTGGAGGAGCTGAAGGCGCGCCGCACCGAGGCGCAGTCCGGCAGCGTGGACGTCGACGAGGCCGAGGTGGCCGAGGGCTTCGAGCTCCCCGGCGCCGATCTCTCCGGCGAGGAGCTCACCGTCCGGGTGCTCCCGATGCAGACCGACGAGTTCCGTTGCTCGCGCTGCTTCCTGGTCCACCACCGCAGCCAGCTGGCGGAGGAGCGCAACGGGCACCCGGTCTGCCGGGAGTGCGCGGCCTGACCCGGTCCGTCGGCCGCGGGGGCGGTCGACGGCAACCGGCCCTGCGCCGCCGTTCGGGGGGACGGCGGTCGCCGGCGTGCCATTTGCCGGAGCCGGGCCCGGCGTGATGTCCTCCGCTGCCGCCTGCCCGGCGCCTGAACCGGAGGACCGATGACCGACCGCCCCACCGAGGTACCCGTGCTGCTCCAGCGGCTCGACCCGGACCTCCCGCCGCCCGCGTACGCGCATCCCGGCGACGCGGGGGCCGACCTGGTCGCCGCCGCGGACGTCGAGCTGCCCCCGGGCGGCCGTGCACTGGTCGGCACCGGCGTGGCGATCGCCCTCCCGATCGGGTACGCCGCCTTCGTGCACCCCCGCTCCGGCCTGGCGGCCAAGCTCGGCGTGACCACCCTGAACGCGCCCGGTACGGTCGATGCGGGTTACCGCGGTGAGATCCGGGTGAACCTCGTCAACCACGGCGCGGACGCGGTCGTCGTACGCCGGGGGGACCGGATCGCCCAGCTCGTCGTCCAGCGGGTCGAGCAGGCCGTGTTCACGGTCGTGGATGTCCTGCCCGAGTCGGTACGGGGCACCGGCGGCCACGGATCCACCGGCGGCCATGACGGGCTGACGACCACAGGAGGGGAGTGACGGTGTTCCGACGCCGGAACCGTAAGCAGGACGAGGTCGCGCCCGACCGGGCAGAGGCCGCCGAGACCACCGAGGCCGGGGAGCCCGCCGTCCCGGTCCACGGCCCGTGGGACGTCGGCGCCGTGCCCGACGACGGCGTGGAGCGCATCGACCTCGGCGCGCTGCGGGTCCCGACGCCGGAGGGCGCGGAGCTGCGGCTGGAGGCGGACGACGCCGGGCAGATCACCACCGTGCTGCTGGTGGCCGCGGACAGCGCGCTGCAGCTCGGGGTGTTCGCCGCGCCCCGCAACGAGGGCATCTGGGACGAGGTACGCGAGGAGATCGTCACCGGCATCGCGTCCGAGGGCGGCACCGCGCGGGACGTCGAGGGCATCCACGGGACCGAGCTCCACGCCGACCTCGCAACGCCCGAGGGCCGTCAGCGCGTGCGGTTCGTCGGGTACGACGGCCCCCGGTGGTTCGTCCGCGGCGTGTTCACCGGCGCCGCCGGGCGGGACGAGGCCGCGGCCGGCCTCCTCACCGACGCGCTCCGTGGGGTCGTGGTGGTCCGCGGCGACGAGGCGATGCCGGTCCGGGACCCGCTGCCACTGCAGCTGCCGCGCGAGGTGGTCGAGTCGCAGCACGCGGCCGAGGAGGAGCAGAAGAGGCTCACGCTGCCCGAGCGGGGCCCGGAGATCACCGAGCTCCGGTAGGGACCCCCGCCGCGGCCAGCGCGCGCAACACCGCCGCGCCGAGCGCGGCCCGGTCCGCGGCGACCGCCGGGTGGTCCACGGTGACCAGCCCGGCGGCCGGGAGCGCCGTCACCCAGTCCCGGGCGACCGTCGCCGGGTGCAGCGGGTCCCCGGCCAGCGCGACGACCCCGGCCCGAACCGCGATCCGCCGCAGCTCGGCCCGGTCCGGACCGCGGGACGCGGCCACCCCGCGCAGCTCGGCCACCAGCGCGGCGCGCCCCCGGCTGCGCCACGCGGTGTGCAGCTCGTCCACCACCCAGGCCGCCCGGGCCTCCCCGGTCGTGAGGGTCCGCAGCCTGGCGAGCAGCGGTTCGACACCGAGCCGGTCGATCTCGTCGGCGGTGGCGCCGGAGACGGCGGCGACGGCGTCCGGCGGGCCGGTCCAGGCGGGGAGCACCAGCAGCAGGCCGCCGGCGGCGCCCGGCCGCCGGCTCGCCCACCGCGCGGCCGCATGTGCCCCGAGCGACACCCCGCCGAGCAGCGCGAACGGCTCCCGCGCGGCGAGGGCGTCCAGGGCGAGTCCCCAGGCCTCGGCCGGGTCCGGGGCGTCCGGGTCGGGCGGCGGCGGGTCCGCCGTCACCAGGGCGTGCCCGGCGGCGGCGAGTGGTCCGGCGAACGCGCGGCCCACGAACTCCGCGGTCGACCCGGACCCCGGGAGGACCACCGCGACCGGCGTGCCCGCCTTCCCGTGTCGGATCCACATGCCGGTGAGTGTGCCGGGCGCCCGCGTCGTACGCTGGACCGGTACCGCGGCCACGGCCGCAGCACCACGACCCCCGAGGTGAGTCGATGGCCGTACGCGAGGGCGGCGTGAAGGCGCTGTTCCGGCGGTTCACCGCGTCCGAGCAGGAGCTCGACGCCGAGGACCTGCAGCGTGCCAGCGAGGACGCCGGGGCGACGGCGGTGTGCGACTGTTCCCGCGGCCGCAGCGTCACGGTCTCCGGCCGGCTGCGCTCGGTGGTGTACACCCCGCGGACGAACCACCCCACGCTGGAGGCCGAGCTGTTCGACGGCTCCGGCATGGTGACCCTGATCTGGCTGGGCCGCCGCCGCATCCTCGGTATCGAGCCCGGTCGGCGGCTGAGCGCGACCGGCCGGGTGGCCGAGCAGGGCGACCGCAAGGTCATCTACAACCCGTTCTACGAGCTCGAGGCGACCGCAGGGTGAGCGCCTCGGAGCAGCCCGGCAGCAGTGCCGGGGCACCCCGGCACGGCCATGTCCCGGGCGACCACCTGCGCGACCGCCTCGGCGCCGACGCGGCCGCGGACCCCGCCGATCCGATCGAGGCGGCGGCCGTCGCCGTGGAGGCGGGCCGGCGACGCGGTGCGGAGGCCGGCCGGACCGGTTCCGGCGACGTCGAGCCGACGCTGAAGGAGATGCTGGCGTCGGACGCGTTCCGGCAGGACGTCCTCTCCCAGATCGGCGGCTGGCGCGGGATGGCCGAGAGCGCCGTGCCGGTGCTCGTGTTCATCGTCGCGAACATGCTGACCGGGCTCCGGCCGGCGATCTGGTGCTCGGTCGGGGCAGCGCTCGCGATCGCGGCGTGGCGACTGGTCCGCAAGCAGTCCCCTCGCCAGGCCCTCAACGGGCTGTTCGGCATCGCGATCGCCGCGTTCCTGGCCGCCCGTACCGGAAGGGCCGAGGCGTTCTATCTCCCCGGGATCCTGCTCGGTCTCGTGTACGCCGTGGTGTTCGCCGGGTCCACACTGGTGCGCTGGCCGCTGGTCGGCGTCGCGTGGGGTTTCCTCACCGGTGCCGGCACCGGGTGGCGGCGGGACCGCCGGCTGCTGCGCCTGTTCACCTGGCTCACCGTGCTGTGGGCCGTGGTGTGGGCCGCCCGCATCGGGGTCCAGGCGGGCATGTACCTGGCCGGGGCGTCGGCGACCGCGCTGGGCGTGGCCCGGCTCGCCCTCGGCTACCCGCCGTTGATCGCGCTGCTCGCGGTCACCATCTGGGTGGTCCGGCGCCAGCACCTGGACCGGCCCAGCAGCTAGACCGAACCCGAGACGACGCGCTGGACCTCGTCCTCCACCTCGGACGTGCAGAGGAACATCAGCTCGTCGCCCTTCTCCAGCGGGTCGTCGTCGGAGGGGACGAGGACCCGGCCGCCCCGCAGGATCGCCACGAGGGCGGCGTCCCGGGGCAGGGTGAGCTCACGGACCGGGCGTCCCACCAGCGGCGCGTCCCCGGCGAGGGTGATCTCCACCAGGTTCGCCTGTCCCTGCCGGAACGTCATCAGCCGGACCAGCTCGCCGACCGACACCGCCTCCTCGACCAGGGCGGCGATGAGCCGGGGCTTGCTGACCGAGACGTCCACGCCCCACTGCTCGGTGAACAGCCACTCGTTCTCGGCCCGGTTGACGCGGGCCACGACCCGGTCCACCGCGAACTCGGTCTTGGCGAGCAGCGACACGACGAGGTTCACCTTGTCGTCGCCGGTGGCCGCCACGACGACATCGCACCCGGCCACGCCCGCCTCCTCGAGGCTGGACAGCTCACAGGCGTCGGCGAGGATCCACTCGGCGCCGGGGACGAGATGCGTCCGCATCGCGCCGGGCATCCGCTCGATCATGATGACCTGGTGGCCGTGCTCGATCAGCTCCAGCGCGATCGAGCGGCCCACGTTCCCCGCACCCGCGATGGCGACCCGCATCATTCGTTCCCCTCGGGGGCGGCGCCGGCGATGCCGGTGACCGTGTCGGCGATGTCGTCGGTGACGAGCATGAAGACCTGGTCACCCTCCTGGAGCACCATCGACGCGGTGGGCAGCGTGCCCAGCCCGAACCGCATCACATAGGCCACCCGGGTCCCGGTGGCGTCCTCGAGCGCGTGGACGCGGCGGCCGATCCACCCGGCGTCCAGCACGACCTCCACCAGCGAGACGCTGCTGGTCGCATCGCGCCAGACCTCCTGGCTGCCGTGGGGGTCGATGGCGCGGAGCATCCGGTCCGCAGTCCACCGCACGGTGGCGACGGTCGGGATGCCGAGCCGCTCGTAGACCTCGGCCCGCTTGGGGTCGTAGATGCGGGCCACGACCTTCTCGACGCCGAAGGTCTCCCGCGCCACCCGGGCGGCGACGATGTTCGAGTTGTCCCCGCTGCTGACGGCGGCGAACGCGTCGGCGCGCTCGACGCCCGCCTCGAGGAGGGTGTCGCGGTCGAAGCCCACGCCGGCGACGGTGAGGCCGGCGAAATCGGCCGGGAGCCGGCGGAAGGACTCCGCGTTCTGGTCGATCACCGCGACGGAGTGACCCCGGGACTCCAGGCTGTGCGCGAGGGTCGAGCCCACGCGGCCGCAACCCATGATCACGATGTGCACCAGCTGTGCCTCCGTCGTACCGCTCGGTCCGGGTCGCCCCACCCCACGGTGGTCACCCGAGCGGACGCTACACGCATCCGGGCGCCGTCGACCGCAACCCGCCGTCGCTCGGGGGTGGCCGTACGCTGGCCCCGTGCCGTCCTCGACGTCGTTGTTCAAGCGCCTGCTGCTGGGGCGCCCGTTCCGCAGCGACAAGCTCGGCGAGACGCTCCTGCCGAAGCGCATCGCGCTCCCGGTGTTCGCCTCCGACGCGCTGTCCTCGGTGGCCTACGCCCCCGACGAGATCCTGCTGACGCTGTCGGTCTCCGGCATGTCGGCGTATGTCTTCTCGCCGTGGATCGGGCTGCTCGTCGCGGTCGTCATGGTCACCGTCGTCGCGTCGTACCGGCAGAACGTGCACGCGTACCCGTCCGGTGGCGGTGACTACGAGGTCGTGACGAAGAATCTCGGCCCGTCCTGGGGACTCGTGGTCGCCAGCGCCCTGCTGGTGGACTACGTCCTGACGGTCGCCGTGTCGATCTCCTCCGGCGTGGCGAACATCGGCTCGGCCGTGCCGTTCTTCGCCCGGCACCGGGTCCTGGTCGCGCTCGTTCTGGTCGCGTTGCTCGCCGCGGTCAACATGCGGGGCGTCCGCGAGTCCGGCAAGGCGTTCGCGATCCCCACCTACGGCTTCATGATCGCGATCCTCGGGATGACGGGCTACGGCCTCTTCCGGATCTACGTCCTCGGCGAGGACGTGCGGACGGCGAGCTCCGGCTTCGAGCTCCGGGCGGAGGACTCGCTCGCCGGCCTGGCGATGGCGTTCCTGCTGCTGCGGGCGTTCTCGTCCGGTTCGGCGGCCCTCACGGGCGTCGAGGCGATCAGCAACGGCGTACCGGCCTTCCGCAAGCCGAAGAGCAGCAACGCCGCCGCCACCCTGCTGCTGATGGGGACGATCTCGGTCAGCATGCTGCTCGGCATCATCATGCTGGCCCGGGCGACGGGCCTGAAGTACGCCGAGAACCCGCACCACCAGCTCATCGGGGCGCCGCCGGACTACCACCAGAAGACGGTGGTCGCGCAGTTGGCCGAGGCGGTGTTCCAGCACTTCACGCCGGCGTTCTACCTCGTCGCCGCGGTCACCGCGCTGATCCTGGTGCTCGCCGCGAACACGGCCTTCAACGGCTTCCCGGTGCTGGGGTCGATCCTCGCCCAGGACCGCTACCTGCCCCGGCAGCTGCACACCCGCGGCGACCGGCTCGCGTTCAGCAACGGCATCGTGTTCCTCGCGGCGTTCGCGATGGTGCTGATCTTCGCGTTCGACGCCGAGGTCACCCGGCTGATCCAGCTGTACATCGTGGGCGTGTTCGTGTCGTTCACGCTCAGTCAGACCGGCATGGTCCGGCACTGGAACCGTCTGCTGCGGGTCGAACGGGACCCGAAGGAGCGCGCGCGGATGAAGCGCAGCCGGGCCATCAACGCGTTCGGCGGCGTGATGACCGGGATCGTGCTGGTCATCGTGCTGGCCACGAAGTTCTTCGCCGGCGCCTGGATCGCCATCGCCGCGATGGTCGTCATCTTCCTCGTCATGCGGGCGATCCGACGCCACTACGACGCGATCGCCGTGGAGCTGCTGCCGGACGAGGAGCGCCCGGTCCTGCCGGCCCGCAACCACGCCGTCGTGCTGGTGTCCCGGCTCCACCAGCCGACCCTGCGGGCGCTGGCGTACGCGCGGGCGACGCGGCCGGACACCCTCACCGGTGTGACCGTGAACGTGGACGACGCCGACACCCGGGCCCTCCAGGAGGACTGGGAGCACCGCGGCATCCCGATCCCGCTGACGGTCATCGACTCGCCGTACCGGGAGATCACCGCGCCGATCCTCGACTTCGTCAAGGGCATCCGCCGGGACAGCCCGCGGGACGTGGTCACCGTGTTCATCCCGGAGTACGTCGTGGGCCACTGGTGGGAGCACCTGCTGCACAACCAGAGCGCGCTGCGGCTCAAGACCCGGCTGTTGTTCGAGCCGGGGATCATGGTCACCAGCGTGCCGTGGCAGCTCCGGTCGACCAGCCGTCGTGACCTGGACCGGGTGGACCGTGGACTGACCGACGCCCGGCGCGCGATCGTTCGCGGGCCCGACGGCGCGGTCGGCCGCAACGGCCCGCCGCCCGGGCCCGCCGACGACACCGAGCCCGACCGGCCCGTCGCGGCCGACGTGACCGGCCGGTGACCGCGCCGACGGGAGCGGACCCACTCGCCGGCCGGGAGTTGGAGCTCGACATCGGGCCGGTGGCGCACGGCGGCCACTGCGTCGCCCGGTACGAGGGCCGGGTGGTGTTCGTCCGGCACGCGCTGCCGGGCGAGCGTGTCCGCGCTCTCGTGACCGAGGACGGCGGCGGCTCGTATCTGCGGGCCGACGCGGTCGAGATCCTCACCGCGGCGCCGGGGCGGGTGACCCCGCCGTGCCCGTTCGCGGGTCCGGGCCGGTGCGGCGGCTGCGACTTCCAGCACGTCGCGCCCACCGAGCAGCGGGCGCTGAAGGCCGCCGTGGTGCGGGAGCAGCTCCAGCGGCTCGGCGGGTTCGCCGAGGCCGAGCTGGACGCGCTGGCGCCCGCCGTGGCGGAGGAGCTGCCCGGCGGGGCGCTCGGCTGGCGGACCCGGGTCCGGTACGCGGTGGACGCCGAGGGCCGGGCCGGGTTGCACCCGCACCGGTCGGACGCGGTGCTGCCGATCGACCGCTGCCTGATCGCCACGCCGGAGGTGCAGGCACTGGACGTCCCCGGCGTGCGGTGGCCCGGCGTGTCCGGCGTGGAGGCCGTCGCGTCCGGCGTGGGGGACCGGGCCGTGGTCCTCACCCCGGGCCGCGGGGCCGCCGCACCGGCGGCGCTGGACCCGGCCGTCGCGGTGGTGGCCGCCGGGGGCCGCGGCGCGGCGAAGCCGGTGCGGGGACACGCCCGGGTCCGCGAACGCGCGGCCGACCGCACCTGGCTCGTCCACGCGGACGGGTTCTGGCAGGTGCACCCGGCGGCCGCCGACACCCTCGTGGGGGCGGTGGCCGACGCGCTGGGCGTCCGGCCGGGGGAGCACGTGTGGGACCTGTACGGCGGTGTCGGGCTGTTCGCGGGGGCGCTGGCGCCGGTGGCCGGGCGGGTCACCGTGGTGGAGTCCGGCGCCGTGGCGGTTGCCGACGCGCGCCGGAACCTCCGGGACCTGCCCGACGTGACCGTGCACCAGGCCCGGGTGGACCAGTGGCTCCGCCGCCCCTCTCCGGCGGCGGACGTGGTGGTGCTGGACCCGCCGCGGTCCGGGGCGGGTCCCGAGGTGATGCGCAGCGTCCTCACCGGCGCGGGCGGACGGCGGCACGCCCCGCGGCGGGTGGCCTACGTGGCCTGCGACCCGGCGGCGCTCGCCCGGGACCTGCGCACCGCGCGGTCGCACGGCTGGCGGCTCGCCGAGCTGCGGGTGTTCGACCTGTTCCCGATGACGCACCACGTGGAGTGCATGGCGGTGCTGGAGCCGGACACCGCCTGACGCGCCGCCCGGAGAGGCGTCCCGGGATGACCGTATGCGTCCGATACGTGTCGCCGGCGTTACAAGATCGTTACTCAAGTCAATCGATTCAGAAACTATCCCGGCCCGCCCCGGCGCACATACGTTGCCGCTCACAACATTCTCGCGATCGCGGCGGGGGACACCGAGGGCCGGTCGACGGCTCGGGGCAGAAGGGACAGGCGTCAGCATGGGCAAGCGGCTCTGGGCAGCAGCGGCACTCTGTGGGGCACTCGTGGCCACCACGGCGGCCGGGTGCGGGAACAGCGACTCCACGTCCGACGGTGCGGCGGGCAAGACGCCGAAGATCGGCGTGATCCTCCCCGACAGCAAGACGTCGGCCCGCTGGGAGACCGCGGACCGGAAGTACCTCAAGGAGGCCTTCGAGAAGGCCGGCGTGAAGTACGACATCCAGAACGCGCAGGGCGACCCCGCCCAGTTCCAGACCATCGCCGACGCGATGATCACGAACGGCGCGACCGCGCTGATGATCGTGAACCTGGACGCCGGCAGCGGCAAGGCCGTGCTGAAGAAGGCGACCGACGCCGGGATCCCGACGATCGACTACGACCGTCCGACCCTCGGCGGCTCGGCGAAGTACTACGTCAGCTTCGACAACGTGAAGGTCGGCAAGCTCCAGGGCGAGGGCCTCGACAAGTGCCTCCAGGCGGCCAAGGCCCCCAAGGGCGCCGAGATCGTCTACCTGAACGGCTCGCCGGACGACAACAACGCGACGCTGTTCAAGCAGGGCTACGCCTCGGTACTCGACCCGAAGGTCGAGGACGGCACGTACAAGCTCGTCGCCGACCAGGCCGTGCCGAAGTGGGACAACCAGACCGGCGGCACGATCTTCGAGCAGATGCTGACCAGCCACCCGCAGATCGCCGGCGCGGCCATCGCCAACGACGGTCTCGCCGGCGCGGCGATCGCGATCCTCAAGAAGAACGGCCTCAACGGCAAGGTGCCGGTGACCGGCCAGGACGCGACCGTGGAGGGCCTGCAGGCCGTCCTCGCGGGTGACCAGTGCATGACGGTCTACAAGGCCGTGAAGAAGGAGGCCGAGGCGGCCGCCACGCTCGCCATCGACCTCGCGAACGGCAAGGAGGGCAAGACCACCGGCACGCTGCACGACCCGGTGGGCAACCGGGACATCCCCTCGATCCTGCTCGAGCCGCTCTCCATCACGAAGGAGAACGTCAAGGACGTCGTGACCGACGGCTACGTGACGAAGGACAAGCTCTGCACCGGCCGGTACGCGGCCATGTGCGCCGCCGCCGGTATCTGACCCGGTGTGCGGGGGCCCGGCCGGACGGGCCGGGCCCCCGCACCCACCCCGGACGAGGAGCGCAGTGACGTGACCACCCCCTCCACCGCCCCGCTGCTCCAGCTGCGGGGGATCAACAAGAGCTTCGGGGCCGTGCAGGTGCTGCACGACGTGGACTTCGCCGCGCACGCGGGCGAGGTCACGGCGCTCGTCGGCGACAACGGCGCCGGAAAGTCGACCCTGATCAAGTGCATCGGCGGCATCTACCCGATCGACTCCGGCGCGGTGCTGTTCGACGGTGCGCCGGTGACCGTGCAATCGCCGCGGCACGCCGCCGATCTCGGGATCGAGATCGTGTACCAGGACCTCGCCCTCTGCGACAACCTGGACATCGTCCAGAACATGTTCCTCGGCCGGGAGCACAAGAGGTACGGCATGCTCGACGAGCCGTCGATGGAGCACCTCGCGACGACGACCCTCGCCGGGCTGTCCGTCCGCACGGTGAAGTCCGTCCGGCAGAAGGTCGCCAGCCTCTCCGGCGGCCAGCGGCAGACCGTCGCCATCGCCAAGGCCGTCCTCTGGAACAGCAAGGTGGTCATCCTCGACGAGCCCACCGCGGCGCTCGGCGTCGCGCAGACCCGGCAGGTTCTCGACCTGGTGCGCCGGCTCGCCGACAACGGCCTCGCGGTGGTGCTCATCTCGCACAACCTCAACGACGTGTTCGAGGTCGCCGACCGGATCTCCGCCCTCTACCTGGGCCGCAGCCCGGCGACGGTCCGCACGTCGGACGTCACCCACGGCCAGGTCGTCGAGCTCATCACCACCGGGCGGTACGCCGCCGTCGCGAACGGAGCGCAGTCGTGACCGCGGAGACCACCGTGACCGAGACGCCCGCCGACCGGGGGACCGGCGCCGTCGGGGTGTACGTGCGCGACTACCTCGGGCGGCTCCGCGGCGGCGACATCGGCTCGCTGCCGGCCGTCGGCGGGCTGCTCGTGCTCTGCATCCTGTTCGCGGTGCTGCGGCCGAGCTTCTTCTCCGCACTGAACTTCGCGAACCTGTTCACCCAGGGCGCCGCCGTGGCGGTGATCGCGATGGGCCTGGTGTTCGTCCTCCTGCTCGGCGAGATCGACCTGTCCGCCGGGTTCGCGAGCGGCGTCTGCGCCGCCGTGATGGCGGTGCTCATGGCCGAGCACGGGGCACCCTGGCCGATCGGCCTGCTCGCCGCGATCCTCACCGGCACCGTGATCGGCACGGTTCTCGGCTACCTGGTCGCGAAGGTCGGGATCCCGTCGTTCGTGGTGACGCTGGCGGCGTTCCTGGCCTTCCAGGGCGCGGTGCTGGTGATCATCGGCGAGGGCGGCAACGTCGGCGTCCACGAGCCGGTGCTCGTCGCGATCGCCAACGGCAACCTGCCGGTCCCGCTGGGCTGGGCGGTCTACGTCCTGGGCGTGCTGGCGTTCGCCGGCGTCCTCCTCGCCGACCGCCGGGTGCGCCGCCGGGGCGGGCTGCCGGTCGAGCCGGTCGGCGTCCTCGGCGCCCGGATCGCCACGGTCGCCGTCGTGACCGGAGCGGCCGTGTACGTGCTCAACCTGGAGCGCGCGGTGAACCCCGCGTTCCGCTCGCTCAAGGGCGTACCGATCGTCGTCCCGGTGATCCTCGTCCTGCTGATCCTCGGCACGGTCCTGCTGAACCGCACGAGCTACGGGCGGCATCTGTACGCCACCGGCGGCAACGCCGAGGCGGCCCGCCGCGCCGGCATCCCGATCGACCGGATCCGGATCTCGGCGTTCATGCTCTGCTCCACGCTCGCCGCGATCGGTGGCATCATCGCCGCGTCCCGCGCGAACTCGGTCGACCCGAACGCCGGCGGCAGCAACACGCTGCTGTACGCGGTGGGCGCCGCGGTCATCGGCGGCACCAGCCTGTTCGGCGGCAAGGGCCGCCTCCGGGACGCGATCCTCGGCGGCGCCGTCGTCGCCGTGATCGACAACGGCATGGGGCTGCTCGGGTACAGCGCGGGCGTGAAGTTCATCGTCACCGGCAGCGTGCTCCTCGTCGCCGCCGGGGTCGACGCCCTGTCGCGGCGCCGGGCGGCGGCCACCGGCCGCGGGTAGCGGCCGGTGACGGAGGACCGGAGGATCGGCGG
Source organism: Actinomycetota bacterium (assembly GCA_030840805.1). Lineage (GTDB taxonomy): Bacteria > Actinomycetota > Actinomycetes > Mycobacteriales > HKI-0501 > JAVEDU01. The sequence goes on from JAVEDU010000102.1 coordinate 22,788, forward strand.
GGTGGCACGTACCCGCGGGCTCACCGGAGCCACGCAGGACGTGGTCCGGCGGCACAATCTCGCCGCCGTGCTGTCCGGCGTGCACCTGCGCGGGCAGGCGTCCCGCGCCGAGCTCACGGCCGCCCTCGGGCTGAACCGGAGCACGATCGGCGCGCTCACCGGCGACCTCGTCGCGGCGGGACTGGTCGTCGAGGCGGTGCCGGAGCTTCCGGGACGGTCGGCCGGGCGCCCGTCGCTGCTGGTCGTTCCGCGCGACGACGTGTACGTACTCGCGGTGCATCTCGGCGTCGAGGGCGTGGTCGCGGCACGGGTCGCCCTCGGCGGCCGGGTGCTGGACCGGGTCCTGGCCCGGCACGAGGACGGCGGTACCTCGCCGGACGCGGTCGTCGCCCGGATCGCGGACGCCGTGCTGGCGCTGGACCGGCGCGGGGGACCGGGCCGGCGGTGCGCCGGGATCGCCGTCGCGGTGTGCGGGATCGTGCGGCAGTCCGACGGCATGGTGCGGATGGCGCCCAACCTCGGCTGGACCGACGTACCGCTGGGCCGGCGCCTCGCCGAGATCGCCGGACCGGACGTGCCGGTGGCCCTCCGGAACGAGGCCGATCTCGGCGCGCTGGCCGAGCACCTGCGGGGAGCCGCCGTCGGGGTCGACGACGTGATCTTCGTGTTCGGCGAGGTCGGCATCGGTGGCGGCGTGCTCGCCGGCGGGCGCCCGGTCTCCGGCCGGGGCGGGTACGCGGGCGAGGTCGGTCACCTGATGGTCAACCCGGCGGGGCGCACCTGCCGCTGCGGGAAGGTCGGGTGCTGGGAGACCGAGGTCAGCATCGACGCGCTCGTCTCGGTGCTCGGCCCCACCGGCGCGGACCGCACCGAGTCCGTGCGGCGGGTTCTCGCGGCCGCGGCGGACGGCGTGGAGCCGGCCCGCGCGGCGGTCGAGGAGTTCGCGCACTGGCTCGCGGTGGGCGTCGGGCAGCTCGTCACGGTGTTCAACCCGGAGATGATCATCCTCGGCGGGATGCTGCCCGCGGTGTTCGCCCAGGTGCGGGACGACGTCGGCCGCAAGCTGCGGGCGGTGGCCCTGCCCGCCGCGCTGGAACAGGTCCGGCTCGCGGTGCCCGCGCTGGGCGGTGACGCCCCGCTGCTGGGCGCCGCCGAGCTGGCGTTCGCCCCGCTGCTCGCCGACCCCCTCGGCGTGATCGACGCCGCAACGGCGACCTGATCCGACGGCGCTGCTGCGGACCCGCCGTACACTGGGGGACTCCGAAGTGACAACGACGTCGAGGAGGGCCTGTGAGCACGAGGTGCGACCGGTGAGTCAGCCTCCGAGCCTGCTGTCCCAGATCACCGGACCGGCCGATCTCCAGGCGCTCCCCGCCTCGGCGATGCCGGTCGTCGCGGCCGAGATCCGCGACTTCCTGGTGGAGAAGGTGTCCCGCACGGGCGGGCACCTCGGCCCGAACCTCGGCGCCGTCGAGCTCACGCTCGCGATCCACCGGGTGTTCTCGTCCCCGCGGGACCGGGTGCTGTTCGACACCGGTCACCAGGCGTACGTGCACAAGATCCTCACCGGCCGCCAGGCCGGCTTCGACGGGCTCCGGCGCCGCGGCGGCCTCTCCGGCTACCCGAGCCGCGAGGAGAGCGAGCACGACGGCATCGAGAACTCGCACGCCTCCACCGCGCTGTCCTACGCGGACGGGCTCGCGAAGGCGTTCGCGCTGCGCAAGGAGAAGCGGCACGTGGTCGCGGTCGTCGGCGACGGCGCGCTGACCGGTGGCATGTGCTGGGAGGCGATCAACAACATCGCCGCCGGCAAGGACCGCGCCGTCGTGATCGTCGTGAACGACAACGGCCGCTCGTACGCGCCCACCATCGGCGGGCTCGCCGACCACCTCGCCACCCTGCGGCTCAACCCTGGGTACGAGCGGGCGCTCGACGTCGTCAAGGACGTGCTCGGCCGGGCCCCGATCGTCGGCGAGCCGCTGTACGAGGCGCTGCACGGCATCAAGAAGGGCCTCAAGGACATCGTCCAGCCGCAGGGCATGTTCGAGGATCTGGGGCTGAAGTACGTCGGGCCCGTGGACGGCCACGACACCGCCGCCATGGAGTCCGCGCTGCGCCGGGCTCGGGCGTTCGGCGGTCCGGTGCTCGTGCACGCGGTGACCCGCAAGGGCTTCGGGTACGCGCCGGCCGAGGACGACGAGGCCGACTGCCTGCACGGCCCGGGGGCGTTCGACCCGGTGACCGGTACGCCGCTCGCGGCGCCGTCGGTGAAGTGGACCTCCGTCTTCGCGGACGAGCTGGTGCGCCTCGCCGAGACCCGGGCGGACGTCGTCGGCATCACCGCCGCGATGGCCGAGCCGACCGGCATCTCCCGGCTCCAGCGCCGGTTCCCCGACCGCGTGTTCGACGTCGGCATCGCCGAGCAGCACGCCGTCACGTCGGCCGCCGGGCTCGCGCTCGGGGGCATGCACCCGGTCGTCGCGGTGTACGCCACGTTCCTCAACCGGGCGTTCGACCAGACCCTGCTGGACGTCGCGCTGCACAGCCTGCCGGTGACGTTCGTGCTGGACCGGGCCGGGATCACCGGGCCGGACGGGCCGAGCCACTACGGCATCTGGGACCTGTCGATCCTCAACGTGGTGCCCGGCATGCGGGTGGCGGCGCCCCGGGACGCCGCGACGCTGCGCGAGGAGCTCGGGGAGGCCCTCGCGGTGTCCGACGGACCCACCGCGATCCGGTTCCCGACCGGATCGGTGCCCGCGGACATCCCGGCGCTCGAGCGGCTCGACGGGGTCGACGTGCTGCACCGGCCCGACCGGCGGGACGTGCTGTTCGTCGCGGTGGGCTCGTTCGTGCCGACGGCGCTGGAGGTCGCCCGCCGCGCCGCCGAGCAGGGCATCGGCGTGACCGTCGTGGACCCGCGCTGGGTGAAGCCGGTGCCGTCCGCGGTGGTGGACCTCGCCCGCGAGCACCGGCTGGTGGTCACCCTGGAGGACGGCGTGCGCTCCGGCGGGGTGGGAGCGGCCGTGACGCGGCGGCTGGCCGACAGCGACGTGGCCACCCCCAGCCGGGAGCTGGGGGTGCCGGAGGGGTTCCATCCGCACGGCACGCGGGCGGAGATCCTCGCCGACCTGGGGCTCACCGCGCAGGACGTCGCGCGGCGGCTGATCGAGTGGGTGTCCCGGCTGGACGACGGTCCGGCCGACGACGTGACGGTCACCGAGGAGCGGGACGTCGCGGACTCCTGAGCGACGCGGCCCGCTCCCCGCCGATCATGGGGCTTTTGCCAGACCCGCCGGCGTGCCGTGGCAACGGCCCCATGATCGTTTCGGTGCGGGCGGCGGTGCGCGCGGAGCCGGCCTAGCGGTACGGCCTGCGCAGCAGCGACGGCATCGCGTACTCGGGGTCGCGGAGCGCGATCTCCGCGGGCCGGCCGCCGTCCGGGGCCATCCCCACCTCGTCCGCGGTGACGAGCAGCGGGCGGTCGAAACCCCGCTGGTCGTCGCTGGTCGCGCCCACGGCCGCCACCGCGAACGCGGGGTCCACCCGGCGCAGCTCGGTCCAGCCGCGGGTCCGCATCGGCACCACGCAGACGCACATCCCGTCCCGGGCCCCGGCGAGCGCGCTCCGCAGCGCCGGGGACGCCAGCAGCGTCACCACGTCGCTGTCGCCGACCGGCCGCAGGGGCTGGCTGGGGTTCCGCCGCCACCGGGACGCGGCGATGGCGCCCATCGCGTCGAGGTACCCGGTCGCCGCGCTCCAGTAGCCGGTGTCGTCGAGCGAGGCGGCCCCGAGCAGGTCGGGTGCCACCGGCAGCACGGCGTCGGGGCGGGACGGGTCGAGGCCGCGAAGGCCGAACCCCAGCTCCAGGGCGTCGCCGAGCACGCGTTCGACCACCCAGCGCGGGCCGGGGTGAGCGGGGTGGCCGACGGGGTAGGCCAGCGGGCGGATCCGGTCGCGCAGCCCCGCCTCGGCCGGCTCCACCCGGCCGGTCGACCCCTCGGCGAGGGGCACCAGGTCCGCGAGGGTGCGCCGGGCGAGCAGCCAGGTCGCGAGCCGGAGCCGGGCCGTCGTGGTCTCCGGGCGGGCGCCGTCGAGCGCGCGTTCGCACTCGGCCCAGTCGATCCAGACGTCCGGGACGCCGTCGAGCACGATGCCGTCGTCGCCGGGGGAGAGGTCGAGGTCGTGGAGCACCGACACGGCGAGGGCGTCGCGCCGCAGGTCGGAGACGGTGCGCACGACGTGGATCACACAGTCACCGTACGGTCCGTGCGGACGACGCCGCGATACGCGTTCGGGTGAATGACGAGAAGTCCCCGAGATGTGACTCACAGTGAGTATTGGGCGGACGTGCACGGGGGCTTCACACTGGGGGACCGTACGCCGGGTACGGCGGCGGGACCGCTGGGTCACAGTGGCCGCTGGTCACAGAGGCAGGGGGCGTACACGGTGCGGGTGCTGGTGGTGGAGGACGAGCGCGACCTGGCGGATGCCGTCGTGCGGGGGCTCCGGCGGGAGGGGATGGCCGTCGACGTGTCCTACCACGGCGCCGAGGGGCACGAGATGGCGACGGTCACGCGGTACGACGTCGTGGTGCTCGACCGTGACCTCCCCGGGGTCCACGGGGACACGATCTGCGCCGACCTGGTGTCCTCGGGCGCGCTGACCCGGGTCCTCATGCTCACCGCCAGTGGCACGGTCGCCGACCGCGTCGAGGGCCTCGGGATCGGCGCGGACGACTACCTCCCCAAGCCGTTCGCGTTCGACGAGTTGGTGGCCCGGGTACGTGCCCTCGGGCGGCGGGCCACGCCGGTCGCGCCGCCGGTGCTCGCCGTCGGCGACGTGGAGCTGGATCCGGCCCGCCGGAGCGTGACGCGGGCCGGCCGCGCGGTCGACCTCACCCGGAAGGAGTTCGGGGTGCTGGAGGTACTGCTCGCGGCGCGCGGCGGGGTGGTGTCCAGCGAGGAGCTGCTGGAACGGGTCTGGGACGCGAACGCCGACCCGTTCACGACGACGGTGCGGGTGACGATGATGACGCTGCGCAAGAAGCTCGGTGATCCCGCGCTGATCGAGACCGTGGTCGGCTCCGGCTACCGGGTCGGCCTCCGGTGACCACGTACCCCTCCCGTGGCGTCCCCGGCACGCTGCGGGGCCTGCGGGCCCCGCGCCCGACCCTGCGCCTGCGGCTCACCCTGCTCAACGGGCTGCTGCTGTTCGGGGCGGGCGTCCTGCTGCTGCTGATCATGTCCTGGCTCATCGTCGTGCCGTCCTTCGCGGTGCGGGACCATGCCATGCCCGGCACGAAGATCACGCTCCAGGACGAGAACGGCCGTCGCCAGACCGTCGACTTCGCCGAGTGGCAGGCGGCGCGCGCCCAGGACATGCAGAGCGAGCTGCTGGCCAAGGGCGTTCTCGCCCTCCTCGTGATCGGCTCCGCGGGCCTGGTCGGCGCATACCTCGTCAGCGGCCGGGCGCTGCGGCCGCTGCACCAGGTCACCGCGACGGCGCGCCGGCACTCCACCGACACCCTGGACCAGCGGATCGACCACCTCGGGCCGGACGACGAGGTCAAGGAGCTCGCCGACACGTTCGACGCGATGCTGGACCGGCTCTCGGCGGCGTTCGGGTCGCAGCAGCGGTTCGTCGCCAACGCGAGCCACGAGCTGCGGACCCCGCTGAGCGTCATGCGGACCGAGATCGAGGTGACGCTCGCCGACCCGGACGCGTCGGTGACGGAGCTCCGCCGGATGGGGACGGTGGTCCGGGCGGCGTCCGACCGGGCCAACGACCTCATCGAGGCGCTGCTGCTGCTCGCCCGGACCGAGGCCCAGGCCGGGCGGCTCGACCGGCGGACCCCCGTCGACCTCGCCGCCGGTGTCCGCGCGACCCTCGTCGCGGTCCGCACCCAGGTGGAGAACCTCCAGCTCGGTGTGCGGACGGACTTCCGGCCGGCGCTCGTCGTCGGCGACCCGAACCTGCTCGAACGCCTCGCCGGAAACCTCGTGGAGAACGCCGTCCGCTACAACGTCCGCGGCGGGCAGCTGAGCGTGCGGACCGGCACCGACGGCGCCCGGGTGTACCTCACCGTGGCGAACACCGGGCCCGAGGTGCCGGCCGCGGAGGTGCCGGGGCTGTTCGAGCCGTTCCGGCGCGGGGGACGGGAACGGACCGGCACCCGCGGGGCCGGGCTCGGCCTGTCGATCGTCGGCGCGGTGGCGCACGCGCACGGTGGGGCCGTGCGGGCGACCCCGCTGGCGGGCGGGGGACTCGAGGTCACGGTCGAACTGCCCGCCGCGGTCGAGACGGTGACCGGCGTGGTGAGCGGGCGGGCGTCGGTCCGGTCCTGAGGAGGGCCCCCTGCCCTCGTGATCACCACCGGTTTTTCGTCGCCATGGTGACGAAAAACCGGTGGTGATCACCAGAAGAGACGCGGCGTACGGGTGCTAGGCGGGCAGGCTCGCCACGCCCGCCGGCAGGAACCGCCTGCCGGTGACCCGCTCGGACACGCCGGTCCGGTCCAGGTACGGCGTGATCCCGCCGAGGTGGAACGGCCAGCCGGCGCCGAGGAGCATGCACAGGTCGATGTCCTGCGCCTCGGCCACCACGCCCTCGTCCAGCATGAGCCGGACCTCCTGCGCGATGGCCTCCAGCGCCCGGTCCCGGACCTGCTCCCCGGTGAGCGGCGTGTCGCCCTGCTGGAACAGGGCCGCGACCTCCGGGTCGACCTGCTGGGTACCGCTGTCCCAGGTGAAGATCGCGGTCTTGCGGGCGGCGACCAGGCGGGCGAGGTTCTCCGACACGGAGAACCGGTCCGGGAACGCCTCGTGCAGCGTCTCCGACACGTGGTGCGCGACCGCGGGCCCGACGAGCTGCAGCAGCACGAACGGGCTCATCGGCAGACCCAGCGGCTCGACCGACCGGTCGGCGACCTCGAAGTCGGTGCCCTCGTCCACGGCGGAGGTGACGGCGCCCATGAACCGGGTCAGGATCCGGTTCACCACGAACGCCGGCCGGTCCTTGACCAGCACACAGGACTTCTTCAGCTTCTTGCCGACCGCGAACGCGGTGGCGAGTGTGGCGTCGTCCGTGCGGTCGGCACGGACGATCTCCAGCAGCGGCAGGACCGCGACCGGGTTGAAGAAGTGGAACCCGACGACCCGCTCCGGGTGCGCGAGCCGCGACGCCATGTCGGTGATCGACAGCGACGAGGTGTTCGTGGCGAGCACGCAGGTCTCGGACACGACGGCCTCGACCTCGGCCAGCACCTGCTGCTTGACCTTCAGGTCCTCGAACACGGCCTCGATGACGAAGTCGGCGTCGGCGAACGCGTCCTTGGTCGGCGAGCCGGTGATCAGGGCCTTGAGCCGGTTGGCCCGGTCGGGGGAGAGGCGGCGTCGGCCGGCCAGCTTGTCGATCTCGGCGTGGGCATACGCGATGCCCTTGTCGAGCCGGCCCTGGTCGAGGTCGGTCAGGACCACCGGGACCTCGAGCCGCTGAGCGAACAGCAGCGCGAGCTGGCCGGCCATCAGGCCGGCGCCGACGACGCCCACCTTGGTGACCGGCCGGGCGAGCGACTTGTCCGGCACGCCGACCGGCCGCTTCGCCCGCTTCTGCACCAGATCGAACGAGTACAGCCCCGCGCGCAGCTCGTCGCTCATGACGAGGTCCGCGAGGGCCTCGTCCTCGGCGGCGGTGCCCGTCGTCAGGTCCGCGTCCCGGGCCAGCGCGATGAGCTCCAGCGCCCGGTACGGCGCGGGCGCCGCGCCGTGCAGCTTGGCGTCCAGGAAGGCACGACCGCGGTCGATCGCGTCGTCCCACGCCTGGCCGCGGTCGATCTCCGGCCGGTTCACCGCGATGTCGCCGCGGAGCACGCCCGCGGCCCACTCCAGCGACCGCTCCAGGAAGTCGGCCGGCTCGAACAGCGCGTCCGCGATGCCCAGCTCGTACGCCTGCTTCGCCTTGAGCATCTTGTTCTGGTTGAGCGCGTTCTCGAGGATGACCGTGATCGCCTTGTCGGCACCGATCAGGTTCGGCAGGAGCTGCGTACCGCCCCAGCCCGGGACCAGCCCGAGGAAGCACTCCGGGAACGCGATGGCCGCGGCACCCGCGGACAGCGTGCGGTACCGGGCGTGCAGGGCGACCTCGAGGCCACCGCCCATCACCGCGCCGTTGACGAACGCGAACGTCGGGACCGAGGCGTCGCTGAGCCGCCGGAACACCCGGTGCCCGGTCCGACCGAGCTCCAGCGCCTGGTCGCGGTTCTGGAGGACCGGTACGCCGGACAGGTCCGCGCCGACGGCGAAGATGAACGGCTTGCCGGTGACCGCGATGGCGCGCACGGCGGGCGTGCGCGCCTCGACGGCGTCGAGGGCCGCGTCGAGGCTGGCCAGCCCGCCGGGCCCGAACGTCGACGGGCGGGTGTGGTCGTGCCCGTTGTCGAGCGTGATCAGCGCGATCTCGCCGTCCAGGCCGGGCACCTCGACGTACTGGACGAGCGCCTTCGTGACGACCTCGTCGGCGAACTCAGGGGTGGTCACTTGGCGTCGCTCCCGGTGTAGTGGGGGTTCTCCCAGATCACGGTGCCGCCCTGCCCGATGCCGATGCACATCGAGGTGATGCCGTACCGGACCTCGGGGCGCTCGGCGAAGTGGTGCGCGAGCTGGGTCATCAGGCGCACGCCGGACGAGGCGAGCGGGTGGCCGATCGCGATGGCGCCGCCCCACGGGTTCACCCGCGGGTCGTCGTCGTCGATGCCGTAGTGGTCCAGCAGCGCGAGCACCTGGACGGCGAAGGCCTCGTTCAGCTCGAACAGGCCGATGTCGTCGATGGTGAGGCCCGCGCGCTTCAGCGCCTTCTCGGTGGCCGGGACGGGGCCGATGCCCATGACCTCGGGCTCGACGCCCGCGAAGGAGTAGCCGACCATCCGCATCGCGACGGGCAGGCCCAGCTCGCGGGCGGTGTCCTCGGCGGCCATGATGCAGCCGGTGGCGCCGTCGTTGAGCCCGGCCGCGTTGCCGGCGGTGACCCGGCCCTGCGGGCGGAACGGGGTCTTCAGGCCGCGCAGGCCCTCGATGGTCGTCTCCGGGCGCGGCGGCTCGTCGGCGCTGGCCAGACCCCAGCCCTTCTCGGCGCTGCGGGTGGCCATCGGCACCAGGTCCTGACCGATCTTGCCGTCGGCCAGCGCCTTCGCGTACTTCTGCTGGCTGCCGAGGGCGAAGAGGTCGCAGCGCTCCTTGGTGAGGTGCGGGTACCGGTCGTGGATGTTCTCCGCGGTCTGGCCCATGACCAGCGCGGACGGGTCCACGATCTTCTCGGAGATGATCCGCGGGTTCGGGTCGACGCCCTCGCCCATCGGGTGCCGGCCCATGTGCTCGACGCCGCCGGCGATGGCGACGTCGAGGGCGCCCATCGCGATGCCGCCGGCGACCGAGGTCACCGCGGTCATCGCACCGGCGCACATGCGGTCGATCGAGTAGCCGGGAACGGACTTCGGCAGCCCGGCGAGCAGGCCCGCCACGCGGCCGAGGGTCAGGCCCTGGTCGCCGATCTGGGTGGTCGCGGCGAGCGCGACCTCGTCGATGCGCTCCGGCGGCAGCTCGGGGTGCCGGCGGATCAGCTCGCGGATGACGCGGACGACGAGGTCGTCGGCGCGGGTACCGGCGTACATGCCCTTGGGGCCGGCCTTGCCGAACGGGGTGCGAACGCCGTCGACGAAGACGACGTCGCGGGTGGATGCGGCCACGGGAAAACTCCGTTCCACTGATGTCTGGTTACCGGAGAGTAACAACGTTCTGGGGTACCGCGAACCGGCCGGGCGTTGTGGTCTGCGACACATCCCGTGGCGGGCGCCATCCCGAAAACGATCACGGGCCTTCGGCACGACACGCGGGGCGTGTCGTGCCGAAGACTCCGTGATCAACGCGGGACGGGCGCGGGTCAGTCCGTGGCCAGGGCCTCCGCCAGCGGCGCGGCGGTCAGCTCGACCTGCCAGCGCCGGGCACCCGTCGCCGTCAACGCGGCGCGCACGGTCTGGGTGTCCACGACCTCCGGGGGCTGCCACGCGAGGCGCCGGACCGAGTCGGGGACGATGAGGTTCTCCGCGGGGAGGTCGTGCTCGGCCGCGACCGCGGCGACGGCGGCCCGGGCCGCCGCGAGCCGCTTGGCCGCGACGGGATCGCGGTCCGACCACCGGTGCGCGGGCGGCGGACCGTCGCCGGGCGGGGACGTGAGGGGCAGGTCCCGGTCCGGCACCACGCGGGCCGCGTGCAGGGCCTCCAGCCACTGGTTCGCCAGCCGGCGGGTCGCCCGGCCGGAGAACACCGGCAGCGCCAGCAGCGACCTCTCGTCCTTCGGGTCCGCCTGGGCCGCCGCGATCACGGCCGAGTCGGGCAGCACCCGGCCCGGCGCCAGGTCACGGCGGCGCGCGATCGCGTCCCGGGTCTCCCACAGGGCGCGGACCCGGGCGAGGCCGCGCGGCGACCGGACCTTGTGGATGCCCGACGTGCGACGCCACGGGTCGACGCGCGGCGGCGGGGTCTCGCTGGCCGCCAGCGCGGCGAACTCCTCCATCGCCCAGCCGAGCTTGCCCTGCCGGTCCAGTTCCGCGGCGAGGGCATGCCGGAGCTCGACGAGCAGCTCGACGTCCAGCGCGGCGTAGGTGAGCCACGGCGCCGGCAGCGGCCGGGTGCTCCAGTCCGCCGCCGAATGGCCCTTCTCCAGGCTGTACCCGAGGACGCGTTCCACCATCGCCCCGAGACCGACGCGCTCGAACCCGGCCAGCCGTCCGGCCAGCTCCGTGTCGAACAGCAGGCGTGGACGCAGGCCCAGCTCGGCGAGGCAGGGGAGGTCCTGGCTGGCCGCGTGCAGCACCCACTCGGTGTCCGCGAGCACGCCGTCGAGCTCGCTCAGGTCGTCGAACGGCAGCGGGTCGACCAGCGCGGTGCCCGCACCGGCGCGGCGCAGCTGGATCAGGTACGCGCGCTGCCCGTACCGGTAGCCCGACGCCCGCTCGGCGTCCACGGCGACCGGGCCGGTACCCGCGGCGAACGCCTCGACCATGCGCCGGAGCGCGCCGGGGCTCTCGATCGGGGCGGGCGTCCCCTCGCGGGGCTCCAGGAGCGGGACCGGGCCGGGTACCGGTTCACCGGACACGTCGAGCTCGCCCGCCACGTCCGGTTCGCCCGCCACGGCAAGGTCGTGACCGGCGATGCTGTCCGCCGGTGGATCGTTCGCTCCGGTCGTCGCCAAGTGCTCCACACCTCCACGGTACGGCGCTTTTCGTGACTCCCCCGGCAGGCTCGCCCGGGAGCCCGGCCCCGCCGTGATCACGGACAGTGGAGAAGGCCGTCCACCGCTAGCGTGTACCCGCGGCGGCGTACGGCCACGCTGCCGCGCCATTTTCCACGGGGAGAGGCTGGTCTGCCGATGACAGACCCCGGTGAACGGCCTGCCGGACCGGTGTCCACCGCGCCGGTCCGGAACGGTACTCCGAGTCAAGGTGGGACCACTCAGGGTGACCTGTCGCGGGAGAGTCGCGGCCCCGTGCGGCCGGTGAGCGGGCCTCCGGACGCCGGCCGCCCGGTGAGCGGCATCCCCGGCAGCGCACGCCCGGTAAGCGGGCCTCCGGACGCCGGCCGCCCGGTGAGCGGCATCCCCGGCAGCGCACGCCCGGTGAGCACCGTGCCGCACTATGCCTCTCGGCTCCCGCCGGTGCCCGGCCCGGGGAACCGCGGTCGCCGCCTGCGCAATCTCGTCCCGCTCGTCGCGATCGGACTCCTCGTGCTCGCGCTGGTCGTGGCGGCGTCCGTGCAGGCCGTGGGCCTCGGCCGGCAGGGCGCCCGGCTGACGGAGCAGGAACGGACCCTCGCCGCCAGCCGCGCCGAGGTCCGCCGGGCCCAGCAGGACATCCGTGCCCTCCAGCGCCGCGCCGAGACCCTGGAGGCGCGGACCCGGGGCTCGATCGACGCGGCCCGGGTCGCCCAGCAGGTGCTGCCGTCCGTCTTCCGGGTCAGCGCCGGTGACGCCACCGGCAGCGCGTTCGCGTTCGGGGCACGTCCGGCCGAGGGCGGGACCACGCTGATCACGAACTTCCACGTGGTGGCCGACGTGGTGGCCGCGGGCGGCTCCGAGGTCACGATCCAGCGCGGCAAGACCACGTACCGGGCCCGGATCGGCGACACGGACCGCGACCGCGACCTCGCCGTACTGGAGACCGACGCGGTGTTCCGGCCGTTGACGGCGGCCGCCCACCAGGTGCGGGCGGGATCCCCGGTCGTGGTCGTCGGCTCGCCGCTCGGGCTGGCGGACTCGGTCACGGCCGGCGTGGTCAGCGCCCTGCGGCCGCGGCCGAACGGGAGCAAGGACCAGTTCATCCAGTTCGACGCCCCGATCAGCCCCGGCAACTCCGGCGGGCCGCTGGTGGACGCGCAGGGCGAGGTCGTCGGGGTGGCGCAGGCGAAGCTCGTCCAGGAGGGCGTGGAGGGGATCTCCATCGCCATCCCCATCTCGGAGGCGTGTGACCTCGTCACCTGCTGATCCGCCCGTCCCGCCACGACTCTTGCCGCGCTCCCCCCAATCGAGGAGGCTCCATGTCCGACCCCGGTGACGGCGCTCCGGGCCCCCGGGCCTCGCTGCCTGCGCTGCCGTTCGGACAGCAGGCCACCGAGCCGCTCCCGGCCGGTGTGGGGCGTGACCCCGTACCGGTACCGGCGGCGGACGAGGTGACCGAGCCGGTCGAGACGCCCCTGCACCACCAGACGAGGGCGCTGCCGTCGGTGCCGCCGCCCGCGTTCGGGCCCGAGTGGGGCGCCCTCGGCGTCGAGCTTCCGACGGTGGCCGCCGAGAGCCCGGCCGGGATCCGCGCCGCGGCGCGTGGATGGCGTCGTCTCCCGTACCTCCCGGCCCTCGCCGCCGGGACGGCGCTCCTGCTGGTGGTCGCGGTCGTCCTCGCCGCGCTGCTCGTGACGGCGACGGGGGAGCGCGACCGCGCCCGCGCCGAGGCGGTTGCGTCCCGGCAGGACGCCGATGCCCGGGCGCGGGAGCTGGCGGCGTCGCGGACCGAGGCCACCCGCCTGCGGCGCGACCTCACCCGCGCCCGCGCGGACCTCGCGGCGACGAGGGAACAGCTCACCGGAGCGCAGTCGCGGCTGGGCAGCACCGAGGCCGACAAGCAGGTGATCTCGCACTGCCTGGGGCTCATTCTCCAGTTCTTCGACGCGGCGGGCGCCGGTGACGGCGAGAAGGCGCGTCAGGCCCTGGTCGACGCCGACAAGCCGTGCGAGGCCGCCGACGCCGTCGCGAATCCCGCGTAGACGACGAGCGGTGCCCCGTCCCGGTCAGCGGAACGGGGGCTCCGGCATGGTGCGTGGCACCCTCGGGGAGGTCGAACGAGATCTTGCCCGGCACCGCGTCGACGCAGAGCTGCCCGGCGTGACGGCGCACCGGAAGTTCCCGTCCCGGCCGGTGTGCCGCCGCCGATCGGGGCGGCGGGCTTGCCGCTGGTCTTGTCGACGCACGTCGCCACCGCGTTCGCGCCGCCCCGCTTCGTCAGCGGCCGCGTGACGCCGGGGGAGGGTGGATCAGGTGATGACGCCGGCCCGCATCGCGACGGCGACCATCTCGGCGCGGTCGCCGGTGCCGAGCTTGCGGGCGATCCGGGCCAGGTGGCTCTTCACGGTGAGCGCGGACAGCTGGAGGTCGTCGCCGATCTCCTTGTTGGACTGACCCTCGGCCACGAGGCGGAGGACCTCCACCTCGCGGAGCGACAGGTCGGTCACGCCGCTGTCCAGTGAGCCACCGCGGATCCCGGCCTTCAGCACGCGGGCCACCGACGGGTCCGCGTACACGCCGCCGCCGAGGACCCGGCGGACGCCCGCGTCGACGGACCTGCCCGCGGTGCCCTTCAGGAGATAGCCGTCCGCGCCCGCGACGAACGCGGCCCGGACGGAGAAGGCGTCGTCGTTCGCGGTCAGCACGACCAGGTGCCGCCAGCCGTTCGCCCGCAGCTCGGCGAGCAGGTCCAGCCCGCTGCCGTCGGGGAGCGCCAGGTCCAGGACACACAGCTCGCGCGGACCGGCGAGGCGCGCCCGGGTCCGGGCCTCGGCGGCGCTGGCCGCCTCGACCACCTGGCGCGCACCGAGGGTGGCGAGCCGGGCCACGAGGGACTGCCGGACGACGGGATGCGGATCCACCACCATCGCGGTGAAACCGTGGTTCGCCGCGGGCGCCGCGGTCATCCGCGCGTCCACGTGCTCTATACCCGCCGTCACATCACCCTCCCCGCCGAGCTCCGAACTTCTCCTCTGTCGTCTCGGCGGAAGACCGGCCTTCCTGAAGCTCTGGCGCGACGCGAGTCAGGAACGCCGGCTCGCTGCGAGGACGGTGATGCCGGGCGGGGGCAGGCCGGCGGTCGACGCGAGCAGGGTGCACCAGGCCTCGAGATGCGGTGCCAGCTGGTCGTCCAGCGGGGTCCACGAGGCGCGCAGCTCCACATCGGACGTGTCGGGCGGGCCGGCGAGATCGCCGAACCGGGTCGAGGTCGTCTGGGTGACCGTCCCGCCGGCGGCGGTGTACCGCGCGCCGTGTCCGGTGAGGGCGTCGACGAGCCAGCTCCAGCCGACCGGGGCGAGCATCGGGTCGCCGGCCATCTCCGGTTCGAGCTCGGCGGTGACGAAGGTGACGATCCGCAGCGTGCCGTCCCAGGCGTCCTGGCCGGCCGGGTCGTGCAGCAGCACGAGACGGCCGGTCGCAACGTCGTCGTCACCGCGCAGGACGCTGGCGCCGAGCGCGAACGAGTACGGAGCCAGACGCTGGGGCGGCGGGATCTCCTCCAGCAGGATGTCGTTGCGCACCCGGACCGACCGCAGCGACGCGACAGCGCGCGCAAAGGTCTCCGGAACGCCGGTGGGCTCCGCCATGACAGCAGCGTAGGGCGCGGATCGGGGGATGCCGGTGCGGCGCGCCGCACCGATCCCGACGTGAAGTGCCCGCGCCGCGGCGCGGGCACGCGGCCGAGACATGCGAGGATTGACCCACCATGAGTGCCCCCGTCGAGTCGCCCGCCGAGTCCACGTTCCTCCGTGCCTGCCGGGGGGAACCGGTCCCGCACACCCCCGTGTGGTTCATGCGCCAGGCGGGCCGTTCGCTGCCGGAGTACCGCGCCGTCCGCGAGGGCGTCGGGATGCTGGAGTCGTGCCGGCGGCCCGATCTCGTCACCGAGATCACGCTGCAGCCGGTGCGCCGGCACGGGGTGGACGCGGCGATCTTCTTCTCCGACATCGTGGTGCCGCTCCTCGCGACGGGCATCGACCTCGACATCGTGCCGGGCGTCGGCCCGGTCGTCGCGGAGCCGATCCGCACGGCGGCGGACGTGGACCGGCTGCGCCCGCTCGACCCGTCGGACGTCTCGTATGTCACCGAGGCCGTCGGCAACCTCGTGCGGGAGCTCGGGCCGACGCCGTTGATCGGGTTCGCCGGCGCGCCGTTCACGCTCGCGAGCTATCTGGTCGAGGGCGGCCCGAGCCGGAACCACCTCAGGACCAAGGCACTGATGCTGTCCGAGCCGTCGACGTGGCACGCGCTGTGCGCGCGGCTGGCGGCGATCACGACCGAGTTCCTGCGCGTCCAGGTGCGGGCCGGGGCGTCGGCGATCCAGCTGTTCGACTCGTGGGCCGGGGCGCTGTCCGAGGCCGACTACCGGCGGTACGTCCTGCCGCACAGCACCGCGGTGCTCGCGGCGCTGGCCGAGACCGGCGTGCCGAAGATCCACTTCGGGGTCGGGACGGGTGAGCTGCTCGGCGCGATGGACGATGCCGGCGCCGATGTCGTCGGTGTCGACTGGCGCGTGCCCCTCGACGTCGCCGCGGGCCGGGTCGGGCCCCGCACCGCACTGCAGGGCAACCTCGACCCGGCGGTGCTCTTCGCGGGCGACGCGGTGCTCGAGCAGGAGGTGGCCCGGGTGCTGCGGGAGGGCAAGGCCGCGGCGGGGCACGTCTTCAACCTCGGCCACGGCGTGCTGCCGGAGACCGACCCCGACGTGCTCACCCGGGTGGTCGAGCTGGTGCACGCCGGCTCGGCGCGCTGACCTCGATGGCCGGCCACGTCGTCGTGGTCGGCGGCGGGGTGACCGGCCTCGCCGCGGCCCTCGCCGTCCGGGCCGGCGCCCCGCCCGGTACGCGGGTCACCGTGGTCGAGCAGTCGCCGCGGATCGGCGGGAAGCTCCACACCGGCGAGATCGCGGGACTGACCACCGAACTGGGCGCGGAGACGTTCCTCGTGCGCACCCCGGAGGTCGTCGAGCTGGCCCGCTCGGTGGGACTCGAGCTGGTCCACCCCGCGGTCGCGTCGGCGTCCCTCCTGGTGGACGGTGCGCTGCGTCCGCTGCCCGCGGGCACGTTGCTCGGCGTACCGACCGATCCGGACGCCGTCGAGGCGACCGGCGTCCTGCCACCGGAGGCGATCGCGCGGCTGCGGGCCGAACCCGACGATCCCGGCGTTCCGCTCGGCGAGGACGACATCGCGGTCGGCGCGCTGCTGCGGCCCCGGCTCGGGGACGCGGTGGTCGACCGACTGGTGGACCCGCTCCTCGGTGGGGTGTACGCCGGGCGGGCGGACGCGCTGTCCCTGGACGTGACCGTGCCGGCGCTCGCCGCGGCGGCCCGGCGGACCTTCTCCGTGGTGCGGGCGGCGCAGGCGGCACGGGCCGCGGCCCCGGTGGCGAGCGGACCGGTGTTCGGCTCGGTGCCCGGCGGGCTGTCCCGGCTGGTGGACGCCGTCGCCGCGGCGGGCGGCGCGGAGTTCCGCCTCGGGGTGCCGGTCCGCGAGCTGCGCCGGTCGGCCACCGGCTGGCGCCTCGTGCTGGGCTCGGCCCGCGACCCCGAGGTGCTGGACGCGGATGCGGTCGTGCTCGCCGTCCCGGCCTCGCCCGCCGCCCGGCTCCTCGGCGACGTGTCGCCGGCGGCGGCCGCGGAGGTCGGGGTGCTGGACTACGCGAGCGTCGGCCTGGTCACGCTCGCGCTCCCGGAGACCGCGTTGCCGGCGGGCAGCGGCCTCCTCGTCCCGGCGACGGAGGGGCTGACGGTCAAGGCGGTCACGTTCCTCAGCCAGAAGTGGGGGACGACCGGCCACGTCGTGCGGGCATCGGTCGGGCGATACGGCGAGGAGGCGGTCCTCCAGCGTTCCGACGAGGAACTGGTGGCGGCCGTGACGGCCGATCTCGCCCGGATCCTCGGCGCACCCGTGCACCCGGTGGACGCGCGGGTGACGCGGTGGGGCGGTGCGCTGCCGCAGTACGCCCCGGGGCACCTGGGCCGGGTACGCCGGGCCCGCGCGGCGCTCGGGGAGCACCGCACGCTCGCGCTGGCGGGGGCGGCCTACGACGGCGTGGGCATCCCGGCCTGTGTGAGGTCGGGCACGGCGGCCGGTACCCGGGTAGGGCAAGCCCTCCGGGCGGGGGCAGAATCGGCGCATGGCCGATGACCCCACCCACGCTGCCCGTATCCGTGAGCTGAACGCGACCGTCCGGTACACGATGTGGTCGGTGTTCCGCGCCGACGGGCCGCTGCCCGCCGACCGGGCCGGGATGGTGACCGAGGTCGAGGACCTGCTCGGCCAGCTCGCCGCCAAGGATGTCGTGGTGCGCGGGCTGTACGACGTCTCCGGTCTCCGGGCCGACGCCGACCTGATGGTCTGGTGGCACGCGTCCACCGCCGACGAGCTGCAAGAGGCCTACGGCCGGCTGCGCCGCACCGAGCTCGGCCGCCACCTCGTGCCGGTCTGGTCCCAGGCCGCCCTGCACCGGCCGGCCGAGTTCAACAAGAGCCACCTGCCGGCGTTCATTGCCGACGAGGAGGCGCGGGCGTACGTGTGCGTGTACCCGTTCGTGCGCTCCTACGAGTGGTACCTGCTGCCCGACGACGAGCGCCGGGCGATGCTGGCCGAGCACGGCAAGTTGGCACGCGGGTTCCCCGACGTCCGGGCGAACACGGTCGCGTCGTTCGCGCTCGGCGACTACGAGTGGATGCTCGCGTTCGAGGCCGACGAGCTGCACCGGATCGTCGACCTGATGCGCGAGCTGCGGGCGTCGACCGCGCGGCGGCACGTGCGCGAGGAGGTTCCGTTCTACACGGGCCGCCGCAAGCCCGCCGCCGAGCTCATCGCGTCCCTGCCGTAGCCCGGCTCCTCCGCCTGCTCAGCCGCCGTACCGCATCGGCGTGTGCGGGATGCCGTCGTCCAGGAACTCCGGGGCGGACACGACGAAGCCGAACTTCCGGTACCACCCGGTGAGGTGGGTCTGGGCGTTCAGCGTCACCGGGCGCCCGCGCACCTTGCCGAGCGCCTCCCGGACGAGCCCGGCCGCGAGGCCCCGGCCCCGCGCGTCGGCCCGGGTGCACACCCGGCCGATCCGGACGCTGCCGTCCGGGTCGTCCAGGATCCGCAGGTACGCGGCCGGGCCGGCCTCGTCCGAGGTCCACAGGTGCAGCGTGCCCGGCGCGAGGTCCGCGCCGTCCAGTTCGGGGTACGGGCACCGCTGCTCGACCACGAACACGTCCACGCGCAACCGCAGCAGCGCGTACAGCGTCGCCGCGTCCAGGTCGGAGGACCGGGCGATCACGCCTTCGGTTCGAGGGCGAGCGAGATCGAGTTGATGCAGTACCGGTCGTCGGTCGGCGTGGGGTAGCCCTCGCCGCTGAACACGTGGCCCAGGTGGGAGTCGCACCGTCCGCACCGGACCTCGGTCCGCGCCATCCCGAGCGAACGGTCCTCGATCAGCACCACGTTCTCGGCGTCGCTCGGGCCGTAGAAGCTCGGCCAGCCGCAGTGCGACTCGAACTTGGTGTCGCTGCGGAACAGCTCGGCGCCGCACGCTCGGCAGCTGTACACGCCCTCGGTCGTGGTGTTCTCGTACTCGCCCGTCCCGGGGCGTTCGGTACCGCCCTGGCGGAGCACCTGGTATTCGGCGGGGGAGAGCTGCGCCCGCCACTCCTCTTCGGACTTCGTCACCTTCGGCTGCATACCGACACGGTACGTCGGTCATCCCACCCGCAGCCGCACGACCTGGGGATCGTGGTCGCTCACCTGGTCGGGGTACTCGCTGTCGAGGTGGACGATGTCGTACTCGTACGCCCCGCGCCGGGCGAGCGCCGGGCTGATCAGGATGTGGTCGAGCACCTGCGAGTTGCCCTCGAACACGTACGTGTACCGCTCGGGCGGCGGCAGGGTGCGCGGCAGGTCCACGAGGCCGCCCCCGGCGGTCAGGATGTCCGTCGTCCGGGAGAACTCGAAGTCGTTGAGATCACCGAGGACGACCACCCGGGCACGCCGGTCGGCGGCGAGCAACCGGTCGGTGAAGTCCCGCACGACCTGCGCCTGGGCGTGCCGCTGCGGCTCCGAGCTGCGCGCCGGAGGCTGGAACCGCCCGTTCAGCGGCTGGTCGCCGCCCTTGGAGTTGAAGTGGTTCGCGACCACGAACACCGGCCTGCCGCGGAACCGGAACTCGCCGGCGAGCGGCTTGCGGCTGTCGGTGAACGCCGGGTCGGTCGGGTCGACCCGGCCGGGGGAGTACCGCAGCCGCGGCCCGCGCCCGGTCCGGACCACGTCGTTCGGCGTGCTGGCGTCCGCGCCCGGACGGTCGGTGAACCGCAGGCCGCGGTCGGTCCGGAACAGGAAGCCGACCCGGATGTTGCCGCCCGGCTGGCCGCCGTCGGCGCCGTCCACCGGGTCGATCTGCCGGTGGTCGTACCGCGGGCCGCCCGCCGCGGCGATGGCGGCGACCAGCCGCGCGTACGTCTGCCGGGCGGTGACGGTGCCGTCGTTCACCGCGCCGGTGTCGTCCTGGATCTCCTCGACGGCGACGATGTCCGGGGCGGCGAGGTTGCGGACGAGCGCGGCGGCGAGCCGGTCGTACTTCACCTGGTCGTCGAGCGGCGACAGGTTCTCGACGTTGAACGTGGCGACCGCGAGCTCCGACCCCCGCGGGGTGCGGGTGACCTCGCGGGGCAGGGGGCGGCCGGTGACGGCCGGGGTCGCGAGCGCCTCCAGCTTGTAGTTGCCGAAGCTGTAGTCGAGCACGCCGTCGACGTTCCCCGGGAGCCGGTCGCCGACCGTCGCGGTCGGCACCGGAGCGAGCACGTCGTCGAGGAACACCCGCTCGGGGTTCGAGTCCGCGTACGAGTACAGGACGCCGCCGCGCACCGTCCGCGGTGACCCGGCGCCGCCCGGCAGGACCGGCAGCTCACCGAAGGAGCTGGTCGGGCCGCTCGCCACCGAGTCCCGCACCCGGACCTGCATGCCCTCCAGCGACTCGTAGAAGTCGAGGGCGTTCGCGGTGGGGTCGAACACGGGCGAGGTCTCGACGTCGCCGGGGGCGTCGGTGCGCACCGGGGTGGGCGCCACCCGGCCGCCGGGGCCCACCAGCACCGGTGCCGGCACCGCGGCACCGGTCGCCGTGCTGGTGACGCGCGGGGCGGACAGCTCGGTGAGGCTCAGGTTGGGGTCGGATGGCCGGTATTCGAGCACGGTCGCCGTGACGCCGACCGCGTCACCGCGGGACACCGTGGGCCGGCCGTTCGCGAACACGTACACGCCCTCGCTGGTCGCCGGGTCGTCGTCCGGTGCCGGGTCCTGGAGCCAGAAGCCCCGCGGTCCGACGGCGGTGACGACGCCCGAGGTGGCGACCTTCCTCCCGGCCAGGGGGGAGCGGTGTGCAGCTCCCTGGATCTCGTGGATCCGGGCCGGCGTCACGCTCGGCGGGGGCGGCGGCGGGGTCCCGCCACCGGAGTACTCCGGGGCGGGCGCGCCGACGGTGAAGTCGGCGGCGTTGTCGTCGGTGTCGGGCGCCCCCCGGCGGGACGCCGAGGTGGTGTTGGACAGCGCGGGGGTGGCCGCGGTCTCGGCCTCGTTCGCCGTGCCGTACCCGACGAAGTCCCGCACGCCCGGCGCGGCCCGGCAGGGCGTGCCGGCCGCGGCGCAGTCGAGCGCGGTCACCGAGGCGACGAGGGCGACCTTGCCGGACGTGCCGCTCATCGCGATCGTGCCCGTGACGTCCGGGGCGGGGAGCGGGGGCGCGGTGGCGTTGCCGCCCGCGCCCTCCTGGACGAGCAGGTGCGCGCCGGGCGCGATCGTGCCGCGCAGCGGCGTGACCTGCCAGCTCGTGCCGGTGGCGGAGGCGTACTGGACGCTCCAGCCGTCGAGGCCGACCGGGGCGGAGCCGAGGTTGACGAGCTCGACGAAGTCGTTGCGGTACGGGGCGCCGGAGTTGCCGCCACCGCCGTACACCTCGGACAGCAGGACGTCGGGCGAGGTGGCGTACGCGGGCGCGGCCGCCAGGCCCGCGGCGGTGAGCACGCCGGCGAGCAGGATCGCCGCTCGCCGGCGGAGGTGGAGTCGGGGCACGGGGAGGGCTCCTCGGTCGGGTCCCTCATGCCTATCAGGGGTGTCCGCCTTTCGGATGAACATCCCGGTAAGTCGGCGTGTGAGGCGGGGGCGCGCCGCGTAACCTGCGCGCATGGCAGCACCTGCGGAGGAACTGGAGATCGACGACAAGATCGTCAAGCTCACCAACCCCGACAAGCTGTACTTCCCGGCGCTGGGCGCCGACGGCACGAAACGCACGCTGGTCGAGTACTACCTCTCCGTGGGGGACGGAATCGTCCGTGCGCTGCGGGACCGGCCCACGTACCTCCAGCGGTTCCCGGACGGGGTCGAGGGCGAGGAGATCTACCAGAAGCGGATCCCCAAGTACGCGCCCGACTGGCTGCAGACCTGCCGGGTGGAGTTCCCGTCCGGGCGGCACGCGGACGCCCTGCGGGTCACGACGCTGGCCGACGTCGCGTTCTGCTCGAACCTGGGAACCGTCACCTTCCATCCCTGGCACGCCCGGTGCGCCGACACCGACCACCCCGACGAGCTGCGGATCGACCTCGACCCGCAGCCCGGCACGGACTACGGCGACGCGCGCCGCATCGCGGTCGAGGTGGTCCGGCCGCTGCTGGCCGAGCTCGGGTTCACCGGCTTCCCGAAGACGAGCGGCAACCGCGGTGTCCACATCGACCTGCGGATCGAGCCGCGGTGGACGTTCACCGAGGTACGCCATGCCGCGATCGCACTGGCGAGGGAGATCGAGCGCCGGGCGCCCGACGCGGTCACCACCAAGTGGTGGAAGGAGGAGCGCGGCGAGAAGGTCTTCGTCGACTACAACCAGAACGCCCGGGATCGGACGATCGCCAGCGCGTACAGCCTCCGCGCCCGGCCGGACGCCACCGTCTCCGCGCCGGTCACCTGGGACGAGCTGCCGGACGCCGAGACGGGCGACTTCACGATCCGGACCATGCCCGCGCGGTTCGCCGCGGTGGGCGACCTCCGGGCCGGGATCGACGACGTCGCGCACGACCTCACGCCGCTGCTGGAGTGGTACGAGCGGGATTCCGAGGGGGACCTGCCGTACCCGCCGAACTACCCGAAGATGCCGGGCGAGCCGGCCCGGGTGCAGCCGTCCCGCGCGAAGAAGACCTGACCCCGGCGTCACGACGACGTCAGGTGCCCCGGCGTGCCGCGTCGAGGGCCCGCCGTACCTCGGCGGCGGCCTGCGCCACGTCCCCGGCGCAGCGCCGGCCGTCCGGCAGCGTCCCGGCCGTTCCCAGGTGGCGGCGAGCGCTTCGGCGGCGCCGACCTGGGCCCGCAGCCGCAGGGTCACGGCCTCGTGGTCGTGCTCGCCCATCCCGACTCGCGTCCTCCCGTGGGGGGGGCCCGGGCCGGCGACGGGTCTGGCCGGGGGAAGTACCGGCGCGCCGTCGGCCCGGGCGTCTCAGCGGGGTCTCGGCGCCACCGTGGAACACGGCCGCGACGTCGCGCGGCGACATGAGCCGGGACGCGCCGGTCCGGTGGGTCATCGCGGCTGGCTCCCTCCGCCGCCGCCCGGTGGGATCGTGGAGAAGGGCTGCGGTGCCCTGGCGAGCTGCCATCGGACGCAGGAGTGCCGACCGTAGGGCTGGCCCCTCCCAGGGTCGTACCTCGGCGACGGTGCCGAGGCACGACCACAGTGGACTGTCCGCCGGACCGGGACGCAATGCCGGCGTCGGCACCCGGACAGCGCCGCGGGTCGGTGCGCGGTGACCCCGCTCCCGAACGTCCGGCACCTCACGGGGTCAGTACTCGGTGACGCCCCGCCCGGAACCGGAGGAACCGGGGAGCCACCGCATCGTGAACGTGCGCAGGTCCAGCGCCCCGAGCCAGGACGTGCGCGCGCCGGAGGACGAGCGGGTGTAGCCCGACACGAGCAGGGTGCCGGCGCTCAGCCGCCCCCTGACCGAGTCGACGCCCGCGTTGGCCGGGACCACGGTCGTCCGGCGCGTGACGGCGCCGGTGTCCAGCCGGACCGTCCACACCTGGCGCGGCCCGCACGTCAGCACGACGCGGGTGCCGCTCGGGAGCAGCTCGAAGTCCGAGCATCCGTACTCACCGCCGAGCGTTCCGGTCGTCCGGAGGATCCGGTCCTCGGCGAGCCCGTACTGCATCAGCTCGAACGAGGGCTCGCCCCAGACCTGGACGAGCATCCAGATGCTCCTGCCGTCGGGGGAGTACCGGAGTCGTCCGTCTACATCGGACCCTCCGGGCGAGAGGAGGGGCGTGGTGCGGCCGTCCGAGAGGCGGTACACGAAGAGCTCGCTGTGCTTGATCTCCGGGTACTCCGGGTTCGCCACCCGCCGCCGGACGAGTACGCCGGTCCGGCCGGGGGTGAAGACCGCGGGGCTGCCCGTCGTCAGGAACCGGCTCCGCCGGAGGACTCGCGCAGCCAGATCTCCGGGGCCGGTGCGGTGGGTGACGGGGGCCGCCGCGGCCACCCCGGTCGCTGCTGCCGTCAATGCGACTCCTGCCGGCCAGCGCTACATCCCGTGTCCCACGGGGGGCCTCCCCGGCGTCACCGCGCACCCAAGCCCGCCGGCCACCGCCCCGCACGGGACCTGTCGCGTGCCGGACGGCCGAACCGTCCACACCGGACAGCTCAGCGGGCCGGGCAGCTCAGCCCGGCGGCCGGAACCTTCAGCTCCAGCAGGTACGCGTCGACCGCCCGGCTCACGCACGCGGTCTGCGGGTACGCGGTGTGCCCCTCGCCCTGCCAGGTCAGCACGATCCCGGTGCCGAGCATGGACGCGAGCTTCGGGGTGTTCTCGTACGGCGTGGCGGGGTCGCCGGTGGTGCCCACCACGAGAATCGGCGGGGCGCCCCGGGCGGGACCGGTCGGGTACGGGTCGCGAGTGGACGGCCACACCGCGCAGGTCAGCAGCGAGGTGGCCAGCGGCGCCCCGAACAGCGGGTACCGCGTCCGCCACTCGCCCTGGAGCCGGCGTACCTCGGAGACGGTCGGCGGCGTCGCCTCGTCGGCGCAGGTGATCGCGGTGTTGGCGTCGATGAGGTTGCCGTACGTACCGTCCTTGCGCCGCTGGTTGTACTCGTCGGCAAGGGCGAGGACGTGGTCCCCGTCTCCGTTCTCGACGTCCGCGATCGCCCGGCCCAGCGCCGTCCACTGCGATTGCGAGTACAGCGAGGAGACGATCGCGGTCATCACGTACCCGGTGGTGACGGCGCGCCCGTCGCTCCCGCGCGGGGGCCGGGCCCGCACCGCGGCGAGGACCCGGTTCACCGCCGCCCTGGCGTCGGGGCCGATCGGGCACGCGGAGCCGCGCTGCCGGCAGGCCGCCGCGAAGTCGTCGAACGCCCGCTCGAACCCGGCGGCCTGGCCCCGGCTGGACTCGACCGGCCCGGCCGTCGGGTCGACCGCGCCGTCGAGGACGAGCGCGCGGATACGCCGCGGGAACAGCCGCGCGTACACGGCGCCGAGGAGCGTGCCGTAGGAGTAGCCGAGGTAGGTGGTCTTGGGGTCGCCGACCGCGGCCCGCAGGGCGTCGAGGTCACGGGCGGTCTGCTCGGTGTTGAACAGTCCCAGCCGGGCACCGTACCTGCGTCCGCACCCGTCGGCGGCGCCCCTCCAGAGGCCCACCTGCGCGCGGAACTCCGCCGAGCCGACCGGGTCGGGGTCGGCCGCCGCGAGGGCGTCCTTGGTGCGATCCGGGATGCACGCGACCTCGGTGGACCGCCCCACCCCGCGCGGGTCGAACCCGACGATGTCGACGCGGCGCGTCACCTCGGCCGGCAGCCCGTAGGTCAGGTACACCGCCAACTCGACACCGGACGCGCCGGGACCGCCGGGGTTCACGAGCATCGAGCCGACCCGGCGGTCCTGGTCTGTGGCCCGGGCGCGGAGCAGCGCGAGGTCGAACGTGCCGCGCTCCGGCTGTGCCCAGTCCTGCGGTACCCGCACGGTCGCGCAGGAGTAGCGGAACCTGGTGTTGCCGCGGCCGCCGGTGATCTCCTCGACCACGTCGGCGCAGGGCTCCCACCGCGCCTGCCCGGTCGCGGTGGAACCCGACGGCGTCGCGGCGGGCCCGTCGGCGAACGTCCCCTCGACCGGGGACACCGAGCAGGCGGCGAGCGCGGCGGCGGCCAGCACCGCGGCGAGGAGGCGCGAGGTCCGGGGCATGGTGGGAGCGTAGGGAACTAGACCGGGGACTGTCCCGCGAGGACCGAGCCGAGGTCGAACCGGACCGGGACCTCGAGCTGCGCGTACGTGCAGGAGGCCGCGTCACGGTCCGGCCGCCACCGCTGCATCCGGGCGGTGTGCCGGAACCGGGGGGCCGGGCCGTCGAGCCCCTCCATGTGGTCGTACGCCACCTCGGCGACGAGCTCGGGCCGTAGCGGGATCCAGGACAGGTCCTTGCCGCCGCTCCAGCGGGAGGGGCCGCCGGGCATCCGTTCCGGGTCGTCGGCGTCGGGGCTGGCCCAGGACGCCCACGGGTGGCCGTCGAGGGCGTTCTCGCGGTACGGCGCCAGCTCCTCGACGAGCTGGGCCCGCCGCGTCGCGGTGAACGACGCCGAGACGCCGATGTGCTGGAGGCGCCCCTCGTCGTCGTACAGGCCGAGCAGCAGCGAGCCGACGACCGGCCCGGACTTGTGCCAACGGAACCCGGCCACCACGACGTCCGCGGTGCGCCCGTGCTTGACCTTGGTCATCAGGCGCTTCCCCGGCGCGTACGGGCTGTCGCCGGGCTTGCAGACGAGCCCGTCGAGCCCGGCGCCCTCGAACACGTCGAACCACCGCAACGCCGTCTCCGGGTCCGTGGTGACCGGGGTGAGGTGCACGGGCGGGGCGGCGTCGGCGAGCACGCCCTCGAGCAGTTCCCGGCGTCGCCGGTACGGCTCGGCCAGCAGGGCATCGTCCCCGAGCGCGAGGAGGTCGAACGCGACGAACGCCGCGGGCGTCTCCTCGGCCAGCTTCCGCACCCGGGAGGCCGCGGGGTGCAGCCGGTTCGACAGCGCGTCGAAGTCGAGCCGGTCCATCGGGCCCGGCGCGTCGTCACCGGTGGTCGCCGGGACGCGCCCGCCGGGGCGGACGAGGATGATCTCGCCGTCCACGACGCAGCGCTCCGGCAGCGCGGCGCGCAGGGCCTCGACCACCTCCGGGAAGTACCGGTTGAGCGGCTTGCCGGTCCGGCTGCCCAGCTCGATCTCGTCGCCGTCGCGGAACACGATGCAGCGGAAGCCGTCGAACTTCGGCTCGTAGCGCAGGCCGTCGGCGGTGGGCACGGAGTCCGCCGACTTGGCCAGCATGGGCTCGACGGGAGGCATGACCGGGAGACGCATGGCCACCATCCTGACATCGCCCGGCACGCCGCGGGCTCATCGGCGGAAGATGGCCGTCGTGTCGACTCGCCGCCGGTCCCGCTCGTCACCGTGGCTGCTCGCCGGTCTGCTCGCCGCGGCCGGCGTGACGCACCTCGTCGCCCCGGAGCCGTACGTCCGGATCGTGCCCCGGGCCCTGCCCGCCCCCGGGGCGCTCGTGGCGCTGTCCGGCGTGGCGGAGCTCGCCTGCGCCGTCCTGGTCGCGATGCCCCGGACGCGGCGGATCGGCGGGTGGGCGACGGTGGCCCTCCTCGTCGCCGTGTTCCCCGCGAACGTCCAGATGGCGCTGGACTCGGGCGGCGGCGCGGGGTGGTACCGCACTGTCGCGTGGTTGCGGGTTCCGTTCCAGGTGCCGCTGGTGCTGTGGGTGGCGACCGTCGCGCGCCGTCAGCGCCGCACGTAGCGGAGGAACAGCTCGCCCTCGGCCTCGACGGCGTGCGCGAGGTCCATCCGGTGGGCCGCGGTGGGGGCCCCGGCGGTGATCCGGCCGGCCCCGGGGCCGGCGAGCAGCGGCGCCACGGTGAGGCAGAGCTCGTCCACCCGGTCCGCCGCCTGGAGCCCGCCGAGGACGTACGGCCCGCCCTCGCTCAGGACCTGGGTCAGCCCCCGCTCGGCCAGCGCGTCGAGGGCCGCCCCGAGGTCGACCTCGGTCTCGCCGCAGACCAGCACGTCCGCGACGGCGGCGAGCGCCTCGCGCCGGTCGGCCGGCGACGCGGCGTGGGTGAGCACGATCGGCCGGACGGGAGCCTCCGCCAGCGCGGGATGGCCGGGGGAGAGGTCGAGGCGGCCGCTCACCACCGCGAGCACCGGTACCTCCGGCAGCCCGGCGTCCCGGCGGCGTTCCCGGCGTGCGGCGTCCAGCCGGACCGGGCCGTACCCCTCGTGTCGGAGGGTGCCGGCGCCGACCAGCAGCGCGTCGCACCAGCCGCGGAGGATGCCGAAGATCTGCTTGTCCGCCGGGCCGGACAGCCCCTCGGAGAACCCGTCGACCGTGACGGCCCCGTCGAGGCTGGCCACGAAGTTCACCCGCACCCGCGGCGTGGTCCGGTCCGGCGGCGCGTACAGCGTGACGAGATCGTCGGCGGACAGGTCGGCCGGGTGGGGGAGCAGCAGGCGCATGCGGGCCATCCCACCATCGGCGCCGGACCGGTGCCCACCTAGGGTGGACGCGTGCCGTCCCAGCCCGTGCCCAGCGCATCGGAACAGCCCACCACCTCGCCACGGTCCACCGAGCCGGATCGCCTGATCGACCGCCGCCCGCAGGTCCCCGCGGACCGGCTCGTCGCCGACCTCGTCCCGCCGCCCCGCTTCGCCGACGTGCGGTTCGCCACCTACGTCCCCGACCCCGCCGAGCCGACCCAGGCGGCGGCGGTCGTCGCGACCGAGCACTTCGCGGAGTCCCTCGGCGCTCCGTCCGGTCGGGGGCTGTTCCGGCGGCGGCGCGCGCCGGAGGGGCCCACCGGGCTGTACCTCGACGGCGGCTTCGGCGTCGGCAAGACGCACCTGCTGGCCTCGGTGTGGCACGCCGCCCCGGGGCCGAAGGCGTACGGGACGTTCGTCGAGCTGACCCACCTCGTCGGGGCGCTGGGCTTCGCCGGAACGGTCGGGGCGCTGTCCGGGCACCGGCTGCTGTGCATCGACGAGTTCGAGCTGGACGACCCCGGCGACACCGTGCTGGTGTCCTCACTGCTGGAGCGGCTGGTCGGCCACGGCGTCCGGGTCGCCGCGACGTCGAACACCCAGCCGGGCAGCCTGGGTGAGGGCCGGTTCGACGCCCGGGACTTCCTCCGGGAGATCCAGGGGCTGTCGTCGCACTTCACGACCGTGCGCGTCGACGGGCCCGACTACCGGCACCGCGGCCTGCCCGCCGCGCCGCCGCCGGTCACCGACGCCGACGTGACGGCCGCCGCGGCGGGTGTGGCCGGTGCCACCCTGGACAGCTGGGACACGCTGCTGGGCCACCTCGCGTCGCTGCACCCGTCCCGGTACGGCGCGCTGCTCGACGGCGTGACCGCGGTGCACCTCACCGGCATCGGGACGGTGACCGACCAGGACATCGCGCTGCGGGTGGTCGTGTTCGCCGACCGGCTCTACGACCGGTCCGTCCCGGTCACCACGTCCGGCGTACCGCTGGACGAGGTCTTCGCGCCGGAACTGCTGGCCGGTGGGTACCGGAAGAAGTACAACCGGGCGATCTCCCGGCTGGTCGCCCTCGCCCGCGGCCGCTGACCTACCCCCGCGTCGATCATGGACTTTGCAGCCCGACACGCCGGCGTGTCAGTGGCAAACTCCATGTTCAACGCGGACGGCTGGGTCAGCCGGAGGTGCTCACCACCGCGAACGACTGCCCGTCCAGCGCGACCTCGGGTCCCTCGACCCAGGTGTCGGCGCTCGCCAGCAGGACCTCGGCGATGTCGCGGTCCAGCGTCACGCGGCGCGGGGAGGTCCCCTGGTTCGTGACGACCCGCAGGTCGCCGCGGTGCACGACGAGCCACCGCTCGTCCTCGTCGTAGGTCACCTCGACCCGGTCCAGCCGCGGGTCGGTCAGCTCGCTGCGCGCACGCCGCAGCGCGATCAGCCGCCGGTAGAGGTCCAGCAGCCACGCGTGATCGTCCCGGCCGGGCTCGGACCAGTCCAGCACCGACCGCTCCCGGGTGGCCGGGTCCTGCGGGTCGGGCACGTCCGCCGCGTCCCACCCGTGCTGGGCGAACTCTCCTCGGCGCCCGCTGCGGACCGCCTCGGCCAGCTCCGGGTCGTCGAACGAGGTGAAGAACTGCCACGGCGTCGACGCGCCCCACTCCTCGCCCATGAACAGCATCGGCGTGTACGGCGAGGTGAGGACCAGCGCGGCCGCCACCGCGAGCAGGCCGCGCGGCTGGCCCTGCGACGGCCGGTCGCCGGTGGCGCGGTTGCCGACCTGGTCGTGGTCGGAGGTGTACACGACGAAGCGGTGACCCGGGATGCGGCTCGTGTCGACCGGCCGGCCGTGCACTCGCCCGCGGAAGCTCGACCACGTACCCGCGTGGAAGAACGGGTGCTCCAAGGTGGACGCCAGCGTGGCGAGCGAGCCGAAGTCGGCGTAGTAGCCCTGCCGCTCGCCGGTGACCGCCGTGTGCAGGGCGTGGTGCACGTCGTCGGCCCACTGCGCGTCGAGGCCGTGGCCGCCCGCCTCTCGCGGGGTGACGAGCCGGGCGTCGTTCCGGTCGCTCTCGGCGATGAGGGTCAGCGGCCGGCGCACGTGCGCCTCCAGCACGTCGACCTCGGCCGCCAGCTCCTCCAGCAGGTGCGTGGCGCGGTCGTCGGCGAGCGCGTGCACGGCGTCGAGCCGGAGGCCGTCGAGGTGGAAGTCGCGCAGCCACCCCAGCGCGTTGTCCAGGACATACCGGCGCACGGTGTCCGAGTGCGGGCCGTCGAGGTTCAGCCCCGGCCCCCACGGGGTCCGGTGGTGCTCGGAGAAGTACGGCCCGAACCGGCCGAGATACGCGCCGGACGGGCCGAGGTGGTTGTAGACCACGTCCAGCAGCACGCCCAGCCCACGGACGTGGCACGCGTCGACGAACCGCTTCAGCCCGTCCGGACCGCCGTACGGCTCGTGGACCGCGTACCAGAGCACACCGTCGTACCCCCAGCCCCGCGTCCCGTCGAAGGCGTTGACGGGCATCAGCTCGACGAGGTCCACCCCGAGCTCGACGAGGTGGTCCAGCCGCTCGATCGCCGCGTCGAAGGTGCCGCCCGGTGTGAACGTCCCGACGTGCAGCTCGTAGACGAGCGCACCGGGGAGCGCGCGCCCGGTCCAAGCCGCGTCCGTCCACTCGAACCGGTCGTGGTCGTACCGGCGGCTCGGGCCGTGCACGCCGTCCGGCTGCCAGAACGAGCGTGGATCCGGCACGGGCGCGTCGGCGTCGTCCAGCAGGTAGGCGTAGTCGGCGTCCGGTGGCAGCTCGGCGCTCCACCAGCCGTCCGCGCCGGGCGTCATCTCCTGCTCGGCGCCGCCGGAGACGACACGGACCCGGGACGCGTCCGGCGCCCAGACGGCGATCATCCGTCGGCCCGGACGAGCAGGGCGACGGGCAGGTCGGCGAGCACGTCCACGACGCGCGGGGACCCGACGTGGTCCCGCCCGGTCAGCCGGTCGGTCCATCGGCCGGGGGGCAGCGTCACGGTCCGGTCGCCCCAGCCGGCGCCGGCGAGGGTCGCGGGCAGCCGGGTGGCGAGGACCGCGACCGTCGCGTCCGCCGGGGTGCCGTACGCCCCGCGGAGGAAGCCGACGAGATGCCGGTCGCCGGTGTCGAGCGGGTGGTACGGGCCCGCGAACACGGCGGGCCGCTCCCGGCGCAGGCGCAGCGCCCGCGAGGTCACCAGCAACTTCGCCGCGCCCGTCGCGTCGACGGCGGGCACGGTGGCCAGCTCCGAGTCCAGCTCGGCGAGCAGCTCCCGGCGCACGTCGTAGTCGACCGGCCGCCGATTGTCCGGGTCGACCAGCGAGTCGTCCCACAGCTCGGTGCCCTGGTACACGTCGGGCACGCCGGGCATCGTCAGCTGGAGCAGCTTCTGGCCCAGGGCATTCGACCAGCCCGGCCCGGCGAGCTCGGCCACGAACTCGCCGATGGAGCGGCCCACCGCTCCGGTGCACACGGTGTCGATCCACGCGTGCAGCGCCTTCTCGTGACCGGCGTCGGGGTTCTCCCACGTGGTCGCGATCCCGGCCTCGCGGGCGGCCTTCTCGGCGTACGCGTGCAGGCGCTCGACCGGTACCGGCTCGCCGTCGACGGGCCAGACCCCGACGAAGGTCTGCCAGAACAGGTACCCGGTGACCGGCTCGGGCGGGGGCGCCGCGGCGTGCCACTCGCGCACGGCGGCGGCCCAGCGCTCGGGCACCTCCGCGAGCACCGAGAGCCGGGCGCGGACGTCCTCGCCCCGCTTGGTGTCGTGGGTGGACAGGGTGGTCATCGCCGCGGGCCACCGCGCGGCGCGGCGGGCCGCGGCGAGGTGGAACTCGGCGGGGGACACCCCGAACCGGGTCAGGTCGCCGCCGACCTCGTTCAGCGCGATTAGGCGGGCGGTGCGGTAGAACAGCCGGTCCTCGATGCCCTTGGCGGTCACCGCGCCGCAGGTCTGGTGGAACCGCGTCGCGGCCTCGCCGCCGGCGACGAGGGCGTCGGCCACGGCACCGAGGGGCGCCTCCAGGTCGGGCCGCCGCCGTACGGCCGCCCCGACCGCGGCGCGCAGCACGCCGGCCAGGTGCGGGAAGTCGGCGCGGTACACCGGCAGCCCCGCGATCAGCTCGGCCAGCGCCTCGACCGTGGTGTCCGGCACCAGCGCGGCGATCCGCTCCAGCTCGGGCCGCAGGCCGGTCAGGGCCACGTGCCGCTTGGAGTCGCGCTCGGCGCCCGCGAGCGTGTCCGCGTCGGCGGCCTGCCGGGTCACCTCGGCGTGCAGGGTCGTCAGCGGCTGCTCGCCGGCCGGGTCGACGAACACCCCGCCGACCTCGCGGAGCGCGTCGTACCCGGTCGTCCCGGCGACCGGCAGCTCGTGGTCGAGCTCCTCGTCGGCGGCGAGGATCTTCTCCACGACGATCCAGGCGCCGCCGGCCTCCGCGGCGAGCCGCCGCAGGTACGTCCCCGGGTCGGCCATCCCGTCCGGGTGGTCGATCCGGAGCCCGTCCACATCGCCGTCGCGGACCCAGCGCAGCACCTCGCGATGGGTGGCGGCGAACACCGCCAGGTCCTCCTGCCGGAGCCCGGCGAGGTCGGTGACCGTGAAGAAGCGGCGGTAGCCCAGCCGGCCCGACCGCCAGGAGACGAGCTCGTAGTGCTGCCGGTCGTGGACCTCCTGGGGCGTGCCGCCCTCGGTGCCGGGGGCGATCGGGAAACGGTGGTCGAAGTACGCCAGCGTCTCCCCGTCCACCCACAGGTGGTCGAGCTCGTCGTCCGCATCGCCCAGCACCGGCAGCACGATGCGGTCCGCCGACCGGTCGAGGTCGAAGTACTCGGCGTACCGCGACCCGTAGCCGTTCCGCAGCACGTCCCACCACCACGGGTTGGCGGCCGGGACCGCGACCCCCATGTGGTTCGGCACGATGTCGACCACGGTGCCGAGGCCGGCCTCCCGGGCCGCCGCGGCGAGGACGCGGCGGCCCTCCTCGCCTCCGAGGTCCGCCGACACGCGGGTGGTGTCGGCGACGTCGTAGCCGTGGGTCGAGCCGGGCATCGCCTGCAGCAGCGGGGACGTGTAGACGTGGTCCACCCCGAGCTCGTCGAGGTAGTCGGTGACGGCCGCGGCGGCATGCAGGTCGAAGCCGGAGTGGACCTGGAGGCGGTACGTGGACAGCACGGGGCGGGGCGTGGCGGGCGGCATGCGGGGTTCCTCCCGGCTCAGGTGCGTCGGCGCAGCACGACGACCGACCGCGGGGCCACCCTGACGGCCGTACCGCCGGCGACCTCGCCGTCCTCGTACTGGGACGCGCCGGTCGGGGTCTCGGTGTCGAGCTCGATCACCCACGACTTCGCGTACTCGCCATCCGGCGTGACGAACTCCAGCTCGCCGTCGTGCGCGTTGAAGCACACCAGGAACGAGTCGTCGGTGACCTGCTCGCCGCGCAGTCCGCGCTCGGCGATCTGCTCGCCGTTGAGGAACACCGCCAGCGACTTCCCGAAGCCCGCGTCCCAGTCCGCCCGGCTCATCTCCTTGCCGCCGGGCGTGAACCAGGCGATGTCCCGCAGCTCCTCGCCCTCCCGGATCGGCTGGCCCTCGAAGAAGCGGCGCCGCCGGAACACCGGGTGCTCACGGCGCAGCCGGATCACCCGGGAGGTGAACTCGACGAGATCGGCGTTCTCGTCGGCGAGTGTCCAGTCC
Source organism: Actinomycetota bacterium (assembly GCA_030840805.1). Classification (GTDB taxonomy): domain Bacteria; phylum Actinomycetota; class Actinomycetes; order Mycobacteriales; family HKI-0501; genus JAVEDU01. Next base: position 56,376 of record JAVEDU010000102.1, read on the forward strand.
ATCCAGGCGATCTCGTTGTCCTGGCAGTAGACGTTGTTGTTGCCACCCTGGGAACGGCCCAGCTCGTCGCCGTGCGCGATCATCGGCACGCCCTGGCTCAGCAGCAGCGTGGCCAGGAAGTTGCGCCGCTGGCGGGCCCGCAGACCCAGGATCTCGGGGTCGTCGGTCTCGCCCTCCGCGCCGCCGTTCCAGGAGCGGTTGTGGCTCTCGCCGTCCATCCCGCTCTCGCCGTTGGCGTCGTTGTGCTTCTCGTTGTACGACACCAGGTCGTTGAGGGTGAAGCCGTCGTGCGCCGTGACGAAGTTGATGCTGGCCACCGGGCGGCGGCTCGAGTGCTCGTACAGGTCCGAGGAGCCGGTGAGCCGGGAGGCGAACTCGCCGAGCGTCGCCGGCTCACCGCGCCAGAAGTCGCGGATCGTGTCGCGGTACTTGCCGTTCCATTCTGTCCACAGTGGAGGAAAGTTGCCGACCTGGTAACCGCCCTCGCCGACGTCCCAGGGCTCGGCGATCAGCTTGACCTGGCTGACCACCGGGTCCTGCTGGACGAGGTCGAAGAACGCGCTCAGCCGGTCCACGTCGTGCAGCTCACGGGCCAGGGTGGACGCGAGGTCGAAGCGGAAACCGTCGACGTGCATCTCGGTCACCCAGTACCGCAGCGAGTCCATGATGAGCTGGAGGGTGTGCGGATGGCGGGCGTTGAGGGAGTTCCCGGTGCCCGTGTAGTCCATGTAGTACTGCTTGTCGTCGTCCACCAGTCGGTAGTACGCGGCGTTGTCGATGCCGCGGAACGACAGCGTGGGGCCGAGGTGGTTGCCCTCACCGGTGTGGTTGTAGACGACGTCGAGGATGACCTCGATGCCCGCCTCGTGCAGGGCACGGACCATGCCCTTGAACTCCTGCACCTGCTGGCCGTCGGTGTCCTGCGCGTACTCGTTGTGCGGCGCGAAGAAGCCGATCGTGTTGTAGCCCCAGTAGTTGCGCAGGCCCTTCTGCTGGAGGGTGTCGTCCTGAACGAACTGGTGCACCGGCATGAGCTCGACGGCGGTGACGCCGAGGTCCTGGAGGTAGGAGATCACCGCGGGGTGCGCGATGGCGGCGTAGGTGCCGCGCAGCTCCTCCGGGACGTCGGGGTGCGTCATCGTCAGGCCCTTGACGTGGGCCTCGTAGATGACCGTCTTGTTGTAGGGCGTCTTCGGCGGGCGGTCGACGCCCCAGTCGAAGTACGGGTTGACGACGACGGACTTCGGCATGTGCGGCGCGGAGTCCTCGTCGTTGCGCTCCTTGGACTCGAAGTCGTAGCCGAAGACCGACGGGTCCCAGTCGATCTGGCCGTCGACCGCCTTCGCGTAGGGGTCGAGCAGCAGCTTGTTCGGGTTGCAGCGCAGGCCCTGCGCGGGGTCGTAGGGGCCGTGCACGCGGAAGCCGTAGCGTTGGCCGGGCTGGATGCCCGGGAGGAA